>JAKOTS010000038.1 GCA_029777095.1 Actinomycetes bacterium | reverse complement strand
GCCGATTCTGAAGCTCGCACCCATGAAGACATTTTCACCGGCGTCTCGCACTACATGTCATCGGGGCGCGTGTTCGGCGGCCAGGTGCTGGCCCAGTCGATCGTTGCGGCGGCTCGGACCGTTGCCGAGGACCGCCGCGTGCACTCGATGCACGGCTACTTCCTGCGCGCCGGCGACGCCACCCGCGGCATGACGTTCGCGGTCGATCGCATTCACGATGGGCGCTCGTTCTCGACCAGGCGGAGTCAGGCGTATCAGGATGGTGTGCCGATCTTCTCGATGATCGCCTCGTTCCAGCGTGTGGTCCCAGGCCTCGAACACCAGATCCCGATGCCGGAGGGCGTGCCCACGCCTGAGAGCCTGCCCGACCTCGAGATTCACCTCGACGAGCTCGATGCCACTACGCGCCTACGCTGGGACAACCGACCGTTCGAGTTCCGCCACGTCACCTCGCCGATCTATAAGACAGTCGAGGGCGAGCGCGTGCCGTCACAGATGGTGTGGATGCGCGCGCGTCGACGCCTGCCCGATGACCCACAGCTTCACCGTGCCGCCCTGGCATACGCGAGCGACTCGACCATCCAGGAGTCAATCCTCCGAGCCCACGGGCTCGCATGGGTCACCGACGGCCTCAACGTCGCAAGCCTTGACCACGCAATGTGGTGGCACCGTGATGGGCGGGTCGATGAATGGATGCTGTATGTCCAGGAGTCCGGCAGCGCGAGCGGTGGCCGTGGCCTCGGCACGGGCCGCATCTACTCCCGCGACGGTGTATTGCTTGCGAGCGTGGCCCAGGAAGCGATGACGCGCGTGCCCGCAGAAATCTTGGCGCAGAAGTCCTAACCCTCCATAAGCAACTGGCACGCAAATAACGCGGGGCGGTGCTGATCTCTCAGCACCGCCCCGCGTTTTGCTTCACAGCAGCAGGTTGATTAGCGCCCGCGCTTGAAATCGATCGGTTCGCCGACGACGGGCGCCCAGGCTGCGCGCTCAAGATCGGTGATCTTGCGCGGTCGCTCGGTCTTCGCGTCGAGCATCACCATCACTCCCGACGCACGCGCGTAGATCGTCTGCGGCGGCGCGTCGGCGGCGTTGTTTGCCGGGCTCCGCACTTCGTAGCAGATCTCCACACTGGAGCCGCCGAGACGACCGATCCACATCTGCACATCGAGGGGCAGGCGGCCGTAGGGCACCGAAATCAGGTACTCGATCTGCTGCTGCGCAACAACGGCCATCGCATCGACGTCGCCGACCCGGCTGCTGCCCATGATCGCCGTCGAAGGCGCGTTGTAGTCGTCATCTGCACGCCAAAAGCCACGAAGACGCGCTTCTTCGATCAACCGCAGCATCGACGCATTGTTCACGTGTCCAAGTGCATCGAGGTCGCCCCACCGCAAATGGATCGGGATGTGTACGCGCAGGCCATTCGGCCCCCGCTGAATCGAGTCCGACTCGATATCGGCGTAGTCGGGGGCTTCAATCAGATTAGTCACGCGTGAGCTTCCGGTATGTCGAGCGGTGAGGCTTGGCGGCATCGGCACCGAGGCGCTCGATCTTGTTCTCTTCGTAGGAGGCGAAGTTGCCTTCGAACCAGTGCCACTGGTCGGGCTCTGCGTCCGTGCCCTCGTACGCGAGGATGTGCGTGGCGATGCGGTCGAGGAACCAACGGTCGTGTGTGATCACCACGGCGCAACCAGGAAACTCGAGCAGCGCGTTCTCGAGACTGCCGAGCGTCTCAACGTCGAGGTCGTTTGTCGGTTCGTCAAGCAGCAGGAGGTTTCCACCCTGCTTCAGCGTCAGTGCCAGGTTCAAACGGTTGCGCTCTCCACCTGAGAGCACCCCTGCCTTCTTCTGCTGGTCTGGTCCCTTGAACCCGAACTGCGAGATGTACGCGCGCGAGGGGATCTCGACCTTGCCAACCTGAATGAAGTCCTGTCCGTCAGACACGACCTCCCACAGGTTCTTGTTGGGGTCGATGCCTCCACGGCTCTGGTCAACATATGAAAGCTTGACCGTCTCGCCGACCTTCAGCTCGCCGCCGTCGAGCGGTTCGAGGCCGACGATGGTCTTGAACAGGGTGGTCTTACCCACACCGTTCGGGCCGATGATGCCGACGATGCCGTTGCGCGGAAGGCTGAACGACAGGTTGCTGATGAGGCTGCGCCCATCGAAGCCCTTCTCGATCTTGTTGGCCTCGAGCACGATCTGACCAAGGCGCGGCCCCGGCGGAATCTGAATCTCGTCGAAGTCAAGTTTCCTCGTGCGCTCGGCCTCGGTCGCCATCTCTTCGTAGCGCGCAAGACGGGCCTTCGACTTCGTCTGACGACCCTTCGCGTTGCTGCGCACCCAGTCGAGTTCGCTTGCAAGCCGCTTGGCAAGCTTTGCGTCCTTCTTGCCCTGGACGTTGAGGCGTTCCTGCTTCTTCTCGAGGTACGTCGAGTAGTTGCCCTCATAGGGGTAGAGGCGCCCGCGGTCGACCTCACAGATCCACTCGGCGAGGTTGTCGAGGAAGTAACGGTCGTGTGTGACGGCGAGCACAGCACCGGCATAGCCGGCGAGGTGCTGCTCAAGCCAGAGCACACTTTCGGCGTCAAGGTGGTTTGTGGGCTCGTCAAGAAGAAGCAGGTCGGGCTTCTGCAGCAGGAGCTTGCAGAGCGCGACGCGGCGCTTCTCGCCACCAGACAGGTTCGACACGAGCGCGTCCGACGGCGGCGTGCGGAGCGCATCCATCGCCTGCTCAAGCTGCGAGTCGAGATCCCACGCGTCAGCCGCGTCGATGGCTTCCTGCAGGGTGCCCATTTCGGCCAGGAGCGTGTCGAAGTCTGCCTCGGGGTCGGCCATCAAGCCGGAGATCTCGTTGAAGCGGTCAAGCTTCGCCTTGATCGGTCCCACGCCCTGCTGAACATTCTCAAGCACCGTGAGGTGTTCATCGAGCTCGGGTTCCTGCATGAGGATACCGACGGTGTAGCCGGGCGAGAGCTTTGCCTCACCATTGCTGGGGGTGTCAAGGCCCGCCATGATCTTGAGGATCGTCGACTTACCGGCACCGTTGGGGCCGACGACGCCGATCTTTGCGCCGGGCAGGAACGACATCGTGACGTCGTCCAGGATTACCTTCTCGCCGACCGCTTTGCGCGCCCGTGCCATCGTGTAGATGTATTCAGCCACTCTTATCCCTACCGCTTCCTGGCGTAACGCCGCCAACGTCCTAGCTTACCTGGGACTTTGATCGCCCTCGCCGGGTCTACTGACGGATCCGCGATACGCATCGCTCAGCATTTCGCTCTCCGCATCTCACCAGTCAAGTCTCCGCATCTCACCAGTCAATTGGGCGCGTATTGCCGAGCAGACAGACGTCCGCGGGGAGCAGACTCTGCACGGTGCTTTCTGGTTCGCCGGTAGCGGGACCAAACTGGCCGACCAGGCATTCGTCTGCCCAGCGCACTGAAACCTGCATGCTTTCGGCGGCATTTCCGACAGTGGAGAGGTCTTTCGTGACCTGCATGCTCGCCTTGTCAAACCCGCCGGCAACCAGTGCGTCCACGTAGGCCCGCCCAGATCCGCGCGCATCGGATGCCCACACTGCGTCAACAATGCTGGCAAAGAACGGAAGGTTCTCCGGTGCGGTCCCATCAGCGATGAACGCAGGACCGGCCGGCACAACCGGGTCGGGGGCGATGCTGGCAGGCGCGCTCGCACTGGCGCCCGGCTCGGATGGCCCAGGCGTCGGTGCTCCCGCGCAGCCGCTCAGGGCCACCAGCAGCGCGGCACCCGCGACACCGGCGACAAGAGGACGACTGTGGGTGCGGAGAAGAGTGCGACGGCGGGTGCTCACCCATTGAGTCTACGGGCGCGTCCCGCCGTCGCCGCGTCAGCGCCGCGACCTCAGAATGGCGTTTCCGCCGGCCCGCCGCCCGCCATAGCCATCGCCATGTCACCCTCGGCGTCGCCTTCATCGTCGCCCGAGGACGCCTCCTGGGTCAGGGTCGAGGCATCCGTATCGACGATTGGCGTGTCACCCATGGGCGCGCGCCACTGCTCTGTCTGCTCGCTCGCTGCCTCGCCGCCGCGCGCGTGCGAGCCACCGCCGTTCTCCGCCCTTGTGAATGTGGTCGTGCCCCACTGAAGATCGTGCCCGAGTGCATCCGCGTCAATCTCTGCCGTCGTGCCACTCTTGTCACCGGCGGTCCAGTCGCGAATACGCAGGCGCCCACGAACCAAGATCCGGTCGCCCTTTTTGAGCGACTCGAGTGCGTGATCGCCAAGCACACGAAACACCGAGACGGTGTACCAGTTCGTATTGCCATCGACCCATGCCGAGCTTGCACGGTCAAAGTGTCGTTGTGACGCCGCCAGCCGGAACGACGTGATGGGCACCCCGCCGGGGGCAGCTTGCTTTGGTTCGGTGGCCACGTTGCCAACGATCGAAATGGTGTCGCTCATGATCGCTCCCTTTCTGCGTGAGACTCTCTCGCGCCGCACCGCCTCCGGCTTCCCGGGTGGACGGCATGCAGACCACGATGCTCCGACCAATGGGGCTGTGCCGCGCTCGATCCGCAAGTTGTGGACAGATCGAGGTCGTGCGCGGCCCTGTGGAGGAGAACTCATCGATCACGATGCCCACGCAATGTCGGCGGCCGCACCTACGTTCAGGTGTCAAAGGAGTCATCATGCGAAGCACCACATCCTCGAACATCCAGATCAGCGCCCAGAGTGTTGCCGGCGCCCAGTCACCCGGGCCCGCTGCGTTCGCCTTCGCGTCACCACTGCTCACGAGTCCGCCGGCGCTCTCACCGCTCGTCGGGCTGCAACTCCAGCGAGCGGGCACGACGCAGTGGCGCGCGGTCGACGGGGCGGGCCGCGTCGTCGGGCACATCCAGCCGCTCCCGTCTCCAGAGGGCACTCGCTACCGCGCGCGGCGCTACAAACCCGCGCTGAACAGTTTTCTCGAGCTGGGCGCGTTCTGGTCAGCCGACGAGGCGGCTTGGTGCCTGCATTACAGCTCATGAGCCCGTTCGTCGACGTGCACGGTCAGGAGGCCGGACGCCACCACGAGTCATGCGGCCCAGGCGGGGTGTGGCGCTTGTGCGCCGAGCGCAGATAGCCCGCAACGAGTGTTGCGCTCACGTCGTCGGGCAACGAACGCCCTTCTAAGAACGCGTCAATGTGCTCGTAGCTGAGCCCGAGATTTGCCTCATCGCTCTGACCCGGTACGCCGTCAAGGAGGTCGGCTGTCGGGAGCTTCGTAATCAGGCGCTCGGGTGCGTCAAGCTCGCGGAGCAGCTGTCGCCCCTGTCCTTTCGAGAGCCCCGCGAGCGGCACGAGATCGACACCGCCGTCGCCGAACTTTGTAAAGAATCCGGTCACTGCCTCCGCAGCATGATCCGTGCCGACGACAAGCGCCCCGGTCTGGCCGGCGATCGCGTACTGCGCGATCATGCGGGCACGCGCCTTCACGTTGCCCTTATTGAAATCCGTCAACGCCTCACCGAAAGCGTCACCGAACTCCGCCGCGAACGCGTCCACCGGCCCCGCGATGTTGAATGTGATCGTCCGATCCGGGCCAATAAACGCAATCGCACCCTGCGCGTCGTCCTCGTCGAGCTGCACCGCGTAGGGCAGACGCACCGCGATGAATTCCGCGTCACCGCCGGCAGCGCGAATCTCCTCGACGGCAAGCTGGCACAGGCGCCCGGCGAGTGTTGAGTCCTGCCCGCCCGAGATCCCCAACACCAGCGCCTTGGCATGCGCCGCGCGCAGGTAGTCCTTGATGAACTCCACCCGAACCCGCACTTCGTCTGCGGCGTCGATCGTCGGTGCAACCCCGAGTTCCTCAATGATGCGCTTGCGCACCGAGTTCGTTTCCGCCTTGTCGCTCACGCGCCCGCTCCGCTCACCCATAGTCCCGAGCGTACCTTCAGCCATGGCCGCGACGTCCGCGCCTGGCTAGGGTGGGGGGATGCCGCGGCTCCTGGTTGTCCACTACTCCCCTACGCCCACCGTGCAGGCTCTTGCCGACGCAGTCCTGGAGGGCGCTCGGACCGCCGAAGACGAGGGCGTCGAGATCCTCGTCCGCCACGCGCTCGAAGCGACGACCGACGACGTCCTTGCGGCCGACGGTTTCATCCTTGGTACGACCGCCAACTTCGGCTACATCTCGGGCGCGCTGAAACACTTCTTCGACACCACCTACGACGCGACGCACGAAACGACCACGCGCAAGCCGTTTTCCTACTGGATTCACGGTGCCTTCGACACGACCGGAGCCGAGCGCGCGATGACCTCCATCACCACCGGCTACGGGCTCCGGCTCGCGACCCCACCGCTGGCGTTCACCGGCCCCCCGAATGCTGAGCACCTTGAAGCGGCGCGAGAGCTCGGCGGCACCGTGGCCTGGTCGCTCGCCATGTGACTCGCAGGCTTCCAGTATTCTGGAATGACGCCTCCGTAGCTCAGTGGATAGAGCAAGAGCCTTCTAATCTCTTGGTCGTAGGTTCGATTCCTACCGGGGGCACTCGCGCACCATCGCCGCGACCGGCGGTCGGCAAGCGCGTCGTACGGTTCGAAAGGTGTCACCTGTGGCTTCGGCAAGCGAAAATGACCGTCTGGTATGGATCGACTGCGAGATGACGGGGCTCGACCTCAATCTCGACGAAATCGTTGAAATCGCGGTCGTCGTGACCGACTTCGAGCTCCGTCCGCTCGATGCGGGATTCCAGATCGTGGTGAAGCCCGATGCAAGCGCGCTCGCGAACATGGGCGAGTTCGTCACGGAAATGCACCGTTCGTCGGGCCTGCTCGAAGAGATCCCGCACGGCGTAACCGCCGCGGAGGCAGAGTTCGAGGCCCTCGAGTACATCCAGCGTTTCGTCCCGCAGGCGGGGAAGGCGCCGCTTGCTGGCAACACGATCGGCACCGACCGCGCGTTCATTGCGAAGTACATGCCACGCCTCGACAGCTATCTGCACTACCGTAACGTTGACGTGTCTAGCGTCAAAGAAGTTGCCAAGCGCTGGTATCCCCGCGCCTACCACAACGCTCCGGCGAAGAACGGTGGCCACCGCGCCCTCGCCGACATCCTCGAGTCGATCCGTGAAATGGCGTACTACCGGGCAGCAGTTTTTGTGCCGCAACCGGGCCCCACCAGCGAAGAAGCACGTACGGCATCCGCAGCGACGATCGAGCTCTACAGCGACGCGGAGTAACTCGCTGCCTCGTGTCATCGGGTCGCTCCGAGATGTAATAGACTGAAGGGGTTGCCTGCGCAAGCGGGTTGCATGGTGGGTATAGCTCAGTTGGTAGAGCGCGGCCTTGTGGTGGCCGATGTCGCGGGTTCGAGCCCCGTTACTCACCCCAAGAAAATTGCACAACAAGCACCGAATCGCGCGATTCGAGTCTTGTCCGAACGAACCTGCACACGCGGATCGCGAGGCTCCCAATGATTGAGATGGATGCTGCGACGTTTGAGTCGCTCGTCGTCGAAGAACTGGATCGATTGCCTGACGATATGTTCGACGGCCTCGATAACGTCATCTTCGTCACCGAAGACCGACCCGAAGACGGCGGGCTTGACCTCCTTGGTTTGTACGACGGCGTCGCGCTGACCGAACGTGAAGGATACGGCGTGGGCGAATTGCCCGATCGCATTGTTGTGTATCGCGAGCCTCACCTGCACATCTGCGCCAATGAAGCCGAACTTCGCGACGAGGTTCACACCACCCTGGTCCATGAGATTGCGCACTTCTTCGGCATCGATGATGAGCGTTTGCACGAACTGGGCTGGGCATGATGGCACTCATCGCCGATCCCGAACTCGACGAGCGCCTGTTTCTCGACGAAGCCCCGCAGCCTCCGGCGGTGTGGCAAACCGTTGTGTGGAACGACCCCGTCAACCTCATGAGCTACGTCTCGCGCGTGTTCCGCACCTATTTTGGTTACGACCGGGCGCGGGCAAATACGCTCATGCTCATGGTTCACGAACAAGGCCATGCCGTCGTCGCCGAAGGGCCACGCGAGCAGATGGAAATGCACACTCAGGCCATGCACGGATACGCCCTCTGGGCCACAGTACGAAAGGTCGGCGAGTGAGCAATTCACGCGCATTGATTCTTACCATCACGCGGATCGAAGCCGATTATTTGGCAGATCTCGTTGAACAGTTCATCTCGTTGCTCGGCGACTACTCGGATGAGCAGCCGTCGGCCGCCGCGCCCGCGTCTCCAGGCGCAGGGGCAATCGCTGGTGCGTTCGGAGGGTCGGAAGCGACGCCAGAAGACCCGGCGATCGCGCGCCTGATGCCCGATGCCTACGCCGATGGTGATGCGGCGGCGGAGTTTCGTCGACACACAGAGAACGACCTGGTCGAACGGCGCATCCGTGATGCACGCCGCGTCCTCGCGGGCCTCGACATGAGCCTCAACGAACCAGTGTCGGGACACGTCCCGCACGCGGTTTCCGACCCGCAAGCCCCGTTCGACGTGGTGCTCGACCACGAAGCAGGCGAGGCATGGATGCGCACACTCGCGGCCGTCCGCCTCGTCGTTGCAAGTCGTCTCGGGATCGAAACCGAGGACGACGATGCCGAAGCACGCGCCGACGACGACGAAGACGGCAGATTCGGCGTCTACGACTGGCTCGGTTTTCGCCTCGATGGCATCGTCCAGGCGCTCGACGACAGCGAACTCTGAAGCTCAGAAACGCTGAAGCTAAGGAATTCGAAGCGCCATATCGGCGCAGCGCGCAGGAGCGTGCTCCGCAATGTGCGCGTCTTCCTGCGCCGCCCACCGGTCCCAGTGCGGTCGATAGGTGTCGCCGTCACGCGTGAGCGCGCGGTGCTTCCGAACGGGCGCGGGCGATTCGAGCCACACCCGAACGTCCCCGAGTCGAGCGCTCACGGGTGTGAGCAGCCCGGAACCCTCAACGATCAACGCCAGCGAGGGGTCCACGGCTTCTGTCTCGGCATATTCGCCCAGTTCCCAGTCGTATCGCTGCCAGAGGCCGATTTGACCCTGTGCGTGGGGCACCAACACCTGGTCGATCACCCGTTCGCGACCCTCAGCAAGCCCGTCCCAGCCCGGGTAGATCGAATCCAGCGCCACCATCTGCACGCGCCCTGGCAACGGCCACGACGCAATCAATGCCTGCGCCAGCGACGACTTCCCAGCACCGCTACGCCCATCGATCAGCACGACCGGGTTCAGCGCCTGCACGGCTTTAACCGCGGCGAAAATTCTTCTCACACCGGCCTCGAGCGCGATGCTCATCGGTGTCGCTGCGCGTGGCGCTGTGCGCTCCATCTCGCTATCGTTTCAACGCGCGAATCACGCGGCTGAGCGCACGCCCAGCGATCCACACAAACGGGATCGCCACGGCAAGGAGCGGAATGATGTTGGGCTCAAACCGCAGGTCGTCACCACGGCGGATGTAGGCGCCAAGCGGCACTGACCAGCCGCCACCTCCGCCACCACCGTTACCGGAGTCGTCCGAGCCACCGCCAAACCCGCTGCAAACCACTGCTACGGGGACCATGTGCACGCCATCGACCTCTTGCTGTTCGCCGTAGGCCGCCGTCACACCAGCCGTCGCCGACTGCTTACCGAGTTCGAGTGCAATATTGGGCATGCCTCCACGCTAGCGCGCACAGTGCCTGGTGCACAGGGCACACGCAGACAAGTGGATGCCCCAGCCCGACCGACACCGCTTCGTTTTACGCCGCGCCGCCCGGACCAGGTCCATCCGGTGCACCGCCCGCGTCAGTCCCACGATCTCGTCCGCGATCTCGCTCTCGCTCTCGATCCCGCCGCACAGCGTCGGCTTCGCCTCGCCCCCCGGTGGCGCGATCGCGGCGCCCAACGAACGCGGCACGCGTGACCGCGCCGCCCCCGAAACGGGCCGCCGCGCCATCGAGCGCGTCCTCTACTTTTCGCCATTCCTCGTCGGGATCCCACAGCGCCAGTGCAGCGGTCCCGGCAGGGATGAGGTTCTCGGCGCGCACGCCGATCAGCCGCACTGCTTGCTGGAGGTCGAGGCCTCCGAGCAGATCGCGTGCCGCCTGCCCGATGCGTTGCCCGACGGCGCTCGGCTCACCGAGCGTCTGCGATCGGCTCACCATCGTGAAGTCAGCAAAACGCACCTTGATCGCGACAGTGCGCGCCTCAAATCCACCGTCTCGCAGGCGCTTCGCGACCTTGTCCGCGAGGCGGAGCAATTCGCCACGCAAGAACTCGACGTCGCTGACGTCGTTCAAGAACGTCTCTTCGTGCCCGATGCTCTTCTCAATTCGGGTGGTCACGATCTCGCGGGCGTCGAGGCCACGGGCGAGTTGCCACACGCGCTCCCCCATCGCTCCGCCCAGCGCACGATTCAGCACGTCTACCGGGGTTTCGAGCACGTCGGCGATGGTGTGGATGCCTCGGCCTTCAAGCGCCTCTGCAGATTTCGGCCCGACGCCCCACATCGTGCGCACCGACCGCGGGGCCAAGAATGCGGCCGTGTCGGCGCCCGCAACGATCAACACCCCGTCGGGCTTGCTGATCGTGGACGCCATCTTGGCGACGTGCTTCGTGCTTGCCACACCGACGCTACAGGCCAGTCCCGTGGACTCAAGCATCCGTCGCTTCAAGAGAAACGCGATCGTGCCCGGGCTCCCCCACAGCCGGCGTGCGCCCCGGACGTCGAGAAATGCCTCGTCGATGCTCAACGGTTCGACAAGCGGAGTGAACTCGCTGAACACGCGCATGACCTGGGCAGACACCTCGAGGTAGCGCGCCATGCGAGGCGGCACCACCACCGCGTGTGGGCACAGGCGCATCGCTTGGCCGACCGGCATCGCTGCGCGCACGCCGAATCGCCGTGCCTCATACGAGGCGCTTGAAACCACCGATCGGGCGTCAGGCGCCCCGATGATCAGGGCTTTGTCGAGGAGTGAGGGGTCATCGAGCACCTCGACGGCCGCGTAAAAGGCATCCATATCGACATGCAGGATGCCGGTACCGGCGTCGTTTGCGCCCGGCGACGACACGAGCCTGCCGTTGCCGTCTGCGCGTCCCATACTTCTATTCTCGCCCGTGCCACCGACACTGTCCGCGCCACTGGTGTTTCTCGTGTGGTCGGCGCTGTCTCGGGACAGCACCGACCACACGAGTCAAGATACGTCGGGGCTCAATCAGTCCAGCGAAGCGGCGCGCTCGAGCACGAGTTCGCGCACGCGAGCGGCATCTGCCTGCCCGCGCATTGCCTTCATGACCGCGCCAATCACGGCTCCGGCCGCCTGCACCTTGCCATCGCGGATCTTTGCGAGCACGTCCGGCTGCGACTGCAGCGCCTCATCGATCGCGGCGATGAGCGCCCCGTCGTCAGAGACCACTGCGAGCCCACGGGCATCCACAACTTCCTGTGGCGACCCCTCGCCGGCTGCGACGCCCTCGAGCACCTGGCGTGCGAGCTTGTCGGTGAGGGTTCCAGCATCGACCAGCAACTGAAGCTGTGCAACGTGCTCGGGTGATGCGACATCAGATGCCTCGCGCCCCTCCACGTTCGCGATGCGGGTGAGCTCACCCGTCCACCACTTGCGCGCGGCTGCAGGGCTCGCGCCGGCAGCGACGGTTGCCTCGACCTCGGCCACGAGTCCGCCATTGACGACGTCCTGGAACTCGAGGTCGGTGAAGCCCCACTCGCTCATGAGGCGACGGCGACGCACGGCCGGCTTCTCGGGCAGCGCCGCGCGCAGCTCGGCGATCAGCTCGGCAGAGGGCTGCACGGGCAGCAGATCGGGCTCCGGAAAGTACCGGTAGTCGTCGGCGTCGCTCTTGGGGCGACCCGGCGACGTCGCACCGGTGTCTTCATGCCAGTGGCGTGTCTCCTGTGTGATCGATCCGCCGGCCTTGAGGATCGCGGCCTGACGCTGGATCTCGTAGCGGACGGCGCGCTCGATCGAGCGCATCGAGTTGACGTTCTTCGTCTCCGTGCGAGTGCCGAGCTTCTCCTGGCCGCGGGGGCGGAGTGAGACGTTCGCGTCGCAACGCAAGTTGCCACGTTCCATCTTCGCGTCGGAGATACCGAGCGAGATCACGATGTCGCGGATCGTCTGCACATAGGCCTTCGCGATCTCAGGCGCGCGCTCTTCGGTCCCGAAGATCGGCTTTGTGACGATCTCGACCAGCGGCACCCCGGCACGGTTATAGTCGACGAGCGAGTACGCGGCTCCCTGGATGCGGCCCGTCGCGCCGCCAACGTGCGTGAGCTTGCCGGCGTCCTCTTCCATGTGGGCGCGCTCGATCGGAATCGTGATGATTTCGCCGTCTGCGAGCTCGACCTCAACTTCGCCTTCGAACGCGATGGGCTCGTCGGACTGCGAGATCTGATAGTTCTTGCCCATGTCTGGGTAGAAGTAGTTCTTGCGCGCAAACCCGCTCGACTCCGCAATCTCGCACCCGAGCGCAAGCCCGAGCGAGATCGAGTAGCGCACGGCCGTGCCGTTGACCACCGGGAGCGATCCGGGCAATCCCAGGCACACCGGCGACAGGTTCGTGTTGGGGGCAGCGCCGAACTCGTTCGGGGCCGACGAGAACATCTTGGTCTTCGTGTTCAGCTCGACGTGCACCTCAAAACCGAGGACCGGTTCGTACAGTTCAATCGCTTCTTCGAAGCTCAGCAACTTGTCTTTCGCCATGATCAGGCCTTCCCTCCGAGCATCGGAGCCCGATCAAGTAGCGGCCCACCCCACTGGTCTTGCAAGAGTGCTTCGAGCGCCGCGCTGACGCGGTAGAGCCGCGCGTCTTCACGCACCGGAGCGACGAATTGGATGCCGATTGGCAGGCCATCATCGGAGAGCCCCGAGGGGATCGAGATCGCCGGGACGCCCGCGAGGTTCGCGGGAATCGTTGTCGCGTCGTTCAGGTACATCGCCAGCGGGTCGTCAGACATCTCACCGAATTTGAAGGCTGTGGTCGAAGACGTCGGCGTGGCAATCACGTCGACCTGCGCGAACGCGTCGGTGTAGTCGCGCTGAATCAGCGTACGAACACGCTGGGCGCTGCCGTAGTAGGCGTCGTAGTAGCCCGCCGAGAGCGCGTAGGTACCGAGGATGATGCGGCGCTTGACTTCTTCGCCGAGCCCAGCGGCACGGGTAGCCGACATGACCTCCTCAACCGTTGCGCCCGCATGCGGCGTGACCCGCATGCCGAATCGCACCGAGTCGAACCGAGCAAGGTTGCTCGACGCTTCGGCCGGCATCAGCACGTAGTAGGCGGCAACGCCGTACTCAAAGTGCGGCGCGCTGATCTCAACGATCTCGGCACCCTGCGCCTCCATCGCCGCCAGGGCAGCGCGGAACGAGGTCGAAATGTCTGCCTGGAATCCACTGTCGGGGAGCTCGCGCACCACGCCAATCTTCAGTCCCTTGAGCACGTCTCCGCGCGCGCCCTCGCGGGCAGCGGCCGCAAACGAAGGCCAGCTGTCGGGCAGCGACGTCGAATCGAGCGCGTCGTGTCCGCCAATCACGTCATGCAGTAGCCCAGCATCGAGCACCGTGCGGGTCGCAGGGCCAACCTGGTCGAGGCTCGATGCCAGCGCGATCGAGCCGTAGCGGCTGACGCCGCCGTAGGTCGGCTTCATGCCGACCGTGCCCGTGAGGTGCGCGGGCTGGCGGATGGATCCGCCGGTGTCGCTTCCGAGCGCAAGCGGCGCTTCGAAGGCCGCAACCGCCGCCGCCGAACCGCCACCAGAACCACCCGGAACGCGCGTCGGGTCCCACGGGTTCAGCGTCGCGCCAAAGGCCGAGTGCTCGGTCGAGGACCCCATGGCGAATTCGTCCATGTTGGTCTTGCCGAGGCCAACGAGCCCCGCGGCGCGGGCGCGCGCGACGACCGTCGCGTCGAAGGGCGACATGTAGCCCTCGAGAATGCGGGAGCCGCTTGTGGAGGGCATGTCAGTCGTGACGAGCACGTCCTTGATGGCCAGCGGCACGCCGGCAAGCTCGCCGAGCGCGTCACCGGCAGCGCGGCGGCGGTCAATCTCCGCGGCCGCGGCGAGGGCACCCTCGTTGACGTGCAAGAACGCGTTCAGGTCGCCATCGACTGCGGTGATGCGATCGAGGTGTGCGCTGGTGGCTTCGACGCTGGATACCTCGCCCGACGCGAGCTTCTCAGCAAGCGCCGCGGCGGTAAGACGGGTCAGATCGGTCATTACTGTTCGTCCCCCATGATCGCGGTCACGCGGAACCGGCCATCGGCCGTATCCGGTGCGTTCTGCAAGGCCTGCTCGATCGTGAGCGGCTCACCAACAACGTCGTCACGGAACACATTCGCAAGCGGAATGGGGTGACTGGTCGCGACGACGTCTGCGGTGGCAACCTCAGAAACCTTCGCGATGTTGTCGACGATTGCGTCGAGCTGGCCAGTAAGACGCGTGATCTCTTCGTCGCTCAGCTCGATGCGAGCGAGCGAGCCGAGATGGCGCACGAGTTCGGGGGTGATTTCAGACACCAAACCATCTTAGGCGCTCCCCTGCCGCCGCCGAGGGCGCACAGTAGGCTTGCCATGTGACCACGTATGACCCGCCTCGCCCCTGGATCAGCAGCTACGCCAAAGGCGTGCCCGAAGACCTCTCGCCGGTGAGTGGATCGCTGTATTCGATCCTTGAGACTTCTGCCCGTAATTATCCGGATGCCCCGGCCCTCGAGTTCTTCGGTCGCACAACCACTTACTCCCAGCTGCTCGCGCAAGTCGAGCGCGCCGCCAACGGTCTGCGCGAGCTTGGTGTCGCCCCCGGCGACCCGGTCGCCATCGTGCTTCCCAACTGCCCACAGCACATCGTGGCGTTCTACGCCGTGTTGCGACTCGGCGCCGTCGTCGTCGAGCACAACCCGCTCTACACTCCGATCGAGCTGCGCAAGCAGTTTGAAGATCACCGCGCACGCCACGCCATCGTGTGGAACAACGTCGTCGCAACCGTGCAAGACCTCCCGGCCGAACTTCGCGTCGCGAACCTCATCAGTGTTGATGTGCCTCGCGCGATGCCACTCAAGATGCGTGCACTCCTGCGCTTGCCGATCGCCAAGGCGCGCGAGTCGCGCGCCGCGCTCACCACAGCGGTCGGTGGCACGGTTGTATGGGACGATCTGCAGTCTTCGGCACCACTGACGCCAATGTTCCCGCTGCCGAAGACCGATGATCTCGCGATCATCCAGTACACGAGCGGCACGACCGGTACCCCAAAGGGCGCCGCGCTCACCCACCGCAACCTGCTCTCGAACGCAGAACAGGCGCGCGCCTGGGTGCCCACGATTGTCCAAGGGCCCGGATGCGTCGTCTATGCCGTGCTCCCAATGTTCCACGCGTACGGGCTCACGCTCTGCCTAACGTTTGCGATGAGCCTTGGCGCACGTCTCGTCTTGTTTCCAAAGTTCGAGCCCGACTTGGTGCTCGATGTCATGAAGAAGCACCCCGCCACGTTCCTGCCGCTCGTTCCGCCGATTGCGGAACGCTTGCTCGCGGCCGCGGTCGCAAAGGGCGTTTCGATCAAGGGCACTGAGGTCGCGATCTCGGGGGCGATGGCGCTCCCCCACGAGCTCGTTGTGCCGTTCGAAGCGGCAACCGGAGGCTACCTGGTCGAGGGCTATGGCCTGAGCGAGTGCTCGCCTGTGTTGATCGCCAACCCCATCGCAGACACCCGCGTTGCGGGCACGGTCGGCCTGCCGATTCCCGGCACCGAACTGCGCGTTGTCGACCCTGAGAACCCCACGAACGATGTGGAACCAGGTGCCGCAGGCGAGTTGCTCGTGCGAGGACCCCAGGTGTTCGCCGGCTACTACAACAAGCCAGAAGAGACCGCGAAGGTCTTCATCGACGGGTGGTTCCGTACCGGCGACATCGTCACAGTTGACGAAGCCGGGTTCGTGCGCGTCGTCGACCGCATCAAAGAACTCATCATCACGGGTGGTTTCAACGTCGGCCCCACTGAGGTTGAGAACGTGCTGCGCGAGTTCCCCGGCATCGCAGACGTCGCCGTGGTCGGGTTGCCCAACGAGCACTCTGGTGAAGAGGTCGTCGCGGCGATCGTCGTGGAGCCAGGCGCCGACGTTGACCTCGACGCGGTACGCGAGTTTGGTCGCCGCGTCCTGACGCCATACAAGGTGCCGCGGCGCGTGTTCATCGTTGAGGAGCTCCCGAAGTCGCTCATCGGCAAGGTGCTGCGCCGCGAGGTGCGTGACGCGCTGCTCGCTCGCGACTAAGGGCAACAACAAACGACACCTGGCCCTCGGCCGTGTGCACGGTCTCTGAGAGACTCGCACCGGCCGGGGGCCTTTTGTGTGCCGGCACGAGGGCCACTCAGGTGGCGGACAGACCCCGCGACACGACGCGTCTGTATGTCCGCGCGAGACCAAGCGGCGCAGCCCCAGCGATCACAAATACCCACACAGAAGCGGCAAAATGTCCGCGCCAGAAGCAACAAAGGGCCCTGCGTGGAGCGACGTAGCCCGCCTGCAGAAACGACAAAGGCCCACGTCGTGAGACGTGAGCCTGTCGTGTTCGGCCTGCCGTTGTGTGGCTGGCACGTTAACGCAAAATGGCCACCCAAGCTGGGTGGCCATTTTACAAAGAAGTTCGGCGGTGTCCTACTCTCCCACAGGGTCCCCCCTGCAGTACCATCGGCGCTGAAAGGCTTAGCTTCCGGGTTCGGAATGTAACCGGGCGTTTCCCTCTCGCTATGGCCGCCGAAACACTATTGA
>JAKOTS010000037.1 GCA_029777095.1 Actinomycetes bacterium | reverse complement strand
GACACGTTTGCCCCGGTCTGCGCCATTGCCTCGACCACGGTCGCGAAGACGGGCAGCTCGACCGTCGAGCTATCGGCCGCGATGTGGCTGACGGTGGTGCCGGCCTTGCGGGCGTTCACGCCACCGACGACCTGGGTGCCGGCCTTGAGCATGAGGGCGGTGTGCTTGGTGCCCTCGCCGCCGGTGATGCCCTGGACGATGACCTTGGAGTCCTTGTTCAGAAAGATAGACATAGCTTCAATTTCCTCTTTGGATGTCTGTGGCTCAGGCGTTGGCGAGCGCGGCAGCCTTGTCGGCGCCCTCGTCCATCGTCGCGGCAATGGTCACAAGCGGGTGGTTGGCGGCGGCGAGGATCGCACGCCCCTCCTCCACCTTGTTGCCGTCGAGGCGCACCACGAGCGGCTTCGTGGCGGTTGCGCCAAGCGTCTCGAGCGCACCAACGATGCCGTTCGCCACGGCGTCACACGCGGTGATGCCACCGAAGACGTTGACGAACACACTCTTGACCTGCGGGTCGCCGAGGATCACGTCGAGACCGGCGGCCATGACTGCTGCCGACGCCCCGCCACCGATGTCGAGGAAGTTGGCGGGCTTGACGCCACCGTGGTTTTCGCCGGCGTATGCGACGACGTCGAGCGTCGACATCACGAGGCCTGCACCGTTGCCGATGACACCGACCTCACCGTCGAGCTTCACGTAGTTGAGGTCGTTGGCCTTGGCCTTCGCCTCCAGCGGGTCGGCGGCCGCCTTGTCTTCGAGCTCAGCGTGACCGGGATGACGGAAGTCAGCATTTTCGTCGAGGCTGACCTTGCCGTCGAGCGCGATGATGTCGCCCTCTTCGGTGAGCACCAACGGGTTGACCTCGACGAGCGTCGCGTCTTCACCCTTGTAGACGTCGAACAGCTTGACGAAGACGTCACTGACCTTGTCGACGAGCTCGGGGGCAAAGCCCGCGGCCTCGGCGATCGCCACGGCCTTCGCCTTGTCGATACCCGTCAGCGGGTCAACCGCGACGCGTGCCAGCGCCTCGGGACGCTCAACTGCGAGCTCTTCGATCTCCATGCCGCCCTCGACGCTGCAAAGCGAGAGGTAGGAACGGTTTGCACGGTCGAGCAGCACCGAGAAGTAGTACTCCTTATCGATGCGCGCGCCTGCTGCGACCATGACGCGCTGCACGACGTGGCCCTTGATGTCGAGGCCGAGGATGGCCTTCGCAGCTTCGAACGCCTCGTCGGCGTTCTTGGCGACCTTGACGCCGCCGGCTTTGCCGCGGCCTCCGGTCTTGACCTGCGCCTTAACAACGACGACGCCACCGATCTTCTCGGCGGCCGCCCTTGCTTCTTCGGGAGTATCGGCGATGATGCCGGCAAGCACCGGCACCTCATACTTCTCGAACAGGTCCCTAGCTTGGTACTCGTAAAGGTCCACTTAGTTGTCCTCACCGCGACGCGCGCGTGATTTGTGTCGGTGATTGTGCTGCGGTCGCGCGAAATATATCGTGCGATCGTCTTCAACGTCGAAATGTGTCGACGATTGTTAAGCGTACTACCCGACCCTGCACCCCTCCCCAGGTTCGCTGCCGGAGTAACCTCACTTGAGTGAGCGAGCAACAGTCCAATTCCGTAGCCGTCGCAGCCGCCATCGATCTCTTCGCCGCGCAGGGTTTCGAAGCGACCTCCGTCGAGCAGATCGCACGTGCCGCGGGCATGTCACGCAGCACGTTTTTTCGGCAGTTTGGCGGCAAGGACGACGTGGTCTTCGCCGACCACGAGGTGCTGCTCGCCGAGCTCCGAGCGTTCTTAGACCAGGGGCATCCTGATCCGTGGGTGGCCGTGTGCGAGGCATCCACTTTGGTGTTTCGTTACTTCGCGGCGGATCCCGAGCTTGCGCGCCGGCGCTACCAGGTCGTGCGCCAGGTGCCGGCGCTGCGCGATCGCGAGATTGTGACGGTGTTTCGCTACTCGCGTCTGTTCGATGAGTACCTGCGTCGCGAGGTGCCGGGGCTCGACCCGCTCGATGCAGTGGGCTTCACCGCCCTCGTGACGGCGGCACACAACCACGTGTTGCGGCGACTGCTGCGGGGCGAACGGGCGGTGCCGTTGTCGGCACTGCAGTCGGCCCTCGACGACGCGCTCCGGCGCTATGGGGTGGGCCCGCAGACTGCGCAGGATGCCGGTGACCAGGAGCAGATCGTCGTCGCGGTGTTTCCCCGCGCGATGCCTGGCGCCGAGGTTGCGCGGCGCTTGGCAGAGTCGCTGTAGAGATGCTGTCGCTGCAGAAATGCCGTCACGGTAGCCGCCGCTGTTTTCCGTCGCTGCGGAGATCCGTCGCCGTAAACGCAGCGCTGCCGGGGCGACTCGACGTCACCCCGGCAGCGGCATCCACTCTGCGTTAGCGCGCGCGTCCGCCGCCGTTGATCACGAGCGTCTGCCCGGTGATCCACGATGCGTCGTCCGAGAGGAGGAACGCGACCGGGGCCGCGACGTCTTCGGGCACGCCCAAGCGCTTGAGCACGTAGCCGTCGGCAACCTGCTCCTCGCGGCCTTCGTACAGCGTGCGCGCGAAGTCGGTCTTGATCACGGCGGGCGCGACGGCGTTGACGCGGATCTCGGGGCCGAGCTCACTCGCCAGTTGGATGGTGAGGTTGACCACGGCGGCCTTCGAGACGCCGTAGAACGCGATCCCGGGGCTCGCGGCCATTGCCGAACCCGATGAGATGTTCACGATCGATTTCGACAGGCCCGCCGCCATCGCGTCGCGGGTCCACTCCATCATCGCGACCACGTTCACCGCGAAAATCTTCTGCACGGCGATGGGGTCGGTCTCGAGCAGCGGCCCGTAAACGGGGTTGATGCCGGCGTTGTTGACCAGGTGGTCGATGCGGCCGTGACGCTCTGCGATGTGCTCGAAGACGCGTGCGCGGTGTTCAGCGTCGTCGGCCTTGCCTGCAACCGCGCTCGCGCGCTCGCCGAGCGCCGCAACGGCCGCGTCGAGGGACTCTTGCTTGCGGCCGGTGATGATGACGGATCCGCCCTCATCAACCAAACGCTGGGCGATGCCCAACCCAATTCCGCGACTGCCTCCAGTAATTAGGGCGACTTTGCCCTCAAATCTCTGCACGTTGGCTCCATTCGTTGATGCCAGTATGGGCACAGATTCGGGGTGCGGGCCGATTATTTCTTGGCCCGGCTCGGTTGTACGCGTGGCGGTTCACCAGGCATTTTGGGATAGTCGGGCGGAAACGGCAGCTCGCCGAGCCCCGCGGCGACGTCTCGTTCCCACCACTGCAGCAGGGTGCCAATACTCACTGCCCCGGGCAGGGTGCCGGGCGCAGCACCGCCGCCAATCGCCCACGGGTCGCCCTGTTCGCGCAGGCGCTCCGGCACGGTCCGCACCGTGAAGGTGCGCGGATCAACGCCCGGCAGCTCTTCCCACATGATCGGGGTCGACACCGGCGCGTGCGGCAATGCCCGCGGACTGTACGCGCCCGCCATCGTGCGATCGCGGTTTGCCTGGTTGAAGTCAACGAAGATCCGCTCGCCCCGCTCTTCTTTCCACCAGTTCGTGGTGACGTGCCGGGGCATCCGTCGTTCTAATTCGCGGGCCGCGGCGATCACCGCGTGCCGCACGTCGAGAAACTCGTGGTCGGGCACGATGGGCGCGAACACGTGCAGCCCGCGATTGCCCGACGTCTTCACCCGCGGTTCGAGAGCCGCGGGCACCGCGTCGGCAAAGTCGGTGCCGGGCTGGGGATCGAGGTCGATGCGCAGCTCGACGGGCATGTCGGTGTTGCTCGCGAGCGAGGGCCAAGGGTGAAAGACGACGGTGTTCATCTGGGCCGCCCACACGATCGTGGCGGGCTCGGTGAGAACGATTTGCGGATGCTTCCGCCCACTCGGGTACACAACCTCCACCTCTTCGAGGTAGTCGGGCGCCCCCTTCGGCGGGTTCTTTGAGAAGAAGCGCTCGCCGTCGATCGTGCCGCCGAACCGCTCAAGCGAGACGGGGCGATTGCCGTTGGCATCGAGAAACGGACCCGCCACCTCGATCAGGTATTCGGCAAGCTCGTGCTTGGTGATCCCGGCTTCGGGAAAGACGACCCGGTTCGGGCTCGAGAGACTCACCTCGCGGTCGCCGTGTGGGCCGGGAATCTTCAGGGTGATGCGCTCGCTCGCCATGTTCCGAGGCTAGGACGCGCCCCGCTTCGCGGCTAGGGGTGCGTCACGATGCGAGGATCTCGTCGAGCCGCTCGTAGCCTTCCTGCACGCCGTCAGCCATCCCCTGCGACATCATGCCTTCAAGCGCCTCAACGGTCGAAAATACGCCGTGATCAACAATGCGCGAGCGCCCGTCGGGAAGCTCCTCGAACCGCATGATGTCCATGCTGACCTCGTCGGGCGCACCATCAAACTCAAACGTTTGGACAATCAGCTCGTGCTCACGGATGGTGTGGAACACCCCGCGAAAGGCGTACGTGTTGCCCTCGGCATCCACCTGTTCGAAGCGATACCCACCGCCGGTGCGAAAGTCCCAGTGCGTGATGCGGGTGTCGAGACCGCGCGGGCCCACCCAGTTCTTGTATATGTCTGGATCGGCATGCGCCGCGAATACGGCCGCCACTGGCGCCTCAAACTCGCGCGTGATGTCGGCGTATGAACGCCCCGGAACCGTGTCGATGACGACGGAATTGCGCATGATTCTTGCTCCCATTCCTCGGTGAGGTGGATGCCGCAGCCACCGCCACCGCTCTGACAGCGCGCGCTCGGCACAGTGCAACCTACGCCCGCGCGGGGGTCCGTGCAAGACCCCGGGCTGCTCCTACTCTGGCGATTCGTCGGCGAGCGAGAGCAACGGCGCGAGCGAGTCACGTCGCAGCTGCACCCACGGGCCGCCCGTATCGACCAGCACGCCGGTCAGCTCCGGGTGATCACGCAACGAACGGGCCAGCTGTTGCACCGTGAATGGCATGGCGCGGTCGCCCCGGCCGAGCGCTGCGACCTCGAGCGGGTGCGAGAAGACCTCAACAAAGCGTTCGCCGTTCGCGGTGCGTGACTCGGCGATGCCCATGCGCGGTTGCCCCTCGGCATTCACGCCTGGGGTACCCTTGATCGCAACCCACATCGGCGCGGCACGCATTGCGCGCACCACGTCGTCGGCGGTGTTCGACGTACGGGGCCCTGCAAGCAGCATCTTGATCGCCGCGGTCGGGTCTGCCTCGTCGAACGCCTTCTGCAGCAGCTCACGCGGCAGCACCGCACGGCCAGTCGACGAGCCGTGATCGAGCACGACCCCGTGAAAGTCACCGCCGAGCACCGCTTTCATCGCGTGCGCGACCGGCTGCGCGATCGCGGCGGTGCCAAGATCATCGCCCTGCTTGGCGGCCTCGCTCAGCGCGCGGCCCGAACTGAACAGCATCACAAACCGCTTGCCTTCGGCGTTCGTGAGCAGCGCCAACGGCAGTGGGCCCCCCTGCGCCAAGAGCTCCTGCGCGTCGCCGGGCACGCGCAAGAATACGTGCCCTTGCATGAGCTGGCGGAGCACGTTCAGCAGTTGGTTGCCCGATGGGCGCTCGCCCAGCGCGGCCAATGCGTCACGAAGCAGCACGTTGTCGCGCACGCCCGGCACGGTTTCGAGCACGGTGGATGCCTCTGCCGGGGGTCGCGGGACTGTCACGGGTGCGCCGGGCGTGCCGGGCTCTCCGTTCGCCGCGATGGCTTCGGCGGGTGCCCCGGTCGCCGGCGAGGGGTCGAGGTCGGGGGTCGAGCTGAGTGCGGGGTCAACACCAGACGTGGCTGTTGCGGCATCCGCACCCGTCAAGGTCGGCCCGGCTGGGGCGCCCATTCCGCGAAAGAGCGAGACCCCGACCTGCACGGTTGGCGTCGCGGCGGGTGTCTCGGTGGGCGTCGACCCGGCGGGCGGATCTGGTGCAACCGCCGGGGGCGTCGGTGCGGGCTCGGACTTGTCGCCATCATCGTTGCGTTTGCGCCGTTGAAACAGGGCCATGCGTCCAGGCTATCCGCACCGCACACCAAAAGGCTGGCGGTGCTAGATCTTTGCGATGGGTGCGATCTTGATCAGGAGTTTCTTCAGCCCGGCCGTGTCGAATCGTACGTGTGCCACTCGTTTTGCGCCCTCGCCGGTCACCGCGTCGACTCGCCCCTCACCGAAGTCGTCGTGCCGAATGCGGTCGCCCGGGTCGAGGGTGAGGTCGCCGTTGTCGCGCACCTTCGCGGTGATGCGGTTCGGAAACTCGCCGACCTTGCGCGGCGTGCCGCCGAGGCCCGCGGACGCGCCCTCGGGAAGCGGGCGGATGCCCCACGACGCACCAGTCTTCGAGCCATAGCCGTTGCCCGAACCCGAGCCCGAGCCGCCGTACCCACCCGACCCGCGCGAGTTGAGGGCGCGCGATCGCGTGCCGCCGCGGGAGTTTGCGTCGCCGGGGGTGTGGCGCCAGTCGATGAGCTCGGCCGGGATCTCTTGCAAGAACCGGCTCGGCATGGCGACGCTGACCTCGCCGAACTGGGCGCGCGTCATCGCGAGGGTGAGGTAGAGCCGCTGCCTGGCACGGGTGATGCCGACATAGAACAGGCGTCGCTCTTCGGCCGGGCCGCCGGGCTCGTTCGCCGCGATGCGGTGCGGAATCAGCTCTTCTTCGACCCCGGTGACAAACACCGTGTCGAACTCAAGGCCCTTCGCCGTGTGCAGGGTCATCAGCGAGACGGTCCCGCTGGAGTCGTCGATGTCGTCGGCCGCGGCGACGAGCGACACGTCGGTGAGGAAGTCGATCAGCGTGCCGTCGGGCGTGCTGCGTGCGAAGTCTTTTGCGACCACGACGAACTCTTCGAGGTTTTCAACTCGCGCCTCGTCTTGCGGGTCGCGGCTCGCCCGCAACGCGTCGAGGTACCCCGACTTACTGAGCAGCAGCGAGAGGCCATCGGCCACAGACGACGCGGGGGGCACCTCACCGCCGGGCGGCAGCATGATGGCCGTCGCCTCGTCGAGAAGCGCGTCGAGCTGGCTGATCGCACCGGAGAGCTTGGGGCCTAGCCCGAGCGATGCGGGGTCGCGGAGCGCGTCACGGAACGAGATGTCGGCGCGATCTGCCACGCCCTGGATCGTCGTCTCGGTGACGGCGCCGATGCCGCGGCGGGGCCGGTTCAGGATGCGCCGCACCGCCATGGTGTCGGCAGGGTTCGCGACAGCGACCAGGTAGGCGAGCGCATCTTTGATCTCGGCGCGCTCATAGAACTTGGTGCCGCCCATGATCTTGTAGGGCACGGCCGAGCGGATGAAGATTTCTTCGAGCGCACGCGTCTGCGAGTTGGTGCGATAAAACACCGCCATCTCACTGAAGGCGACACCCTTGGTGCGCAGCGCGTCGATCTCGTCGGCGATGAACTGCGCCTCATCGTGCTGCGAGTAGCCGGTGAACCCAACGATTGCCTCGCCGTCACCGACGTCGGTCCACAGCTTCTTGTCTTTGCGATCGAAGTTGTTGCCGATCACGGCGTTGGCCGCGCTCAGGATGTTCTGCGTTGAGCGGTAGTTCTGCTCGAGCAGCACCACTTTCGCGCCGGGAAAATCACGCTCGAACTCGCTGATGTTGCGGATGTCGGCGCCACGGAACGCGTAGATGGACTGGTCTGAGTCGCCAACGACGGTGAGGGACGCGGCATCCATCACTGGCAACAGCATGGCCGGCGATTGATCGTGCGCTGCGATGCGGTCTTCGATCGGCCGGGTGAGCTCGTGGATGAGCGAGTACTGCGCGTGGTTGGTGTCTTGGTATTCGTCGACCAGGATGTGGCGGAAGCGCCGGCGATAGACGTCGGCGACCTCGGGGAACGCGCGGAATAGGAAGACCGTCTGCGAGATCAAATCGTCAAAGTCGAAGGCGTTCGCACGCTGCATTTCGCGCTGGTACGAAGAGAAAATCTCGAGGAACACCCGATCGATCGGGTCGCTCATGTTGGCCTGCCGCGCGTACGAGTCGGCATCGGCGAGCTCGTTCTTGAGCTTCGAGATTTTGCCCATCACGGATGCCACGGTCAACCCGTATGAGTCGCCCTCATGCTGCTTGACCAGGCGCTTGATCAGGGCACGCGAGTCGCCCGAGTCGTAGATGGTGAACGACTTGGTGAACCCAAACCGCTCGGCCTCACCCCGGAGAATGCGCACGCAGGCAGAGTGGAACGTCGAGATCCACATGCCGCGCGACGCCTGACCGATGAGCTGATCGACGCGCTCGCGCATCTCTGCGGCGGCCTTGTTCGTGAACGTGATCGCGAGGATCTGGCTCGGCCACGCCTCGCGCTGCTGAATCAGGCTCGCGATGCGGTGTGTGAGCACGCGGGTCTTGCCAGACCCGGCGCCAGCAACGATGAGGAGCGCTGGGCCGCGGTATTCGACGGCCTCGCGCTGGGGCGGATTCATGCCCGCAAGCAGGTCGTTCGACAGGAGGCTCATGTTCCATCAAGTCTAAACGAGGCCTCCGACATGGGCCCGCTCGGTGGCAGAATTCCGGCGCCTGCACAGGCGCGCCCTGTCGGTTCAGCCCATCAGGGTGGTTGGATAAGGCATGCGCACCATCTTGAACATCATCTGGCTCGTGCTCTCGGGCTTTTGGCTGTTTCTCGGCTACATGGCCGCTGGCATCGTGCTGTGCGTCCTGATCGTGACGATCCCGTGGGGCATCGCTTCGTTCCGCATCGGTGTCTATGCGCTGTGGCCATTTGGCCGCCAGGTGGAGTCGAAGCCGACCAGCGGGGTGTGGTCGTTCCTCGGCAACGTCGTCTGGTTCATCCTCGCCGGCTGGTGGCTCGCGCTCGCCCACATCGTCTCTGGCATTGCCCTGTGCGTGACAATCATCGGGATCCCCCTCGGCATCGCCGACTTCAAGATGGTGCCGGTCTCGCTCATGCCGCTCGGCAAGGTCATCGTCGAACGATCCGGCACCTACATCTAGCCCGGCAGCTGTTGCTCGGCTATCGCCGGGCTTCGGCGCGTCGTGGAATCACGCGCAACCACCGGCAACACGGCCGATCGGGCGCGCCCCGGGTGACCGATCGGGTGACACCGGCATCCAAAAATCTGCTGATCGGGAGAGATTTCGGAAGACCCACGAAAACACTAGCCATCGCGCGCGCCATCACTTATGGTGAAAAAACGCCCACCAGGCGATGTCCGATTTCCTCTCATCCTCAATCTCGATGGCGCACGGTGACACCAACGTTCGTGTCACCGCGTTGCGCCCGGCACCACGGCCCGTCCCCAAAGCGGGCATCACAATTGCAGACGGCTTGCACCTGATCCCCAGCAGGAGTTTGTCATGACGATGAAGTCATATCTTTCTCATCTCGGCGTTCCCACACGCCGTGCCACCAGTTGGATCGTCGCAGGCGTGTGTGCGGCCGCGGTCGCAACCGGCCTCACGATCGCCGACACCGACCTTGCGTCGTTGCAACGCGATCGAAACCTGGTGGCGACCGATGTCTCCGCGCGAGCGGTCACCCTGCACGACCTCGAGGTCGCCAATGCGGCGCTCAGCGAGCAACTCGCCGACAGCCGCAATCGCATCGCAACACTCGAACAGGCGCTCTCGTCACGAGAGGGCCTCCTGCCATGAACCGTGGTTGCCTCCGCATCCTCGCCACGGCGAGCGCCGTCGCAATCGTGCTGACTGGCGCCGCCCTCGAGCGAAGAAACGTGGTCATCGACGACATCGACCGGCTCACGGCAAACTCGGGGAGCCTCGCGCAGCGGGTCGCAGTGGGCGAACGCACCCATGGCGAACTCACGTCGACGCTCGCCGACCACCAGGCCCGCGCTGCGCTTGACACCACGCTCGTCGAGGCGCGCGCGCCGTTCGTCGCGGCCGTGGGCACGTTCAGCACTGCATTGCAAAGCGCAAAGGGCAAGGTGGATGCCTCAGCCGCCGCCGCGCGCGTGACCGCCGCGCAAGACGCTGTGCTTGCCGAACGCGATCGTCCCGACGTCGTCGCCGCCGCGACGCAGACCGTCACGGCGGCCGGGGGCGAGGTGACTGCCGCGGTCAAGGCCTACGACGATGAGCAACAGCGCATCGCCGAAGCTGCCGCGGCAGCGGCTGCGGCGCGCAACCGCGCCTCATCGGGCGGCGGTGGCTGGTCCGGCCCCCGCGGTGGTGGGGGCGGCGGTGGTGGTGGAGGCTCGAGCGCCGGTGGGGGTGGTGGCGGCGGAGGCGGCAGCGCCGTCGACCGCGCTCGCGCCGCGCTCAATCAGGTCGGTGGCGGCCACATCGCCGTGCGGGCGTATGACGGCAATTGCCAGGGCCGCTACGCAGACGCGTGCTCGTTCTCTTCTGGCTACATCGCGGTCGCTCCGGCCGTCGCCGGGTTCAGTCAGAGCCGTCTGATGTGGGCGATGGCGCACGAGCTTGCCCACCAGGCCCAGTTCGGGGTGTGGGGCGCGCTCCAACGCTCCGGCTCGTACTCGGCCCTGTTCGGCAACAACGCCGAGGCGCTCGCAAACTGCATGGCGGCCGTCCGCGGCTACGGCTCGTGCTCGGGCGCGCAGGCAGACTTCGCCCGCGGCGTGTGGAACCGCAACGTGCCCGGTTAGGCGGGGCCGCGCCGTGCGAAATTACGCCTCGCGCCGGAAAAACTCAACGCCAAGGTCGGCATGGTCGACGAACACCCCGTCGACGCCGGTGTCGCGAATGATCGCCCACTCCGATTCGTAGTCACCAAACTCGGCTGGCCCACCCGCGCCCCGAAACTCGCGCACTAAGAAGCGATTCTCCGGCCGCAGCGTCCAGGTAAACACCCGGAGCCCCCGGGCGTGCGCGTCGGCCACGACGGTCGTCGGGCCTGTCATCGCCGCGCCGAGCTTTCCTGGCGCCAGAATCATCTGCTTGTCAACGCTGATGCCATCGACCACCCCGACGAGCGCATCGAGCCCCGCAGGTGTGGCGGTGTGCCGATAGGTCGCCGCCGCCTTGCCGTGCGCAATCAGCTGATCGAACGGGCGCCCCGCGGCGGCAAGCAGATAAATAAAACTGCCCGGGATGCCGGTGGCCCGGACCTGCTCGAGCACCGTGCGTTCGAACGACTCGATGACCAGTGGCAGCGCTCCGCTAGCCCAACCGGCGTCAGCAAGCTCGGCCGCGAGCAGCGGGGCGATGCCCAGCCCAATGCCCGCGAAGTAGCTGGCGTGCTTGATCTCGACCACCACGCCGATCTCGCGGCCCTGCTCGAGGCCAGCGGCGCGCACGAGGTCGAGCACATCGCGCAGGCGCAGCACGGGCTGCGAATCGTCGAAGCTCGCGCTCGACCCTCGCAACTCGGGGAGCCGTTCGCGGCAGCGCAGGGTCGACAGCTCGTCCCACGTGAAGTCTTCGGTGAACCAGCCAGTCTGCGACGCGCCATCCACGATCTTGGTGGTGCGCCGCGTCGCGAACTCCGGTCGATCGGCGACGTCGGTGGTGCCCGATATCTCGTTCTCATGCCGCACGACAAGCACGCCGTCCTTCGAGACCACAACATCGGGTTCGACAGCATCGACGCCCATTGCGAGCGCAAGATCGTAGGCCGAACGGCTATGTTCGGGGCGGTAGCCAGGGGCACCGCGGTGCCCGATGACGAGCGGGCTGCGACGATTCATGCCTCAAGCGTAATGACTGAATATCGTTGCATGCCCCGGCGCTCCCGTGGCGCCGGGTTCGCCCCTGATTCGCCGACGTTTCGGTGCTCTCCCAGCGAACACATAAGCCTTTGTCGAACGTTACCGATATCGTGGAACCACGCACGTGTTCAACCACAATTTGGAGTGAGCGACCTCATGGCCCTCGACAACCCCGCATTCAACCGTCCGGCGTTCCAAGACCCGAAGTCTGCCACCGCCACCCGCGGTGGTGCGCAGTCTGGGCAGATGAGCGACCCTTACTACGCCTCGCAGGCAAGCGCCCAGCAGACGGCCCAGATTGACGGCCTCTACGCGACGCCGCCCGCCGGCTCGATTGACACCGACCGCATGACGGTGGAAGACACCGTCTGGAAGACGGTTGGCCTCTTCGCCGCACTGCTGGTCACCGCAGTCGTCGGCTGGGTCTGGACCCTCTCAACCGTCATGACCGAGGGCGCGCCCAACATGACGCCGTGGCTGATCGGCATGATCGGCGGCTTCGTGCTCGCCATGGTCAACATCTTCAAGAAGCAGCCGAGCGTTCCCCTGATCGTGCTCTATGCGGCATTCCAGGGCCTGTTCGTCGGTGGCATCTCGGCGTACTTCGAGTTCATGTACAGCGGCATCGTCATGCAGGCGACCCTCGCGACGGTCGCCGTCGTCGGCGTCACGCTTGCGCTGTTTGCAAGCGGCAAGGTGCGCGCTTCGAAGAAGGCCACCAAGATCTTCATGATCGCGATGATCGGCTACGCCGTCTTCTCGCTGCTGAACCTCATCCTCATGTGGACGAACGTCATCCCCGCCGGCATGATGTTCGGCCTGCACAGCGCGCCCAGCATCCTGTTTGGTATCCCGTGGGGCGTCATCATCGGCGTGTTCGTCGTCATCATGGCCGCGTACTCGCTCGTGCTCGACTTCGACATGGTGCAGCAGGGCGTGCGCAACGGCGCACCCCGCAAGATGGGCTGGACCGCGGCCTTCGGCATCATGGTCACCGTCATCTGGCTCTACGTCGAGATCCTGCGCATCCTCGCGATTCTGCGCGGCAACAACTAGCACCATGCAAAAAGGGGGTCGCCTTCGGGCGGCCCCCTTTTTTGCGCGCTGTTCGCGAGCGGATGCCGCGGCCCGGCGTCGCGAGCGGCTCAGCATCACCGAACGCTCAGCGCCGCGCTGGCCCTTCAAGCGCACGGGCCACGGCGCCCGCGAGTGCAGTCATCGACGCCGAGACATCCATCCGGTGCGCGGCGGCGACGGCCTCCGCGCCCAGTTGTTCCCGCAGCGCCGCGTCGGCCAGCACCCGGGTGATGGCCGCGGCGAGTGCGGCAACGTCTCCTGAGGGCACGAGCAGGCCGCCGCCGCCCGAGAGCATGTCGTGCGGGCCATAGCCGACGTCGTAGCTGATGACGGGGCATCCGTGACTCAGCGCTTCAACCACCACGAGGCCCTGCCCCTCGAACGCGGTGGTGAGCAGCAGCAGGGCGGCATCATCGAGCTGATCGGATGCCTCCGCCACATGCCCCCGCAGTGCCACGACATCGCGCAGCCCGAGCTCGCCAATGAGCGCGTCGAGTTCGGCCCGCAGCGGGCCGTCGCCGTAGATATCGAGGCGTGCGCCGGGAATCTCGGCGGCAACGCCCACGAACGCGCGGATCGCGTGATCGACGCGCTTGCCCGGGGCAAGCCGGTTGAGCATCACCACGCGGCCGGGCGTGCGCGCGCCGGCCGGTGTCGGCGCCGCGACGGGCTCGGCCGGGTGCGGCACCACCGCGAACGTGTCGCGCGCGCCGAATCGGTCGCCCACCGCGGCGGCCTGTGCCGCGGTCGGCCAGAGCACAGCGTCAAATGCGTCCATCGCGGCGAACCAGCGAGTCCACAGCGCGTTGAGCGGCGCATCGGGCGTGTGCGGCGGCTCGGTGTGGGCCGTGTGCACGGTGTGCACAATGCGCACGCCGGGCTCGGCGAACGAGACCAGCAGTTCGCCGAGTTGGCGAGATTCGCACACGATGACGACCGGGCGGTGCGGGTCTTCGGCCGCCACGCGGAGCATCGCGACAACGTGCGACAACCAGGCCCGGTAGAGCCCACCAAATCCATCGAGCACCCCGGCGAGGCCGTACGGCCCCCACACACCAACCGGTGCGGTCGAGAGGTGCCAATCAGGGTCACCGACGATCACCGGGAGTTCGACGATCGGATGCCCCGTGGCATCCATGATCGTCCGATATTCGAGTTTGGGGGCAAGGGTTCCGGGCTGCGCCGCGCGCACGAGCCAGTCGGCGGCGCCCTGCCCTCTTGAGCCCGCGCCGGCCTCGTCGAAGAGGTTGCGCAGGCGCGCCGGGTCTTCGAGCAGCCCAAGCCGCACAAACTCGGCACGATGCGCGTCGTGCGAGGCGTGCGAGGCCGGATCGACGGTCATCAACCAGGGCCCACGCCCACCGTCAACGCCCGCCGCTGCCATGTGGCGCGCGCGCTGCATCGTGGCGATCGTGAACCCGCCGTCGAGGCCCGGCACGAGCCGGCTCGAGAGCACGAGGTATTCAGCCGGAGGAAAGACGGTCACTCCCCCATCATCCCGTACTGGTTCCGCCCGGACTCATCCGCACGCCCATGCGCCGCAACTTGCGGGCCTGATGACAACAGGCCGTCGCCGGTTCATCCGCACGTAACCGGGAGTGTGCCAGCCGTCCACGCGGGGTCGATGGCATAGAACGGTCCACTCAACTCTGCCCTGGAGCTCAATGTCTCGCCTCAAAACAACCCTCGCGGCGGCGGTCGCATGCACGATCAGTGCCGCCGCCCTCGTCGCCACACCGGCGTTCGCTGCCGCTGACCCCGATCTACAGAGCCCGCTCGCCGCACCCGCGGGCATCGTGCTCAACGAGATCATCTACGACGAGGTCTCGGGCTACACCGACCGCGTCGAGCTCTACAACGCTGGCACCGATGCTGCAGACCTCACCGGATGGCGCATGTCTGACGACAAGCGCGACCGGTTCGGCGACGTCCCCACTGGCACCGTGCTCGCCCCCGGAGAGTTCTTCGTGCTCGAGAAAGATGTGCACTTCTCCTTCGGGCTTGGCAAGGGTGACGAGGTCGTGCTCTACGACCCCTCCGGCACCGAGGTCGACGCCTACGAATATCTGAACACGGCACCGCTGGCTGTCTGGGCGCGCTGCCCCGATGGCACGGGCGAATGGGCGCCCGCCACCGAGCCGACGCCGGGCGGCGCAAACAACTGCGCGCCGCTGCCCGCACCCGGCACGATCGTGATCAATGAGGTTGACTCGCAGCCGGCCGACTGGGTTGAGTTCTACAACCCCGGCACCGAGGCACTCGACATCTCGGGGTATGAGATTCGCGATAACTCCGATGACCACCGCTGGCAGTTCCTCCCCGGCACCACGATCGCGGGCGGGCAGTTCCTCGTCGTCGACGAGGCCACGATCGGCTTGGTCGACGGGGTCGAGGAGCGCTTCAGCGCCCCGATCGGCATCGGCAGCACCGACAGCATCCGCCTTTACGACCGCGCTGGCACCAAAATCGACGACACCCTCCCCTGGGCCGGGCACGCAGCGATCGACGGCGACTTTGCCGCCGCCACGCTCGCCCGCTGCCCCGACGGCGTCGGCGCCTTCGTGGTCGCCTACACAACGCCCGGCGCAAGCAACCGCTGCGTCATGCCGAGCATTGCCATCAATGAGATTGAGTCGAACGGCGATGCGACGGACTGGGTCGAGGTCGTCAACACCGGCATACAGCCCGTCGACATCAGCGGCTTCACCGTCATGGACAACGACCCGATCGGCCACGCCGCCGAGGCCACGCTGCTCCCGGCCGGCACGATCCTCGCCCCCGGCGCCTACTTCGTCTTCGACCAGCCGACGAACTTCGTCTTCGGGCTCGGCGGCGGCGACACCGTGACGCTGCGCGACGCGACCGGCAACACCGTCGACGAGCACGTCTACCTCACGCACGCAGACGTCACCTGGTCACGCTGCGCTGACGGCACCGGCGGGTTTATCGACGCACCCGCATCGACGAAGGGTCTGCGCAACGCGTGCGGCACCCCTGTGCGCATCAACGAGGTTGAATCAAACGGCGGTACGCCGGGCGACTGGATCGAGTTCGTCAACCCGACGTCCGCTCCGCTCGACATCTCGGGCCTGGTCGTCAAGGACGATGACGACACGCACGCCTACGCGATCCCGGCGAACACGACGATCGATGCCGGTGGCTACTTTGTCATCGAGGTCGCCGACTTCGGCTTCGGTCTCGGCGGCGGCGACTCGGTGCGTGTGTTCGAGAACGGCGAGCTCATTGATGAGACCACGTGGGGCGCAAGCCACGCGGCGGTCACCTGGGGTCGCTGCCCCGACGCCGACGGGCCGTTCGCAGTCACCGCCGAATCAACCAAGGGTGCCGCAAACGTCTGCGAAGGCGAGATTGCCGTCGCGCAGTGGCCCGGTTCGTCCGCCGTGCGCGTGCTCGATGAGACCCCGATGTTCCTCTCTGACAGCTCGGGGCTCGACGCGCAGGCAACGCCGGAGGGCGTCTTCCTCTGGGCCGTCGACAACGGCACCGGCACGTTCTGGAAGCTCGCAGCCAGAGCCGACGGCTCGGTGCAGTTCGCCGATGGATGGGAGAACGGCAAGCGCGCACGCTTCCAGAAGGATGCGCAGAACCCCGGCGCAGCCGGCCCCGACGCTGAGGGCATCACCGTCGACGACGCAGGCTGGATCTACCTCGCCGCAGAGCGCGACAACAGCGCGAAGGGCGTCAACCTGAACGTCGTCCTGAAGATCGACCCGAACGCTCCCGGCCCCGATGTGGTTGCCACGCAGGAATGGGACATCACGTCGCTGCTGCCCGCTGTGGGCGCAAACCTCGGTATCGAGGCCGTCGAATGGGTCGCCGACAGTGCGCTCACCGGCATGCTGTTCGACCAGAACACCAACGCGACCTACGACCCCGCGAACTACGCGGGCCACGGCAACGGGCTCTTCTTCGTCGCCGTCGAAGACGGAGGCGGCGTCTTCGCCTTCGCGCTGCGCGCCGATGGCACGAAGACGCTCATCGCCGAGATCGACGCCGGTCTCCCCGGTGTGATGGCGCTCGACTACGACACCGTGCTCGATGTGCTCTGGGCGGTCTGCGATGACGGCTGCGCCGGCACGTCGGCCCAGATCGCGCTCAACGGCTCGGCCACGCCAGCGATCGCGCACTTCGCCCGCCCGGCGACGCTGCCGAACGTCAACAACGAGGGCTTCGCGACGGCGCCTGCGGCGCTGAGCACGCCTGCACCTGCAGCTGCGGGCATGTCGACGCGCGCCCTGGCGGTGCCCGCCGCCGCGGGTGAGCGCGCCGCATGGTGGTTCGCCGATGGCATCAACCCGGGTGCACTGCACACCGGCACGCTGCCTGCAGCCGTCACCCCGGGCGGTCCGACTGACCCCACCACGCCAGCCGATCCTGCTGACCCGAACCTCCCGGGAGGCGAAGGCACAGCGCTTCCCGAAGGTGGAATCGGAACCCCGCCCGGAGAACTCGCGACCACCGGTAGTGAAGCCCCGAACGGCGCGATCGCTCTGGCATTGATGTTCTTGGTCTTCGGTGCCGCCGCGCTCGTGATCCGGCGCCGCACACGGAACGTCTAGCCCGGGCGGCAGCACCCTGGCACCCTCACCGCCAGGAGCGTGAAGAAGGGCCGTTCCGTGGCGTAAACGTACGCTGCGGAACGGCCCTTCTTGTCATCCAGCTTTAGGCGCAAATGCGCCTGAAACTGGCTACTCCCACTCGATGGTCCCCGGAGGCTTCGAAGTGATGTCGACCACAACGCGGTTGACGTCACGCACCTCATTGGTGATGCGGGTCGAGATGCGCGAGAGCACGTCGTAGGGCACGCGGGCCCAGTCGGCGGTCATCGCATCTTCAGAGGTCACGGGGCGCAGCACAATCGGGTGACCGTATGTGCGGCCATCGCCCTGCACGCCAACCGAGCGCACGTCGGCGAGCAGCACGACGGGGCACTGCCAGATCTCTTGGTCGAGGCCCGCGGCCGTGAGCTCTTCGCGCACGATGGCATCGGCATCCCGAAGCAATTCAAGACGGTCGAAGGTGATCTCGCCGACAATGCGGATCCCGAGACCGGGGCCGGGGAACGGCTGGCGGCCGACGATGACCTCGGGCAGGCCGAGCTCGCGGCCGATCGCACGCACCTCGTCCTTGAAGAGGGCCCGCAGCGGCTCGATGAGTTCGAAATCGAGGTCTTCGGGGAGGCCGCCCACGTTGTGGTGCGACTTGATGTTCGCGGCGCCCGGGCTGCCACCCGACTCGACGACGTCGGGGTAGAGCGTGCCCTGCACGAGGAAGCGGATCGGCTCGCCATCGGCGGCCGCCTCGGCCATGAGCTCACGCTCGGCCTGCTCGAACGTGCGGATGAACTCGCGCCCGATGATCTTGCGCTTCTGCTCGGGATCGGTCACGCCAGCCAGCGCGGTGAGGAACTGGTCGCGCGCATCGATCGACACGAGACGGATGCCGGTCGCCGCGACGTAGTCCTGCTCGACCTGCGCGCGCTCGTCTTTGCGCATGAGTCCGTGATCGACGAAGACGCACACGAGCTGATCGCCGACGGCCTTGTGCACGATCGCGGCGGCGACCGCGGAGTCAACTCCGCCGGAAAGCCCACAGATCACGCGCGCGGTGCCGACCTGCTCACGGATCTTCGCGACCTGCTCGGCGATGACGCTGCCCGAGTTCCAGTCGTTCGCGATGCCCGCGGCGTTGTGCAAGAAGTTTTCGAGCACGCCCTGACCATAATCGGAGTGCTTCACCTCTGGGTGCCACTGCACACCGTAGAAGCGGCGAGCGTCGTCACCGAATGCGGCGACGGGTGTCACGGCGGTCGACGCCAGGACCTCGAAGCCTTCGGGCGCACGCGACACCTGGTCGCCGTGGCTCATCCAGACGTTCTGTTGCTCGGGCTGGCCGGCAAGCAGCACGCCGCCGCCCCCCTTGACCGTGGCATCCGTCGCACCGTACTCACGAAGGCCGGTGTTCGCGACCTCGCCGCCGAGGGTCTGCGCCATGACCTGAAAGCCATAGCAAATGCCGAGCGTGGGCACACCGAGCGTGAAGATTTCGGCGTCAAGTGTCGGGGCCCCGGGCTCGTAGACCGAGGAAGGGCCACCCGACAAGACGATGCCGACCGGGTTCTTCGCGGCGATCTCTGCCGCCGTCACCGTGTGGGGCACGATTTCGCTGTAGACGCCTGCCTCACGCACGCGGCGCGCAATCAGCTGGGCGTACTGAGCACCGAAATCGACCACCAGCACGGGGCGCTGTTCGGTCTCGCGGGCACTTTGCTTGTCTGTCACGCTTGGGCCTCCGAAGCCTGCGAAATGTTGTCTGCGACCTCGCGGTCAAGTTCAGCTGCAATTGATCCGGGATGCTTCGCCTCGGCCGCTTCTGCCTCGAGCAGTCGCTCAGCCTCGCCCGCCTCACGGGTCTCGAGGTAACGCTCAACATCGCGCGCGACCCGAACTTCGAGGAAGAACGAAAGCAGCGGCACGACACCACCTGCCGCGAGCAGCAGGAAGCGCCAGAACGGCCAGCGCATGAGGCTCCACACGCGGAAGCACGAGAAGAGGTAGGCCACGTAGAACCAGCCGTGCGCGACCAGAATACCGAGCGAGACGTTGAAGCCCTCGCCGGTGGATTCGAGGCCATCGGGGCCCTCAACCACAGGCGCGAGGTGCAGGAAGCCCTGCGGGCCAAACGCAAACAGTTCGAGCCGGATCGGCGTGTACTTCAGGATCATCTCGGTGCACAGCAGCAGGAGCATGACACCGGTGATAACCGAGCACACCTTGTAGAACGTAAGGGCGGCGCGGATCGCCGGAAATGTGGCGAGTTTTGGAGCGACGGGCATGGACTCAGTCTACCCGCGGGCTGCGAGTGCCTCAGCCCGCGCATCCTCGAACTCTTCGAGCTCGCGCTCGCGCGCATCGCGGGCAAGGCGGTACCAGAGGTAGAACGCAAACCCGGCGAACACCGCCCACTCGATCGCGTAGAACACGTTCAACCAGTTGACGGACTCGGGCTCTGCCGGCGGCGGCGAAATAATGTCGGTCAGCCCCGTGCCCTCGAACGGCACGGTCGCCGAGGTCATGTACGGGCGATACACGTTGAGGTTTTCGGTGTCGTGCCAGAAGCTCAGCAGCGCCGCCGGCGACATGCGCGGGACGTCGAATGCGCCAGCACCTCGGCCAGGAAGCGTCGCGCCCTCGTCAGAGATGATGCGGCCCGTAAGGGTGAAGGATGCCTCGGGCTCCGCCTTCACGGCGGCCTGCAGCTTCGCGACCGCGGCGTCTGCCTCTTCGCGCGTCTGCGTCCAGCCGAGCGCGACGGCAAGCGATGTCGGCTCTTCGGTGTCGGCCATGCGGAACTGGCCGCTCACCCAGTAGCCGGGCTCGCCGTCGTTGAAACGGCTGCTGATCACGATGAAGTCTTCGGCCACGAACGAGCCGGTCGCCTCGACCTTTTGGCCGACGACGGGTTCCTGCAGATATTCGCCCGGCTCGACGATGCTTTCGATCGGCTTGACCTGCTCAGTGGCGCCCGGGGGCGGCACATCCGTGTCGATTGCGTTCGACAGCTGCCACTGCCCAAGCCACGCGAACACGCCCGCCACGATGAGACACAGCACGAGCATGCCGATCCAGGTGGGGCGGATCATGACCTCGCGCAGGGTCGGCGGAAACTGTTGTGGGGCCTCAGGACCCGCAGCCACCGAATCAGTTGTCACTGTCGCGCCGTTCACCGTGTCGGTGAGGGTGCGACAACAACGTCGACACGCTGGAACTCTTTGAGGTCTGAGTAGCCGGTCGTCGCCATCGACTTCTTGAGCGCACCGATGAGGTTCGCCGTGCCGTCGGCGACGGGCGCCGGGCCATACAACACTGCTTCGAGCGTCGCGACCTGATCGACCTTGACGCGGTGACCGCGCGGAAGCTTGGCGTGGTGTGCCTCGGGACCCCAGTGGAACCCCTGGCCCGGGGCATCCGTCGCCCGCGCGAGCGCAACACCGAGCATGACGGCGTCTGCACCCATCGCGAGGGCCTTGACGATGTCGCCCGAGGTGCCAACGCCACCATCGGCGATGACGTGCACATAGCGCCCGCCCGACTCGTCGAGGTAATCGCGGCGGGCACCGGCAACATCGGCGACGGCCGTGGCCATCGGCGCCTGGATTCCGAGCGTCGCGCGCGTGGTGGAGGCTGCGCCGCCACCGAAGCCGACGAGCACACCCGCCGCGCCCGTGCGCATGAGGTGCAGCGCCGCGGTGTAGGTGGCGGCGCCACCGACGATGACCGGCACATCGAGGTCGTAGATGAACTTCTTCAAGTTGAGGGGCTCGGCGACGCTCGAGACGTGCTCGGCCGAAACCGTGGTGCCGCGGATCACGAACAGGTCGACACCAGCTGCGGCGACGGTGTCGTACAGCTCCTTGGTGCGCTGGGGCGTGAGCGACCCTGCGACGGTCACGCCTGCGGCGCGGATCTCAGCGAGGCGCGCGGTGACGAGCTCGGGCTGGATCGGTGCCGAGTACAGCTCCTGCATGCGGGCGGTTGCCGCACCGTCGGGCAGGTTCGCAATCTCGGTAAGGTAGGGGGTCGGGTCGTCGTACCGCGTCCACAAGCCCTCGAGGTCGAGCACGCCCAGGCCACCGAGCTCGCCGAGCATGATCGCCGTCTGCGGGCTGACCACCGAGTCCATCGGGGCGCCCAGCACGGGGATGTCGAACTGGAAGGCGTCGATCGACCACGTGGTCGACACGTCTTCCGGGTTGCGCGTGCGGCGCGAAGGCACCACTGCGATGTCGTCGAACGTGTATGCCCGGCGCGCACGCTTGCCGCGCCCAAGCTCGATTTCCATAGTCACTCCACTAGCCTACCCGCTCCCCGGAGTGCCGCCGGGTGGGGCCGGTTTTCAGACCGACCCCGTCTGCGCGCAAACTACGCGCGGTAGTTCGGCGCCTCGACCACGATCTGCACGTCGTGCGGGTGCGACTCCTTCAAGCCTGCCGCGGTGATCCGCACGAACTTGCCGCGCTGCTTCAGCTCGGTGATGGTGCGTGCACCGACGTAGAACATCGACTGCCGGAGGCCGCCGACCAGCTGGTAGGCCACGGCTCCAACCGGACCGCGGTAGGCCACCTGGCCCTCGATCCCCTCGGGGATGAGCTTGTCGTCGCTTGGCACATCGGCCTGGAAGTAGCGGTCCTTCGAGTACGAGGTCTTCTTGCCACGCGTCTGCAGCGCACCAAGCGAACCCATGCCGCGGTACTGCTTGAACTGCTTGCCGTTGACGAAGATCAGCTCGCCCGGGCTCTCGTCGGTGCCCGCGAGGAGCGAACCGAGCATGACCGTATCGGCCCCGGCGACGAGCGCCTTGGCGATGTCGCCCGAGTACTGCAGGCCGCCGTCGGCGATGACGGGAATGCCCGACTCGCGCGCAGCGAGATATGCCTCGTACACCGCCGTGACCTGGGGCACGCCAACGCCGGCGACGACGCGGGTGGTGCAGATCGAGCCCGGCCCAACGCCGACCTTGACGGCGTCGACACCTGCGTCGATGAGCGCCTGGGCGCCCTCGCGCGTGGCAACGTTGCCACCAATGACGTCGATGTGCTCGAACGAAGGATCGGCCTTGATGCGCTTCACGATCTCGATCACTCCGGCCGACTGGCCGTTAGCGGTGTCGACCACAAGCACGTCAACCCCGACGTCGCGCAGCGCTTCTGCGCGCTCCCATGCGTCGCCAAAGAAGCCGATTGCCGCGCCAACCCGGAGGCGACCCTGCTCGTCCTTTGTGGCGAGCGGGTACTTCTCGCTCTTCTCGAAGTCCTTCACGGTGATGAGGCCGGCAAGCTTGCCGTCTTCATGCACGAGCGGGAGCTTCTCGATGCGGTGCTTGGCGAACAGTGCGATGACCTCGTTCGCGCCGATCCCGACCGGTGCGGTGATCAGGTTCTTGCTGGTCATGATGTCGACGACCTTGGTCGTCGTGCGCTCGAAGCCCGAAACAAAGCGCATGTCGCGGTTCGTGACAATGCCGAGCAGGTAACCCTCGTCGTCGACGACCGGCAGACCCGAGATGCGGTACTGCGCGCAGAGCGCGTCGACCTCTTCGACCGAAGCATCCGAATGCGTGGTAATCGGGTTTGAAATCATGCCCGATTCGCTGCGCTTGACCCGGTCGACCTCGGATGCTTGGTCTTCGATCGACATGTTGCGGTGCAGGATGCCGAGGCCACCCTCACGGGCGACGGCGATGGCCATGCGCGACTCAGTGACCGTGTCCATCGCGCTTGAAATCAGGGGGACGGCCACCGTGATGCGGCGCGTCACGCGGGTCGAAGTGTCGGCCTCGCTGGGGATGACGTCGGTGTGGCCCGGAAGCAGCAACACGTCGTCATAGGTCAAGCCGATGAAACCGAAGGGGTCAGAGTGTTCCATGTGGGGTCTCTCTCTGTCGGTGTACCGACGGCCGAAGGCGAAGAAAAGTGGGCAAACCGGCGCGATCTCGTGGATCCGGCCACGCTTTCACTGTTGAAGAGTCTAAGCGAGCGCACATTGGTTTTGTTCCCGCGGGCCTTCCCTCCCGCGCTCCCTCCCCACGCTCCCTCCCGCGCCCCGTCCCGCTCTCCTTCCCCGCCCGCCTCGCGCTCTCTTCCGCTCAGCAGTCGCGAATCGCCGCGAAACCACCCCAAAAGCGACACATTGCGACGGGTGAGCGGGGCGCGGCCTAAGCCGGGCGCGGGCACGGCACGCGCGACGGCGAGCGGGGCGCGGCCTAAGCCGGGCGCGGGCACGGCCCGCGCGACGGCGAGCGGGGCGCGGCGCCACCCGCCATCGCTCGCCCCGCTCCCTCCCTGCCTCCCTCCCTCCGCTCAGCAGTCGCGAATCGCCGCGATACCGCCCCAAAAGCGACCCATTGCGACTGCTGAGCAGGGCACGCACCGCACCGCCGTCGCTCGCCCGCTCTCCCCTCCGCTCAGCAGTCGCGAATCGCCGCGATACCGCCCCAAAAGCGACACATTGCGACTGCTGAGCGGGGCGCGGGAGCGGCGGCGCCGCGGCAGCGCCCCCGCGCCCGCGAACGACGAAGGGCCCGGATGCCGAAGCATCCGGGCCCTTCAAGAACTTGCGCGTCTTAGCGAACGACCACTGCGAGCACGTCGCGAGCCGAGAGCACGAGGTACTCGGTGCCCTCGAACTTGACCTCGGTGCCGCCGTACTTGCTGTAAATCACGCGGTCGCCAACGGCGATGTCGAGCGGCACGCGGTTGCCGTTGTCGTCGATGCGGCCGGGGCCGACCGATACGACCTCGCCCTCCTGGGGCTTCTCCTTGGCGGTGTCAGGGATGACCAGGCCACTCGCGGTGGTCTGCTCTGCCTCGATCTGCTTGATGACGATGCGGTCCTCGAGCGGCTTGATGGAAACCGACACGGTCTACCTCTGCTTTCTTGACACTGTCTTGCGACACTGAAGACTATTAGCACCCTCACCACGAGAGTGCTAATAGTCAGTCTAGGGCGCCACTGGCACTCATGCAACGCGAGTGCCAACGACACCGGGCGGGCGCGCCTGCTCTTAGGCTGGTGGGATGCTGATGAGCGAGTTGACCGCGTTGTTAACCCCCGAGGGGCTCCGCCTGCTCGACTCCCTCCCGCCGGTCGCCTCGACTGACGACGTGGCCCGCGAGGTCACCCGGTTGCGCGCGGCGGGGCACTCCCCCGACCTCGTCTCTGCCGTTGTCGGCCAGGCGCGCCTGCGCACCCGCGCGGTCGCCAAGTTCGGCGAATTCGCGGGCAGCATGCTGTTCACGCAGGCAGGACTCGAGCAGGCAACGCGACTCCCCGTGGCCGCACTTCATGCGGGCAGATTTCGGGATGCCGGTGCCACCCGCGTGGTCGATTTGGGCTGCGGCATCGGCGGCGATGC
>JAKOTS010000036.1 GCA_029777095.1 Actinomycetes bacterium | reverse complement strand
CGGACGGTCACCAGGCCGGCGACCTATTCGTGCTCGTGTCGCCGGACCCGCCGCTGCGGGTGTCGGTGCCCGCGAATCTCGTGGGCCAGGCGGTGCAGGTGAAGTGCCTCTCGCCCGGGCAGGTGCTGGAGGATGTGGCGGCGGTGACGGTGGTCATCGCACCGCCGAACGCGCCGTATGAAGCGGCGGGGGCAGCGGACGAGGCGACGAGGATAGCAAACGAGGCGGTGCAGACAGCGAACGAGGCGGCGCAGACAGCGAGCGAGGCGGCGCAGACAGCGAGCGAGGCGGCGCAGACAGCGAACGAGGCGGCGCAGACAGCGAGCGAGGCGACGAGGATAGCAAACGAGGCGGCGAGGGCAGCGAACGAGGCGGCAACAGACTCGCGTGTGCTGGTGATGGTGCTGACAAGTTAGTTAGGGGGTCAACGTGGACACGCTGAAGGTTCTGGGCCAGGCCGCGCCGCCGGCAGCGACGATGACGGATCTTTACACGGCGCCGGCGGGCACACAGGTGGTGGTGAGCTCGATCATCATCTGCAACCGGGGCGGTGGCGATACGACGTTCCGGTTGGCGGTCTCGCCGGGGGGCGGGGCCAGCATAGAGGATAAGCACTACCTGTATTACGATACGCGCATTCCGGGAAGCGAAACGCTTGCGGCGCAAATCGGAGTGACGCTGAGCGCGGGCGATAAGGTGAGGGTGCGCGCGGGCAACAACATGCTCTCGTTTTCGGCGTTTGGGATCGAGGTGACCTGATGCCACAGCGAATGACGCGCGACCTGCGCGTGTGCCGCGAGGGTTCGTATTACGACCTGGGCGATTGCGCCGGGGAGGTGATGGTGTTTTGGGATCGGGGAGAGTTCCAACGGGTGAGGGCCGCCTCGAATCTGCTCATCAACTTCCGCAACATGGTTGCCGGCAGGCGTTTGGTGTTGGTGCTGGAGCAGGACGCCACGGGAGGACGGACGGTGACGGCATGGCCGTGGTACGTGCGCTGGCCGGGTGGCACGGCGCCGGAGCTGTCGACTGACCCGGGGTCGGTGGACCTGATCGAGTTCCTCTGCATGGGCGTCGTGCGGGTGTACGGACGCCTGTGGGGTCGCTGGGCCGTGCCGTAAGGCCATGAG
>JAKOTS010000007.1 GCA_029777095.1 Actinomycetes bacterium | reverse complement strand
GTGGCTCAACGAGGCCACGGCGCAGTTTCCGACCGTCGTGCTCGGGCGCACGGCCGCCGAACGCCTGGGCATCCAGGAGGCGGGCGCGCTCGTCTGGCTCGGCAACCAGCAGTTCAGCGTCGTGGGCGTTCTTGACAGCTCGCCCCTCGCGCCCGAGCTCGACTCGATGGCGCTGATCGGCGTGCCCATCGCCAAGGAACTCTTTGGTCACACCGGTAACCCGACGATGATCTATGAGCGTTCCGACGAGTCGCTCGTCGCCGAGGTTCGCAAGCTGCTGCCCGGCACGGTGAGCCCCGAGGCGCCGAACGCCGTGAAAGTCAGCCGGCCGTCGGACGTGCTCGCAGCCAAGAACACCGTCGACCAGGCCTTCACCGGTTTGCTCGTCGGCGTCGGCTCGATCGCCCTGCTCGTCGGTGGCATCGGCGTCGCCAACACCATGGTCATCTCGGTGCTCGAACGGCGCCGCGAGATTGGCCTGCGCCGTTCGCTCGGTGCGACGCAGCGGCACATCCGCGAGCAATTCTTGTTCGAGGCGATGCTGCTGTCTGCCTACGGAGGTGTGGCCGGCACCGCGCTCGGGTGGATCATCACGGCCATCGCCGCCCGCGCCAATGGCTGGAGTCTCGCGATTCCGCCACTCGTGCTGGTCGCCGGGGTGCTCGTGACGATCGCCGTGGGTGCGATCGCAGGTGTCCTGCCCGCGATGCGCGCGGCGCGCACGTCGCCGACCGCAGCGCTGAGCGGCTGAGGTGTGGGGCGCGCCGCGCCCCACACCCGCGGTTTTCTGTCGCAAACACGTCGGACCCGTGGCATCCCGATACCGTAAAGATCACGCGAATGCGACGACGCATCGCATGCCCGCGTGCAGCGCTAGCGGGCGATTCGTGACAAGTGAGGACTCGCAATGACCAATATTCGGACCGTCACCGTGTTGGGCACCGGCGTGCTCGGCTCTCAAATCGCGTTCCAGGCCGCGTACAGCGGTTTCGAGGTCACCGCGTACGACATCAACGCAGAGGCGCTCGAGGGTGCGAGAGAGCGCTTCGCCCTGCTCGCCGAGACGTACATCGCCGAGGTTGAGGGCGCGCCCAAGACCGGCGGTGCCGCCGAGGTCGTGAGCGGCACCAGCGGCAAAGCTGCCGCGACGCTGACGTCGCTCACGCTCAGCGCTAACCTCGCCGCGGCCGTCGCGAACGCCGACCTCATCATCGAGGCGGTGCCCGAGAACCTCGACATCAAGCGCGACACCTACCGCCAGCTCGCGAAGCTGGCCCCCGCCAAGACGATCTTCGCCACCAACTCTTCGAGCCTGCTGCCCAGCGACATGGCCGAGTTCACGGGCCGCCCCGAGAAGTTCTTGGCCATGCACTTCGCCAACCGCATCTGGGTGCACAACGTCGCCGAGGTCATGGGCACGCCCCTCACCGATCCCGCCACGGTCGCCACCGTCATGGAGTTCGCGACCGAGATGGGCATGGTGCCGGTCGAGATCAAGAAGGAGAAGGCCGGCTACCTGATGAACTCGCTGCTCATGCCGCTGCTCGGGGCCGCCTCCAACCTGCTCGTCGCGGGCATCGCGGAGCCCGCCGACATCGACAAGGTCTGGCGCATCAGCATGGGCGCGCCGCGCGGCCCGTTCGAGCTGTTCGACATGATCGGGCTCATGACGCCCTACAACATCGGCATCAACGGCCCGAACCCCGAGTTCGCGCGGTATCTCAAGGAGCACTACATCGACAAGGGCAAGCTCGGCATGTCGACCGGCGAGGGCTTTTACAAGTACCCGAAGCCCTAGCCGCGGCGCTGCATTGCCCGCGCTCCGCCTACGCCAGCAGCGTGCCGAGCAGCAGCGCCACCACCATCGCGACGATCACCGAGTTGAAGGTGAACGCAAACAGCACGTTCGTGCGCACCAGCACCCACGCCTGCCGGCTGCGTATCGTCGCCGACACGGTCGCCGCCATCGTCGAGAGCAACACCGTGAGCGTCAGATAGTCGCCGAATTGGGCGTCGTCTTCGAGCCCCATTTCCACATGACGGATACCACTGTCTCGACCCCGAATCTCAAGACGCAGGTATTGCAGCGCAAACGAATAGACCATCAGCCCCCACGAGCTCGCAACGCACAGCAAGCCGAGCACCACGTAAACCACCTCGCTGCGATACGCGGGGTTCTGGGCGATGACCACGGTGACGAAGATGGCGGCCAGCGCGGCGGTGAGGGTCCAGCTTGACGCGCCGCCGTACCCGATCAGCGACGACCACCAGCGCGCCTGCAGGTCGTTCTCGCGCCTCGCTCGTGACGCGAGCGTGCGCGGTGCGCGGTGCGCGTACGCAAGATGGGTCCACGTCAGGTAGATGGCGCCGAAGACCGGCCAGGTGAACAAGTAGGCGTTGATCGCCCAGGCCAGCGGCTCGGCGCCTTCGAGGTCACCGTTTGCGGCAAACACCCACAGCGTGATGCCGACCCAAATCAGGAGCGAGAACAGCGAGCTGAGGTTCGCGCGCGCCGTATCGCTGACGTATCGAAGATTCACCACCCCACAAGTGTAGGTTCGGCCTCAGTCCAACGCAGACAGGATCGAGGTCAGGTAAAGCTCGGCGCGATCGGACCCGATGATGCCCGGCGCCATCCGGTTCATGACGTACGAGACCGTCAGTCCCCTGTCGGGGAACATGAGCGTCATCGAGCCGCCCCATCCGCCCCAGAAACACACCTTCTCACTCGGAACGTACGGGATGCTCGTCGGCTCAGGGAGCGCAAATCCGATGCCGAACCTCAACGGCACGCCGAGCACGAGGTCTGGGCCGTGAGATTGCTCCTCGAAGATGCGTTCAATCGTGGCCGGTGACAACAGCCGGGCCCCATCGACTTCGCCTCCCAGCGAGATCGTCGAGAACGTTCGCGCCAACGCCCGCGCGTTTGTGTGCCCGTTGAGTGCACCCATATCTGCACGTCGCCAGGGAATCGTGTTGGCCAATGCCGCATCAGAGACCGGGCCGGTCAAGGTGCGGACCGTCGGCGACGTCGGATCCATCGTGGCCAAGTCGAACCCCAACGGTGGGGGCGGAATGATCTCGGCAACCCGGTCATCGTCTTCGGCCTTGGCCCCAATCTGCAGGTCCACGCCGAGCGGGGCCGCGATGCGCTCGGCCACGAACTGCTTCAAAGGGAGGCCCGATACCCGACGCACGATTTCGCCCAACAGGTGCCCTTGGTTTTGCGCGTGGTACCCCGACGCGGTGCCGGGCTCCCACCACGGAGCCTGTGCCGCCAGCCGCGAGGTCGACTTCTCCCAGTCATACATGTCTTCCGCAACGAAGGGCTGATCCCAACCCGATACCCCGGAGGTGTGTGACATGACCTGCTTGACGAGGATGTCGTGTTTGCCGTGCTGTGCGAACTCCGGCCAGTACGTGGCTACGGGCGCATCCAGGTCGACCAGACCTTGCTCGACGAGCATCAGGATCGCGAGCGCCGTGATCTCCTTGGTCGTCGACCACACATTCACGATCGTGTCTTCGCCCCACGGAATCGTGCGGGCGGCATCAGCGTACCCACCCCACACGTCGACGAGTGTCTGGCCACCCAGATTCACCGAGATCGCTGCGCCGAGCTCTTCACCCGACTCCAGCTGGGCGTCCAACACTTCTGACAACGCGGAGAATCGTTCGTCGACGTGGCCATGAACGGCCATTGGGACTCCTCGGGCCTGCACACAGGCATCAGGATGCCACGAACAACAGCGTCCGGCATCGTTGCTGTATTTCACCGCGCCGAGCCTCCGAAGTCAAGGATTCGAGATCTGGTCGGGCTGCTCGCGCGGCGGGCCTTCTGCCCCTCATGAGTCGCGACAGAGGTCACAGTTCGCTGCCTATCGCCCAGCGCGCGGAGCACAAAAGCGCTGAACGGGACCCGACCTCGGCGTGCGGCCCCGGCTGAGATACTTTCGCGCTCGTTCCCGGCTTTTGTGCCCGCGGGCACAGCAGGCACGCGCGGCGAACAGCAGCGACCGGCATCCTTCGTCGAGTGGATGCCACAGCTCAAACTTTGGTGGATCTGAGGGGATTCGAACCCCTGACCTCTTCATTGCGAACGAAGCGCGCTACCAACTGCGCCACAGACCCGTAAACCTCGAAAAGACTATCACGCGAGCGAACCCGCGCCGCGAGCATTACCCGCTGCGTCGCGCGAGCAACTGCCGCACGTGCGCTTCGATCTCGGCGTCGTCGACGACGCCCATGCTCGCCCACTTCGAGGGAGCCGCAGGCGTTGCCGGTTCGACCGGAGCAATCCGCGCGGTCTCGATCGACACAGGCGCCGGGCGCAGCTGCGCGGCGCGCTCACGCATCGCCTCGGCCTGGGCCTGGGCCGCTTCACGCAACCGCCGCTGCGCATCGAGCGCGTCTTGCACGGCCGCCGCGCGCGAACCAGCCGATGCGACGAGCTGCTGTGGCAGCGCCCGCGGCGTCCAGCTGGTGTCACGCGCCGTGACCGGGAGTTCAATATCGTGCAGTGTCGATGCGGAGGGTGCCACGGCATCCACCGTCACTGCCCGCGTTGCGGCCCGCGCGCTGACCGATGCCATGCGCTGCAATGCAACACCGCTCACCAGCACCAGCGCACCGCCGACCCAAAGCAGCAGCTGTGCCCCAGCGGCAACGAACTGCCAGACGCCAAGCCCCATCAGCACCAGCGCGATGATCAGCGTGGTCGTCGCGGCCAGGCGCGTGCGACGACGCGCGCGCGCCATGCGGGCAGCCGGCGCAAATCTCGCCACCGCGAGCTGTTCGCGCAGGGTCTCGTTGGCGGCCTGTTCACGCTCGGCCTGCATGCGTTTCGCGAGCCGTTGCTGCGTCATTGCGGTGCGAGCGTTGAGCTCGAGGCGCACCTCATCGGGGGTCTCACTGGTCTCGGCAAAGATCCGAATTGCCTGGTTCAACCGCACCGCGTTGCGCTCGGCGGCGTTGAACTGGTGCCGCGCGTGCCACGACGGCAACAGGTACACAAGCCACAGCAGAACTGCCACCAACACGATGACCCCGCCGCCTAGCACCTGTCCGCCCATAAGCCCACGTTATGGGGTGGATGCCACAGCCCGCACCGCCGCGCGGGCGTGTCGAGCAAGATCACCCAAAAGTCGGCCTCAGTGGCGCGAATTATTCGGGCCCGGACGGCAGGCGATCTTGTGGCGGGATATCGGCCGCGTCGCGCGGCGCGTGCCCAGAAACCCAGCGCTCGAGCACGCCTTCGGGTACCTCATCGCGCACGAGCGCGAACGAATAGTGGTCGCGCCAGTCGCCGTCGATGTGAATGTAGCGTCGCCGCAGCCCCTCGTACCTGAAGCCAAGCTTTTGCACGACCCGCAAGCTCGCGCTGTTCTCAGGCCGAATGCAGATCTCCATCCGGTGCAGGCCGAGCTCACGAAAACAGACGTCGGTGGCGAGCGCGACCGCGGTGGGTGTGACCCCACGCCCCGCGGCCTTCTGACTGACCCAGTAACCAAGGGTGGTCGAGCTGAGCGACCCGCGCGCCATGCCCCAGACGTTCAACTGGCCAACCACCTGGCCTTCGCTCTCCATGACGAACGGCACGCCTTGCCCGTCGCGATATTGCTGCAACAGACGACGGATACCGCCACGCATTTCGATCGACACGGGGCCGTCGGGGCTGGTCGCCTCCCACCGCCTCAGCCAGGCGCGGTTCTCCATCAGTTCGTCTTGCAAAATGCGCGCATCGCGCTGACGCACGAGCCGGATCGATGTCGATCCGTGCGCGAGCAAAGATGGTCCGAACTCCACGTGGCCTCTCTTCGCCTTCGTTGTCGGTTTCGTTCCCGTTGCGGTCCGACCGGCCTACAGGCCCGCCGCAAACTCCTTGAACCACGGACGCAACTCGAGCCCCAGATCTTCACGATCCATCGCCAGCTGCACGATGGCCTTAATGTAGTCAACCCTATCGCCGGTGTCGTAGCGACGGCCACGGAAAACCACACCGTAGACCCCACCGGTTTCGGTGTCGGCAGCAAGCTCCTGTAGGGCGTCGGTGAGCTGAATCTCGCCGCCCTTGCCGGGCGCGGTGTGCTCGAGCACATCGAAGACGTGCGGCGTCAGCACATAACGGCCAATGATGGCCAGGTTCGAGGGCGCCTCTTCGGTCTTCGGTTTCTCAACGAGGCCGGTCACGCGCACGACATCGGGGTCGTCGGTCGGCTCAACTGCCGCGGCACCATACATATGGATCATCGCGGGGTCGACCTCCATCAGGGCAACAATGGATGCCCCGCGCCGCTCATGCTCTTCGATCATCTTCGGCAGCAATGGGTCGCGTTCGTCGATCAGGTCATCGCCGAGCATCACGACGAACGATGAATCGCCCACGTGCGCGCGGGCGCGCAGCACCGCGTGGCCGAGCCCCTTGGGCTCGCCCTGGCGAACGAAGTGAATGTCGGCGAGGTCGGACGACTCGATCACCCGCTGCAATCGCGCGTCATCGCCCTTGTCTTTGAGCTTCTCTTCAAGCTCGGGCATTGCGTCAAAATGGTTCGAGATCGCGTTCTTGTTGCGGCCGATGATCACGAGGATGTCGTCGATGCCCGCGGCAGCCGCCTCTTCAACGACGTACTGAATCGCCGGCTTGTCGACCACCGGCAACATCTCTTTTGGCATTGCCTTCGTCGCTGGGAGGAAGCGCGTACCAAGGCCAGCGGCGGGAATAACGGCTTTCATTCGCTTCGAAGACATGCCATTCACCCTAGCGAATGCCACCCCCCGCGGCGACGAACGTAGACTGGCATCCATGTCTGATGACATCACCAACGACAAACGCGCGCTCAGGGCCGAGCTTCGCGAGCGCCGTCAACTCCTCACACCGGCACAGCATGCCGCGGCCGAGCAGGGCCTCGCCGACCAGCTCCGTGCACTCCTCGCCAACCTTGGCGTGCAGTCGCTCTCCTGCTACCTGTCTGCGCGCACCGAGCCGTCGACCCGCACATTTTTGAACTGGGCAACGGCGGCGGGCATCCGTGTCTTGCTCCCGGTCACGCGCGCCGACGGTCTTCTTGATTGGGCCGTCGCGCACACCGACGGCACCGAGACCGAGGGCCTCTTCGGCATGCCCGAGCCCGAAGGCGAGTTGCTTGGCCCCATCGCGGTCAACGATGTCGACCTCATGATCGTGCCGGCGGCATCCATCGACAAAACTGGGATGCGACTCGGCTGGGGGCGCGGCTACTTCGATAAGACGCTCGGCTCGATGGAACGGCGTCCGCCGGTCTACGCCGTTGTGTTCGACTCGGAGGTCGTCGAATCGGTGCCCCGCGAACTGCACGACCAGGGCGTGACCGGTGTCGTGACGCCGACGTACACACTGACTTTTGAAGACGTGCGGCGCTGAGCCGCCCCACCAGGACCGAAACCCAGGAGCCATGCCTACCTACGCTTATGCCTGCACCGAGTGCAGCCACACGTTCGACATTCACCAGCCGTTCAGCGCCGATTCGCTGACCACGTGCCCCGAGTGCAGCGGACGCCTGCGCAAGGTGTTCGGCGCCGTGGGCGTGACCTTCAATGGGTCGGGCTTCTACCGCACCGACTCGCGCGGTTCAAAGAGCAGCAGCACCGGCGGCGGCAGCTCCTCCAGCAGTTCGTCCAGCTCCAGTAGCTCCACCAGTAGCGATTCGTCGTCATCTTCGGCATCATCGGGATCAGAGACAAAAGCCGCCTCCACACCCGCGACCACGTAGCAACGCGGCCGCCTCAACCAAGGGAAACGCTCGTGATTAAGGGCTTCAAAGACTTCATTCTCCGCGGCAATGTGATCGACCTGGCAGTTGCCGTCGTGATCGGTGCTGCATTCACAGCGATCGTGAACGTGATCGTCAGCGCACTCATCGATCCGCTGATCAGCCTGTTCTTCTCGGCAAGCAGCCTCGACACGGCACTGCAGGTCACCGTGCCGACGCTCGGTGGCGGCGAGGCAACATTCTCGTTCGGCGCGATCATCGGCGCGATCATCAACTTCGTCGCGGTCGCCGCCGTGGTCTACTTCGCATTCATCGTTCCGATGAACAGGGCGAAGGATGCCGCAGCCAAGAAGGCTGGCGTCGAGGCCGTTGAAGAAGAGGCGCCAATGCCCACCGAGGCCGAACTGCTCGTGCAGATTCGCGATCTCCTCGAGAAGCAGGCACCGAACAACCAGGCACCGAACACCCAGCTCGAGCGCAGGCGCCGTGCCCCCGGCTCAGTAGTGCGGGGGCACGTCCTGTCGCAGTTGCGCATCGTTCGGACCGCTCGCGCCCTTCGGCACGGGCGGAGGCTCCTCGCCCATCGCCTCGGCGTGGGTGGGTTCGGCCGTCGTGTTCGGCGCGGGCGTGAGCTTCGCACGCCGCGACGTGCCAACCCGCACGATGCGCTGCCGCGGGGCTGCGGCATCCGCCGTCATTTCGGCTGCAGCATTTAGATCAGTCGCGGCATCTGCATCAGCCGCGGCATCCGCACCCGACTTGCGCGCGCCCTGCACGCCGTCACCACCCACGACGATCACCCAGTGATGGTCGTGATGGGCTGCGTCGAAAGATCAGCGGATGCCGGGTCGACAGCCCGCGGCGACACCTCAAGCCCGAGGACACCGGCGATACGGACGGCCACCGCCGCCGGGTCGCTGTAAAGATCGAAGGCGTGCACCCGCACGTAGTGCCAGCCGAGACGGCGCAACACCTGCGGGCGCAGGCGCAGGGCCTCACGCATCGACGAACCGTGCACTTCGGGGTCGCTTTCGGCCACGACCGCCTTGCCGCCGTGCTTTGCAACCAGCGCGAGCGAGCCGCGGTAGCCGAGCGTGCAGTCGATCCCGAGCGCGCGCAGCTCGCGGGCAAGCGTGCGGGTGAGCGGATCGGCGAGGTCTTCGAGGTCGCCCTGCGGCGCGCTCTCGTCGATGTTGCCGAGGATCTCCATCAGCGTGCCGGCACCGTGGTCGAGCTTGCGGTCGTCGAACGCCGAGGGGCGGATCGATGACACGATCACCATCGAACGGCGAGCGCGGGTCATGCCGACCGTGAGCAGGCGCTCGCCATCGGGGGTCGAGAGGTCGCCGAAGTCAGAGAGCACGCGGCCGTGGCGGGTGAGGCCGTAGCCGAGCGAGAAGATCACGCGGTCGCGGCTCTCGGCCACCGACTGCTCGAGCGTCAACACGGCGAACGGTTCGGCGCTGTCGCGCGCGGCAAACTCGGCGAGCTCCGGACGCTCGGCAAATTTCACGGTGATCTCGTGGCGCAGGCGCTCGGCGTGCTTGGGGCTCGCCGTCACGACCATCAGCGACTCGGCCGGCCGGTTTACCGCGTGCTCGGCGACGAGCGTGACGATGCGCTCGACCTCGGCCTTGGTGCTCTCGACCGCGCCCGAGATCGGGTCGGGGGCGCCGGTGCCGTGCTCGACGTAGTCGACGCTGAGGCTGCCGCGGCCAAGATAGGAGCCGGCCCACGGGAGCGAGACGATTTCGCCACCGTAGAAGGCGTCGTTCACGAGCTCGGCGAGGTCTTCGCCACCGGCGCGATAGCTGCGGGTCAGGGTCATCACGGGCAGCAGCTCGGCGAGGCGCTCGAACACAGAGACGTCGTCGAATGGCACGGCGGCCGGCTCGGCGTCGCCGGGTTCGGTGGGCGCCACCGCGGGGTCGGGCGAAGCCGCCGCCACCGTCGTTGCCGACGACGTCACGGGCCCAGGGCCGGGCTGAATCGCGCCGGGCTGCCCCAGCTGCGCCGCCTGCACGCTCGGCTGCGTGATCGCAATCGTGAACGGGCTCGGGCGCTGCGTCGCCGGGTCGCCGAAGGCGACCAGCTGGCGCGCGCGACGAATCGCCGGCGCGGCTTCGGCGAGGCAAATTCCTGCCGCATCGACAAGGAGCACAGCATCAAATTCGAGGCCCTCGGGCAAGAGCGGCACGTCGTATGGCGTCGCCAGCCACGCGGGCGCGAGCGTACGGGTGAGGGTGGGTGCGGCATCCACCAGCATTTTCGGCGTCAGCTGCCCACGCGTGAGCGCCTTCTTCAACGCGGTCGCCTCGGCGGGCTCGTCGATCAGGCCGATCTTCCACTTCTCTGACAGCCGCCACGCGAGCAGGGGGCCGGATGCCGCGGCATGCGCTTCATCGACAAGCCGGAAGTCGCGCTCCAAACGGTCAACGACCGAGGTGTTGGCGCCGAGGAGCGCGCGCTCACCGCGGAGCATCACCTCGAGGGCCGACTGCCACCAGACAAACTCGAGTTCTGCGGCCACCCGGTCTTCGGCAACGTGCCGGACCGAAAGCTCGGTCAGCAGCGGGTCGAGCCCGATCGCGGCCAACTCGGCGCGCAGGGCGACCCGCTCCTGTAGGTTCTCCATCACGTCGCTGTCGGCGGCGAGCCCCGAAAGAGTGCGCACGAGATCTGCGATCGGCATGGCGTTCAGGTGCGTTCCTCGCTCGCGGGCGAGGGCCTGGTCGAGGGCGTCGAGGTCGGCGTGCACACGCTGCCACGAGACCTGCACATCGCCAAGGCCGAGCGGCACCTCCGGCACCACGCCCACCTCGACGTAGCGCTGCCACTGCGTGCGCTGCTCCTGGATGCGTACGAGCGACTCGTGGAGGTCGGTCACATGCACACCGGGGCGCAGGTATTCGCGGGCGAGCCTGCGCAGGCGGCGGCGCTGCGGGCCTGTCATGTTGCTCGACTCGCGGCGCGAACCGAGCGCCGAAATCATTTCGCCCAGCGGCCGCTCGAACACCGACCTCTTGAACCGGTCGAGCGAATCACGGATCCCGCGAAGCAACAACAGGTAGTCGCCAAGTTCGTCGATCGTCTGGAACGGCCGCATGCGCGTCTGCGCGATCAGCTCGTAACCGCGCTCGAGCAGGAGCGGCACCTCGCGCTGGTGCAGGCGCTTTGCGAGCGAGTGCGTGTCGGTGGCCTGCCCCGTGGTGTCGAACGAGACGCCGTACCAGGGCGAATCGTTGGGTCCGAAGCGAAACTCGCCGAGCCGGGCGGCCAGCGCCAACTTCTGCGCGGCACTCTCACGGTCGGCGGCGATCGCGGCGAGCGCGGGCACCTCGAGCCGGGTGCGAGTGATCAGCGTCGGGTCGGCGGTGCAGATGCGGGTCAGCTCCCGCAGGGTGTCGAGCGGGCTGACGCCAAGTTGTGGATGCTTCCCCGACAGCGCACCGCGATAGTCAAGCAAGACCGACCGCAGGCGAACGAGTGCCTCGTCGACCTCGGCGAGCGCCGGTGCCTCGGCCTTTTCGTTGCGCCCGATGGCACGGATCAGGTCGCGCTGCAGCGCGGGAGGGGTCACGGCCAGGCCCGGGAGCCCAATCTTTGCCAGGCGCAAGCGGATGCCCTCGAGTGTGGAGCGCCTCGGGCTCACCACGAGCACGCGCTTGTGGTCGGCAACGAGCGCACCGATCGCGTTGACGACGGTCTGCGTGCCACCCGTGCCGGGAAGCGTGGCGACGGTGAACGAACGCCCGGCCGCAATCGCCGCGATCACGGCTTCTTGCTCATCGTCGGCGTCGAGCAGCAGCGCGTCGTTCGACGGGGAGCGGCGGTCGGGGTTCGTGACGACAACCTCGGGGCCGACGGTTGCGAGCGCCTCACGGTCGGCAGAATGGCCGGCGAGCGCATCGAGCACGCGGTGCTCGAGTGGTTCGCGTCGCCCGGGGGCGAGGTCGCGGCTCAGCCCGCGCGCAACATCGGCGAACGTCGAGACGACGAGTCGGGGATGCACAGTGAACGAACCGATGTGGGCGGTCAGGCCGCGGAGGCGGTCGATGACCGGCTGAGGTTTGAACACGCCATCGGCGTGGGCGAGCAGGGCGAGCGACTCGCCGTCGAGCCCGATGCCGAACTGCTCCTCGAGCGCGGCGACAAGCTCGGGGTTGACGATGAAGCCGCCCTGGAGCTTGAGTTCGAAGTCGGGCCCGTCGCCGACCGTGCCGCGGCGGCGGATCGCGAGCGGGCGCAACAACACGGGCGCGGTAAAGGTCGTTTCACCCTGGGTCCAGGTGGCAAGGCCCACCGCAAGGTGCACCGCATTGATGCCGCGGACGGTGCGAAGCTCGACGTTCTTGGCGGTGATCGCGTCGGCGGCACGGCGTGCCTGCAGCAGCGCGACCTCGTCGCGGAACAGGTTCGAAAGGAGCGTCGACTGCCCGGTAATAAACGTGGGCAGGCTACTCGGGTGCGCCTTGGTGATGTCGATCCCGACCTCGGGCACATCGCTATAGCGCAGCAACGACGAACGCCCACCGATGGCGACCAGTTCGGCGCGCAGCCGCTGACGCTCGGGATCAGCGACGTGTGCCACCGAAACACCGGGCTCGGCGACGGCCAGGTCGTGGGGTGTTATGGGCGCGCTTGAGTCATCGCTCACATCGAACGCCGCCATCCCATCACCACGCCACACAGGTGCCAGACTAAGCGCGACCGAGCCGGATCAGCGCCAGCGTGGCAGAGTTTCGTGGGATTGCCCCGGCCCGTGGCGCAAAGTCCTCGATTTCTGGTCACATCAGGCATCGTCAGCCGGGTATCGCACGCCAATCTGGCGTCGCATCTCGTCCATGATGCGCATCACATCCAGGGTGTCTTCGGGCGACATGATTTCGCTGCGCGTGCGCCCCTCGGCGACGAGGGTTTCGAGCTCCAGCGCCTGAAATTGCATGCCGCGCCCCTCGTGTGCGGCGGTGAACGCATCGAGTTGGGTGCCCTCCGCGTCGACCACACGCGCATCGAACGGCCACTCGTACGCGTTCGCGAGCACCTCGATGCGCCCGCGCTCCCCTATGATCGTCACGGTGTTCGTGCCCGCCGTGTCGATCGACGTCGTGATGGTCGCGAGGGTGCCATCGGCGTATTCGAGGACTGCGGCGGCTGCGGCATCCACCCCCTGCTCTGTGAGACGGCCCCGCGCAGCGATCGCGATCGGCGCACCGAGGAGTCCCTGCACGAACGCGACCGGATACACGCCGACGTCGAGAATCGCGCCGCCACCCAACTCGATCGCACGCACCCGGTGGGTCGGATCGGTCGAGAGGATCGTCGAGCGGTCCGCCGAGACGGCGCGCACCCGCCCGATGTGCCCCTCGGCCAGCCAGTTCTGGATGACCGCCATGTACGGCAGGTACCGCACCCACATCGCCTCGAGCGCGATGACCCCGCGCGCCGAGGCGGCGTCGAGCACGGTCTGCGCCTGCCGGGCGTTCATCGCGAACGCCTTCTCAACCAGCACATGTTTTCCGTGCGAGATCGCCAGCAACGCCTGCTTTGCGTGAAATGGATGCGGCGACGCAATGTAGATCGCATCGATATCGGGGTCGGCACACAGCGCTTGATAGTCGCCGTAGACGCGTGCAATTCCGAACTCGGCGGCGAAGTCGCGCGCGCGGGCGAGGTCTCGGGAGGCAACCGCGTCGACGCGGAGCCCATGCCTGCGCATGTCGGCAACCTGCACGTGGGCGATGATTCCCGGTGCGAGGACGCCCCATCGAACGGTGTGTTGCGCAGCTGCATCGGACGTCATGCGTCCAAGCGTGGCACGCCGCACTGCTCCTGCACAGGGCTTGCTTTTTCAGACAATGACCCACGGATGCCTCGCCCGCCGCTCGCACTCCCGTGCGGGTCGCGCTGCCGCGCCACAATGGTGCAATGACCCCGCTTGCCTCGCTCGTGACCCCCACCCCGGTTGGCGATGCCCTCTTGACCGCGTCGAGCGAGGGGTTGGTGTCGCTTGAAATGCTGCCGCCGGGCGTGCTGGCTACAGGCGTGCTCGCTGAAGGGGATCTGAATCAGGCACATGACAGCACTGCGATTCTCAACACTGCAATTCTCAACACCGCCGCCGAGCAGCTCGACGAGTACTTCGCCGGCGCCCTCCGCGAGTTCACGGTGCCCATCGACTGGCGGCAGCTCAGCGGCTTCACGGCCGAGGCCCTCCGCACGGTCGTTGAGATTCCGTACGGCGAGACGGCGGCCTACGGCGAGGTCGCAATCATGGCGGGCCGCCCGGGTGCAGCCCGGGCCGTGGGCACCGCCTGTGCCCGCTCCCCCTGGTCGATCATCGTCCCCGTGCACCGCGTCGTGCGGGCCGACGGATCGATCGGCCCCTACGGCAACCACCCCGAAACCAAACGCTTTCTGATCGACCTCGAACGGGAGAACCGACGATGACTGACATCAAGAGTGCTGACGGCACCGACGCCGCACTTGCTCACGCCGGCGACGCCGACGCCCTGCCCGCCGCCCTCGTGATCGGCGACGACGGCCACGCCCGACCCCGCTGGGCGGCCACCGATCCCCTCATGCGCGAGTACTACGACACCGAGTGGGGCATGCCAGTTCGCGACGAGCAGGGCTTGTTTGAGCGCCTGAGCCTCGAGGCGTTTCAATCAGGTCTCTCGTGGGCGATCGTGTTGCGCAAGCGACCCGCGTTCCGCGAGGCGTTCGCCGGGTTCGACCCGGAGGTCGTGGCCGGGTTCGGCGACGCCGATGTGGAGCGGCTTCTGGGCGACGCATCCATCATTCGAAACCGCATGAAGATCGAGGCGACCCTGCAGAACGCGCGGGCCACGCTCGCATTGCGTGAGCAGGGCGGCCTGGCCGACACGCTCTGGTCATTCCGACCCGAGACGACCCCGGTCCCCCTCCACCAATCGGAGGTGCCATCGTCGTCACCCGAATCGGTCGCGATGGCGAAGGCCCTGCGCAAGCTGGGATTCCGGTTCGTCGGCCCCGTCACCGCGTTCGCACTGATGGAGGTGGTCGGAATCATCGACACCCACATCGTCGGGAGCCATCGCCGCGGATCATCCGGCGTGTGGCCGTGATCTCGTTGACGTTCATCCCCCATTTAGGGTGTGATTCCCAGGAGGCTCCTGTATGGTAGCGCGCGGGGGGCTGCACCAAGGGTATCCATTGCCTATCCCCAATATGGCAAGAGCGCTCTCCCCAAGGGGCGCCCATGGAGGTGCAGACTGCAGGGGCCCTCTCGAGTTGTTCTGTCCCCAACGGGCCACTCGAGGGGGCCATTTCTGCCAAGTGTCTGCACCCAGCGCCACCCAGCGGATGACCCGCCAACAGCGGGCCACGCGCCGGGCATCACGCCCGCGTCACGCAACCCGCGTCACGCAACCCGCATCACGCACCCGGCATCGCCGCGCGAAGCAGCGCGCCCGCCTCGCGCAGCAGCTGCACCATGCGATCAACCGACGCGAGCGTGACGCGCGACTCGGGCCCAGACACCGAAATCGCTGCAGGCATCGCGAGCCCCGCGACCGGGAGCGCATAACACCGCACCCCAACCTCCTGCTCGCCCTCGTCGATCGCATACCCGCGCTGACGGGTCGCCTGCAGATCAGCGAGCAGTGCGGCCTCGCTCGTGATTGTCGTCGGCGTGTATGCCGGCATCCCGGTACGTCGCACAATCTCGATCACCCGCTCGTCGGGCAGCTGCGAGAGGATCGCCTTGCCCACGCCCGCGGCATGCGGAAACACCCGGCGCCCAACCTCGGTAAACATCCGCATCTGGTGCGGCGAGGGCACCTGCGCGACATAGCTCGCCATGTCGCCGTCGAGGATCGCCATGTTGGCGGTCTCTTGCGAGCCCTGCCCGAGCCCGGCCAACACCGGCATCGCCCAGAGCGAGAGCCGCCGCGTCGCTCCATCGCCGAGCCGAATCAGCCCAGGCCCGAGCGAATACCTGCGCGAGGGCAACTGCACGACATAGCCGTGCGTGCTCAGCGTCTGCAAGAGGCGGTGGATCGTGGGGGCCGGCAACTCGACCTCGGCCGAGAGCTCGCTCACGCCCGCTTCACCGCCCAGCACGCGCAACGTTTCAAGAAGCGCAAATGCCCGTGCAACCGATTGGACGCCGCCCGTTTCTGCGTTCGCAGCCATGTGTCAGCCCTCTTTGTTCATCATCACGACAATGCCCGCCCCGCGTGATTGCGAGGATGCGGCATCCATTTTTCACCATGTGAAACAGCTGTTCCAGAATAGTCACAAGAGTTGCTATTCTCACATCACCCCGAGAAAGGCGAACCCATGTTGCCCGCAGACACCTCTCTGATCGACGCGCTGGTGGCCGCCCTGCCCGAGGGAAGCGTCATCACGAACCCCGCTTCGATGGACGCGTACCGCTGGGACCGAGCGAACGACCCCAACGCGGGCACCCCCCTGGTCGTCGTGCGCGTGACCAGCACCGAAGAGGTGCAGACTGTCGTGCGCCTCGCGGCTGCCGCGAACGTCCCGATCGTCCCGCGCGGCGCGGGCTCCGGGCTCTCCGGCGGCTCAACCGCAATCAACGGTTGCATCGTGCTTTCGCTCGACCGCATGCGTGAGATCACCGTCGACCCGGTGACTCGCACGGTGGTCTCGCAGCCGGGCGCGTTCAACGCCGAGGTCAAGGCCGCCGCCGCCGAGCACGGCCTCTGGTACCCGCCCGACCCCGCCTCGTTCCAGTTCTGCTCGATCGGTGGCAACGTGGCCACCAACGCCGGCGGACTCTGCTGCGTGAAGTACGGCGTGACCACCGACTATGTGCTCGGCATGACCGTCGTGCTCTCCGACGGCCGCGCCGTGAAGCTCGGCGGGCCCAAGATCAAAGACGTCGCGGGCTACTCGCTGACGAAGCTGTTCACCGGCAGCGAGGGCACCCTCGGCATCATCACCGAGGTCGTGCTGCGCCTCATTCCGGCGCAGCGCCCGCCGACGACGCTCGTCGCTACGTTCGCGACGCTCGAAGACGCCATGTCTGCCGTGCTCGGCATCACCCAGGCGATGCGCCCGTCGATGCTCGAGTTCATGGACCGCGTCTCGATCAACGCCGTCGAAGATGTCACCAAGATGGGCCTCGACCGCACCGCCGCGGCGATGCTCGTGGTGCAGTCCGACGAGCCCGCCGGCCACGCCGGTGTCGAGATCGCGCAGGTCGAGGCGCTGTGCGCGCTGAGCAACGCCACCGAGTGCTTCTTCACCGACGACCTCGAAGAGGGCGAAGCCTTCGTCGTCGCCCGCCGCATCGCGATCCCCTCGGTCGAGAAGATGGGCACGGTGCTGATGGAAGACGTCGGCGTGCCGCTCCCCCGCCTCGGCGACCTCGTCATGGGCATCGAGCAGATTTCACAGCACCGCGATGTGATCATCGCGGTGATCGCGCACGCAGGCGATGGCAACACGCATCCGCTGCTCGTTGTGAACCCGAACGACCCGGCGCAGCAAGCACGCGCCGAGATTGCCTACGGCGAGGTCATGGATCTCGCCATCTCGCTCGGTGGCACCATCACCGGCGAACACGGCGTCGGCCGGCTCAAGAAGCCGTGGCTCGCCGACTACCTCGGGCCCGATGTGCTCGAGCTCAACCACCGCATCAAGACCGCACTCGACCCGGCGGGGATCCTCAATCCCGGCGCCGTGCTCGATGAAACCTGGAGCACCACATGACCACACATCTCTCGACACCCGTCATTACATACGAGACGGCCGCGCGGGCGGTTGCTTGCGTGATGGATGCCGCAGCCACCGCCGGCGTTCGCGCCGTGGCGACCGTGGTCGACCCGAGCATCACGATCGTTGCCCTCGGTAAGGCCGATGGTGCTCCCCCGCACAGCCTTGAGACCAGCCGCCGCAAGGCCATCACCGCGGCGTCGACCCGCAAGCCCAGCGGCGCGATGCCGCCGGCGCTGGCCGTCGCCATGGAGCATGGCACCGGGGGCCTCCTCAGCAGCATCCACGGTGGGTTCCCCATCGTGTTTGACGGCGTACTTGTTGGCGGCCTTGGGGTCGCCGGCGGCACGCCTCCGCAAGACGCAGAAATCGCCTTGGCGGCATTGACCGCCCTCGGCGCAGACACCGAAGGATTCCAAGCATGAGTGACCGTTTGCAACGCGCCGACCTGAACGTCGCCAGCGAGATCGTCAACTTCGTCGAGAACGAGGCGCTCGGCGATGCCGGCATCTCGGCCGACACGTTCTGGGCAGGCGTCAGCGACATCATCGCTGACCTCACCCCCACGAACCGCGCGCTGCTCGCGGCACGCGACGAGCGCCAGGCGCGGCTCGACGAGTTCCACCGCCAGACGCCCGGCCAGCCCGACCCCGAGACGTACCGTGCGTTCCTGACCGAGATCGGCTACCTGCTCCCCGAGCCCGAGGCCTTCACGATCACGACGAGCAACGTCGACGCCGAAATCGCAACGATGGCCGGCCCGCAGCTCGTTGTGCCGCTGCTAAACGCCCGCTTCGCAGTCAACGCCGCCAACGCACGCTGGGGTTCGCTCTACGACGCGCTCTACGGCACCGACGCGATCTCGCAGGAAGGCGACCTCGTCGCCGGCGCTGACTACAACCCGCTCCGCGGCAACGTCGCGATCGCTCGCGGCCGCGCGCTGCTCGATGAGGCTGCACCGCTCGGCGCAGGCTCGCACACCGACGCCGTGGCCTACCGCGTCGAGGGCGGCACGCTTCGTGTCGAGCTCGCCGACGGTTCGACCGTGACGCTCGCCGACCCGGCCGTGTTCATCGGCTACACCGGCGATGCCGAGACCCCCACGACGATCCTGCTGCGCCACAACGGCCTGCACATCGAGATCGTCATCGACCGCACTGGCACCATCGGCAGCACCGACCGTGCCGGAGTGCAGGACCTCGTGCTCGAGTCGGCCGTGACCACCATCATGGACCTTGAAGACTCGGTTGCCGCCGTCGACGCAGAAGACAAGGCGCTCGGCTACCACAACTGGCGCGAACTCATGATGGGCACGCTCTCGGAGACGGTCACCAAGGGCGACCGCACGTTTGTGCGCACCATGAACCCCGACCGCGTCTACACCGGCCCCGATGGTGCCGAGCTTGTCGTGCCGGGCCGTTCGATGCTGCTCGTTCGCAACGTGGGTCACCTCATGCAGAACGACGCCGTTATCGACCGCGATGGCAACGACGTGTACGAGGGCATCCTCGACGCGATCATGACCACGCTCGGCGCGCTGCCGAACCTGAACGGCACCAGCACGCTGGGCAACTCGCGCAGCGGCTCGCTCTACATCGTCAAGCCCAAGATGCATGGCCCCGACGAGGTTGCGTTCGCCGTCGAGCTCTTCTCGCGCGTCGAGAAGCTCCTCGGTCTCCCGGCCAACTCGCTGAAGATCGGCATCATGGACGAGGAGCGCCGCACGACGGTGAACCTCCGCGCCTGCATCAACGAGGCATCCGAGCGTGTCGTGTTCATTAACACCGGATTCCTCGACCGCACCGGTGACGAAATCCACACGTCGCTGCTTGCTGGCCCGATGGTCTTCAAGGCCGACATGCGTGCCCAGGGCTGGCTGCCGGCCTACGAGAAGGCCAACGTCGACGCGGGGCTGCGCACCGGGTTCCCCGGACACGCCCAGATCGGCAAGGGCATGTGGGCAATGCCCGACCTGATGCACGACATGCTCGAGCAGAAGATCGCGCACCCGCGCGCCGGCGCGAACACCGCATGGGTGCCGTCGCCGACCGCGGCCACGCTGCACTCGCTGCACTACCACGAGGTCAACCCGTTCGATGTGCAGCGTGAGCTTGCCGCTGGCCCCCGCCAGCCGATCGAGCCGATCCTCGTGTTGCCGCTCGCGACGTCGACGCCCACCGCCGAGGCGATCAGCGAAGAGCTCGACAACAACTCGCAGTCGATCCTCGGCTACGTGGTGCGCTGGGTCGACCAGGGTGTTGGCTGCTCGAAGGTGCCCGACATCCACGGTGTTGGCCTCATGGAGGACCGCGCAACCCTGCGCATCTCGAGCCAGCTCATGGCGAACTGGCTGGCACACGGCCTGATCACCGAGGCTCAGGTCGACGAGAGCCTGCGTCGCATGGCGCCGATCGTTGACGGCCAGAACGCCGGAGACGCGTCGTACGAGGCGCTCATCGGCGCCGACGGCCCGGGCCTCGCCTGGAACGCAGCGCGCAGCCTCATCATCGAGGGCGCCAAGCAGCCGAACGGGTACACCGAGCCGATCCTGCACGCGATCCGTCGCCAGAAGAAGGCACAGCAGGCTGCTTCATAGTCGCTGAACAGTAGAGAAAGAGGGCTCCCACCGGCTGGTGGGAGCCCTCTTTTCGATGCGTGCGTGTGGAGTGGATGCCGCAGCTTCTGGCGTCAGCGACGCTGCAGCAGATACAGCGAGCCGTCGCGGTGGTTCTCCCACACCATGGTGTTGGCATCCCAGGCCACGACCTTGTAGCCGCTCGCGGGCGAGGGCAGCACAATCTCGGTGCCCTCGAGCGTGAAGTTTGCGGCGTTCTCTGCCTGCTGCGTCGCACCCTCAACGTCTTGGCAGTACAGGATGCGGTCGGTTGACGGAAAGACGTAGCGAACATCGGTGCCGTCGCCGACCGCCTCGTAGCCCGCACCGGTGTCGAAGTGCGTGTGCTGCCAGGCCCCGATGATGACCGTGTCGAGCGAGCCGGCGGTGCCTGACGGCGCGGCGGCCGCGTCGCCGACGACTTTGCCGCTCCCCCACCCACAGGTCTCTTCCTGCGTGGCCGCGGCGATCTCGACCTCTTCTTCAGCGATCGCCCCCGGATCGGCCGGGGCGTTCGACGTTGTCAGATCAGGCACGGCTGCCGGCTCACTGGGCGCAGGCCCAGGGGCGCAGCCCGCGAGGGCGAGCACGCCAACAACAAGAATGGATAGCGCGGCGGTGCGCATACGTATCGTCATGGTTTCTCCGATGCCGGTCGTTGAATGCCACACCGTAGCAGTCGAGGCATCCACGTGGCGGGTGAAATGTGCAAAATGGCCGCACGTCGCCATCGTGGCGGGTCGCTCTTCTTGTTCGTCCGAGTCGCGACCGGGATACCCCCTAGGGTATTGTTTACATACCCCATAGGGTATCAACGATCATCGAACGAAACAGGAGCGCTCCGTGTGCCGAGCAGCACGATGCAAGATCTGCAAAAAGACAACATGGGCCGGATGCGGTGAGCACGTACAGACGGTGCGGCGATCGGTGCCAGCCGCCGACTGGTGCGGCGGTACGCACACCGAGGCCGAGCTGCAAGCAGCCCAGGCGAACCGCCCCGGATTCTTCTCCCGTCTGTTCGGCCGCTAGCCACACGAGTCAGCGACCGCAATCCGGTAGTCAACGCAGCCCTCGCCCATTTGCGTTTGCGCGACCCACACTGGACCCTTGACAGCACGCCCCTACCAACCGAAAGGACGCACCATGTGCGCAAAAATCACCTGTGACACCTGCGGCAAGGCCACCTGGGAGGGCTGCGGCGAACACGTCGAACAGGCCCTCGCCGGGGTCTCGCAGGCCGACCGCTGCGTATGCGCGTAAGCCGCGGCATCCGCGCCACGCGAAGCGTCCGCCCCGGCGCGACGAAAATCGCGCTCGTGCAGTAACCCGACCTGTCATGGGGTCGGTCGGCACACCCCGACCGGCCCCATCATCGTGTGCCCCATCATCGTGTGCTCGGACATCGTGTGCTCGACTGCGACTCGTAGCCGACGGCAGCCAACCCGACGTTTGCCTGCTCGGGCGTGAAGCCCTCGCCATACTCGCGGTCAGCTGCTGGACCAGAGCGAACACAGAGGACATTCCGTCAACGAGCCCGAAGCGCGAGAATATTTCCATGCCACGCGCGAACAAGGAGCCGAAGCGATGACCAAATATCTGATCTCATTTCCGAGTGCGGCCATGGTCGTACCCGACGAAGAATTTCAGGCGGTGGTGGATGCCTCACACGCCGTCGTCCAAGAAGCCAAAGATGCCGGGGTTTGGGTCTTCGGCGGTGGCATCGACGAGCGCATCGCGCCAGTCATGGTCGATGCCGACGGCCTCGTGACCGCGGGCACATACCCTCAGACACGACAGATCGAGGGCGGATACACCGTGCTCGAGTTGCCCTCATACGACGCTGCGCTTGCCTGGGCCGCAAAGATCGCGACGGCATGCCGTTGCGCTCAGGAGGTCCGCGCGTTCGGGGACGATGCCGCCAGCTGAGCGCCCCGCTGCACCGAGACGCACATTGCCTGGCTCAGGAAGAAGTACTCGCCCGAGGGACGAAGCGTCGGGGCTGGTGGGTGCGTGCCACCAGAGCACGCAGATCCTCGAGTGACCCGTGCACGAAGCCCTGCGCCCGTGCCTGCACGAGGATATTGCCGAGACCCGTGGCCTCAACGGGTCCGGCGAGCACGACGAGCCCCGCGCGATCGGCCGTGCGCTGGCACAGCAGATCATTCAGCGCACCGCCGCCCACCATATGAATCGTTCGGATGTCAATCCCCCCGAGCGCCGCCGCCTGACGCGCCGAATCGGCAAAGGCCTGTGCCAACGACTCGATGATGCTGCGCGCATACGCGGCACGGCTGTCCGGCCGCGCGATGTCGTGCTCGGCACACCATGCATCAATCCGCGCGGGCATGTCGCCGGGGGCGAGAAAACGCTGGTCATCCACGTCGAACACGGGCACTTCGACTGTCACGTCGCCGGCGGCTTGGAGAAGCCTCGACAGATCAATCGTCTCCCCAGCGCGCTCCCATGTGCGCACAGCCTCACTGAGGATCCACAAGCCCATGACATTGCGCAACAGTCGCACGCGTCCGTCGACGCCGCCCTCATTGGTGAAGCTGGCCGCACGCGCCTCCGCCGAAAGCACGGGGCGTTCGACTTCCACACCCACGAGCCCCCAGGTTCCGCACGAGATGTATGCCGCGGCATCCGCTCGCATCGGAACAGCAACCACAGCTGATGCGGTGTCGTGAGATCCGACGGCCGTCACTGCAACGTCGCGCGGCGCGCCCACCGACGCGGCGAGCTCCGCACGCAGCGCGCCGAGCCGCTCGCCCGGGTGGATGAGCGCAGGAAACAGGTCGCGGCGAAAATCGAGCGTCGCGAGCAGTTCGTCGTCCCACGTGCCATCGGTGCGCGCGAGCCCCGTGGTCGACGCGTTCGTCTGTTCTGCGCGCGCCTCGCCGGTGAGCCAATACCCGATGAGATCGGGGATGAGCAGGGCGGTATCGGCGAAGTTCAGCAGCGCGTCTGGCTCCGCGGCGAACTGATAGAGCGAGTTGAACGGGAGGAACTGCAGACCGTTGCGCGCGAACAGCTCTGGATAGCTGACGCGCGCATGCACAGCCTCGACGCCACGCTCGGTGCGGGCATCGCGGTAGTGGAACGGGTTGCCGAGCAGTCGACCATCGCGCAGCAGACCGTAGTCGACCGCCCACGAATCCACGCCGATGCTCGCGATCTGCGGCGCCGCACGGAACGCCTCGCGCAGCCCGACGATCTATCAGGGCACGGGCGGCGAGCACTCGGCGTACCCGTGGACGATCATGATGCCCACCGACACCGCCATCGCCGAGAACCTCCGCGCCACGGTGCGTCGCCTCGCAGACATGCGTGTGGGCACGACGGTGATTCTCAGCGGGCACTTCGCCGACGAGCAGCGTGCAATGCTGCGGGGGCTTGCGCAAGAGTGGGCGCAGGATGCCGCATCGCCGATGCGTCTCATCGCAACGACGCTCGCCGACCGTGAGGTCTCGCCCGTCGCGCCCGACCACGCGGGCATCAGGGCCGCTGATCGCTCGTGCCGGCCAAGAAGTACGGCGAAAGCACCGACGCATGATCTTGCAACAGCGTCGCGCACGAATCTGAGCGGGCGATGCGCCCACCCTGCATGATGTGCGCCGTTGTTCCGACGCTCAGCGCCGCCTCGGCGAACTGTTCGACGAGCAGAATCCCCATGCCCTGTTTCGCGAGCTCCGCGAGCACGCCGATGAGCGTACCGACCACTTTGGGGGCGAGACCGAGCGAAAGTTCGTCAATGATCAGGATGCTGGGCCGAGTCGCGAGTGCGCGCGCGATCACCAACATCTGCTGTTCCCCGCCCGACAGGCGATCCGCTCGCACGTCGCGTTTGACAGCGAGCTGCGGAAAGAGCGTGAGAGCCTCCGCCAACGCGGTGCGCGAACGGTCGACGACGGCAATATTCTGCGCAACCGTGAGCCGCGAGAACACACTGCGGCCCTGCTCGACATACGCCACACCCTGCGCAGCACGCCGATAGACCGGCATCCCATCGATTCGCCGCTCCCCCATCCAAGTCTCACCCGCGGCGAGAGGTGCGAGGCCCACAATTCCGTCGAGCAGCGTGCTCTTTCCGGCCCCATTCGCACCGAGCAGCACGGTGATTCCCCCCAGAGGCACCGCGAGGTGGATATCGCGGCAAATCAAGCTCATGTCGTGTTCGATCAGCAGCACGGCACAGCCAAACAACGCTGGCAGGCGGCGCATGCCTAAACGAC
>JAKOTS010000120.1 GCA_029777095.1 Actinomycetes bacterium | reverse complement strand
TGTAGCGCGACCCACGCGTTGCGGGCGCGCTCGGGGCCAGCGGCGGCGGGCAAGACGACCGCGCCTTGTGGCGCGATCGCGGCAAACCATGAGCCCGGAATGTAATCGCTCATTGTCGGTTCCCTCCGTGTGACCTCTGCCGTGGCGACTTGCGCGGCACGGTGTCGATGTCGAGTTCGTCGTCGACAATGCCGACCAGCGCAGCGCGCTCATTCGCTCTGGGCAGTGTATCCATCGGGTCGTGCTGGATGACGGCGAGGGCGTCGATCACGATCGCAGTGACGTTGTCGCGTCCGCCATTCGCGAGGGCTTCTTGCACGAGCTGCTCGGCGGCATCTTGTGGGTCGGCTTCGCTTGTGAGCACGCGGCGGATGGCTGCGGCATCCAGTTCGCCTGAAAGTCCGTCAGAGCAGACCAGCATGCGGTCGCCGGGGCTTGCGGGAAGCATCCAATAGTCTGCGTCTGCGTCGCTTCCGGCACCGAGTGCGCGCGTGATGACGTTTCGCCCGGCCGCCGAGGCTGCCTCTTCGGCGGTCATCTGCCCGGCATCGACAAGCTCTTGCACGACCGAGTGGTCGACGCTGATCTGCTCGAGCTCGCCCTCCGCGAGGCGGTAGGTACGCGAGTCACCGAGGTTGACGACCAGCCAGTAGCCGTCGCCATTGTGCTGCGAGATGAGCACTCCGGTGAGCGTGGTTCCGGCGCCGCCGCGGGGTCCGCCGGCGAGCGCATCGACGCTCTCGCGGGCGTGGCTCATCACGCTCACAACGTCTTCGACGTGCACGCTGGGCAGCCCGAGTAGCGGTTCAAACGCGGCCAGGGCCGATGCGCTGGCGACCTCGCCCGCTTCGTGTCCGCCCATGCCGTCGGCTACGAGAAAGATGGGATGGTGCGACACCATCGAGTCCTCGTTGATGCGTCGGCGCAGCCCAACGTCGGTCGCTGAACCCGAAGCCACCGTAATCGGCACCGCGATCTGCACGGCCTCGCTCATCCGCCCACCACCCCGAAGGTGACCTGACGGCTGCCGAAGACGGCGACATCGCCAGGGAGCACACCGGTGAGTTCCCCCGGAACGAGGGGACGCGGCGGGATGCCCTGTCGGTGCAGCACCGTGCCGTTTGTGGAGTGCAGGTCAACGATCCAGGCGCCGCCGCGATCGATGCCCGCGCCGAAGTGCGTCTTCGAGAGCGAGCGTGAATCGTCGGCGACCGGCAGCGAGAGGGCGCCGGTCAGTTTTGGCGTGACCCGAGCGGCCTCCGCGGACGCCACGGGGTCGCGGCCGAAGATCGCGGCCTGCGGCACGACGACGACGGTTCCGTCATCCCAACGCAGCTCAAGCTGGGGCGCGGCGGCGAGCGGTGCGGGCGCCGATGCCGGGATCGTGCCGGGCATGGGTGTCACACCGGGCGCAGAGCCCGGGCCGGCAGGCGCAGGTGCGGGCACGGGCGCAGGGGCGCCACTTCGCGGGGCCAGGTGGGCGGGAAGGTCAGCGATCACCGCGGCCGTCGGCAGGGCCGAGCCCGCCGGGGCAACGCCGGCACCCGCGCCGCGCGCGCCGGGAAGCGGAGGCACGGTCGGGCGCGCGACGGGCAGACCGAATGCGCGATCGCGGTTGAGTTCTTCGATGGGTGCGGGGCCCTCTGGCTCCGGCGGCGCTGCCGCAAGCGCGGCGGCTCGGGCGAGCCCCTCGGCAAACGCCGGGGCATCGACCATGATCGCGCCTACCATCATGTCGTGCCAGCCTTGGCGCCGCCCGCTGCGGTCGAAGAGTGGGGTGAAGTATCCAACGATGAAGCTGGCGAGGATCCCGAATACGATCATGCGACCGAGCGCACGCCAGAACCCAATGTTCGTGCCGAGGTCGCGGCGGATCAAGCGAATCTTCAGCAGGCGCATGCCAACCGAACCGCGCCCGCCCTGCATGAGGGCCCAAATAATTGTCCATGCCAGGCTCAGCACCGTGCCGCCGAGTGCCAGGATGAGCCCGAGCATCGAGACCTGCACGGCGGCTTTGGTCGAGGTGCCAGCACCGAGCGCAGCGAGCAGCGGCAACCACAGCAAGACAGCCCCGACGGCCGCAACCGAGCCAATGAGGCCGGCAATCACGGCATCAATGACGTATGCGCCAACACGACGACCAATGGATGCCGGTGGCTCCATCGTCGATACGCCCGCGATCTGGGGTCCCTGCGTTGCGTTCACGGCACTCATTTCCGCTCCTTTCGGCGCAGGGAGCGTGGGCTCACCCTCGCGCGCAGTTGGCGCCACTTGCTTTGGGTCGATGCAAGCTCGGTGGCGCTGGCGTCAACATCGTGCCAGAACGCTTCGACGTCCTCGGCGCTCGGGTCGCCCGGGCCAAATACCTCGGCGTCGGCGCGGTCGGCAAGCGCGATGGCGGCGCCGCCTGAGGCAGATTCTGTCATCTCGCCGGTGCCGGGGACAACGGCAAAGTGGTCTTCGACTGCGAGCGCGCCAGACCGGCGTGTGCCGCGCGGCGGCACCGGTGCGCCCAGGTCGACCACGCGGTCAACAAACTCGTCCCACCCACCGCTGATCTGGTCGGCGGTGCGTTCGCGGGCCCGACGGCGCTTTCGGCGGCCAAGTTTCAGGACCAGGATCGCGAAGAACGGCGCCGCAAGCACGAGCAGCACGCCGAGGCTGCCGCCCACTGCCCAGAGCAGGGTTGTGAGCCACTCCCCTGCGGCCGGGTCATCGTCATTCTCGCCGTCGTCGGCGGGAATCTCCGGCGGCAACTGCACGGGTTCCTGCGGCGGAGGCGGCGGCTGAATCACCTGCGGCTTCGGGTCGGTGCGCGGCTTGGTGTCTTCGTCGGTGGGCACCTGGTCATCGGGCGGCGTGGGGTCAAACACGACCCAACCGAGGTCCTGGAATGCCACCTCTACCCAGACGTGCAGGGTGTCGCCGGTCGCCGCGAAGCTCGCGCCGGTGCTCTTCGGGTCTGGGTAGAAGCCCATCACCACGCGTGCAGGAATGCCCAGTTGCGAGGCCATGACCGCCATCGCCGTCGCGTACTGCTCGTCGTCACCGACCATCTGGTCTTCGCCAAGGAGCGCGTCGAGGCGTTCCGCACCGTGCCCGGCGCGCGAGCGGGGTTCGCCCTCGAGGCCGTGGCTGAAGAATCCCGTCGTCGACAACGCTGCGGCAAGTGCCCTCGCCTGCGCGATCGGGGTGTCGGCGTCGCCGGTCAGGTCGCCCGCGGTCGATGCGGCAGTGAGCGGAATGCCCGTTTGCTTGGGCATCTTGGTGCCGGCGAACACGGCATCGGCAAGCGCGGTGTCTGACGGGATGCCCGGAATGACGGTGTCCATCTCGTAGCTATCGCCCTCGCGCAGACCGCTGGTGACGACGGCAACGCCCGAGCCCGGGTTGTAGTGCAGCGATCGGGCGAGGTCGTCGGAGCGCTTGCCTTCGAATGCGAGGCGGGTGGGGTAACCGGCATCCGGCACCCACACACCGCCCAGCGCACCCATCGTGAAGTTCAGCGTCGCCGGCTTGCCCTCGACCTTTGTCGCGCCCGCGGGCGAGATCCGTTCGCCAACGCGCAGGAATGATCCCGAACCACCGGCGCCGTTGCCCGAGACATTGTAGACGACACCGTCGTAGGCGTCCATCGTCGCCAGGCGCACGCGTGCGCCCTCGGGGAGGCCGTCAACGGTGAAAAGTACCTGGTCTTTCGCGTCGCGAACGTAGCCGCGGAATGATTGCAGGGGGCTCGGATACTCCCGCACATCGAACGGCGGAATCACCACGTCGCGCAGCACATAGCGCGGAGACCCAAGGCCCGCGATCGCGCTCGTTGCGCCGCCGGCAACCAGCGCCACAACGAGCACTCCGGCACCAAGGCCGAGCCTGCGCACGGTGGCGCTCCGTGCAAGCGTGCTGCTGCCCTGGCCCTCGGCCACCGCGCCACGCCCGGTGCCGCGCAGGAGGTTTCCGCGGTACGCGAGCCATGCCACGGACACACCGACAAAGAGCGCGCCCTGGAGGAGCGGGGCCGCGGGGTGCGGCAGCCCGAAGGCGATCGCGACCATGAGCAGCGCCGCCGGGGGCAACACCGCCCACGCGAAGGCACGCGGAAGGCGCAGCGCGAAGCTGCCTGAGAGGACCGATGCCAGCAGTGTCGTGAGGAAGACCACGACGACAAGCGGGTCTTCGCCGGGAAGCGGGGCCTGCGAAGTAAGGAGCTGCTTCCAGGAGAAAACCGCAGCCAACGCGAGTTCGCGAAGGGTGTCGAGACTCGGGAGGAATCCGAACAGCGCCTGCTCGCGAAGCGCGAGCGCGCCGCCGAACACGAAGTACGAGAGCACCGTGGCGCCGGCGAGCGCGAGCGTGCCGAGCCGCAACCGCGCGCCGAGCGCCGCGAGTGCGAGGCCAATGATCAGCGCACCAACGCCCGCGAGCCACGCACGTCCCCCGGTGAATGAGGGCGCCCATGCGATGACGCCAACGAGCAGGAGCGTCGCGATCGCAGCGAGGTCAAAGACCCAGCGCAGGTTGAACGGTGCGCGGGTGGTGGAGGCGACCTCGCCAGCCGCAGCCGAATCGCTCATGACAGCACCCTTCCCAGCGCGCCGCGCAGGTCGCTCAGCTCGCCGATTGTGAGCACGCTCATGTCGCCCAGCACTCGGAGCGAGGGGGCCGTGCCCGGTGCACACACCACGGCAATGCTTCGGGCTTCGAACGGCAGGTGGCGCGAGGCATCCCGCATCTGCTGCGCAGTCACGCTCGAACCGCACACCAGCGCAACCACGCTTGCCGTCTTCGCGGAGCGGCCGACCTCGGCGGCGAGCTCAACCACCCCGCCCTGGCGCGGACGGCTGTGTGCAAGGCCGCTGAGCGTGTCAAGAAATTGTTTGGATGTCGCAGCCGTGACGATGCTCCCCTGCACCAGTACGGTGAGGTTTCGCGCATCGCGCAGCGCCTGCAGCCCGAGCGAACCCGCGACCGATACGGCGAGCTCGAACTCGTCTGGAGTCGCGTAGTCGCCAGAGTTGCGGGTCAGGGCGACAACCGTGTGCGAACGACGGGTTTCTTCGAACTGCCGCACCATGACGGTGCCCGTGCGGGCCGTCGAGCGCCAGTGAATGTGACGCATGTCATCGCCTGGCACATACTCACGCATCGCGTGAAATGAAACATCGTCGCTCGAGAGATCGCGCGTGGGCAGGCCCTCGATGTCGCGCATATAGCCGGCGGTCGCGCCGTCGAGCACGACCGTCTTCGGGTGCACGTACAGATCAATCGGGTCGGTCCAGGTGTGCACGCGTTCGAACAGCCCGAGCGGGTCGCCGCGAAGCGCGCTCAGTGGTCCGACCGTCAAGACCGCGCGACGAGACGTCGGCACGGTGAAGAGGTCTTCGTGAACGGCCTCGGCGGCAAGGCGCGGCACGGCAAACGACGCGCTCCCGGCGCCCACCGGAAGCAGGACTCGGGCAGGCAGAATCGCCCGGCGGCTCGGGTTGGCGAGACCGATGCGGCCGAAGGCCCGCTCTCCCACCACGATGCGGCGTTGCGCCATCTCGAGGCTTGCCCGATATTCGGTGCGGCCAAACAGAAAGCCTGCACAAATCAAGATCAGCGCGGTCCCGGACCAGGCGACGGTGCGCAGTTCTTCCCAACCGAGCGTCGCGCTCAAGATCCAGGCGAGCACCGTG
>JAKOTS010000103.1 GCA_029777095.1 Actinomycetes bacterium | reverse complement strand
AAGCCGTCGGTGTGCACCGCCCACGCCGGCGCGCCGTTGCCACCCAGTGGCGGGTCGCCGAACTGGCTGTAGACGTCCTGGTGCATGTCGAGCATCACGGAGTAGCCGCGTTTGGCATACCACCCGACCATGGTCTCGACCCGGTCGAGATAGGCCGTGTCATAGCGACCCGGTTCGGGCTCGACCATCCGCCACGAGATGAGGAAGCGCACCGTGTTGGTGCCGTAGTCGACGTGCTCACGCTCGACGTCGGCCTCGGTCAGCTTGGGCATCCCGTCGGGGGCGATCTTGGAGTTGCTCGCCGTGTTGAAGCCGCGCACCTCCAACGTGGCGCCCGCCCTGTCGGTGAGTGCCCCGCCTTCGGTCCCGGGAGCACTCCGGAGCGCAGCCCCCACACCGCCACCGAGGATGGCGAGTGCGACGAGTCCCGCCAGGACGGCCTTGCCTCGGAGCCTGCGCATGGCCGAACGCTACTGTTCGAGCGTGCCGTCCACACCGCCAGTGACCACTCGACCGTGGGTCGCGTCGCTACTCGTGGCCTTGGCGGCCCTCGCAAGCGGGAGTTGGACCGTCGTCGGCCAGTGGTGGGCGTATGCCGCGTTCGGCCTCATCCCTCCCGCGCTCGGCCTTCCGCAGGGCTGGCCTCCACTGCGGCTGGCGCCTCTAGGTGGCACCACGTGGACCTGGTGGGCGATCGAGACCGTGGGGGCGTTCGTCATGATCGTCGCGGTGTGGCTGTGGACCCGAGCCGGGCGCCGCCCCTTCCTCACCCCGCTCTGGGCTGTGATCGTCGGGGTGACCTTGGGCAACCTTGTCCGCATCATCGGCACCTCGGTCATCGCTCTCCACGACCTGCGCACCTTCGGCGTCGCGGTGCTGGGGACTGTGCTGTTGTCATTGCTCTGGGGGCTGGTGCTCGGCCTCGTCGCCGCGACAGTCCACCGCCTGATGGCCCCTGTTGCCCGGGGGTGATGGCGTGCCCTGGTGCGTACATCGGGGTCGTGCCCAGTGCTCCGATGCCGCCCGTGGATCGGATGGCAGGTCCTCGCTGCAGGGGATATCGTGCCAGTCGTGAGTGCAGCCACGCCGACTGGCCGGCCGGACGCCTCGAGCGGGGCGACGCCATCTCCTGCACGAAGTGTGCGCCCCGAGCGCCCCGAGTTCTCCGTGAGCGCCCCGGCGCCCGGAGCCGTTGAGGTCCCACGTCCGGCGCAGGTTTCCAGGGCCATGTGGATCGGTGCGGCTGGCGCAGGGGGCCTGCTCCTCGTCGCCTTGATGATGTTCATCGCCCGGTCCCATCTGGTGGCCCACTTGAGCGGGCTGTTGACCGAGCGGGATGCGACGGTGAGCGTCCAGGCCATCGAGGACGGTGCGTCGAAGGTCGTGCTCATCGGAGCGGGAGTGCTGGCCACCCTCGGACTGCTGGAGATTCTCGTGGTCGTGGCGTTCAACAACCGCGTCGTCGGGATGCGGGCACTTCTGGGCTTGCTCTGCGTGGTGCACGCACTCGTCGTCGGCGCGACCCTGCTCCTGCTGCCGCGGGACTCGTGGCCGGCGTGGGTCGCTACGGGGGCGCTGGCGGTCAGTGTCCCGCTTGTGCTCTGCGCGTTGGCCTTCTCGATGCACCCCGACATCTCGCCTTGGCTGAAATCACCTCACGGGCCGGGACGAGCCCACTCCTAGTTGGGCGACGGGGAGCCCTCGGGCGCTGCGGAGAGCGGGGCCGGAAGGTGGGACAGGATCTCCTCCAGGCTACGGACCACCGCCCGAGCGACGAGGTTCACGCGTTGATCTCGCGCAGGGTCGTTCTCGATCGCACGCCACGTGGCGATCAGTTCACTGGCCACCGCGCCCGCTCTCTCATCGCTCAGGTGATCTGAGCCGTCTGTGGTGACTGCCAGGCGCTGCTCGGTCGTGGCCCCGTGGCCACCCAAGATCCGTTCGGCCTGGGCGAGTTCTGACGGGGTGAGTTCGGGGCGATCGCATGCCCGGAGTTCCGACAGCAACACGGTTTCCCGGAACTGGTGACTCTGCTGCAATTCGCGGCGGATGGCTTCCTCGTGCGAGCGGGCCGACGGGGATTCATCGAGAGCCAGCAGGCGAGCGACGGACGACAAGGCGTGGCGGGCCTTGAGCGCGTCAGCGCGGGCAGCGAAGTTGTGTTCCAGGGAGGTCAGCATCTGCTCGAGTCCACTGCGTCTGACCAACTCGTCGCTGAGTGAGGATGCGGTGTCGTAGCCGTCGCGGATCAGGACGACCCCGAG
>JAKOTS010000086.1 GCA_029777095.1 Actinomycetes bacterium | reverse complement strand
GTTGGTCGCGGGCGACACCGTGCCGAACAGTTGGGTGTTCACGTGCGGATATTCTTCACCCGGATCTGGGTTCGGCATGCCCATCACCTTGTCGGTGTCACCGGCGTAGACGTGCGCCGGCACATCGCGACCGTCGGGCGCCTCGTTGCTGTAATTGCCAAATGCGAGGCCATCGAATGTTGCCCCGGCCGGCAACGTGTCGGGCGTGTAGAGCCAGCCCAGCAGGTTGTCGAACGCACGGTTCTCACCCATCAACACCACGATGTGTTCGAAACCGGGCTCGGTGCTCGGGTTCAGCGGGCCAAACTCTTCGCGGCCGTCTTCGACGCCTATTGAGTGGCCGATCGCGGCCCCGGCGGCGGCACCCGCAGCACCGCCAACAACGAGTCCCGCAAGCCCGAGCCCACCGGCACGGAGGAAGTTTCGACGCGACGTGGCGGGGGCGGGTGCGGCGGTAGGCGCAGCGGCGGACGCAGCTGCCCCCGCGTCGTCAGCTGCGTCGTCTGTGGGGCGATCATCATTGGTCACTGGTAAAGCCTAGGCCCGCAGGCTTTCTCTGCGGCGCAGATCCCTATGCGAAGCGGGCGTTCCCGGTTAGCCTTGAGCCCAGTCAACGCTGACGAACACGGCCCGCGCGCCACACCCGGCACGGGGCGCCAAAGAGGGCAACCATGCACATTTTGCAAAGCAGAGTGGATGCAGCATCCACATCGTTTCTCTCGCAACAGCGCGCGCAGGCCGCCCTCGTCGACGACCTTCGCGAGCGGCTCGCTGCGGCGGCCCTGGGTGGCCCAGCCAGTGCGCGCGAGCGGCATGTTGCCCGGGGCAAGCTCCTGCCGCGCGAGCGCGTGACACGGCTCCTCGACGAGGGCAGCCCGTTCATTGAGCTCTCGCCCCTTGCGGCCAACGGTCTCTACGATGACGAGGCACCCGGCGCGGGCCTGATTGCGGGCATCGGCCTGGTGCACGGCCGTCACGTGCTCGTGATCTGCAACGACGCGACGGTCAAGGGCGGCACGTATTTTCCGCTCACCGTGAAGAAGCACCTTCGGGCGCAGGAGATCGCGCGCGAGAACCAGCTGCCGTGTGTCTACCTGGTCGACTCGGGCGGCGCGTTTCTGCCCGCGCAAGACGAGGTATTTCCTGATCGCGATCACTTTGGGCGCATCTTCTACAACCAGGCGCAAATGTCGGCCGAGCGCATCCCGCAGATCGCGGCGGTGCTCGGCTCGTGCACCGCCGGCGGCGCCTACGTGCCCGCGATGAGCGACGAGACCGTGATCGTGCGCGGGCAGGGCACGATTTTTCTC
>JAKOTS010000062.1 GCA_029777095.1 Actinomycetes bacterium | reverse complement strand
CGCGAACGTCATGCCGCGGGTGGCGTCGCCGGCGCGCAGGAAGTAGCCGTGCATCGAGTGCACGCGGCGGTCCTCGGCAACGGTCCGAGCCGCCGCAACGATCGACTGGGCCAGCACCTGGCCGCCGAACACGCGCCCCGATGACATGTAGTGCGAGACGCCGGTGAAAATGTCTTCATGGGTGCGAGCTTCAGAATCGGCAAGCTCGAGCACCTCGAGCAGCGCGCCGACCGGATCGTTCTTCATCGTCGCTTCGGACAGCGCAGGATCGGGTCTTGACATCTCTACGGAGGCTCCCATCTTGGTAGCGCGACTGCCGCGACCACCGTTGGTAGTTTAGTTGGATGCCGAATCAGCGATTGTTCTTCCCCGATCCTGAGGCCGCCGACGACGCGCTCACGTTTGCGTCGCGCGCATCGCGGCTCGCAGACGACGAGGTGCGTCTGCACGCGCAGGGTGGTGTGCTTTCGATGACCGCGGCGCCGCTCGCGCCTCGAGGGCTGATGGATGCCACTCCCACAGTGTTGGGCCTGCGTGCCCTGGCCGTCGACCCCGAACTGGTGTGCGACTTCGTGGTCACGGCAAGCGCACTCGCACCGGCATCCGACGACCCACGGGCAGTGGTGTTGCCGCCCACGTCATTGCTCCCAGCGTGGGCCGGAGTCTCGGCTCCGCGCGGGGGATGGACGGCCCATGGCACGCTCGCGGCCTCGACGCTCGCGGCGCTCGCCCACCGCGGCATCGCGGCGGTGGCGGAGGCCGTGCCGGTCGACGCCGGCGAAGACATCGTACGAACGGTACGTGCGCACATTTGGGGCGAACACTCCGACGAGTTGGGTGGGCTGCCGCTCGGTGCGGCGTTCGCCGCGCTCGCGCTGGGGTTCATCGGCGGCGACGAACAAGCGCGCGTGTTTGTGGCGGGCCAATGGACCCGCGTGTCGATGGCCCGCGGGCATGTGCTCGTGCGTGGCCCGGTGCGCTCGGGAATGACCGAGGTACGCACCACTGGCTCGGGCAAGCCTCGAGGCTAGCGCGGGCTCGTACGCGCGTTACAGGGAGGCCGCGGCACCCCGACCCGCCTGGCGGCCCGAGAAGAGGCATCCGCCGAGAAATGTGCCCTCAAGCGCGCGGTAGCCATGCATGCCGCCGCCGCCAAATCCGCTCGCCTCGCCCGCGGCGAAGAGGCCCGGAACGACCTCGCCATCGGCGCCGATCGCGCGCCCGGCGAGATCGGTCTCGATGCCGCCGAGTGACTTTCTCGTGAGCACGTGCAGCTTGACCGCGATCAGCGGGCCTGAGCCGCGGTCTTCGAGCTTGTGTGGGGTGGCGGTGCGGATGAGCCTGTCGCCACGATAGGCGCGGGCGGAGCGGAGCATGGCGATCTGCGCGTCTTTTGTGAACTCGTTGTCGAGCTCACGGTCGCGCGCACGGACCTCGGCGGAGACGCTCGCCGCGTCGAGCGCCTCGCCGCCGGGGAGCGCCTGCATGCCCCGGATGAGCTCCTCCAGGGTGTCGGCGACGACGAAATCGGCGCCTCGGTCGAGAAACGCCTGCACCGGCGCCATCGGACCTTTGCCCAGGCGCTCCGACACGAGCATCTTCAAGTCTTTGCCCGTGAGGTCGGGGTTCTGCTCGCTACCCGAGAGCGCGAACTCCTTCTCGACGATCTGCCGGGTCGTGATAAACCATGAATGATCGGCGCCGCTCTTGCGAAGATGCGCAAGCGTGCCGAGGGTGTCGAAGCCGGGAAACAGCGGGACGGGGAGACGGGTGCCAGCGGCATCCAGCCACAATGACGACGGACCGGGGAGGATCCGGATCCCGTGCAACGGCCAGATCGGGCTGTGATTCTGGATGCCCTCGACGTAGTGCCACATGCGGTCGCCGTTGATGAGGTGCGCCCCGGCGGCATTGGCCACCGAATACATGCTGCCGTCGACATATGCGGGCACGCCCGTGATCATCGTCGTTGGCGGAGTGCCAAGCCGCTCGGGCCACTGGGAGCGCACCATGTCGTGGTTGCCGCCGATGCCGCCCGAGGCGACGATGGTGGCGCTCGCGCGGAGCTCGAAGTCACCAGTGATCTCGCGTGTGGTCGGGATGCCTCGCGCCGCCGCATCGGGCGCGAGGATATCGCCGGTCGCGCCGACCACTCGGGTGCCGTCGCGCAGCAGCGCCGCGACCTTGTGGCGCGGCAGGATCGTGAGCCGGCCGTCGAGCTGCGCCTTCTCGACGAGGTCGACGAACGGGGCGATCACCCCGGGACCGGTGCCCCAGGTGATGTGAAAGCGCGGCACCGAGTTGCCCGGCCCGAGAGCGGTGTAACCACCGCGTTCGGCCCAGCCGACGATGGGGAAGAAGCCAACGCCGCGTGCTTTCAGCCACGCACGCTTCTCACCCGCAGCGAACTGCAGGTAAGCCTCTGCCCAGCGGCGCGGCCACGCATCTTCGTCGCGGTCGAACCCTGCGGTGCCAAACCAGTCCTGCCGGGCGAGTTCGAGCGAGTCGCGAATGCCCATCCGTCGCTGTTCGGGGGAATCGATGAAGAACAGGCCTCCAAACGACCAGAACGCCTGGCCGCCAAGGTTCTCGCGGGATTCCTGGTCGACGATGGTGACGTGTTTGCCGGCCAAGACGGCTTCGCTCGCCGCGACAAGGCCGGCGAGGCCCCACCCGATCACGAGCACATCGGTTTGAGAGACACTTGTTTCGCTGGGCATCCTGACTCCTTTGTCGGGTGCTGATGGCGGTGCGGGTCGCGCTGCCGCCTCCTACTCGGGCTTTGGTTGGAGCGAGGGGTCGGGTTCGAACGTGTTCACGAGTGAGACCGCGGCCCGGTTGAGGTAGTCCCAAAGCGTCGCCTCATGCATGGGCGAAAGCGCGACCTCGTCGAGCGCATTGCGCATGTGGAAGAGCCAACGGTCGCGCGCGGGCGGGTCGACGTGGAACGCGTGATGGCGCATCCGAAGACGAGGGTGCCCGCGACGCTCGCTGTAGGTGCCAGGGCCGCCCCAGTACTGCTCAAGGAACATCGTCAAGCGCTCGGCCGCCGGCCCGAGATCTGCTTCGGGATACATCGGACGCAAGGCCGGGTCATCTGCGACGCCGCGGTAGAACGCGTCGACGAGGCGCACAAACGTGTCGTGGCCACCAACCTCGTCGTAGAAGCTGATCGGGGTGTCGGTCATGGTGTCGGCTCTCCAGGGGTCGTGCCGGGCTTGTCTTCTGGGCCGGACTTGTTCGTGCGCTTGGGCCGCCAGAGCACGCGCTCGGGGGGCGCTGGGGCGGCGGGGGCGGTGGTGACCGGCCGCGTGCGCGGTGGCCGTGCGCCCCGTACGCGCTGCGCGCCATCGTTGCCCGTGAGCACGATCGAGTTGAGCTGGGGGAGCTTGATACCGAGCTCGTCGAGCGCCGCCTTCAGCCGCACGCGGAGATCTTGCGCGACATCGTCCTTCGCGTTTGCCCGTGTGCGCATGACGAGACGGATGATCATCGCCTCGCCCGAGATTGATTCGAGGCCCCAGATCTCGGGGCGTTCGAGAATTCGGCTGCGCCACTTGCCGTCTTTCGACATCGCGAGCGCGGTCTCAAGGATCGCCGTTTCGACTTCGTCGATGTCGGTGTCGACCGGTACGCCGAGGTCGATGATCACTCGTGACCATCCCTGCGACATGTTGCCGATGCGGGTGACCTCACCGTTTCGCACGTACCAGAGCGTGCCGTTGACGTCGCGAACGTGTGTGACGCGCACGCTGACGTACTCCACGATGCCAGTCGCAAGCCCGAGGTCGACCACATCGCCGATGCCGATCTGGTCTTCGGCGACGAGGAAGATGCCGTTGAGGACGTCTTTCACGATGTTCTGGGCACCAAAGCCGAGGCCGGCGCCGAGGGCCGCGGTGAGCAGGGCGAGCGAGCCGAGCGCACCCGGCGCTGCCGTGCTCACAATCAGCACAAGGGCGACGATCACAAGGGTGATATTCACGACGTTGCCCAGGATGCTCCCGAGTGTGCGTGTGCGCTGCACCAGCCGCACCGCGGCGAGCGGGGAGCGGTCAAGGGCCTGCGTGTCGTCGACCTTTGCGTTCTTTTTCGCGCCGCTGACGATGGTGTGCACGAGACGCCGGATGACGAGTCGCAGGATCCAGCTGATGAGGAAGCACACCACGATGATGATGGCAATGTTCAGGAGGAGGCTGCCGGCGGACGCGAAGAACTGACCGATAGCTGGCCAGAAATTGTTCCACCACTGCTCGCTAAACAGTTCTGGTTGGGGTGCGGGGGTCACGTCGTCCATTTGCGGGTCAGTCTAGCCAGCGAGCCGGTGGGCTTCCTTGAAGCCGCGCGGGAACATCATCGCTCGTCGCGCTCGCGTGCTGCGAGTGCCCGGTCGAGCTCGTCGAGCTGTTCGACGACGAGACGGCGCAGCGCCGGGGCGTGTTCGGCCTCGAGCCACTCGCGCACGCGGGCGGCCGTTTCGTCTGAGACAAGTGCCGCGGGGAAGAGCCCGTTGACGATGATGCGAGCGATCGCAAAGCTGCGGGTCTCCCATGCGTCGTCGAGGAACGCGAGATACGGCTCGAGATCGTCCTGCAGGAGTGTGGCGTCGAGCACGCGTCCCCAGCCGCGGGCAATGGCGCCTGCGCGCTCGTTGGAGGGCGCAGGGTCGGCGGTCACCGCGGCGAACGCGGCACGTTTGGCCGCGGCATCCGCTCGACTCGCAAGCGCAGTATCGGCCTCAAGCTGGCCGCGAGAGGTGTCGTCGAGTAAGAGCGTCTGCGCGATGGTGTCGCCGTCGGCGAGGCCCAGCGCGGCGAGGGCTCGGACGATCGCCCATCGAAGCTCGGTGTCGACGGTGATGCCCTCGAGCGGGGCGGAGCCGTCGAGTAGGCCCAGCAGCGCATCGGCGTGCGCGTCGGTTGAGGCGAGGTCTGTGAAGGCGATCAGGAACTGCAGCTGGGCGTCAGAGCCTGCATCGGCGCCTGCGGTGAATCGCCAGAGTGTATCGCCGACCCGGCTCCGGGTCTCGTCAAGGTGTGTCGTGGCCGTGTAGCGGGCGACAGCGGACGCGAGGTATGCGAGCATCATGCGCCGGGTGCCCGACTCGGTCTCGCCCTCGAGGTGGCCGAGCGCGAGCTGAACGAAGTCGCGGGCGGGGAGATCGCCCTGACGGACCGCATCCCACACCGAACCCCACACGATCGCACGCGCAAGCGGGTCGCCCAGGTCACGCAGATGGCCGATGACGGTGTGCAGTGAGTGTGCGTCGAGGCGCACGCTCGCGAACGTGAGGTCGTCATCGTTTGGCAACACGAGGGCGGGACGGGGGAGCCCGACGAGTTCGCGCACATCGGTGCGCGCGCCGACGATGTCGAGCTCGATTCGAGTCGTGCGCGAAAGCGAGCCGTCTCCTTCGAGCGTGTACGCGCCGATCGCGATGCGGTGCGGCCGGAGGAGAGGATGCGCCTCGGCCGCGCTCTGCACGACGGTCGCGCGGGTGATGCGTTCGGGGCCGGACGGGGCCGCGGCATCCGCTTCGCTCTCGATCTCGACGTGAAGGGTGTTGATGCCGGCGGTTTCGAGCCACTGCGTCGACCACTGCGTGAGTGAGCGGCCGCTTGCGGTCTCGAGCTGTGAGAGCAAATCGTGCAGGGTTGCGTTGCCGTGTGCGTGCACGCGCAGGTACTTCGCGACCCCGGCCAGGAACGGTTCGCGCCCGACCCAGGCGACGAGCTGTTTGAGCACGCCCGCGCCCTTGTCGTAGGTGATCGCGTCGAAGTTGACCTCGACGTCTTCGAGGTCATTGATCTCGGCGACGATCGGGTGCGTGGTCGGGAGTTGGTCTTGTCGTGCGCCGCTGGTCTTGTCGTCGACAGCGAAGGTGGTCCACCCGTCAGGGAACAATCCGGTGTCGACCGCGGCGGTCGTCGCCGCCCAGGTGGCAAACGATTCGTTGAGCCACAGGTCATTCCACCAGCGCATCGTCACGAGATTGCCGAACCACATGTGCGAGAGCTCGTGCAGGGTGACGAGCGTGCGGGCGTGGATGCGGGCCTCGGGCACCTTCGAACGGAAGATGTAGGCCTCGTTGAAGGTAACGGCGCCGACGTTCTCCATCGCACCCCAGTTGAAGTCGGGCACGAAGATCTGGTCGTACTTTTCGTAGGGGTAGGCAATCCCGAAGGCGTCTTCAAAGTAGGCCATGCCTGTCTGCACGAGCTCGAACATCACGTCCGGCTCCGCGTGCTCGGCAAGCGATGCACGCGTGAAGACGCCCATGGGAATCGTGCGTCCGTCGGCGCTGACCGTCTCGGACCGCCACGAGGCATAGGGGCCCGCGATGAGGGCGACGATGTAGCTCGAAATGGGTGGCCCCGGCAAGAATCGCCACTCGGAGTTGGCTTCGGTGATCGGCACGGGCACCGGGGTCGCCGCATTGCTGAGCACCTCCCAGTCGTTCGGGGCGAGCACGGTGAGCGTGACCGAGGCCTTCAGATCGGGCTGATCGAACACCGGATACACCCGCCCCGCGTCTGCGACCGCGAACTGTGTGTAGAGGTACGCCTTGTGATCGACCGGGTCGACGAACCGATCGAGCCCCTCGCCCGAATTGGTGTAGCGCATGGTCGAGGCGACGACGAGCTCGTTCGTCGCCTCGAGCCCAGTCAGGTGGAGCCGTGTGCCGTCGCTGACGGCAGCGGGGTCGAGCGCCATGCCGTTCAGCGTCACCGCATGAACCTGATCGCTCACAAGTTCGAGAAACGTCGAGGCGCCCGGTGCTGCGGCGAACCGCACCACCGATTCGGCGCGAAAACCGTCGTCTGTCGTGAGGTTGAGGTGCACCGAGTACGACAGCGACGAGACGATGTCTGCGCGCTGTGCGGCCTCGTGTCGGGTGAGATTGCTGGCAGGCATGGCGTCCGGTCCTATCGCTTGTCTTGCTGCTGCACCTGCAGCGCGCGCTCGACCGTGGCAACGTTTTCGTTGACCAGGCGGCGCAGAGCTGCCGGGGCATCCGCGTTCGCACCAAGCCACGCGTGCGTTGCGTCACGGAGCACGGCGTCGGCCATGCCCGCGGGGTAGAGCCCAACGATCAGGTAGTTCGCGATTTGGTACGTTCGCGCTTCCCAAACCGGCAACAGCATCTCGAAGTACGCGTCGACAAACTCGCGCTGCTGCGCGACGGTGGCGGGATGCGTGAACCCGGCGGCCGTTGCGCGCACAATCGTGTTCGGCTGCTCGTCGGTGTCGATGAGCGATGCCCACGCGGAACGCTTGGCCTCGGCGTTCGGCAGAGCCGCTTTCGCCTGCGCGGCAAGCTCGCCGCCCTTTGCCGTGTTGTCTGCGGCGAGCGCGGCGTCGATGTCTTCTGCGGTGACGGCGCCGCCGGAGGCGAGCGACACGAGCAGCTGCCACGAGAGGTCGGTGTCGATGTCGAGCCCGTCAAGGGTGGCCTCACCGTCGCGCAGCGCGCGAACCGTCTCCCAGTGGGCCGGCGTCGCGGCCGCGGCGGCAAAGTTCTGCACGAACTGGAACTGGCTGTCGCTGCCCGCCTCGGCGCCCTGCGCGAGGGCCCACAGCGCGTCGGCAACCTTTGCGCGGGCGGCCTCGCGGCGCTCCGGGGCAACATACGCGTTCGCCGCGGTCTGCAGCTGGCCGAGCGTGGTGCGCACGGTCGTCGACTCGGTCTCGGCGGCAATGTTGCCGATGACCAGGTCGATGTAGTCGCTTGCGGATGCCTCAGCATCGCGCACCTGATCCCACGTCGCACCCCACACCAGCGAGCGCGCAAGCGGGTCGCTGATCTTGCCGAGGTGCGCGATCGCGGTCGCGAGTGAACGATCGTCGAGACGGATCTTCGCATAGGCGAGGTCTTCGTCGTTCAGTAGCACGAGGTCGGGCTGTGCGTGGCCGATGAGCTCCGAGATTTCGGTGAGCTCACCGTCGACGTCCGCCTCGACGTAGTGCACGCGCGCGAGCACGCCGTCCTGCAGGTTGTAGAGCCCAACGCCGAGACGGTGGGGCCGGATGGTGGGGTAGTCGGCGGCCGCGGTCTGGCTCACGGCGAAGCGCGTGAACGTGCCTGCGGCATCCGTCTCAAACACCGGTGACAGCGTGTTGACGCCCGCCGTCTCGAGCCAGAGGCGTGCCCACTCGCCGAGCTCGCGACCGCTCGTGCGCTCGAGCTCCGCGAACAGGTCGCTCAGGCGGGTGTTGCTCCACTCGTGCTTCTTGAAGTAGGCCGCGACACCGGCGTAGAACGGATCGATGCCGACCCAGGCAACAAGCTGCTTCAGCACCGAGCCACCCTTCGCGTAGGTGATCCCGTCGAAGTTGACCTGCACGTCGTCGAGGTCATTGATCTCGGCCATCACCGGGTGGGTGGAGGGCAGCTGGTCTTGGCGGTAGGCCCAGGTCTTCTCCATCGCGTTGAAGGTGGTCCATGCGGCGGTCCACTCGGTGGCTTCGGCGGTCGCGATGGTCGAAGCCCATTCGGCGAACGACTCGTTCAGCCACAGGTCGTTCCACCAGGTCATCGTCACGAGGTCGCCAAACCACATGTGCGCGAGCTCATGCAGGATCGTGACGACGCGGCGTTCCTTGATCGCATCGGTGACCTTGCCGCGGAACACGTAGGTCTCGGTCAGGGTGACCGCACCGGCATTCTCCATCGCACCCGCGTTGAACTCGGGCACGAACAGCTGGTCGTACTTCGCGAACGGGTAGGGGTAGTCGAACTTCTCCTCGAAGTACGCGAAGCCCTGGCGCGTCTTGTCGAAAATGTAGTCGGCGTCAACATCTGCCCAGAGGCTCTTGCGGGCGAACACACCGAGCGGAATCACGCGGCCGGAGGCGCTTGTCAGTTCGGAGCGGACCTCTTCGTAGGGGCCGGCCACGATCGCCGTGATGTACGACGAGATGCGGGGTGTGGGCTCGAATGCCCAGGTCGCGGTGCCGTCGCCGTGGCGCTTGGGCTCGGGTGTGGGGGAGTTGGAGACAACCTTCCACGGCTCCGGTGCCGTGAGGGTGAAGGCAAAGGTCGCCTTCAGGTCAGGCTGCTCGAAGACGGCGAACACGCGCCGTGAATCGGGCACCTCGAACTGCGAGTAGAGATAGACCTCACCGTCGACCGGGTCGACGAAGCGGTGCAGGCCCTCGCCCGTGTTGGTATACAGCGCATCGGCGTCGACCACGAGCTCGTTCTCTGCCGCGAGCCCGTCGAGCTGAATACGTGAATCTGCGAAGGCCGCGGCATCCACAGTCTTGCCATTGAGCGTGATCTCGCGCACATCGCGGGCAATCAGGTCGATGAATGTGCTCGATCCGGGCGTTGCCGAGAAGCGTGCGACGGTGCGCGAACCGAAGATCTCAGCACCGCGGGTGAGATCGAGCGTGACCTCATAGCTGTGCGATTCGACGATCGCCCTGCGGGCTTCGGCTTCGAGACGGGTCAGGTTTTCTCCGGGCACTGTGTGACTCCCATTGGTCGTAGGGGTGGTAGATGCCGTGCTTCCGCGGGTTGGGGCGTCACAGGCAACGTTCCAACCCTATGCCCCGGCCTAGACTTTGCTCCATGCGCATCCATATCGCGACCGACCATGCAGGCCTCGACTTCAGCACGCAGCTGCAGCAGCACCTGGCCGCCGCCGGGCACGACGTCTTCGACCATGGCCCCGTCAGCTACGACCCCGTCGACGACTACCCCGCTTTCTGCATCAAGGCTGCAGAGGCAGTGATGGCGGATGCCGCAACCGGCGTCACATCGCTCGGTGTCGTGTTTGGCGGCTCAGGCAATGGCGAGCAGATTGCGGCGAACAAGGTTGCTGGCATCCGTGCCGCGCTCGTGTGGAGCCTCGCGACCGCGGAGCTCGCACGCGAGCACAACGACGCGAATGTGATTGCGATCGGCGCCCGCCAGCACACGTTCGAAGAAGCCGTCGCGTTCATCGACCTGTTCATCGCCACGCCCTTCACGGGTGAAGAGCGCCACGCCCGCCGCATCGCTCAGCTCGCCGAGTACGAGCAGACGCACACCATCGCGGGGACTGTCCTCGACGGTAGTGCGGCGCTCGCCGCAGACAACGATTCGTTCGACCCCGAAGCGGGCTAACCGTGCCCGAGGGTCACTCGGTCCACCGCATCGCCAGGCAGTTCGACCGCAACTTTGTGGGTCGCCGGGTATCGGCATCCAGCCCTCAGGGACGATTCGTCGAGGGCGCATCGATCCTTGATGGTCGCACCGTGACCGCCGTGCAGGCCGTGGGCAAACAGATGTTCATGGAGTTCGACGGCGGCGTGTGGTTGCGCGTGCACCTCGGGATCTACGGCGCGTGGGACTTTGCCGGGGAGATCATGATCGACCCGACGATCGCCTCGGCAAACGGGCGGATGGGGCACACCAACCAGCGCGGGACCGTGGTGGATGCGGGCGTTGCCAGTGCTGCTGGGGTCGACACTGCGGTGTTTGACAGCGCTGGCGAGAACTCGCTGGCGTCGATTGGTGCACCGCGGAAGGCGCGCGTGCACGTGCGCATGTCGGAGGAGACGAGCGGCCTGCCGGATGCCCCCGACGAGCGAGACTTTCCGCCCGAGCCGGTGGGCGCGGTGCGGCTGCGGCTGCTCACCGATGTGACCGTTGCCGATCTGCGTGGCCCGACCGCGTGTCAGGTGCAGACGCCCGACGAGGTCGAGGCGACGATCGCGAAGCTCGGGCCAGACCCGCTGCTCGACGACGGTCCCGTGGCCGAACAGCGCGTGGTCGACACGATCCGCAGCAAGCAGACCTCGATCGGGCGCCTGCTGATGGATCAGAGCGTGATCGCCGGGATCGGCAACGTGTACCGCGCAGAGATGCTCTTTCGCGCACGCCTCAACCCGCACACGCCGGGCAAAAAGGTGCCCGAAGACCTCGTGCGCGAGATGTGGCGCGACTGGTCGCGACTGTTGCGCGTGGGCGTCGAGACCGGGCAGATGATGACCATGGACGACCTCGAAGGCGAGGAATACCGCCTTGCGATGGCCAACCGCGCCGACCGGCACTGGGTCTACCACCGCGCCGGGCTGCCGTGCCGAGTCTGCGGTACCGAGATCGTGCTCGAAGAGATGGCAGCCCGCAAGCTCTACTGGTGTCCCGCCTGTCAGGAGTGAGAGTGGGGGCTCCGGCATCCACTTGACCGCGGTGCTCATAGGCTGGACGCATGCGCCAGAACCCGAGCTTTGCGATGACCGATGTCGGCGAACTGCGGCGACTGCTTGACGCCCACCCGTGGGCGACGATCGCGAGCAGCCCCGAGGGCGGGCTCGTCGCCTCGCAGTACGTGGTGCTGCTTGATCCCACGCGCGACGACCTGACCGTGGTCGGGCATGTCGGGCGCCCCGACGACCTGGTGCATGAGCTCGGCGAACACGAGATCATCATCGTGTTCCAGGGGCCGCACGGCTACATTTCTCCGGGATGGTACGGCGATGTGCAGGCCGTCCCGACGTGGAACTTCACCACAGTGCACCTGAGCGGTGTGCCCGAGATCCTCAGTGCGGAGGAGAACTACCGCGTGCTCGCCGAGATGGTCGAGCGCTTCGAGTCGGTCATGCCGAACCCACGGCTCATGGAGGCCGAACCCAACGACCCCGCATTTCTTGCACGGTTGGCCAGCGGCACGGTGGGGTTCCGCCTGACGCCGACCAAGGTTGTTGCGAAGCGCAAGCTCAGCCAGAACAAGAGCGAAGAGGTCATCGAGACGATCCTCACCGCGCTGGATGGCGACGGTCCCTACGCAAACGCCGAGCTCGCTACCGAGATGCGCCGCGCCCACGACGCGTTGGCGGCAGGACGTGCGGCACGCGCTGCGGCGGTTCTTGCCGCAGCGGCTGGTGGCACGGGCGATGGGGTGGCGGGCAAGTGAGCGCGTCGGCTCGCGAGATGAAGGACGCCACGGTCTCGATGCTCACCAACGTCCGGGTCTCTGGGCCAGGCCGAGGCGGTATCTCCGACGCGGAGCCGAGCGACGTGGTGCTGCACGGCGGCGAGATCGTCGACATCGCTCCCCGCGGAGCGCTACGCCCCACGGGCGAAATACTCGACGGGGGCGGTGGCTGGCTCGCGCCCGGGCTGTGGGACCACCACGTGCACATGAACCAGTGGGCGCGCACGTCGCGCCGCGTGTCTCTCTCCGACGCCCGCTCTGCCGCCGAAGCCGCCGCCCGTATCGGCGCGACCGAGCCGGGCGCCGATGGTACTCGGGTGGGCATTGGGTTTCGCGACGGTCTCTGGGCGGATGCCCCGACCCTGACGGTGCTCGATGCGGCAACCGGGGGCATCCCCACCTTTTTGCTCAGCGCCGATCTGCACAGCATCTGGCTCAACTCTGCCGCGTTCGCCCGAACAGGCCGCAGCGCACCCGCCGACGGTATCCTGCGTGAAGACGAGGCCTTCGCCGTCATGCGTTCGCTTGAGCATGGCGACGCCGCAGCGCTCGACGCCTGTGTGGCGGATGCCGCGGCCGACGCGGCCGCACGCGGGATCGTCGGCGTGGTCGATCTCGACATGGAATGGAACGAAGACGCGTGGGCACGCCGCATCTCGGGAGGATTCGATGCGCTCCGCGTCGAGTTCGGCATCTACCCCGACATGCTTGACCGCGCGCTCGCCGAGGGACTCCGAAACGACGACGTCGTGCGCGGAGTCTCGGGGGAGCGTGCCGCATTTGCCGAGCTCGCCCGCGTCGGCCCGCTCAAGGTGATCTCGGACGGCTCGCTCGGCACCCGCACCGCCGCGTGCACCCACCCGTACCCGGGCGGCGCAGGGAACGGGGCCCTCAACGTCGGGCAGGAACAACTGCTCGACCTGATGACCCGCGCCACCGCCGGCGGGCTCCGGTGTGCGATCCACGCAATCGGCGACCTGGCCTGCTCGCAGGCCCTCGATGCATTCGGCACCACCGGAGCGTGGGGCTCGATCGAGCACGCGCAGTTGGTGGCGCACGCCGACATTCCCCGATTCGCGCGGCTTGGCGTTGCCGCCAGCGTGCAACCGATGCACGCGCTCGATGACCGAGAGCTCGTCGAGGCGTACTGGGCGACCCAGACCGCGCTTGCGTATCCGATGCGAGCATTCGCCGATGCCGGAGCAACGCTGCTGTTTGGGTCGGACGCCCCGGTGTCGCCCATCGATCCGTGGACGACGATCGCCGAGGCCGTGGTGCGGGAGCGCGGCGGTGAAGGGGGCGCGGGCGCTGGGGCGTGGCATCCCGAACAGGCTCTGTCGCACGAGCAGGCGCTCGCCGCCTCGACGCACGGCGGCGCGGGCATCGTGCGGCCGGGCGCTGTGGCCGACCTCGTGATCGTGGGCGCTGATCCGCTCGCGGCGAGCGCGGAGCAGCTTCGCGCCATGCCGGTGTTCGCGACCCTCGTTGCCGGGCGAGTGACACACCTCGCAGACTGAGCCGCCGCGGGCGCCGCGCGCTCATACCCGATCGCTCAGCAGTCGCAATTTGTCGCTTTGCGGTGCAAAAGCGACAAATCGCGACTGCTGAGCAGGGATGGGAAGGGGAAGGGCAAGGGCAAGGGCGGGCGGCGTGCGGCGGGCGGGGCGCGTAGGGCGGACGAACGAAAGCGGCGCCCAGGCACATGTGCCCGGGCGCCGCTTTGCTGTGTGTTCGCTACTCGGCGATGTGCGCGAAGAGGAACCAGCGGTCCTTCTCGAGGCCACGCATGACCTCGACCGCGACGTCCTGACTCGTCTGGTCGATCTCGCCGAGGCCGTCGATCGCGGCCTGCACGTTGGCAATGGCGGCATCCATGTCGGCGATGACGTCGGCGATCATGGCGTCGCTCTTGGTGAATCCGGCGGGCACGGCGGTCGCCTTGGTCTTTGCCGCGACGGTCGCGAGGCGTGCGTCGACAGGCAAGCCCAGGGCGACGATGCGCTCTGCGGCGAGGTCGGCCGATGCCTGCGCGTTTGCGACGATCTGGTCAAGCAGCTCGTGCACGCCGATGAAGTTTGCGCCACGGACATGCCAGTGCGCCTGCTTGCCGTTGACGGTCAGCGCCATCAGGTCAAGCACGATGGGCGAGAGGAACTGGGCCGCGGCAGCGGCCACATCGGGGTTCGAGGCGGTCGTGCGGGTGGTCTGTGTCTTTGGCATGTTTCTCCCCTTCGTCTTCGCTCCGGGGTCGACCGGAGGCGATGTCTGATATCAACGCTACTCAGCCCAGAAAATTGCGCAAGCAAGCTGAGGCTCGGCTAAATACGCGGTTCATGGTGGGGTGATCGCGCCGAAGCGTGTTGCGTGACCCGGGGAGGGGCGGGTGAACCGGTAACGTCAAGTCGTGCCATCCGCAGATCATAAGTTCGGTCCCCAGAACCTCGAGGAACCCTCCGCGCCCCTGCGGCGCGACGCGAGCGGTCGCCGCGGCCGGCGCGAGGCTTCGCCTGAACATGCCCAGCCGGCGCATTTCATTCCGCATATTCAGGGCCTGCGTGCGATCGCCGTGCTCTTCGTGGTGATTTACCACTTCTGGCCCGGCCGGCTCTCCGGCGGCTTTGTCGGTGTCGACATTTTCTTCGTGATTTCTGGATTCCTCATCACGGGCCACCTCATGCGTGAGATGAGCGCGACGGGGCGTGTGCGCCTCGCCGAGTTCTGGGCGCGTCGCGCGCGGCGCCTCCTGCCTGCCTCGCTCATGGTGCTGCTCTTCTGCTCGCTCGCGGTGATGTCGCCGCTGATCATGCCACTGAGCGCGCTCCAGAACGAGGTCAACGAGATTCTCGCGTCGACGTTCTACGTCGAGAACTGGTACCTCGCATTCAGCTCGGCTGACTACCTCGGGCATGGCGGCGATCCGACCACGGTCCAGCACTACTGGTCGCTCTCGCTCGAAGAGCAGTTCTACGTGCTGTGGCCGCTGATCATGCTCCTCGCGGCTTGGCTTGGCATGAAGGCGTTCCTCGGGCGCACACCGAGCGATGCACGCCTGCGCGGTGTGATCGTCGCGATCGCAATCGTTAGTGCCCTCTCGTTCGTGTTCTGCGTGTGGTTCACCATGACGAACCCCGCCCCCTCCTACTTCGTTACCTTCGGTCGGATGTGGCAGTTCGGTGTCGGTGCGCTGATCGCGCTGATCCCGATGCTCCGCTTCCAGGGCCCGCTCATGAGCTTCGTGCTGGGCTGGGGCGGCATCATCGCCCTGCTCTACACGGCCTTCACGTTCGACGGCGCGACCATGTTCCCGGGCTACGCGGCGCTGCTGCCGACCCTCGGCGCGGCAGCGATCATCGCTGCCGGCAACACCTCCCGCTGGTGGTACCCGACGCGCCTGCTGGCAATTCGGCCGATGCAATTCGTTGGCAACATCTCATACAGCCTTTACCTTTGGCACTGGCCGCTGATTGTCATCGCGCCGTTCGTACCGTTCTGGGGCCTCACGATTTATCACCGCGTCGCGCTCCTCGGTATCTGCTTCGTGCTGGCATGGCTCACGCAGCGTTTCGTCGAGGCCCCGGCCCGCTCGTGGAAGGTGCTCACGTCTCGGCCGGCTCGCGTGACGCTCTGGTCATCGCTCGGTGCGATGGTTGTGGTTGCCGGTGTTGCGGGTGCTGCGTGGGCGGTCAACGCGCCGGCCTACGAGCAGGCGCAGCGCGATCTTGCATCGCTGCGCGAGAGCCCCCCGCCGTGCTTCGGCGGCGCGGCGGTGCTCGAGGCCGAGTGCGCCGGCACCGACTTCGGCACCACGATTTTGCCTGATCCCGGGTTTGCCGGTGTCGACAGCCCGGGCGACGAGCAGTGTTTTGTGCAGCTCAACAACGCCGAGGTTGTCTCCTGCGAATTCGGTTCGGACGAGGCATCCGCCCCCCGCATCGCGCTCATCGGTGACAGCCACGCGTACCAGCTGCTCAGCACATTCCAGGCGATGGCCGACGCGAAGGGCTGGCATCTGACCACGTTCTTCAAGGGCGCCTGCCCGTGGAATGCCACGCCGCTGTCGACACCCGGCGCATTCGGTGACGCCTGCACGCAGTGGCGTGACGGGGTCGCCGAAGAAATTGCCGCTTCCGATTTCGACGCGGTGTTCACCTCGGCAATTGCCACCACGCCATATGCGTCTGCCGGTTTCGACTCGTCGCATGACGCGGCCGTTGCTGGGTACCAGGCGGCCTGGTCGACGGTGCTCGACCGTGGGATCCCCGTCGTCACGGTCGTCGATAATCCTGTGTGGGAGACCGACCCGAACAAGTGTCTGCGCAGCAAGGGTTTTGGCGAGTGTGATGGCCCGCGCGCAGACGTGCTTGTCGAGAACGATCCGATTCGGGATGCCGCCGCCGGCCTCGACGGTGTGACCCTGCTCGATTTCACCAACGTCTTTTGCGATGACGAGAGCTGCTTCCCCGTCGTGGGGGGTGCGAATGTGTACCGCGACCAGGATCACCTCACGGTCTCGTTCGTGAACTCGCTGATGCCCCAGTACGTGATGGCTTTGGAAACGGCAATGCGCGAGGGCGTCGCCACGCGGAGCGAAATACCCGTGCCGTAGCGCGAGTTCACGCCCCGCGTGGCCGCATCCATCGATATGGTCGATCCATGACCATCGCCGATGATGCCACCGTCCTTGCCCTGCCCGACGCCGTGCCCGCGCTCGACCCGACCTCGTTCATCGCGCCGGGTGCGCGCGTGATCGGGCAGGTGGTGCTCGAAGAGGGCGCAAGCGTTTGGTACAACGCCGTGCTCCGGGCCGACTCGGCCTCAATCACGCTCGGCGCTGGCAGCAACATCCAGGACAACGTGTCGGTGCACGTCGACCCGAAGGCCCCGGTCGTGATCGGCCGCGATGTTTCGGTCGGCCACAACGCTGTCGTGCATGGCTGTACGATCGGCGACGGCTCGCTCATCGGCATGGGCAGTGTCGTCCTGTCGGGAGCAGTGATTGGTGCGGGATGCCTCGTCGCTGGCGGTGCCGTTGTGCTTGAGGGCATGATCGTGCCCGATGGCTCGCTCGTGGCCGGTGTGCCGGCAAAGGTGCGCCGTGCGCTCAGTCCGGAAGAGCGCGAGGGGATCCTGCGCAACGCCGCTGGCTATCGCGCGCACACCGAGCGTCACCGTGCGGCGATCGAAGGCACCGCGTCGTAACGGACCACACGCGCCACACGCTGCGCGTCGTAATGTACCCACTCACACCGCGTCGCAACGCACCCGACCACACCGCGTTGTGACGCGCCGCGGGGCCCTGTTCCGAAAACAGTTCGGCGCGATTAGTGTTGCTTTTCCACGTTCCCGCGAACGCGCAACTTGGTTTGCGCGGGCAGAAATGGAGATGACATGAAACGCCCAGCTCCCACCGTGATCGCGAATCCTGCCGGCGTCGCACCTGGCCCGCGGTTCTCCGCAGAGCGCGTTCGGCCCTTCCAATGGGGCCTGGCGGGCGGACTCGGCGTCTTGCTCGCCCTGCTCATCGGCGGGGTGGTCGGGCAGCTCTCGACGGTGCTCGTCTACATCGGTCTCGCGCTGTTTCTTGCGCTCGGTCTCGATCCGATCGTTTCGCTGCTTGAGCGCAAGATTCCGCGAGCCGGTGCGATCAGCGTGGTGGTCGGTGCCGTCCTTTTGATCTTCGCTGGCGTGCTGTTCGCGATCATTCCGGTGGTCATCGAACAGGTGAACAACCTGGTGAAAAACCTCCCGGGCATGATCAAGGACGCGCAAGACAGCGAGTGGTTCGCGAATCTTTCGTCGCTGCTCGGTGGCAACTTCGACGACCTCGTGAACAGCGCGCTGAAGTTTGTGCAGGACCCCGCAAACCTGCTCTCGATCGGTGGCGGCGTGCTCGCGGTGGGCACCGGCATCGCGGGTGCCCTCACGGGCGTCACGATTGTGCTCATCCTGACGCTGTATTTCATGGCAGCGCTGCCAAAGATGAAGAAGATCGCGGCACGCTTCGTTGCCGAGTATCGCCGTCAGCGGTTCCTCGCACTGACCGAGGAGGTATCTGGTGCCGTGGGCCGGTATGTGATCGGTCAAGTGAGCCTGGCGCTCGTCAACGGCATCCTGAGCGCAATTTTTCTCAGCATCATTGGCGCCCCGCTGCCTATTCTGCTGGCGCTGATCGCCTTCGTCGGTTCGCTGATTCCGCTGGTGGGCACCCTGTCGGGGGCGATCATCATTTCGCTCCTGTGCCTGCTCGTCTCGCCGCTGACCGCGCTGATCTCGGCGATCTACTACCTGGTGTACATGCAGATCGAGGCATATGTGATCAGCCCGCGAATCATGAGCAAAGCGGTCGCCGTGCCTGGTGCCATCGTCGTGATCGCCGCCGTCGCCGGTGGCGCGGTCGGTGGGATTCTGGGCGCACTGGTCGCAATCCCGATCGCGGCATCGGCGATCATCATTATTCAGAAAGTCGTGTTTCCGGCTCAGGACCGAAAGCGTCGCGCCCCTGCTGACGCAAACCCGGCGCTCGAAATCGAGGTCTAGCGTTCGCGTTGCGCCCGGCGGCGCCGTGCACGCACGAGAAGGGCAACGCCCGCGAGTAGCGTGACGCCCGCGAGTCCAAATGCGCCGGCCCGGAACTGGCCGCCCGTCATCGCGAGCGGATGTTCGGGGGCGGGGGAGACCGGAGGTGGCGCTGATGGCGTCGGGAGCGCTGAGGGTGGTGTGACCGGGCCGTCATCGACGAGCTCGGTGAGGCGCACGGAGCCGTGCAGCGTCGCCTGGCCGAGCCTGCTGTCATTTGCGGATGCCGCTGCCAACGCGACGCGCACATCGACCGTTCGCACGCCACCGGCGGTGAGCCGGCCGCCTACCCACTCGACCCCGTTCAGGGCGGGCCCGGCATCGAAGGAGACGGTGAGGTCGCGTGCGACGGCGGCATCCGACGGCTGCGTGGTGGACGCGGACGCCCACGAGGCTGTGAGCGCGAACGTCGCCGGATCCGATGTCGTGTTGCGTACCCAAAGCCGCGACGTCACGCCCGGTCCCGGCACGATTCCTGAGCCCGTGACGTCGAAAAGGTCGAGCGTCCCGTCGCTGATCCACGTGATCCCGTCGGTGCTGAGCTGGAGCGCCTCCGGCGCACCGGGGCTGGGGGGTTCCGCCGCGGCGGCTGTTGGGGCCGGCCCGAGCGTGAGTGCCAGGCACGCCGCGCCGACGAGTGCGACGGCGGTCGACACGGACGTGCGGGCGGACGTGGGCGCGGCCGTGACGCGTTGGCGTTTCTTGCGGCGCGAGGTGGCGGCATCCCGAGTCAGCACCACGACCCCGTACCCAATCGCGGCGATACCGGCCACGATGACGAGGATCGATTTCTGTGTGCCCTGCAGGAGAAGGTTGAGGTGCCCGAGCCACGGCACGGCGTACACGACCACACCGCGCACCTGCACGGGGAGGACTGGCAGCGCATCGTCGACGTTATTCGCGTCGCCGCGTGTGATGAATGTGGTCTCGCCCCCGGCGGACACGTTGAGTCCGACGACGCGGTGCGTCACGACCTCCGGGCGCCCGGGCTCGAGCTGGTAAGTGATGACGTCGCCGGCGCGGATCTCGGCTGGATCTATCTGGCGCACGGCGATGAGCGTTCCCGGTTCGAGGCCCGGCCGCATGCTTCCGGTCAGCACGGTGTAGCTCTGTGCGCCCATGACGAGCGGGATCACCACAGTGAAGAGCGCGAGCAAGCTGACGGCGATCAGCAGGACCGTCGTCGTGATCGACACCGCGCGGCCCACCCAGCGGGGGAGTCGAGCGGATGCCGCGGCCCGGGCGTTAAGCACAGGCAACGCCGCCGAGCAGCCCGCTCAGGAGGCCGGAGGACTTGATGCCCTTGATAGGAGTCGGTGCGGAGCGCCAGCCGGAGGCATGGATCGTTTCGACGTAGGCGTAGACCGTCTCGCCCCCGAGCAGGAGGGTGAGAAGGCTCCCGACAAGGCCGTTGAGGAGGGCAGCGGTGATTTCAAGGCTTCGTGTCGCACTGTTCGTGGTAGCAATCTGCGCGACCGCGGTGCCATCGGCGGTCCGAACCGAGATCGCATAACCGGCCGCGTCGGCCGCGGCGGGCCAGCTCAGGAGCACGTACGCGGGTCCCAGGATGGGGACCCGCATCTTCGACTCGCAGGTGAGTGACGCGGGTGCCGCGACGGTGCCGGCAGATACTGTCGCGCTGAGTGCGACGTTCTGGCTCCAGTACGACCACGCGGCAGTGGTCCCGCCCCCACAAACCACGAGCGTCGCGGCGACCACGAGTGCGAGCTTCCGGGAGGCGCGCGCCCGCAAGGAAGCGGCCTGAGCGCGCTTTTGCGGGCGTCGCCCGGGCGCTTCTTGGCGTTCCTGCATCGCTCTAACCTCCAACTTGTTCGCCGGTGATCGTGATGTTTGGGGTGAGGCCCTTGCCCTGGAGTGTCCCGGGGGCCAGCGCGGCAAGGGTGTAGCGCACACAGACATCGACGCTCGTGTTCTGCGTCAAGTGGCCCGTGCTCGGGTACCCGCCGGCGGGAATGAGCACACCTGTGCCGCAGTCACCAGCCCACGCTTGGAAGGTCACATCAGACGCGAACGCGGGGTTCACTGTCGATGAGACACGGACGCGCCAGCCCAGCGTGGTACCGTTGCCGGCCTGCGTGACCCGAATCTTCGTGTCGGGCGTGCGCGCGCCCGGAAAGAGGCTCGGCCAGGCTGGCGTGCCGCCCAGCCAACTGGCGGTCACGCTGAAATTACCGGTCGTCGTGACGCCTGCCTGCAGTGCGCGCTCAACGCCCCACAGCGCCTGTGCACCGGCCGCGCCGGTGAGGGCAACCGCGATGGCGACGATACCGGCGACGATTCCAAGATGGATGCGTCTCATCTGGGACACCTCTCACGGTGCGTGGTCCGCGACGATTCCGCCACGGACCACGACGGAATCAGCTCGATGCCTGCGTGAGGTTGAACGTCACCTTGCTGAGGTCAATCGCGGTGTTGACGGCTACGCGGTCTGCCGTTGCTGAATTGAAGGTGATCGTCAGTGTCGCCTGGAGCGGTGCCGTGACGTCGGCGGGCTTGAGCCGGTAGGTGTTCACTCCGTTTGCCGTGGCGCCCGTGACGGTGAGTGCCACGGTGAAGTCATTGGCGTTTGCAGAAGGTATCGCGGCCGTGACATCGACCGTGAGATCGGCTTCGAGGTTGTCGCCGACGAGCGTGACAGTGACTGGCTGCTCGAGCGTGAGCATGTCGCCCGGCACGATGCGGACAGTGGATGGATCGGCGACCACGGTCGGGCTAGTGAGCACGCCGTCGAGAGTCCAGACGCCGGTACCGAGTGTGAGGTCGAGGTCACCTGAGGTGACGGTCCCGGCAGTGAGCGACTGCGACGTTGACCAGTACGCGAGCGTTCCAGCACCGCCAAGCAGCAGGGCGGTGCCAGCCGCGATTGCGACGATGGCTTTGGTGCGCGAGGATGCGCGCTTCGGAGTTTGGGCTTCGAGCGGACGGTCAGGCGTCGAAAGAGTCGACATGGGGTTTCCCCTTTGGGATGGGCCATGTGAAGGGGAGTCCATGGCACAGTGAGGAGCCCATCTTCTCGCACCAGGCGCACGAAGGCGAGGCAAGAATTGACGAGGCTATGGAGGGGCTGACGAGAATCGAACTCGCATCATCTGTTTGGAAGTGTCCCAAATCCCTCATTGATTAACTGCGTCTTTCCGCGAAAACCCACGGTCAGGCACGTTTCTAGCGTAGCGGGTGTTTACGGGTATTTACGCCATTAGGCAGGGTCGGAGTACACGCGAGTACACGAGATGTCGCGGCAGCGAGAGGCCCGGAGTTCATCGGGCTGTGGGGTGTTTCGTGGCTGGAATCAGGGAAGCCGGGCACGGGTCGGGCCGTGCGCTGTCGCGCAGTAATGCGGTACGGCGCCGGCCGGACTCGTTCGCAAGCAGCGATGGCCGCTTGTTGCGCTGGCGCCCAGCGGTCTTGCGCGTCGTTCGCGCGACGCTGACGCCCGGGAGCGCGTGGAGTTACTGAGGCTCGCCGCCCATGCGAGAAGCCTTGATTGCGCCATGCACCGTCATGCCGAGAGCGTCTGCGATCTGCGGCCACGTGTGGCCTTGTGCCCGCGCCGCGAGGATAAGCCCCGCGCGGCGCGCGTAGAGATCTTGGACACTGGCTGCGAGTGCTGCGTGTGCGCGTGCGAGGTCAGCGAGGCTCATGACGTCAGTGTAACTCGTAGTTGTGTGCAATCCTCTAGTGTGTAACTATCAGTTACATACAGGTGGGGCGAGAGGAGAACCTAATGAGTACACCCGGAGGAAGGCGCTGGCGCGATGCGCTGGCACTGTGGGAAGAGCATCAGCGTCATCGGCAGCTCAGCCCAGGCACGATCGCCAAGCGTCTCGAGCAGATGCGCAGATTCGCGACAGCGGAGGCAGACCCGTGGGCCGTGAGGTACGAAGACATCGTGCATTGGCTGAGGCTGAAGCGGGAAGCTGGTTGGGCCGAGGGCACAGAGCGGGTGCACAGAGCTGCCATCACCGCGTTCTATCTCTGGGCGTTCAACCACGGTCACACGCCGACCAACCCCGCTGCCTTCACATCGCGGCGTGCCGCCTACCAGCGGCCACCAGAATCCTGGGTGCAACCCATCGAGAACTACCGCCGCTACTTACGCGGAGTTGGCCGCACTGAGTCAACGGTAGACACCCGTGTAAACGCATTGCTTAGGTTTGCCCGCGAGAACCCAAGCCTGGCACCCGAGCAGGTCCGTTTCGACGATCTGGTCAGCTGGTTGGGTGGCAAACGCTGGGCACCCGAAACGAGAAATGAAGCGCCCTGGGTCTGATGGAGACTCGCGCTATTTGATTCCCACCAGCTGATCGCTCGTGGTTTGGCCAGCATAGAACGACTGCTCGAACTCGGTGGGTGGGACGTCTGAAGCGCTCTGGGTTTGTTGGAGACTCCTGACCTTGGAAACGAGGATGGAGTCATGGTGTCGAGTCAGGGATCGGGGAAGCCGACGGCGCGTCGGTATTCGCCGGAAGAGAAGGTCGCAGCGGTCCGGATGGTGCGAACTCTGCGCGCGGAGCTCGGGACCGAGCATGGGACGGTTCAGCGGGTTGCGACGCAGCTCGGCTATGGGGTCGAGTCCGTGCGGATGTGGGTCAAGCAGGCTGATGTCGATGACGGTCACGTCGCCGGGGTGACCACCACAGAGGCGCGGCGGGTGCGCGAGCTGGAACAAGAGGTCCGTGAGCTGCGCCGGGCGAATGAGATTCTGAAGAGGGCGGCGTCTTTCTTCGGGGCGGAGCTCGACCGCCAACACCGGAAATAGTCGCATTCATCGACGCGAACAAGAACGACGTCGTCGAAGGGCGCCCGCTCGGAGTCGAGCCCATCTGCAGCCTGTTGCAGGTGGCTCCGAGCACCTATTACGCCGCGAAAGGCCGCGCTCCCTCCGCGCGTGCAATGAGCGACGCGGTTCTCACTCCTGAATTGGTGACGCTCTGGAAAGCGAACTACTGCGTTTACGGGGTCCGTAAGCTCTGGAAGAGCGCCCGTCGTGCCGGGCTCGACATCGGCCGCGACCAGACTGGCCGCCTCATGCGCGCCGCCGGGATCGAGGGAGCGACTCGCTCGAAGCGGGTCAAGACGACACGGCCCGATCCTACGGCCGCAAGGCACCCGGACCTGGTGAAGCGAGAGTTCAGCGCGACCGCTCCGAACCGGCTCTGGGTCACGGACCTGACGTTCGTGCCCACCTGGGCGGGCGTCGCGTATGTCTGCTTCATCGTCGACGTGTTCAGTCGGATGATCGTGGGGTGGCGATGCGCGTCACACATGCGCACCGAGATGGTCCTCGATGCAATCGAGATGGCCCGTTGGTCACGCGGTCGTCACCACGCGGATCTGCGGTGTCACAGCGACGCAGGCAGCCAATTCACGTCGATTCGCTACGGCGAACGCCTCGCCGAGATCGGTGCCACACCCTCGATCGGGACCGTCGGCGACAGCTATGACTGTCAGTCTGTTTCTGCCCGATCTCGCAATGATGGGGTAGTCCTGGCCGGAGTGTTCTGACCCTTGCTTACGATTGGCCCGTAGGGTGCCTTGGCGTTGATCTGTCGAACCTCCGGCCGGGCGTGCAGTAACCGCTGCCGCCGGATCGGGCGTGACCTGATAGGAGCCTGGAGCCTCGTCAAAGCGTCCCCATGACAGTCCTGTCCACCCGCCGGCGACAGCGTGACAACCACGCTAACCGGTGAAGGAGAGCACACCATGGAACAGATCGAGCCCGCCCGCTCTGGGCACGTCGTGATCGGCGTCGATACTCACAAGCACATTCACGTCGCCGCGGTGATGGACTCGATCGGCGGGATCCTCGCGTCCCTGACGATCTCGACCGACACCGCCGGGTTCCGG
>JAKOTS010000056.1 GCA_029777095.1 Actinomycetes bacterium | reverse complement strand
AGATCCCCATGGGGCACTGCGGCATGAAGACGCGCAAGGACCTGTGATGTGGCAACACCTCATTGACCTGCTCACCGCGACGCGCCGCCCGCTCGTGTTCGTGGACTTCGAGACGGCGGGCCTCAACGGCGCGCCGCCGGTCGAGTTCGCCATCGCCTACTGGACGCCATGGGCCGACGCCGAGATGGACGACGTGTCGGTCGAAGCCCGCAAGCATGCGCCGCCTGGGTTGACGTACGCCGCGAGCGGGCGCCTAAACCCCGGCGGCCCCATCGACCCCGAGGCGCAGGCGGTCCACGGCATCAGCGCCGAGGATGTGGCCGGGTGCCCGATGTGGAACGACATCGGCATCTCCTCGGTGTTCATGTCGCTGGCCATCGGCGGGGACGCGAGCGGCGGTGAGGCCCCGTGCGTGTGGGCCGGCCACAACGTCGCCGAGGCTGACATCCCGTGGTCGCAGTCGTGGGGGTACCTGCCGCGCGACGAGGCGCCGCTCATCATCGACACGATGCGCCTCACCCGGCGTCTCGGCAAAGACCACCCATTCCCGCTGTCTCCGGATGCGCCTGCGCTCGCTGGCCACGCCGCTTGGCCGCACTGCCCGGCGGTGGGTCACGGCATCAAGCCCTATGCAGCGAGCCTCGGCGGCATCCACACGGCGCTGTTCGGTGACCCGCCGGACGTGCAACACGGAGCGCTCGCCGATGTGCTCGCCTCGGCGCGGGTGCTCGCCGGCATCTTGGACCTGTGGCAACCCCTATGGCCGGGCGTTGTCGTGGGGGCCGACCCAAACGAAGCCCTCGCGCGCCTCCTCGCCGTGCTCAACGCGCCGCCCGCCGGTGTCAGCATCGACGGGTGGATCAAGACGAGGCCGGGTGTGTCTCTGACATGGAACCGCGGCAAGTGCGAGGGGCAGGCCATCAACGCGGACCTTGGCTATGCGCGATGGGTGGCCGACCTCCCGCGACAACCCACTGGCATCAACGGCCGCGCGTGGTGCTCGGACGCCACGCGGTCGCTCATCGCGGCGGCGCTCAAGCCTCAGCATCGGACGGCGGCGACTCGTCCGGTTCATGGTCCGGTTGCGCAGGACGACATCCCGTTTTGATGATCGACATTCGACACCGCTCGTTTGAGGAGACCCTGCTGGCCTGTGAGGCGCTCGGCGGGGTCGACCTCATCGTCACGTCGCCACCCTACTGCGACGCCCGCACCGCGTCAGCATACGGCACCGCCGATGCATGGCGCGAGGAACAATACAAGGCGCTCGGCGACGCATGCTTCGCGGCGCTCAAACCCGGCGGGCACGCCATAGTCAACGTCGACGCACCTGTCCGGGAGTGGCGCAAAGGCTTTGGCACCGAGCGCGGCTTCCATGCGTGGCGCCTGATGCTGGATTGGGCGGAGCGCGTCGGCTTCCGCGTCCCCGATCGTCTTGCGTTCGGCCGCAACGGATTGCCGGGTGCGTACGGCGGCAGGTTCCGCAACGATTGGGAGCCTCTGCTGTGGTTCCAAAGGCCCGGGGCAGATGGGTACTTTGACAAGGCGAGTCTCGACGCACCGTCGCCATACGGGTGCAGCGGCACCACGACGCAGCGAAAGGCAGACGGCACGATGTATTCGCGTGTCGCCAGTGGGGCAGCGGTAGAGAATGGCATCACGAGGCGCGGCACGCTGTGGTCTTACGGCGGCACCGGCCACGGTCAAAGCGGGTCGGCCGGACTCGAAGCCACAGGTCACCCAGCGCGCTTCCCACTGCGCTTGGCGATCGATGTCGTCGCATGCTTCTGTCCGCCCGAAGGCATCGCCTGCGATCCGTTCATGGGGAGCGGGACCTCTGCGGTCGCGTGTGTGACCCTCGGGCGGAGCGTCATCGGGGGCGACCTCGGGGCGCGCGAGACAGACGGCAAGCGATGGGCGGACATCGCACGCGAGAACGCCGATGCCATCGCCAACCCGACGCAGCAGTCGTTGTTTGTGTAGGCCGCCGAGGGTGCTATGATGCTGTTGAGGATAACGCTGCAGTCGCGCGCAAGGAACCCTGCAAATCGCACAGGCGCGACCCGTTGACATTGGGGATGTCTGACAGCCGGGAATAGACCGGCTTTTGAGCATTCTTCACTCGCCGAGCAGGTGCCGCCGCCAGTGCTCGGGCCACGGCTTTGAGTACTGCGGGTCGAGCACGATGTCCGGGTCGATGACGAGCAACCCATCGGCCACCGACGACGACTGCGCGACCATCTTCGCCACGCTCTCACCGGGGCAGGCGAAATGGTCGCGTCGTCCGTTGCAGCACTGCCGATGTGTGATGAGCAGGTGCGGCCCGCCGTTCTCGATCTGCGCAACGGCCTCGCGCATGGCGATGTCGATGGCCTCGGCGAGGGCGTCGGACACCGCCGTGTGCCGCGTCGGCGAGAGCTTGCGGTCGTCGTACGCGAAGAGGCCGAAGACGCCGATGGACACGAAGTCGCGGCATCCTGCATCGGACGTGTACGTGTAGCGCTCGACAGGATGTGTGAGGACCACGAGCGGCACGCCGCGCTCGTCAACCCCGGCGCTGATGCCGTAGCCTGCCTCGCGTGCCCGGTGCGCGAGGGCCATGCGCTGGCTGCCGTGGG
>JAKOTS010000044.1 GCA_029777095.1 Actinomycetes bacterium | reverse complement strand
GCCATGCGGCCAACCTAACCGCTGCGGCCGACACAGCACAGGGTTCGGATGACGTGAGGCCGGCGGGCCAGCTGTTAATGTTGCACGATGGCCGACGCACCCCAGATCATCACCTTCTCGGTCGCACCCGAGCGCCTCAAACTCGCGAGACGCACCCACCAATCGGTGAGCCGGACCCTCGCCGTGGCCATGGGAACGCTGGCGCTGGTCATTGCAGTATTGGGCTCGTTGCTCTCCCAGCAGGGCACCACATCGCTGCCGGGAAGCCTCGCTGTTGCGGCGGCGTTTGCAGTGTGCGCCGTGTTCATGGTGTGGTCTACATCGAAGACGTTGCGGCGAGCCGAGCGGTTTCTCGCGGCCGATGGCGCGACCTTATTTGTTGTCGGCCCCACCTCACTTCGTGTCGCTGACTTCGAGATACCGTACGAACGCATCACCTGCATGTACGCCCAGGTGGAGGGCGAGACGTATTCCGCCGGCGGAATTCGTGGCGAAGTCATGGCGTATCGCATGGATCTCAGCGAGGATCGTCCTACCCCCGGGCGGGCTGTTGGTACTCGCATTGGCAATACCCAGCGCCGCAAGCTCTACCGCGATGGCGCGAAGAGCGCGATTTCGCTCGCTATCGGCATCGATAAAAAAGCCACGCTCCAGGTGCCCGAGGGTGTGATCAACCCGCTGAAATTGCTCCCACACCGCGGCGATGACCCCGGGCGCATCGATGTGCCATTCGGCGCATTCCTTTCAGACGTCGAACTTCAGCAGCTCCTCGGGAGTGTGCACGGAGCAACCGGTGGCAACGCGTTCCCGATCATGATCGTCTCGGGAATTCTGGACTGGGCAACAGCCTCGACCTCGGTGTGTGAAACCCGAGCGACGATTTGGGAGGGGTATTCGGCGTTCATCGCCGCTGGCACCGGGGGCAAAAGTGCGACGAACGGTTCATGAACGAGTCCCGCTTGATCGGCCCGCCACACCGCGGGCACGGCGCTCCCCCACGCCCATAGGCATTGAGTGAGTGCGCGAAATACCCAGCCTCGCCGTTCACATTCACGTACTGCGCATCGAAACTCGTGCCGCCTTCGACCAGCGCCTTGTTCAGCACTGCGCGTACCTCGGCGAGCAGGCGATTCACGCTTCGGGTGGGCAACGCCGACGCCGCAGTCTCGGGGTGGATGCGCGCCGCCCACAGCGCCTCGTCGGCATAAATGTTGCCCACGCCGCTGATGACGGTCTGATCGAGCAACACCCGCTTGATCGCCGAGTTCTTGCGTGCGAGCACATTGACCAACCGGCGATCATCAAATGCCGCATCGAGCGGATCACGCGCGATGTGCGCCACCTGCGACGGCACCAGGGCCTCGCCCGAACCCCATCCGGCCGGCGCGCCATCAGCGGTGGGCACGAGCGCGTCAATCGCGAGCGATCCAAAGGTGCGCTGGTCGACGAAATCGACGCGCATTTCACCGTGTTCGGGATGCTCCAGTCCCACCCGCACCCGCAGGTGCCGGCCATCCTCAGCACCGGGCGCGCGCAACAGCAACTGGCCGCTCATGCCCAGGTGCGCAACCAGCGCCTCGCCGGCGGGATCACCAGCACCCGCGGCGCCACCTGGAGAAAGTGGCATCCATAAGAATTTTCCGCGGCGCGCAGCGCCCACGATGCGTCGACCCCCCAGCCGCACCTCAAAATCAGACGCATCGCCGTCGTGGCGCGTCAGCGCTCGTGAATCGAAGACTTCAACACCAGAAATCACCGCATCAGTCACGGCGGGCGAGAGGCCGAGGCGGACGACCTCGACTTCGGGAAGTTCAGGCACGCGCGCTGAGGGTGCGCCACGCGGCAAGCGCTGCGGCCATCTCAGCGTGCTTCTTGCTTGTGCCCACACCGGTTTCGGTTGCGATCTTGCCCACGATCACGGTCGCGGTGAACTCGCGATTGTGGTCCGGCCCGACCGAGACGACCGAATACACCGGCGCCGGCGCCGCGAGACGAGCGGCAAGTTCTTGCAGGCTCGTCTTCGGGTCCATGGCGGCGCCATAGCGTTCGGGATCGGCAAGAAGCGGTTCGACCAA
>JAKOTS010000024.1 GCA_029777095.1 Actinomycetes bacterium | reverse complement strand
GGATAACCCTGTGGATGGATCGCCTCGGTGACCACATCGTTGGTCGCCAAACACCGGGCGTGCGACCTCGGATCTGCGGGGCCGTCACTGACGAGAACGTCGCGGGCTCGCGCTAGGTGAGCACCGGCACGAGCAGGAGTCCGAGCAGCACGACGACGATCAGCGCTAGGAGGCCAAACTGCACCCCACGTTGGTCGCGCCGCCTCGTGCGGGCATAGACTAAGCCAATCAGCGCGCCGATCGCCAGGCCACCGATGTGCGCCTGCCAGGCGATCTGGAATCCAGGGATAAACCCGATCACGAGGTTAATTCCGAGCACGATGATGATGCCCTTGAGGTTCGCCCCGAGGTGGCGGCCGATGACCAGCAGCGCACCCAAAAGGCCGAAGACGGCACCGGATGCCCCAACCACAGGTTGGAACGGAGCGATCAGCGCGACGGCCACGGAACCGCCGAGCGCGCTCATCAAATACAGGGCCAGGAATCGGCCACGCCCAAGGAGGGGTTCAAGTGTGCGCCCAAGCATCCACAGCGCCAGCATGTTCAGCGCAATGTGCCAGAACCCGCCTGTGGAATGTACGAAGGCACCCGTGATCAGTCGCCACGGCTGGAACGGTGCGGCGAGCTGAGAAGTTGGGTCGACGTAGGGGCCGGCGAACAGCAAAAGGTTCGTGACGTTCAGCCCGGGAATCCACTGCAGGATGAAGACGCCGACCGTGATGCCGATCAACCAGTACGTGACGAGCGGGCGTCCAGCGCGAACTGTCGCGACCGGACCCCGCCCCCACGAACGTTGTGCTTTGCGCTGCGCCGGCGTCTGCGCCCGCTGCTGCTCACGCATGCAGTCGGGGCAGATCACGCCGACGGGCGCCGGTGTCTGGCACTCCGGGCAAATCGTGCGCAGGCATCGCTGGCAGAGCACAAAGCTCTGCCGATCGGGGTGCCGATAGCAGAAATTGTCGCTGTTGCGCGGTGCGCCGGGTGCTGACACTGAGAACCGAGGCCGACTACGCCTCGATGATGTCGATCGACTCGATAACGACAGGCTCGACCGGGCGGTCGCCGGCACCCGTGGCTACGGCGGCGATCTTGTCGACAACTGCGCGCGATGCGTCGTCGGCAACCTCGCCGAAGATCGTGTGCTTGCCCTGCAGCCACGGCGTCGGGTCCGTGGTGATGAAGAACTGCGAGCCGTTGGTGCCTTCAACCTCGCCCGTGGCGGGGTTGCGGCGCAGGCCAGCGTTGGCCATGGCCAGCTTGTACGAGTCGTTGAAGTTCAGTTCGCCGTTGATCTCGTCGTTGAAGTTGTAGCCGGGGCCGCCGGTGCCCTGACCGAGGGGGTCGCCACCCTGGATCATGAAGTTCGGGATGATGCGGTGGAAGATAACGCCCTTGTAGAGGGCGCCTTCGCCGGGCTTGCCGGTTGCGGGGTCGGTCCATTCGCCGGTTCCGTCAGAGAGTCCGATGAAGTTCTTCACCGTCTTGGGGGCGTGGTCGCCAAAGAGGTTGACGACGATATCGCCGTGGTTGGTGTGCAGAGTCGCGACAGAGGTGTGAATGGCCATGTGGCAATTCTCGCATATGAGATTGCTGTAAGACCTGGCGTAGCGGCGTGAGCGTGGCAAGATGGAACCCACGCAACCGACCCACAAGGAGGGCGATGTGAGCCTTAGCCTCAGCCGCAAGCGCAAGAAAGAACTGCGCAAGCTTCAGAACACCGCGACCCAACTCTGGGAGTCGCAGCAGCTTCTCTTGAACGACGCATCAGGTGTCGCTCGCGAAGCGGGTCGTCAGCTCGGCAACTACGGTCGCGAGACGGTCGTGCCCACGGTGCAGCACGGCATCGACGCGTACGTGGCGCCGACGGTCGATCGTGGCATCCGCATGTCGCGCTCAATCATCGACGACCGCATCGTCCCGGCAGTGGGTGGCGTCGTCGGTTCGGCAATGTCTGTGCTGGATGCCGCAAACTCCACGCGCGCACAGCTCGCTGCTCGCCGGTTCGGCGCTCCCATCGCACCCGCGCCCGTCGCAAAGCGCGGCATGGGCGCAGGTGGCGTGATCGCGATCATCCTCGGCGTCAGTGCCGCCGCAGCGGTGCTCTACGCCGCCTGGCAGACCCTCCGCGCCGATGATGAGCTGTGGGTCGCCGACGACCCGCTGCGCGCCCCTGAAGCCTAAGCAGCCAACGTAAGGACCCGGTGCCCCAGACTCCCGCAGTGCGGGGCTGGGGGCCGGGCCTTTTGCGTTGGTGGGGTGTGCGTGGGTGAGTGCGCGTTGGTGGATGTGCGTTGGACGGTACGGCCGATTGCCGTAACGCTCCGCACAGCGCAGCGCAGCCGGGCTCAGCTCAGCTCAGCTCAGCAGCTCAGCACAGCCGGGCTCAGCTCAGCGGCTCAGCGGCTCAGCGGCTCAGCGGCTCAGCGCAACCCCGCCATGCGCCGGCCCACCTTGATGAGCGAAACCTGCTGCAGGTCGTCGACCTGCGCGGGCGCGAACCAGGCGGCCTCGTCGGTTGAGCCATCCACCTCATTACGTAGCGCACCACCCGTGATGCGCGCGCGATAGATGATGCGCAGCGCATGCATCGGTTCGTTTGCGGCGGAATCGAGTCGGGCGTTTGCAGGAATCACGCGCGAGTCCACTCCGAGCAGGTCGCCGACCTCGACGTCGTAGCCGGTCTCTTCGAACACCTCGCGCACGACGGCATCCTTTGGGTCTTCGCCCGGATCGATGCCGCCGCCAGGGAGCGTCCAGGCAGCATGGCGACCCGCGCGCCAATGCGCGAGAAGCATGTTGTCACTGTCATCGGTGATGATCGCGTAGGCCGCGACGCGCAGTTTCATGAACTCAGCCTATTGGCGGTCTGCAGGTTCGGGAGTTCGCTCGTGCCGCGTCGGCGCCAGACGGCTACAACGGCCGCGCCTACAAGCACGATTGTGACGGCAATGATCGCGATGTATACCCACACCGACCCGTAGCCGCCGTTCAGGGGGTTCAGGAAGGGGTACGGGTACCAGCCGATGCCGGTCCAGGGATCGATCGCCTGTGGGCCGCGCAGCATCGTGTACGTCACCCAAATAATCGGGAAGACCGCGATATACGCCACGGTGCGCCACTGCACGCGCCGCGCTCCAGGGGCCCAGAGCCAGTCGACGAGCATGTAGAGGGGGGCAACGAGGTGCAGCACCTCGTTGGACCACCACACGGTCACCCCCTGTGGCAGATCCACATCACGCAGCAGCGTGTTGTACACAATCCCGGTGATCGCCATGTACGTGATCGCAGATGCTCGCAGCACGGCGAACCACGAAGGGTCACGGTCGCTCCCGCGTGCGAGCAGCACCGCGCCGATCGTGAGCGCAACCACCGCAATCAGGTTCGAGTCGATTGTGAAGAAGCTGATGAAGTTGGTGCTGCGGAAGCCCAAGTCCTCACCGTGCTCGCTCCAAAAGGCGAAGGATGCCGCGTACTGCGCGACGACCGCAGACAACGTGAGTGCCGCCATGAGGGTGCGCGCAATGACGAACGTCTGGCTGGCGCGCCGGGTGGGTGAAGTCACAGGTGGGAGCATAGCGCGGGGGTGGCCACTGTGTGTGCGGCGTCGTGCCCGGCGCCGCGCCCGCGCCGCCCAG
>JAKOTS010000108.1 GCA_029777095.1 Actinomycetes bacterium | reverse complement strand
GGTTCTCCTGGTCTTTGACCCACTCCTGCCAGAGCGCGAGGTAGAGCCCCGCCTTGTTGCCGAAGTGGTGGTAGAGGCTGCCGATGCTGAGATTCGAGCGCTGGACGATGTCCTCCACGCTCGTTCCGGCGTACCCGTTCTCGATGAACAGCTCGAGCGCGGCATCCAGAAGCGTCCTCTGGGTCTGGTTGGTGCGCTTCCAGTTCCAGCGCGAACGCTCCGCCGCGGGAACGACCGGATCCGACATTGCCTCCCCTTCCCGAGATCAGGCGACGACGCGCCCGACTCCCCCACCCCATGATAGGTAGTCGCCATCCGACTGCCCCTTCGGCGACCGCATGCGCGTCGCCGGAAGCACCCGGCCCGCCGACGGTCGTACCGTCGGCGGGCCGGGCATGCGTCGCGTCTCCCGGATCAGAAGACCACGACGCTGCGAGCGACGCCGCCCTCTTTCAGCTCCGCGTAGCCCTCGTTGATCCGCTCGATCGGGATCGTCTGGGAGAGCAGGTCGTCGAGGTTCAGCCGGCCCTGCAGGTAGTAGTCGGCGAACATCGGGATGTCCTGCTTGAAGTTCGTCGAGCCCATGTAGACGCCCTGCACGCTGCGCTGGGCCACGAGCAGGTCGCGCATCACGTCGATCTCGAGCACGCTGCCGGGCTTGTGCAGCCCGATGAGGTACGCGGATCCGCCGGTGTCGAGCATCCGGATCGCCTGCGCCGACGTCTGCGGGAGACCGATCACCTCGAACGACTTGTCGACGCCGCGTCCGCCGGTGAGCTCCTTCACCTGCTCGATCACGTCGCCGTCGGCGGGATTGACGACATCCGTCGCCCCGAAGCGCTTGGCGAGCTCCAGCTTGGCGGGCACCAGGTCGACGGCGATGATGCGCCGGGCCCCGGCGAGCGCCGCGCCCTGGATGGCGGACAGCCCGACGCCGCCGCAGCCGATGACCGCGACCGTGTCGCCGACACGCGTCTTCGCCGTGTTGATCACGGCGCCCGCGCCGGTGACGACGCCGCAGCCGAGCAGCGCCGCCTTCTCGAACGGGATCGACGGGTCGACCTTCACGATGTTGTTCTCGTGCACCAGCATCTGCGCGGCGAAGGCCCCGAGGTTCCAGAACTGGATCGCCGGGGCGCCCTCGACCGACAGCCGCGCACCCTCACCCGGCTGCCGCATCGTCTCGGCGGCGTTGCGGCACTGGTACGGGCGGCCGGTCGTGCAGCGCTCGCAGCGACCGCAGTGGCTGACGAGGCATCCCACCACGTGGTCGCCCACCTCGAACTCGGTCACGTCCGGACCCACCGCGACCACGACGCCGGATGCCTCGTGCCCGAGGACGGCCGCCGCCGGGAACCCGGCCGGGTTCTCGATCATGTGCAGGTCGCTGTGGCACAGGCCGGACGCCTTGATGTCGACGAGGACCTCGCGACCGATCGGTTCGGCGATGTCGATGTCGCGGACGACGAGTCCGGCACCGGGGCCTTCGAGCACTGCAGCTTTCATCGTGTTCTCTCCATTCCTCTCGTCACGGGTCGTCGTCGACCCGTGACCGCCCGCCCGCGCTCTGCGGTCGGGCATTGCGCCGCCTGCGTCGGCACCGCCGCGATCACTCGTCGGCGAAGAACAGGATCTGGTCCCGCGTGTACGCGCGACCGGGGTGTGCGGCCGTCAGGTGGGCCCGGGCCGCGTCGACGAGTTCGTCCTCGCCGGCGCCGGTGATCAGCTCTCCGCACGGGCAGTTCATCTGCATCGGGTGCTCCTCGGTCTGGTCGATCGGATCAGCGGGCGCCGACGGCGACGCGGCTGTCGGCCCACGCCCGGAAGTCGAAGTCCTCGGCTGCGGCCTCCTCGGGCGACAGCTCCGGCCGCTCGGCCAGCAGGCGGCGCGCGATCATGTGGTCGGCGGGTCCGTTGACGGTCTCGACCGCCACCAGCACGCCGTCCTTGATGCACAGCACCGTCTTCTGTCCGGCTTCCGCCGGGAGCTCGACGGTGTGGTCGTAGCCGTGCGCCACGCCGGCGATCTGCAGCTTCAGGTGGCCCTGGTCCGACCAGAACCACGGCAGCGTGCGGTAGTCGCCGCCGTCGCCGGTGAGGCGCGCGGCGACTGCCCGCGCCTGGTCCGACGCGTTCTGCACCGACTCGAGGCGCGTCATCGCACCGCCGAGCTGGGCGCACGGGAAGCTGACGACGTCGCCGACCGCCGAGATGTCCGGGTCGCTGGTGACCAGCCGCTCGTCGACCTCGATGCCGTTGGAGACGGCGAGACCGGCGGCCTCGGCGATCTCGGTGTTCGGGATGACGCCGATGCCGTACACGACGACGTCGGCGGGAAGCGTGCGGCCGTCGTCGGTCGTGACGCCCACGACGCGGCCGTCCTTGCCGTCGATGCTCGCGAGGCCGTGGTTGAAGTCGAACTCGACGCCCCACTCCTCGTGCGTCGCCCGGAAGAACTCGGCCGTCGTCGCCGACACGGCCCGCGCCATCGGGCGGTCCCCCAGCTCGAACACGTGCACGTCCGCGCCGCGCGCGGCGGCGACGGAGGCGAACTCGAGGCCGATGAACCCGGCCCCGACGACGATCGCCTTCGTGCCCTCGCGCAGGCGCGACGACAGGTCGTCGGCATCCGCCTTCACGCGCATCCCGGTCACGCCCTCGAGGTCGCTGCCCGGCACCGGCAGGGCGCGGTTGCGTGCGCCCGTCGCGATCACCAGGTGGTCGTACGGGATGCGCGCACCGCTCGCGAGTTCGACGGTGTGCCCCGCGCGGTCGATGGCGACCGCCGGGTCGTGGACGAGCCGGACGTCCTGGTCGGCGTACCACTTCTCCTGCCGGTGCAGGAGGCGACGCTCGTCGGACTCCCCCAGCAGATACGCCTTCGACAGCGGCGGCCGCTGGTACGGCAGGCCGTGCTCATCGGTGATGAGCGTGATCGACCCCGTGAAACGGTACTGCCGCAGCGACGCCGCGGTGAGGTAGCCTCCCTGGCCACCGCCGATGATGACTACAGCTGACATGATCACTCCCTGCTCGTACGGCCGACGGATGCCGACCGGTCCTGCTCGTCCACGTTCCGTCGCCGCTCAGTTGCGACGCGGGATGATGACCTGCATCGACTCGTAGCCCTTGACGAAGTTGCTGTAGCTGAAGACGGGCTCGCCGACGACCGTGATCTCCGGGAAGCGCTTGAGCATCTCCTCCCAGATGATCCGCAGCTGCAGCTCCGCGAGGCGGTTGCCGAGGCAGCGGTGGATGCCGAACCCGAACGACAGGTGCTGTCGGGGGTTGCGGCGGTCGATGATGTACTCGTTCGGATTCTCGACCTTGGCGTCGTCGCGGTTGCCCGACACGAACCACAGCACCACGCGGTCGCCCTCGTGGATCGTCTTGCCGCCGAGCTCGACATCCTTCGTCGCGACGCGCATCATGTGCGTGAGCGGCGTCTGCCAGCGCACAGTCTCGGACACCATCGACGGGATGAGCGCCGGGTTCTCGCGCAGCTTGTCGAACTGCTCGGGCCACTTGTTGAGCGCGTACACCGACCCGGTGATCGTGTTGCGGGTGGTGTCGTTGCCGCCGACGAGCAGCACGATGCCGTCGCCGATGAGCTCGCCGAGGGTGAACTCCCCCGCATGCGGGCTGTGCGCCAGCAGCGAGATGAAGTCGCCCTTGGGCTCCTTCGAGACGCGGTCCTGGAACAGGCTCACCAGCGTGTCGCGGAACTCGGCCATGATCTCGTCCTTCTCCTCGAAGGACTTCACCGGCTGGTCGGGACCGGGGATCATCGTCACGACATCCGACCACCAGGTCAGCTGCCGGCGCTTCTCCTGCGGGTAGTCGAAGAGGGTCGCGAGCGTCATCGCGGTGAGCTCCTTGGACACGAGGTCCACCCAGTCGAACTGCTCCCCGATCGGCAGGCCGTCGAGGATCGCCCCGGCGCGTTCGCGGATGATCGGCTCGAGCTCGCGCAGCGTCGACGGCGACACCCCGTCGGCGACGGCGCCGCGGTGGATGTCGTGGTCGGGCGGGTCCATGCTCAGCAGCGACGTGATCGCCGGCGCCGGTCCCCGGGGGGCGTCCTCGACGGCTGTGGCATCCGCCGTCACGGCCCGGCTGTTGAAGTTCGCACTCGCCACGGCCCGCGCCATCGCGCGCTGGTCGGGCAGGGCGATGCCGGCGGTCGCCGAGAAGGTGTCGTGGTCGGTGTCGGCCGCGACGATGTCCTCCCACTTGGTGAGCGACCAGTAGTTTCCGTGGTCGCTGTACTCCTCGGAGGTGAAGTGGACGGGGTCCTGCTCGCGCAGGCGCTCGAACTTCCACCACATCTCCTGCGTCTCGAACGAGCCCGGGTCACCCGGGTTGAGCTCGTCCAGTGGCATGTCGTAGATCTTCTGCCGGGCCGCCGCCTGCTCTTCCGTGAGGCCCCGGCTCGGGACGGGAGTTGAAATGGTCATGGTCTGATCCGTTCTCCTGCGGTTGTTCGGTGCCGGCGGGTGCGGCGACCATGCCGCACCCGCCTGTGGCGCCTAGTTGTCGACGACCTCGACCGAGAGGCCGTTGAGTTCTTCGGACACGATGATCTGGCACGCCAGTCGGCTGCAGTCCTTCACGTCGTAGGCGGCCTTGAGCATCGCCTCCTCGGCGGGGGTGCGCTCGCCGGTCGCCGCACGCCAGTCGGGACGCACGTGCACGTGGCAGGTCGCGCACTGGGCCTCGCCGCCGCAGTCGCCGTAGATTCCCGGGATGGACTCGTTGACGGCGACCTCCATGAGCTTCCAGCCCACCTCGGCCTCGACCGTGCGCTCCGTGCCGTCATGGAAGCCGAAAGTCACATCGACCATTTCTGCTCCCCTCCTTCTGTTTCGTCTGCGGCGGTCTCCATGCGAGATCCGCCTCGGGTGTGGATCGGGCCGTGCAGGGCGGCTGCGCCCCGGCCCGCGGAATGCGGGATGCCGGACACGGTCATGTCCAGGTGATGAGCGCGTCGAGTGCTTCGACGTGCGAGCCGCGCACCGACAGCGGGTTGACCTCGAGCGATTCGAGCCGGTCGCCGAGACGCTCGGCGAGCTGCGCGATGCGGGTGACGACGTCGGCGACGGCATCCAGGTCGGCGGGCTCGGTGCCGCGCGCGCCGGCGAAGATCTTCGCCGCACGCAGCGACAGCAGGCCCTGCTTGATGCGGTCGTGCGAGACGGGGAGCACATGGAGGGTGCTGTCCTTGAGCACCTCGACCCAGATCCCGCCGAGGCCGACCGCGAGCACCGGACCCCACTGCGGGTCGCGCACGACGCCGACGATGAGCTCGGTGCCGGGCGGGCGCATCGGCTGTACGAGGGCGGTCACGTCGGTGGCGCCCGCGGCGCGGCCGGCCGCGACGACGGCCTCGAACGCGTCTCGCACGGCGTCGGCATCCTGAAGCCCGAGCCTCACACCGCCGATGTCGCTCTTGTGCTCGATGGCATCCGACGCGAGCTTCACCACCACCGGGTAGCCGACCCGGTCGGCCGCGGCCGCCGCCTCGTCCGCGGTGGTCGTCTCGACGCTCGGCACCACCGGGATGCCGTGCTCGGCCAGCAGAGCCGCCGAGCGGCGCTCGCCGAACACCTCGCCCGGAGCGACCGCGAGCTCGATCGGCTCGAGGGTCTGCGGCTCATCGAAGACCTGCTCGTCCTGTGCGGCCCAGTACGCCTCCGACCAGTCCGCGGCGCGTCCGAGCGCCGTGAGGCCGTGGTGGATGCCGCCGATCGAACCCGGGAATCCGGTGTCCTCCATGATGCCGCGGCTGTAGTCGGTGATGTCTGTCATCGCCGTCGCGAGCGGGATCACGGGCTTGGAGATGCGGGCGAACAGCTCCGCCTGCGTGCGGAAGCGCTCCAGGTGGATGCTGCGGTCGACGCCGTTCGGCTCGGCCGGAGGCTCGGTCATGACGACGATCTGGTCGATGCTCGGGTCGTCTTCGACGGCGACGAGCGCGTTCATGAGCAGCTGGCCGTCGACGAGGATGTACCCGGTGACATCGAGCGGGTTGTGCACGCTCGCGAAGTCGGGCATCACCGCGCGCAGGCGGGCCTCGGTCTCGGGCGCGAACGCCGGGATGTCGATGCCCTCGTCCTCGGCGCGGTCCGCGATGACCTCGCAGGCGCCGCCCGACGGGGTGACGAACGCGAAGCGGCGACCGCGGAGCGGGCCGGTGCGGGCGAGCAGCTCGCCGGTGACGATGAGGTCCTCGAGGGAGTCGACGCGGATGACGGCGCTCTGACGGAAGACCGCGTCGATGACGCCGTCGTCGCCCACGAGCGAGCCGGTGTGCGCCTTCGCGACCTGGGCGCTGCCTTCGCTGCGTCCGACCTTGAGCGCCACTATCGGCTTGCCGGCCGCGAGTGCCCGTCGCGCGACCTCGCGGAAGCGCTCCGGGTCGCGGATCGACTCGACGAACAGCAGCACGACCTTGGTGTCCTCGTCGTCGACGAGGTAGTCGATCACGTCGGTCATCGACAGCATCGACTCGTTGCCCATGGCGACGAGCAGGCTGAGGCCCGCGTTGCGCACCCGCGCCTGGCGCAGCACCGAGCTCGCGAGCGCCCCGCTCTGCAGCACGATGCCGATCGACCCCTGGGGGATCTGATCCGACAGCGGCAGACCGTACGGGGTGATTCCGGCGGCGACGTTGACGAAGCCGTTGCCGTTCGGGCCGAGCACGGTGATGCCGCGCTCGCGGGCGAGGGCGCGCAGCTGCTCCTCGAGCCGCGCACCCTCCTCGCCGACCTCGCCGAACCCGGCCGTGAGCACCACGGCCGAGCGGATGCCGGCATCCGCGATCTCGCCCATGACGTCGAGCACCGCACCGGTGGGCACCATCACGATCGCGAGGTCGGCCGGTTCGGGCAGGTCGGCGACGGAGCGGTACGACTGCTGGTCGTGCACGATTCCACCGCGCGGGTTGACGAGGTGGACGGCGCCCGCGAACCCGCTCTGCACGAGGTTCGCGTAGAACGCGCGGGACCAGCTGGACTTGTCCGTCGCGCCCACGAGCACGATGGATGCCGGGTTGAAGAGCTGTCTCACGCTCTCGACGGTGAGGGTGGGCGGGAACGTCGTCGTTGCCGTCATGGGTGACTCCTTGGTTCTGTGCGTGTCGGGTCGGCGAGGCGTGTCAGCCGCCGATCACGCCGACCTTCGTGTGGCCCTTGATGAGGTTGCGGGCGATGGTGCGGCGCTGGATCTCGTCGGTGCCCTCGAAGATGCGCAGCAGGCGGAACGAGCGGTACCAGCGCTCGATGGGGAGCTCCTTCGTGTAGCCCATGCCGCCGTGGATCTGCAGCACGCGGTCCACGACCCGGTTGGCCATGGTGGTGCCGGCGAGCTTGGCGACCGAGGCCGAGTTGCGGTTGTCCTGCCCGTTCTCGAGCTGCCACGCGGCGAACAGGGTCAGCCACTTGGCCTGCTCGATCTCGACGTACGAGTCGGCGATCTGCCACTGGATCGCCTGGTAGTCGGCGATCGCGTGGCCCATCGAGACGCGGTTCTTGGAGTGCTCGATGGCCATGTCGAGCAGGCGCTCGGCGCCGCCGATCGCGCCCGAGGGGATGAGGTAGCGGCCGTTGCCGATCCACTGCATGGCGAGCTTGAAGCCCCAGCCGACTTCGCCGAGCACGTTCTCGTTGGGGACGCGGACGTTGTCGAACAGCAGGGATGCCGGTCCCCATTCGCCCATGGTGGCGATCGGCGAGGACGTCCAGCCCATGTCGCGGTCGACGAGGAAGCACGTGATGCCGCCCTCGGAGCCCTTCTCGGGGTCGGTCACGGCGAACACCATCACGAAGTCGGCCTCGTTGCCGCCGGTGATGAAGATCTTCTCGCCGTTGATGATCCAGTCGTCGCCGTCGCGCACCGCACGGGTCTTGATGTTGCGCGCGTCGGAGCCGGCGCCCGGCTCGGTGATCGCGAAGCAGCTGTGACGTTCGCCGTTGATCGTCGGGATCAGGTACTTCTGCTTCTGCTCCTCGTTGGCGCCGTACAGGATGTTGTCGGCGGTGCCGCCGAGCTTGAACGGAACGAACGAGCGGCCGGTCTCCATGGCGATGATGGAGCGCATCACGGGGCCGAGGTCGACCCCGCCGTACTCCTCGGGGGTTCCAATGCCCCAGAATCCGGCGGCCTTGGCCTTCTGCTGGAGATCCTGGGCCTGCTCGGGCGAGAGGCCGGGGCGGTGCTCGCGCTCGTTGCGCAGCACCTGCGGCTCGAGCGGGATGACTTCCTTCTCCATGAAGGCGCGGACGGTGTCGCGCATCATCTGCTCTTCGTCGGAAAGAGAGAAATCGATCATTTGTGATGCCTCCGATGTCTTCTGCGGCTGTGCCGCGTCTGACCGGTCTCCCGACGGATCGCTTCCACTTCGGCGGACGATTCGTCGTTGAATCCCGGTTCCTAGAACTTTATTCTAGAAGTCTGTTCTAAATGCTAGAAGGGGACCCCATCGGCGTCAAGCGTCTTCTCTCGAAACGCCGACGGGATCCGGGGCGGATCAGCCCTTGGGGCCGCCGGCCACGTAGATGGTCTGCCCCGAGACGTACGAGGCGTCCTCGCTGACGAGGAACGACACCACGTTCGCGATGTCCTCGGGGCGCCCGACACGGCGGACCGGGATGCGCTCGGCCGCGGCCTTCTGCATCTGCTCGAAGTCGTTGCCGGTGCGCTCGGCGGTCGCCCGGGTCATGTCGGTCGCGATGAACCCGGGGGCGACCGCGTTGACGTTGATGCCGAACGGGCCGAGCTCGATGGCGAGGGACTTGGTGAACCCCTGCATGCCGGCCTTGGCCGCGGAGTAGTTCGCCTGCCCGCGATTGCCGAGCGCCGAAGTGCTCGAGAGGTTGACGATCTTGCCCCACTTCTCGGGCACCATCTGCGCCTGGGCGGCGCGCGACCACAGGAAGGCGCCGCGCAGGTGCACGCCCATGACGGTGTCCCAGTCGCTCGAGCTCATCTTGAACAGCAGGTTGTCGCGCAGGACGCCGGCGTTGTTCACGAGGACGCCGATCGATCCGAGTTCGGACTGCACGCGCTCGGCGGCGGCGAGCACGGACTGCTCGTCGCTGACGTCGCAGCCGACGCCGATCGCGCGACCGCCGGCCTCCTCGATCTCGGCCACGACATCCTTCGTGGCGTCCTCGGCGATGTCGATGACGGCCACGGCCGCCCCGTCCGCTGCCAGCCGCACGGCCGTGCGGCCTCCGATGCCTCGTCCCGCACCGGTGACGACGGCGACCTTGTTCTCCAGGTGAGCCACGCTGCCCCTTCCTTCCGCGTTCGCGGCCGGCTCCTCCGATGGAGCCGAACCGTATTCTAGAACTTGACTCAAGAGTCTGGCACGGCGGAATCCGGCCGTCAACCCCCAGTCGATGAGTGGAATCCGAGCCTGCGGAAACCCTTGCGCACCCTCATCCCCGTGGTTAGAATCCATTTCTAGAATCACGCTTCGGATGTTCGATGCGCCGCTCACGGAGAGCGCCCGCGCATCGCGGACGCCACGACCGGCCCCGCGCATCCGACGCCGAAAGGTCGAAGATGACAATCAAGGTGACTCAGCCATGGCCGCCGGCCGACAGCACGGCGGGCGCGCCCGCGCCGCACGTCGAGCATCTCCTGGCGCCCAACCCGAGCTCGTGGACGTACGAGGGCACCAACTCGTACGTCATCGGGCACGGCGGGTCATCCCTCATCGTCGATCCCGGCGTGCCCGACGACGACCACCTGCAGACGCTGATGCGGATGAGCCTTGCCGGCGACCGCACGCCGATGGCGGTGCTGCTCACCCACGACCACCCCGACCACAGCGACGGCGCCCGCGAGGTCGCCGGCGTGCTGGGTGTGCCCGTGCTGTGCCTCTCGCCGCGGTTCGCGGACGAGCTCCCCGCCGACGGCGCGGTGCTCGACGTCGACGGCCTCGACGTGCACGTGCTGCACACCCCCGGCCACAGCGACGATTCGCTGTGCTTCTGGATGCCGTCCACCGGCGCCCTGCTGACCGGCGACACGCTCCTCGGGGCCCGCTCCGCCGGCGTCATGGGGCGTCTCGGCGAGCTGCTGCGCTCGGTCGAGATGCTGCGGGCGCTCACTGCGGACCGCGACGCCATCGGCCTGCCCGGACACGGTCCCGCATTCACCGACGTGGCCGCCTCGGCGACGCGCGTGATCGGCGTGCGCACGCGCCGCATCGACCAGGTGCGCGGGTATCTCGCCGACGGCGACGCGTCACTGGCATCCCTCTCCGCGCGGGTCTACCCCGACGTCACCGGGACCCGGGCCAAGTTCGGCGAGTCCACCGTGGTGTCCACGCTCGAGTACCTCGCGGAGATCGACGGGGGCATCCCGGATCCGCTGCGCGAGCAGGTCTCCGCCGAGATCGCCGAGTACTACGTGGAACGCAGCCGGCGCCACCGCGAAGAGGCCGCCGCCCGCGCCGCTTCGCACTGACGGCGCGCGGATCACCCATCCGCCGGGAGCGCGGCTCCCGGCGGGAAGACAACGACGAAAGGGGCGCACGTGTCCGCAGGACCCGTTCCCATTCCCACGCCGGAGACGCAGACGTTCTGGGAGGGCACCGCGATCGGCGAGCTGCGCATCCAGCGCTGCAACTCCTGCGAGGAGTACTACTTCTATCCGCGTCCGTACTGCCCGGGCTGCCAGTCCGACGACGTCGAATGGCGCGTGGTGTCGGGCAAGGGCACTCTCGCCTCGTACAACATCAACTACCGGCCGTTCCCGATCTTCGAGTCGAAGGACCCGCAGGTGATCGCGCTGGTCGAGCTCGACGAGGGCGTCCGGATGATGTCGAACATCGTCGACGTCGAGCCGCTGCCCGAGAACCTCGAGCTGGGCATGCGCCTGGCCGTCCGCTTCGAGCCGCGCGGGGATCAGTTCCTGCCGGTGTTCACCCCCGAGACGAGGAGCTGACATGGCGACGACCGGCATGCACCAGGGAAGCATCGCGATCGTCGGCGCCGCCGAGACCGAGCGGATCGGCGTCGTTCCCGACGTCTCGATGATCCACCTGCACACGAACGCGGCCCGCCGCGCCATCGCCGATGCGGGCATCGAGATGTCCGAGATCGACGGCGTCGCCACCGCGGGTCCGTCCGCCATCGAGCTGGCCGACATGCTCGGCATCCGTCCCCGCTGGGCCGACGGCACGATGATCGGCGGCTGCAGCTTCATGGCGCTCGTGCGGCATGCGTGCGCCGCGATCGCGTCGGGCGCGGCGAACGTGGTGCTCGTCACGCACGGCGAATCGGGTCGCTCCGGAGTGGGCCGGGCCAACAACGTGCGTCCGGCGACGTCGATGGGCGGCCAGTTCGAGGCCCCGTACGGGGCGCTGGCGCCGTACGCATCCTTCACGACCCCGGTGCTCGCGTTCATGAAGTCGCGCGGGTTCACCCGGGAGGATCTCGCCGAGGTCGTCGTCTCGCAGCGCCTGTGGGCGATGCCGAACGAGCGGGCGCAGCGGCGCGACCCGATCGACGTCGAGGGCGTGCTCAGCGCCCGGCCGATCGCGTACCCGTTCACGCGCGACATGTGCTGCGTCGTCACGGACGCCGGCGGCGCGCTCGTGCTGATGAGCGCGGAGCGCGCCCGCGACCTGCCCGGCGGCGACCGGGCCGTATACATCCTCGGCTCGGGCGAGGGCACCGAGAGCGTGATCGTGTCACAGATGGACGACCTGGAGAGCTTCGGGCCGTTCCGCCGTGGCGCGAAGGAGGCGTTCGAGACGGCCGGCGTCACGCATGACGACATCGACCACGTGATGTTCTACGACGCGTTCGCCCACCTGCCGCTCTACATGCTCGAGGACACCGGCTTCGTCGGCAAGGGAGAGTCCGCGGCCTTCTACAAGGAGGGGCACACGCGCCCCGGCGGCAAGCTCCCCATCAACACGCAGGGCGGCGGCCTCTCGTACACCCACAGCGGCATGTACGGCATGTTCGCCATCCAGGAGGCGGTGCGCCAGCTGCGCGGCGAGGCCGTCGTGCAGGTGCCGGATGTGCGCACCAGCTTCGTGCAGGGCGTCGGGATGATGTTCGGCGCCGGCGGCAGCCTCGTGCTCGGCAACCAGCGGCCGTGATGACGGCCTGAGAGAAGGAGACAATCGGATGCCATTCACCAAGGAAGATGTCGAGGCATCGGTCGGTTCGCGCACCGAGATCGCCGTGGGGTCCTGGACCTCGAAGGACGCGCTGCTGTATGCGCTGTCTGTCGGGGCGGGTCAGGATGCCCCGTTCGACGAGCTCGAATTCACCACCGAGAACGGCCCGCTGCCGCAGAAGGTGCTGCCGTCGTTCGTGTGCGTCGCGGCGCCCCGCACCGGCCGGGCCGGCAACCTGTCGTGGGACATGCGCCGGCTGCTGCACGGCGCGCAGAGCTTCGAGCTTTTCAAGACGCCCCAGCCGGAGGCCCGTGTGGCCGCGTTCAGCACGATGGACAGCGTCTACGACAAGGGGTCGGCGGCGGTCGTGAACACGAGCAACGAGATCATGGATGCCGACACCGGCGAGCTGATCGCGAAGACCTCCAGCAGCCTGTTCATCCGCGGCGAGGGCGGCTGGGGCGGCGAGCGCGGCGAGGATGCCCCGTGGGCGCGCCCCGACCGCGAGCCCGACGCGCAGATCGTGTACCCGACGCGCCTCGACCAGGCGCTGCTGTACCGGCTCACCGGCGACCGCAACCCGCTGCATTCCAACCCCGAGTTCGCCCGCCAGGCCGGGTTCGAGCGGCCGATCCTGCACGGCATGTGCACGTACGGGTTCACCGCGCGAGCTCTGCTGCACGCGGTCGCGGATTCGGACCCCGACCACTTCGGCGGCTTCTCCGCCCGCTTCTCGAAGACCGTCGACCCCGGCGACACGCTGACGGTCTCGATCTGGCGGACCGAGGACGGAGCCCTGTTCCAGACCGCGAAGCAGACCGGCGACATCGTCGTCGACCGCGGAGTCATGACCCTGCGCTGACCCGCCCGGCACCTTCGGAAACAAGAGAGGAATCACACATGAGCACGACGATCGATGCACCGCCGCGCAGCAGCTACTGGACGGTCAATCCGTCGACCGACGAGGTCGTCCACCGACGGGATGCCTGGACGGACGAGCAGGCGGATGCCGCCCTCGACCGCGCCGCGACCGCCTTCGAGACGTGGCGGCGGACATCCGTCGACGAGCGCGTGGCCCTGTTCCGCCGCATGGTGGACGTCATCGGGTCGCACGCGCAGGAGTACGGGCACCGCAACGCCGAGGAGATGGGCAAGCCCCTGAAGCAGGCGGTCGGCGAGGTGGCGCTCCCCCAGCGGATGTTCTCCTACTTCGCCGACAACGGTCCGCGTCTGCTCGCCCCGCGCGAGGCGCAGATGGCCGGTGCGAGCCGGGCCTACACGAAGCTCGAGGCGACCGGCGTCACGCTGGCCGTCGAGCCGTGGAACGTGCCGGCGTACCAGGCGATGCGCGCCGCCGCGCCGACACTGATGCTCGGCAACACCATCCTGCTGAAGCCCGCGGGTCTCACGGTGAACTCGTCGCTGCTGTTCGATGAGTGGTTCCGCGAAGCCGGGTTCCCGGAGGGCGTCTATCAGACGGCGCTCATCACGAGCGATCAGATCTCGCGGTTCATCGCGGACCGTCGCGTGCGCTCGGTGACCTTCACCGGGTCGGATCGCGTCGGCTCGATCATCGGCCGCCAGGCCGGCGAGCACATCAAGCCGGTGGTGCTGGAGCTCGGTGGCTCCGACCCGTTCATCGTGCTGGACTCGGCCGACGTGCAGCGCGCCGCCGGACTCGCCGCCCAGATCCGCCTCGGCAACGCCGGCCAGATCTGCGTGTCGCCCAAGCGCGTCATCGTCACCGACAAGGTCGCCGACGAGTTCATCGCGACGTACGCGGCGGTCTTCGCCGGCGCGAAGGTCGGCGACCCGTTCGACCCCGAGACGACCGTGGGTCCGCTCTCGAGCATCGCCGCGGCGGACGAGCTGCAGGGGCTGTATCAGGATGCCGTCGACAAGGGCGCGACGGTCGTGGTGCCCGGCGGTCGTGTGGACGGTCCCGGCGCGTTCTTCACGCCTGCGGTGCTGACCGACATCACCCCCGAGATGACGATCTACTCGGAGGAGGCGTTCGGCCCGCTCGGCATGATCTACCGTGTGCCGGATGCGGATGCCGCCATCGCCCTCGCGAACGACACCAAGTACGGGCTGACCGGCACGGTGTTCGGCGAGGACATCGAGGAGGCGACCCGCGTCGCGGAGGCTCTCGAGACCGGCGGCGTCGGCATCAACCGCTACTTCGGAGCCCCCATCGAGGTTCCGTTCGGCGGCACGAAGGCGTCCGGCGTAGGCCGTGAGCTCGGCGAGAGCGGGATGGATGCCTACGCCAACGTGAAGTCGTACATCGTCGGCTGATCCGCACGCGAAGGCCGCGTGCCGCGATCCCATCCGGGTCGCGGCACGCGGCCTTTCTGCTGCCCCTCGCCGGCGGGCGGTCCGCCCCCGGACATGCGATCGCCCGGATGCCCCGAGTGGTCTCGGGGCATCCGGGCGAGGGCTTTGTCAGCGACCGCTGACCTTGCCGAACAGGCGCGCGATCGGCGCCAGCACGAGGGGACGGGCGGCGATCCAAACGGCGGCGATCACGACGAGCGAGGCGACGAAGATCCAGAAGCCGGTCCAGTTGACCTGGTCCGAGCCCCCGTACATGTGGTTGAGGTTGCGCAGCGCCCCGGTCGCGAACACGAGGGCGACGTGCACGATGATGAACAGCACGAAGTAGAGCATCACCGGGAAGTGCACCGCCCGGGCCACCTCCACCGGGTACGCCTGCGAGAGTCGCTTCGCGTTCTTCGGCCAGATGCCCGACATGCGCACACCGGTGAGCGCAGCCAGCGGTGCGGCCACGAACACGGTGGTGAAGTACGCGAGCTGCTGCAGGCTGTTGTAGTTCACCCAGCCGTCTTCGGTGGGCCAGTCCAGCGACAGGTACTTCAGCGCCGCGGTGATCGCGTTCGGGAAGACCTCCCACGACGTGGGGACGATGCGCATCCACTGCCCGGTCGCGAACAGCAGTACGACGAACACGACGCCGTTGACGAGCCACAGGATGTCCAGCGACTGGTGGAACCACAGCGTCAGGCTGATCTTGCGCGCCGGGTTCGACCTGGGTGACCAGAACACGGTCGGTCGCTTCTCGCGGCGCACCGTGAGGCCGGTGCGGATGATCAGCACCATCAGGAACACGTTGAAGAAGTGCTGCCAGCCGAGCCAGGCCGGGAACCCCACGGGGGCCCCTTCGGGAAGGTGGTACTCCCCCGGATACGTCGTGGTGAAGTCCTGCATGAGCGGCAGACTGAGCAGCCAGCGCACGAACAGCACGACCATCCCCGCCGCGAACAGCAGCCCGGCACCGCCGATGACGACGACCCCGGCCCACTGGCCCTTCGTGAACGGACCGATCCGGGCCGGTTCGGGCGCCTCGACCGGGACGGTGCGGGTGCGTCGCTCCGCGTTCCAGCGGATCGCCTCGGCCCCGGGGAACGCCGTCGGCTCGAACGGCAGCGGCGTGGAGACGTCGTGGACGGGGGCCGCGGGAGGGTCTGCGACGGCGATGACGGATGCCGGAGCATCGGCGACGGATGCCGCCGCCGCGGCGACGGCGGCGAACCCGGCCGGCGGCCAGGGCTCCCCGCCCTTCACCCGCGGCAGCCCCCGGCGCACAGGGCCGGCGGGAGCCGCGGCAACCGGCGCAACCGGCGCAGCCGCAACAGCTGCCGCAGCAGGTGCCGAGACGGGCGCCGCGACCGGAGCCACAGCCACGGGCTCCTCGACTGCAGACGCCACCGCGACCGGCGCGTCGCCTCCGGCGGGCCAGGGCAGCCCACCACGGGTGCGCGGCAGCCCGCGCCGGACAGTGCTCCCGTACGTCGCCATCGGGTTACGCCTTCCGCGCCTCGAGTGCGGTGATCAGCTGCGGCACCACGGTGAACAGGTCGCCGACCACGCCGAAGTCGGCGATGTCGAAGATGGGGGCGTCGGCATCCTTGTTGATCGCGACGATGGTCTTCGCGGTCTGCATCCCGGCCTTGTGCTGGATCGCACCCGAGATGCCGAGGGCGATGTACAGCTGCGGCGACACCGACACACCGGTCTGCCCGACCTGGGCCGACTGCGGGATGTAGCCGGCGTCCACCGCGGCACGCGAGGCGCCCACGGCGGCGCCGAGCACGTCGGCGAGCTGGTCGACGAGCACGAACTGCTGCTCGGACCCGAGGCCGCGGCCGCCGGAGACGACCTTCGCGGCTCCGCGCAGCTCGGGACGCGCCGAGGTCGCCGGGGCGGCCTCGAATCCGTCGACGGAGGCGACAGGACGGTCGGATGCCGCCACCGCGAGAACCTCGACCTCAGGAGTGCGGGCCTCCGCGCGGGCGTCGATGGAGCCCTGACGCACCGTGATCACGGGAGCGCCGAAGGTGACGGCCGAGTCGACGTTGTACGCCCCGCCGTAGACGGAGTGGTGGGCGACGACGCCTTCGGCATCCCGCGAGACGCCGATCGCGTCGACCGCGACCCCGAGTCCGACGCGCGCCGCGAACCCGCCGGCGGCATCGCGCCCGTCGACCGAGTTCGACAGCAGCACGGCATCGGGGGCCACGAGCCGGTGGGCGGCTTCGAGGGCGTCGACGAACGGCACGGTGAGCGCCGACGGGTCATCGAGCGGCGCGGTCAGCACGGCGGCGGCGCCGAGGGCACCGGCATCCGCCGCGAGCGCCGCCTGCGCGTCCGCCGGCGCGACGATCAGCGCGACCGGGGTGCCGACGGCGGCCGCCGCGGCGAGCAAGCCGGCGGAGCTCTTCTCGAGCCCGCCCGTCGCGGCCGTCTCGAGCATCACCAGGATGGAATCATGTGCGAAGTTCATCGTCGTCCCCTTACACCAGCTGGTTCTGCACCAGGAAGGCCGCCAACTGCTCGCCGGCGTCGCCCTCGTCCGTGATCTTCGTGCCGGCTTCGCGCGCCGGGCGCTCGGCGATCGCCGTCATGATGGAGCGCGGTGCATCCGCGCGCTCGGGGTCGATGCCGAGGTCGCCGAGGGAGATCGTCTCGAACGGCTTCTTCTTGGCCGCCATGATCCCCTTGAAGTTCGGGAAGCGCGCATCCGGCAGTGCCTCGGTGATCGAGATGACCGCGGGCAGGCTCGCCGAGACCGTGGCGATGCCCGACTCGGTGCGGCGCTGGCCGCGCACGGCGTCGTCGGTGAGGTCGACCGAGACGAGGGCGGTCAGCTGCGCGACGCGCAGACGCTCGGCGATCATGGCGGGCAGGATGCCGCCCGATCCGTCGGTGGACTGGTTGCCGGTGATCACCAGGTCGAAGCCGGCACGGGCCACCGCGGCGGCGAGCACCTCCGCGGTGAGCCCCAGGTCGGCGCCGGCCAGCCGCTCGTCGACGACCTGCACCGCGGATGCCGCGCCCATCGCGAGCCCCTTGCGCAGCGACGTCACGGCCGACTCGGGCGACATCGACAGCAGCACGACCTCGGTGCCGGCGTGGGCATCCGCGTGGCTCAGCGCCACTTCGAGCGCGCGTTCGCCGATCTCGTCGAGCACCGCCTCGCTCGCACCGCGATCGGCGAGGCCGGTCTCGAGGTCGAGCTTGCGGTCGCCGTACGTGTCGGGGACCTCTTTGACCAGCACCACGATCCTCATGAGCGCGGCTCCCCCGCGCTCTCGCTCAGCGGATGCCCGCCGACCGGCGCCGTCACGGCCCTGCCATCAAGAAAACCCACGGTGTCTCCTTCGTCACGCTGCGGGCGGACCTGAACGGATGACCCCGTCTCAGGCATCCTCGCCCTCAATGTATACATTTGCACGCGCGCAGGGATTTCGCAAACCGACAGGTCCGCGCCTTTGCAGACGATCCCGGATCAGCGGATCCCGACCGTTGTATACGTCCTGCGTCAGGCGTCAGTCTTCGGGAAGCGACCGCAGAACCGTGGCGAGGCTGTTTCGCAGATGCACGGTCGTCGCACTGACCGAGAGCAGCTCGTCGCCGGCGAGGATCGCCTCCGCGATCACGATGTGCTCCTCCGCCGCCCGTGCCAGGCGCTCGCCGTCCGACCGCGAATAGTGGCGCACGCGCGCCATCTGTCCGCCGAGGTCGTCGAGCGCGGAGCTGATGTAGCGGGATGCCGCCGCCTCCTCGATCGCCGCGTCGAGCTCGCTCGCGAGGAGGTACAGCCGGTTCGGATCGAGCTCCTCGAGACCCTCGAGGCTCGCGCGCAGCTCTCGGATGATCGCATCGAAGCGGACCGGGTCGCGCCGCTTCGCGGCCAGCCGCACGCTCGCGGTCTCGAGCGCCTCGCGCAGCTCGTAGTACTCGATGACGTGCTGGCGCGACAGCGGCGCGACGCGCACCGTGCGCCCGGAGGTGACCACGAGGCCCTCGGCGGCGAGCCGTGCGAAAGCCTCGCGCACCGGCGTGCAAGAGACGCCCACCCGCTCGGCGGTCTCGATCTCGCCCAGCGACGCACCGGGCTTCAGATCCCACTCGATGATCTCCGAACGGATCTGCTCGTAGACCACATCGCTCACCCGCACGCGCCGATCATAGCTGAGGGGGCCCACGATAGGATCGAGCTATGAACGACCACGCCGTAGTGGTGCGACTTCGCCAGGCCGCACTCGAGCTGGCGTCGGCGAGCCCCGACGAGAAGCTCACGGTCAGCAGCATCTGCGCGGCCGCCGGCGTCTCCCGCGACGATTTCTACAGCGCGGCCTCCAACCCGATTCAGCTGCTGGGCGAGGCTCTCAGCGACGAACTGCTGTCCGCGCTGGCCCAGGCGCCCGACGAAATGCCCCAGGGCGAGCGCTTGCGCATCTCGCTCGGCCACGTGGCCCGGTGGAACGCGATCTACCGGGGCCCGCTGCACAGCGAGCTGATCGCATCCCTTCAGAAGACGCTCTTCGCCGCGCTGCGCAGCACCAACGAGGAGTTCCGGCGCCGGCATCCCGACCTCCTCCCCGACGGGGTCTCCGCCGACGACGACTTCGCCATCTCGTTCCTGGCCTCTTATATGGCGGGCGGCTCGATCGCGTCGATCGCGTTCTGGCTCGAGGATGCCGACGCCGACATCGAGGGCGACATCGACCGGATCGTCGAGCTGTCGCGGGCTGTCGCCCCCGGGTTCATGGCGCCGCTCTGGTCGCAGTCCTGAGCGGCGGGTCGTCGCCGACGGCATCCGGAGCGCTGTTCAGGACAGCCGCTCGATGACCATCGCCATGCCCATTCCGCCGCCGACGCACATCGCCTCGACGCCGAACCGGCCGTCGCACTGCACGAGGGCGTTGATGAGGCTGCTGGTGATGCGCGCGCCGGTCATGCCGAACGGATGCCCGAGCGCGATGGCGCCGCCGTTGACGTTGAGCCGGTCGATGTCGATGCCGAGCGCCTGCGCCGATCCCAGCGCCTGAACGGCGAATGCCTCGTTGATCTCGAACAGGTCGATGTCCGACAGTGACAGACCGGCGGAGCGCAGGGCCGCCGGGATCGCGGTGACGGGGCCGAGTCCCATGATCTCGGGCGACAGGCCGGTGACGGCGGTCGAGACGATGCGCGCGAGCGGGGTGATGCCGAGCTGCTTCGCCTTGACGTCGCTCATGACCACGAGCGCGGCGGCACCGTCGTTGAGGGGGCACGCGTTGCCGGCGGTGACGGTGCCGTCCGGGCGGAAGACCGGCTGCAGCTGGCTGACGGCGTCGAGCGTCACGCCGGCACGCGGGGAATCGTCGGTGGAGACCACGGTGCCGTCCGCGAGCACGACCGGGGTGATGTCCTTCGCCCAGAATCCGTCGGCCGTGGCCCTCTCGGCGAGATTCTGGCTGCGCACGGCGAATTCGTCCTGCTCGCGGCGGCTCATGCCGATGCGCTGCTGCACGTTCTCGGCCGTCTGGCCCATCGAGATGTACGCGTCGGGCAGTTCGCCGGAGTCGCGCGGGTCGGCCCACGGCTCCGCCCCGCCGGCGGCGCGACGCGCGGTGCGCGCGATCGCGTCGGCGAACAGCGGGTTGGTGAGGTCCACGCCGGGGACGCCGTCGCTGGTGCCGCGGGCGAATCCGCTGACCAGCTCGACGCCGGCCGAGATGTACGCGTCGCCCTCACCGGCGCGGATCGCGTGGAAGGCCATGCGGGTGGTCTGCAGCGACGACGCGCAGTACCGGGTGATCGTCGTGCCGGGCAGGTGGTCGTAGCCGAGCAGCACCGACACCCGGCGGCCCATGTTCGCCCCCTGCTCGCCACCGGGCAGACCGCAGCCGAGCAGGAGGTCGGTGAGGTCGGCGGGGTCGAGCTCGGGCACCTTCGCCAGGGCGGCGCGCACCATCTGCGCGGACAGGTCGTCGGCGCGGGTGTCTTTCAGCGATCCCTTGCCGGCGCGGCCGATGGGCGAACGGGCGGTGGAGACGATGACGGCTTCGGGCATGGTTGGTCCTTTCAGAGGGGCAGACGTGCGACGTCCGGTCGCACCGGTCGGAACCGGTGCGACCGGACGTGTCGCTTCAGGAGCGGTGCTTGGCGGTGGCCTCGCTCAGCGCCTCGCCGGCGGCGAGGTTGCTGAGCACCTCAGCGGCGGCGATCTCGTCGGTCGCGGCCAGCTTGTCGAAGCCCGTCATCGGCGGGTACTTGTACTTGCCGAGGAAGAAGATGATGATCGCGCAGACCACCAGGATGCCGATCAGCAGCGGCATCACGCCGGCGTACGAGCCGGTGGCGTCGAACGCGGCACCCATCAGCAGCGGACCGAGGGCCGACGTGATCATGAACACCGACTGCAGAACGCCCAGGATCTTGCCGAACGACTGCATCCCCAGGTAGCGGGTGACCGTGAGCGGGAGGAGGTCGCTCTCGATGCCGAACGTGAAGCCGATGAACGCGACTGCGGCGGCAGCCTGCACGAACGGCGCGTGCAGCAGCAGGATGCCGACGATCGGCGCGAGGATGATGATCGGCGCGATGATGCGCACGTGGATGCGGTCGATGAGGAACCCGCCGAGGAGGCGCCCAGCGAGCGAGGAGAGGCCGAGGACGGTGAGGAGCAGCGCCGCCTGCGGAGGGGTGAGGCCCTCGTCGGTCATCATCGGCACCAGGTTCACCTGCAGGGCGATCAGCACCATGCCGACGGGCCCGAGGCCGAGGATGATCTGCCAGAACTGGCGCGTGCGCACGGCCTCGCGGAAGGTCAGGCCGGGAAGCGCGAGGCTGACGTTGGAGCCCGTCTCGACCGTCGACTCCGCGAGTCGGCCGCGGTTGTGGCGCTCGGCACGGCCGCGGACGAACAGCAGCACCATGATGGTGCCGAACACGGCCGGGATGAGTCCCAGCACGACGTAGGCGCCGCGCCAGCCGACGCCGGCGATGAGGAACCCGGCGAGCAGGGGAAGAAGGGAGGCGCCGACAGCGGCGAGGGCGGCGTGGATGCCGGTCGCGAGGGCGCGCTTGTTGTCGAACCACGACACGATCGCCTTGGTCATCGGAAGCATCGTGCCCGCGCCGAAGAAGCCGAGGAAGAAGTACGGCAGATAGTAGAGGGCGACAACGGGCGGGGTCAGCGAGATCGCGACCACCGACAGCCCGTAGAGGATGAAGCTCGGGACGAGCACGTAGCGCACCGTGAAGGTCGACAGCAGGCGTCCGACCAGCAGCATGCCCACGGCCACGCCGAGGGCGCCGACGGTGTATGCGCTCGTGACGATCGTGCGGCCGAAGCCCATCTCGAGCGAGATCGGCACGACGAACAGGCTCAGGGTCGACAGGCCCACCTGGGCGGGGCCGACGGCGCTCGCGAAACCACCGCCGATGACCACCTGCCAGGGGCTGCGCCGACGGCGACCGGTGTCGGGTGGGCTGGAACTCATCGTGGGTGCGACGGCATGCATAGGCTCTGTCCTCCTCATCGAGTCGTCGGCCGGAAACTCACCGTTGAGTATCCATTCAAGCCGAACGAGCCAAATGTATGCGCGGCGCGCACATCCCGCAAGAGTCAAATTCTAGAATCTTCTCTCTTGACGCCGGGTGGAATCGATGCAAGGGGCGACCGCCCGGCATCCTCACCGCATCGGTAATGCGAACTTTCCGCGTCATGACGGGGCATCCGCCCGGTATGCACGACACTCCGCGCCGCACCGCCGCCTCCTCTGGAAGAGCCGCCGATTCCACTGAGCCGGCTTGCGGCCCGGCCACGCGATCCTGCTAATGTATACATTCACCCGATGGCGGGAGAGCTGACGGGTCGATTGACACGGTGCAGACGAGAGGCGGTGACGACGTTGTTCCGCTCCCTGCGCATCCGCGGCTACCGCATCTGGTGGATCGGGATGACCGCGTCGAACCTCGGCACGTGGGTGCAGCGGATCGCCCAGGACTGGCTCGTGCTCACCGTCCTCACGAACGAGGACGCGACCGCCGTCGCGGTCAACATGGTGCTGAACTTCCTGCCGCCGGTCGCGCTGCTGCCGCTGACCGCACTCGTCGCCGACCGGTTCGACCGGAAGAAGACGCTGCTGGTCACGCAGAGCATCCAGGCACTGCTCGCGATCGCCCTCGCGGTGCTCACCCTCACCGGCACGATCGAGCTCTGGATGGTGTTCGGGCTGTCAGCCGCGCTCGGGATCACGTCGGCGTTCGACCAGCCGGTGCGGCAGACGTTCGTCTCGGAGCTCGTGCCGATCAGCAGCATCGGCAACGCCATCGCACTCAACCAGATGTCGTTCAACGCCGGCCGGCTCATCGGCCCGGGGCTCGGCGGCCTGCTCGTGGCGGTCGCGGGGCCCGGCTGGGGATTCGTGGTCAACGCGGTCGCCTTCGCCGGGACGATCATCGCGCTCGTCATCATCCCGGCGAGTGCCCGCGACATCCCGGTCCGGCTTCCGACCGCGGGCGGGGTGGGCAAGGCGTTCTCGTTCATCAGATCCAGAGGCGACGTCGCGGTCATCTTCGTGATGATGTTCTTCGTCGGGCTGTTCGCGCTCAACACCCCGCTGTACATCGCGACGATGACCCGCATCGAGTTCCATGTCGGGGCGAACATGCTCGGCTACCTCACCTCCGCGATGGCGATCGGCTCGCTCACCGGCGCCCTGATGGCCGCCCGCCGCGGCCAGCCAACGCTCAAGCACCTCACGATCGCGTCCGCGGGACTGGGCGCCGCGTTCCTCATCTGCGCGATCGCACCCGCCCTGTGGTTCTTCGGCGTCGCGCTCGCATGCCTGGGCATGGGGGTCATGACGACGACGGCATCCGCCAACGGCCTCATCCAGATCGCGACGCCGCCCGAGCTGCGCGGCCGCGTGATCGCGATCTACCTCGCGAGCCTCAGCGTCGCCTCGGCCGTGGGCGCGCTCATCGCCGGCCCGATCATCGACGTGTTCGGACCGCGCTGGGCGATGGTGGCGGCGGGGACGGCATCCCTCATCGCCGTCACCATCGTGCTGGTCTGGCTCGCCGTCGCGCGCAGCTTCCGGGTGCACTGGAACCGCAGCCTGCGCTGGCCGCTGCGGTTCGCTCCCCGGCCCGACCCGGGCACGTGACGCCGACCCGCGGCGGCCTCAGAGGGCCGGGGCCACCGTGCGGTCGGCGCCCACCGGGCGTTCGCGGTGCTCGCGCAGCACCACGAGCGAGCGGGATTCGAGCGTGATCGCCGTGCCGGGCTCGACCGGCGCACGCCCCACCAGCTGGCCGCCGGTGTCGACGAGCACATCCCACGTGGGCGAGCGCCGCACGTCGGGCATCCGGAAGTCGATCGGGGCGTCTCCCGCGTTGAACAGCACGATGAAATGCTTGTCGACGATCGGCTGACCGCGGCTGTCGCGCTCGCGGATGCCCTGCCCGTTGAGGAACATGCCGACGGCGAGCCCGAAGCCCGACTCCCAGTCCTCGCGCTCCATGAGCGTGCCGTCCGGACGCAGCCAGGCGATGTCGTTGCGGTGCGCGCCGGGGTCGAGCTTCGCCGCGGCCGCGGCATCCGGATCCCTCGGCTGAGCGGGGCGGCCGTCGAAGAAGCGGCTGCGCCGGAAGGTGGGATGCTCCCTCCGCAGGCGCGACAGCGTCGCGGTGAACTCGACGAGCGCGGAGTCGGTGTCGGACCAGTCCACCCACGTGGTGTCGTTGTCCTGGTTGTAGCCGTTGTTGTTGCCGCCCTGCGTGCGGCCGAGCTCATCGCCGTGCAGCAGCATGGGCACGCCCTGGCTGAGCAGCAGCGTCGCGAGGAAGTTGCGCTGCTGCCGCGACCGCAGCGCCAGCACGGCGGGGTCGTCGGTGTCGCCCTCGACGCCGCCGTTCCACGACCGGTTGTCGTCGGTGCCGTCGCGGCCGTCCTCGCCGTTCGCGTCGTTGTGCTTCTCGTTGTACGAGACGAGGTCGCG
>JAKOTS010000107.1 GCA_029777095.1 Actinomycetes bacterium | reverse complement strand
CGCCACCGCCCCATGCCGCGGCCGCGTTGTTCGACCTTGACGATCTTGCGCCCGTGGCGGCGGCGGTGGAGGCATCGGGCGATGGAATCGATGGATCCGAAGGGCGCGCGGCATCCGGAGCAGTTGGGTCGTCTCAAGCATCCGCGCAGCGCGAAGGCGACCCCGCGGACGCGCACGAAAGCTTCGCCGAGTGGCACCGGCAAATGGCGGCATCGACCGGCGTTCCGGGCGCCGACCGGCTGAAGTTGTTGCTCGCGGCCGAGTCGGCGGGCGCCCTCATCGCTGCCGAAATGCGGGCCGGTGGCTTGCCCTGGCGTGCCGAGGTGCACGAGCAGATTCTGAGCGACGTGCTGGGGCCGCGCCCGCAACCCGGCGCGTTGCCCGAGCGCATGGAACGCGCCGCGGCGCTCACCCGCGCCGCGCTTGGTGAACCGGGGCTGCATCTCGACTCGCAGCCACGGCTCCTGCGCGCGCTGCACCGCAACGGTGTCTTTGTCGAGTCGACGAACCGGTGGCTGTTGCGCGAGCACACGCATCCGGCGATCGAGCCGCTGCTCGAATACAAGAAACTCTCACGCCTTTTGAGCGCGAACGGGTGGGCCTGGCTCGAGGAGTGGGTGCACGACGGTCGTTTTCGGCCAACCTTCGTGCCGGGCGGTGTGGTTACCGGGCGATGGGCGTCGAGTGGTGGGGGTGCACTGCAGATTCCTAAGCAGCTCCGCGCGGCCGTCGTCGCCGACCCAGGCTGGGCGCTCATCATCGCCGATGTGGCGCAACTTGAACCGCGCGTGCTCGCGGCGATGGCCCGAGACCGGTCGATGGCCAAGGCGGGCAACGGCACCGACCTTTATGCCGGGATCGTCGCCAGCGGCGCGGTCGACACGCGCGAGCACGCGAAACTCGCGGTCTTGGGCGCGATGTACGGCGCGACAACGGGGGAGAGCGGCCGGTTGGTGCCGCAGTTGCGGCGGGTGTTTCCCGACGCGATGAAACTTGTCGACGACGCCGCCCGCGCGGGCGAGCGGGGCGACACCGTCACGACGTGGTTGGGGCGCAGTTCGCCGCCGCCGAGCCCTCGCTGGCACGAGGCGCAGGCGGCCGCGACGCAGCCCGATGCGGATACCGCTGATGAGCGCCGCGCGCGCCAGGCGGCCCGCGATCGCGGGAGATTCACCCGCAACTTTGTGGTGCAAGGCACGGCGGCCGAGTGGTCGCTGTGCTGGATGGCCGACCTGCGCCTGCGCCTTGATCAACTGGGGACGGTGGGTGCGGCATCCGGAGCCCCTCGATCGGGCGCGGCATTCTCGCAACGTCCCCACCTGGCGTTCTTCTTGCACGACGAGATCATCGTGCACACGCCGCTTGAACGTGTGGATGCCGCAGCCACCGCTGTGCGGGAAGCTGCGGCATCCGCCGGCCGACTGTTATTTGGGGGTTTTCCAGTCGACTTTCCGCTCGAGCTGCGCGTGGGGCATAGCTCGGACGAACTCTAGGTAGCGCGGGGTCATTTGCATCCGTTCGGGAGGATCGTGACCTCGGGCTGGGTGAGCAGTGGTGTGTGCAGGATGACGGGGTCGGCGCTCGGGCCGTCAGTGAGTGTGAAACGGAACTGTGCGCTGCCGCTCTCGCCCGGCTGAAGCGTGACCGACGTCGTGCTGCTCGGGAAACCCGCATCGAGCACGTCACCCGAGGGCACCGCGGCGCCATCAATTTGCACACCGCCGAAGAATGCACCCGGTGGTGCCGCGACGGTGATCTGCGTGCTGATGTTGCCGGGTGCGACACCCCAGTGGCCACCGCCAGTGACCGAGAACGGCAGGGATGCAGCATTTGCCGGCGCCATGCTCGCGAGGTCGACAGTGACGACGATCTCGCGGCGGCCGTCTGCGTGACAGACCAGCTGGCCGGCGTTGATTGCGACGTCAAGAAAGACGTCCATCTTGCCGCCGGTTGCATCGTTGAGATAGACCGCGAAGGCATTGCTGCCGGCGCTCGCGTGCCGTGCTGCTGGCCCGGCCAGGTCGGTGCCGTCGATGGCGGTCTGGACGGTGGGGTCTGCGCTCCACACCGAAATGTGGCCGCCTTGGATCGGCGACACGAGTTGCTTGACCAGCGTCATGGGGTCGAACGCGCCGGCCGAAAGACGTTCGACGACGGCCGCGACCGATTCTTGGAACAGCGCGGTTTGTGCGCGCTGGTCGAGCTGGGCGTACGGCTTGACCAGCACTCGCTGCACGAGGTTGTCGTTGTTGAGTTCTGCACCGTCGACTTGCACCGGGCCGACCACGCGCAGCAGACCGCCAAGCACGACCGGGTCGACCGACACCACCACGGACGGTGTGCGGCCGGTGAGCTCTTGCCAGCGCGACTGCGCGATTGCCGCGGTGACGTCGAACTCGGGCGTCATGCTGGCGTTTTGCACCCAGTTGGTCGCCGCGGCGCCGTAGAGCGCGGTCGTTGATTCAGGAAGCAACGAACCGGGCGTCGCCCCGGTCGAAAATTCTGAAGAGTCGGCCTGCGTGACGATCTGCACGCGGCCCTGCTCAACCGCGAGCTCGATGAACGTGCCCGTGATGCCACCGCCGGTGCGTAGCTCAGCGTTGTTTTGGGCCATGACGAGGATGTGCGCGGGTTCGTCGGTGCCAAGCAACGTGGGCAACACCACGCTTGCCCGCGCGAGGGCGTCGGCGGCGGGGCGCACGAGGTCGATCGCGTCGCTGAGCTGCCCAACCCCCGACGAGAGTTGTGTAATGAGCTGTGCCTGATCGAGCGTGCCGAGCGCCGTCGCGGCGTCATCGAGTGTCGTGACCGCCACGTTCAGCGCGGGTGCCTGAGCTGACAGTCCCGAAACGTCGATCGTTCCGTCGTCGCCGAACCCGCCCTCGAGCGTGGTGAGCGCCGCCACGACGGGTGGCACGCTTTCGCGCATCACGGCGTCGACCTGTGAAGCCGTCACTCGTGCGGCTTCAAGGTTTGGGCCGAGCACGGGCACGAACTCGGCAACGCCCCAGATCGGGTCGTTCGTCAGCGAGGTCGCACGCGCGGCGTGCGCGCCAACCTCGTCGATGAGCGGGAGTGCCGCGGCGAAGTCTTGCTCTGCGAGAGCGGAGCGCAAGTCACCGGAAAGGCCAGCAAGCGATTCAAGTTCTGATTTCGCCATCAGGCCACGGATGCCGACCCAGGCGATTGCGAGCACGACTGCGATGCCGATGGCGCCAAGGCCCCACCAGACGTACCGTCGTGCTCGCTTCGCCGGGGGAGTCCCGACCGACATCGTGCTTAGTGCTTGTGCTGTCGGCGCTTGAAGACCATGGCGCCACCGAGCAAGACGGCTGCACCGCCGACACCCAGCGCAATCGCGGGCACGGTGCTACCCGTCGCGGCGAGGCCGGAGCCAGCGCTGAGCGGGAGGCCGAGGCCGGCGGGCTGTGCGCACGACGACGTGGCGGCGGGGTAGCTCAGCGGCACGCTCAGCGAAGGGTTGACGCGGAGCTCTGCCGTGAGGTTGCCCCGGGTCCACCCGAAGTTGCCTGCGGTTTCGACCCACTCGCCGTTGACCTGTTCCCATCCGGGCCAGGCGGTGCCGTTGCCGGCGCCATCCGTGGCGGCACCGGGCCAGAGCACGCGGCCAGAAAGGTGGTTGTTGCTGAGCGTGCCCAGCTGCAGCTCGACGCTGTTCGCACCGTTCGCCATGTAGAGCGAAACCTGCTGGTGCGACATCTGGTTGTCGGGATCGACAGCGTCGACCTCGAACTGGATCCACGGCACGTTGCCCACACACTCAACGAACGCGGCCGAGCCCGAAAGCGTCGGTGCGGTCGGCGTCGAAGGCGTGTAGCTGTCGTCCGCTGCTTGTGCGGCACCAGGCACCACAAGTACGGCCGCCGCTGCGATCCCCAATGCAAAAATGGCGTTACGAAGCACGATTTCCTCCCCAAAGGATGATGTGCAAGACCGTCCCACCCCTGGGACAGTCAAAAGGTATTTCCCCAATCGCCACCCTAGCCTGGAATCCAACTTTCGACGACCACCCCACGATCTTCTGTGGAAAATCTTCAGGCGACGCCACGGTTTGACCACGGGGTCGCGGTGACTTTGCACAATTTCCGTGGCTTTCGGCGTGTCGCGTGGGCGACGTTTGAGAGTCGGATGCCGCAGCCCGGGCGGGTAGAGTGGGCACCGAGTGGGTTGGCTGGATGGTCGCGTCGCCCGGCGGTTTTCCGCCGTGGTGCCGAGGAACGTCCGGGCTCCACAGGGCAGGGCGGTGGCTAACTCCCACCCGGGGTAACCCGCGAGACAGTGCCACAGAAAACAGACCGCCACGGCTTCGGCCGCGGTAAGGGTGAAACGGTGGTGTAAGAGACCACCAGGGGCCGCGGTGACGCGGTTCGCTTGGTAAACCTCGCCCGGAGCAAGGTTAGACAGAGGATGTTGACGCGGCCCGCCGAGTCCTCGGGTAAACCGCTAGAACGGCACGGCAACGTGTCGTCGAGAGAGATGGCCATCGAACGTGCTCCCACATGGGGTCACGGGAACAGAACCCGGCGTACAGGCCAACCCATTCACAACCCTGACTTTCCAGTGGGGACCGCGCCGTCGAAGCGGAGTGATGTGGGCGCAGCTGTCAGCTCATGTTCAACACCTGCGCTCGCATTGCAAACCTGCACAAACGCTGATAATTCGTCGCGGTGCGCGCCCAGACGCTGCGCCGTGCGCGAGGGTGGCTATGCTAAATCGGGCATGCGAGTCAGGCTCGCTGTCACGGACAGGGGTGTTCGTGATCATCCTTGGGGAGGGATACGTCATGGGGATTTTTTCTCGACGCGAGAAGCCGGTCAAGAACAGTCTGCGAATCAAGGTTCCGGCGGACGGCACTGGACTGGTGCAGTTCACGCTTGACGAACCGGCTCAGGACGGCGGCAGCGTGTGGTGGGCCTGTTGGGCCAACCTCATGATCCCTGATTCCGCGACAGAGGCTGCCGCACAAGGGCTCGCTGATAAGACCGTGTCGATCGTGCGCGCGCAGATGCCGAGCATGACGGAAGTGCACCTCGAGCAGCCAAGCGGTGTCGGAACACTCGACTTCGAAGGCTCAGCTACGTTCTTGCGTTCGGAGTGGAACGCGGTCAAGAACCTGACATCGCTGGGCGAGATGCTCATGCCATGGAGCCGTGAGGTCGTGCGGTTGTCGGCCACGCCGGTCGTGCTGAGCGCGCAGTTCGCCTAGTTACGACACCAGCTCATCGGTGCGACAAGCTTGCGGCACCGATGATGCCCGCGGCGTTGCGATGCACCGCCGCCAGAATCGGCGTGTCGAGTGCAAGGAGCGGGAGGAACTCTTTGGCGTGCTTCGAAACGCCACCGCCGACCACAATGAGGTCTGGGCTGAACAAGAATTCGATGTGCGAGTAGAACGACTGCAAACGTTGTGCCCAGGCATCCCACGACAAGTCTTCTCGCTCTTTTGCGGAGTACGCAGCCCAGCGCTCGATCGAGTGCCCATTGTGCTGGAGGTGGCCAAGCTCAGTGTTTGGCACGAGCACGCCGTCGTACAAGAAAGCGGAGCCGATGCCGGTGCCGAGCGTGGTGAGAATGACGAGGCCGTTCCGGTCGCGGGCGGCGCCGTAGCGGGCCTCGGCGATGCCAGCGGCATCCGCATCGTTTGTGAATGCGATGTCGCGGCCGAGGCCGTCTTCGAAGAACTTCTCGGCCTCGAACCCGATCCAGTCATCTGAGACGTTTGCGGCCGACATCGTGCGCCCATGCCTCACGATCGCGGGAAAGGCAACGCCGAGCGACACGCGCTGATCAGTGATGTCGAGCCGGTGAAGCACTTCGCGCACCGCGGTAAGTACATCCGCCGGCTTTGCGCCGCGCGGGGTGTCGATGCGCACGCGATCGCCGATCAGTGCGCCGTGCTCGAGATCGACGAGTGCTGCTTTGATGCCGGTTCCACCGATATCGACTCCGACAGCCTGTTGCTTCGTCATGGCACAAGACTAGCGGCGGCTCACTAGTATCGGATCAAGACCAAAAAGGGAGGCACGAGTCGTGACACAGGGCAGTGAAAAATTTTGGTACAACTTGGTCACCGGCGAGGTAGAACAAGGCTTTGAGTCGCCGGCGATTGACCGAGCTGGGCCGTTCGCCACGCGTGAAGAGGCAGCGAAAGCGCCCGAGCTGTTGCGCGAACGCAGCAGAGCATGGGCCGAAGAAGAAGCACGCGACGACCGCTAGACCGCTGCGCGCAGTGTCGTGCGGAGCACGCACGGCGCCGCACGCTCAGCGCCGCACGCTCAGCGCCGCGCGCTCAGCGCCGCGCGCAGAGCACACCGCACGCACCACACGCACAGCCCAGCACGCTCGGCACTTGAGAGGAATTGATGGACAAGCAGCGCGACTTCGTTTTGCGAACTATTGAGGAACGCGGCGCGAAGTTTGTGCGCCTATGGTTCACGGATGTCATCGGCACGCTGAAGTCGGTTGCGATTGCGCCGGCCGAGGTCGAGGGTGCATTCGCGGAAGGCATTGGTTTCGACGGTTCGGCGATCGAAGGCCTGAGCCGCTCGTTCGAGTCCGACCTGCTGGCGCACCCAGACCCGACGACGTTTCAGATCTTGCCGTGGCGCGGTGAGATCGATCCGACCGCTCGCATGTTCTGCGACATCACGACGCCTGACGGACAGCCCGCGGTTGCCGACCCGCGCAACGTGCTGAAGCGGGCCCTCGCCCGCGCCGCCGATCGGGGCTTCACGTTTTATACACACCCCGAGATCGAGTTCTACCTGTTGAAGTCGTCGAGCTTCGAGAACGGTGGGCCTCAGCCGGTCGATTCGGCTGGCTACTTCGACAACGTGCCGGGTGGCACGGCGCACGACTTCCGTCGCCGCTCGGTGCGCATGTTGGAAGACCTTGGAATCTCGGTCGAGTTCAGCCACCACGAAGCCGGGCCCGGCCAGAACGAGATCGACCTGCGCTACGCCGATGCGCTGACCACGGCCGACAACATCATGACGTTCCGCACCGTGATCAAAGAGGTCGCGATCGAGCAGGGTGTCTACGCAACCTTCATGCCGAAGCCGATGAGCGGGCACCCCGGCAGTGGCATGCACACGCATATGTCGCTGTTCGAGGGCGACGTCAACGTCTTCTATGAAGAGGGTGCGCAGTACCAGTTGTCGAAGACCGGCCGGAGCTTTATCGCCGGTCTCCTGCACCATGCCCGCGAAATCTCGGCGGTCACGAACCAGTTCGTCAACTCTTACAAGCGCCTCTGGGGTGGCGACGAAGCCCCGAGCTTCATCTGCTGGGGGCACAACAACCGCTCGGCTCTGGTGCGCGTCCCGCTCTACAAGCCGAGCAAGGGCCAGAGCTCGCGCATCGAATACCGTGCGCTCGACTCGGCGGCCAACCCCTACCTGGCATACGCGCTGATGCTCGCAGCCGGCATGAAGGGTATCGAAGAGGGCTACGAGCTGCCGCCCGAGGCAGAAGACAACGTGTGGTCACTCAGCGACGCCGAGCGCCGGGCGCTGGGCTACGCGCCGCTGCCCGCGAGCCTCGACCACGCCCTTGAGTTCATGGAGCAGAGCGAGCTGGTCGCCGAAACGCTGGGCGAGCAGGTCTTCAACTACGTGCTGCTCAACAAGCGCAAGGAATGGCAGGAATACCGCGCGCAGGTGACGCCGTTTGAGTTGAAGAGCAACCTCGAGATGCTCTGACCCGGTCGCCATGTCGCGCGTCTCCGGTATGTCGTCGCTGACCGCGCTCGCGCGCGTCGGATTCACCGAGCTTTCGGTCGCCGAAGCGCGTCTTGAAGAGCTGCAAACGTTGCTTGGGATGCCGCGAACACAGTGGCAATCGGGTGCGTCGGTCGCGGCCGACCCAGACGCCGCGCTCGACTCGCTCGTCAAGGTCGCCAGGCGCGCCCCCGAGCCGGTGCGCGAAGCGCTGACGCACGATGAGGGCATCACTGCGGCGTGGGCGTTGCTGGGCGCATCGCTGGGCTTCGGCGAGTTCTTCCTGCGTCATCCGGCGGAACTTGCGGTGCTCGCGCGCGCGCCACGCGGGCTACCCTCGAATGAGCAGCTGCAGGCCGAAATGCTGGGCATTGTCGGCGCACGCGACGGATTCGCCGCGGTCGGCGACGAATCCGCGTGGGTGGCGCTCCGCGTGCGATATCGCGCGCTGCTGGCTCGAATCGCGGTCTTCGACCTGCTCAGCGAGGTCCCGGTCGACGTGGTTCGCGAGGTGGCTGCAAGTCTTGCGGATGCCGCAGGAGCAGCGCTTGAGGCATCCCTCGCCGTTGCTCGCACCCGCGTTGCAACCGGTCCCGGCGCACAGTTCTCCCGTGCGGAGGTCGCGGCCGCGCAGCTGGCCATCATCGGAATGGGCAAATCTGGAGCGCGCGAGCTGAACTACGTCAGCGACGTCGACGTGATCTTCGTTGGCGGTGTGCGGCCGGGTGCCGACCTCACCGAAGCCCGCGCGATCGACATCACCACGCGTCTAGCGCAGCAAACGATGCGCGGCATTGCGTCGCCCGAGACCGAGCCGCCGCTGTGGGAGGTCGACGCGAACCTCCGGCCGGAGGGCAAGCAGGGTGCACTCGTGCGCACACTCGACTCGCACATCGCCTACTACGAGCGTTGGGCAAAGAGCTGGGAGTTTCAGGCGCTCCTGAAATCGCGCCCGCTCGCTGGCGATGCGGCGCTGGGCGAGGCCTACGTGGCGGCCATGCACCCCATGGTGTGGACGAGCGCGGCGCGCGAGAACTTCGTAGATTCGGTCCAGCGGATGCGCGAGCGCGTGACCGAGTTCATTCCGCCGGATGAGGTGCCGCTGCAGATCAAGCTTGGGCCTGGCGGCATCCGAGATATTGAATTTACGGTGCAGTTGCTGCAGCTTGTGCACGGGCTGACCGATGAACAGATTCGCCAGCGCGGCACCCTCAACGCGCTTGACGCACTGGTCGCGCAGGGGTATATCGGGCGTGCTGAGGCCGCGGTGTTTGCCCGCGACTATCGTGTGCTCCGCCTGCTTGAGCACCGGATGCAGCTTGCAAAACTCCAGCGGACGCATTTGATGCCGAACACCCCCGACGGGTTGCGGACGTTGGCGCGCGCGAGCGGGCTCGCTGAGACCGGGGCGGCGATCTGGGAGCTGTGGGAGGGCGTCAAGCGCGAGGTGCGCGAGATTCACGTGCGCCTGTTTTATCGGCCGCTACTCTCTGCGGTGGCGGCCCTGTCTGATCAGGAGCGCGAGCTCTCGCCCGAGCAGGCTTCGGCCCGTCTCGCCGCGATCGGATTCGCCGACCCGCAGGGCGCGCTCCGGCATATCGGCGCGTTGACGACCGGCCTTTCGCGCAAGGCGACGATCCAGCGTCACCTGATGCCGGTGATGATCGGATGGTTCGCCGAGGGCGCCGACCCCGACTATGGGCTTGTGGCATTCCGGCGCATCAGCGAAAAACTCGGCGACACGCATTGGTTTTTGCGGATGCTCCGCGACTCGTCGGCGGCCGCGCACAGCATGACGCGGGTGCTCACAGGCAGCCGTTACGTTGGTGAGCTGATGGAGTGGACCCCGGAGGCGGCGGTCTGGCTCGACAGCAGCGAGCAGTTGCGCCCGCGCGGGGTGACTGCGCTCGAAGACGAGGCGAACGCGATTCTTGCCCGCCGCGATGACGAGGTGCACGCCTTGCACGCAATCCGCGCGCTCCGACGTCGTGAAATCCTGCGGACGGCGATGGGCTCGATGCTGGGTGTGCTCTCGCGGGAAGAGGTCTCGGCCACCCTCACCGAGATCGCCGATGTGACCATTCAGACGCTGCTCGGTATCGTCCGGCGCGAGGTCGTGCCCGCCGAAGACGCTGGCATGGAGTTCGCAGTCATTGGGATGGGGCGCTTCGGGGGAGCGGAGCTCGGTTTCGGCTCCGATGCCGATGTCATGTTCGTGTACCGGGCAAATGGTGTCGACCCTGAGCGGGCGCACCGGCACGCGCTGGCTCTGGTGGCAGCGCTGCGGAGCCGCTCCGAAGATCACCGGCTTCCGCTCGAGCTCGATGCCGACCTCCGGCCTGAGGGGCGAAACGGTCCGATGGCGCGCTCGTTCGAGGCCTATTCCGAGTACTACGATCGCTGGTCGCAAAGCTGGGAGGCGCAAGCGCTGCTTCGTGCGCGCGGCGTCGCGGGTGGCGCGGGGCTGGTGCACGACTTCATGACGCTCGCAGACAGGATGCGGTATCCGCTCGAGCTTGATCCGCAGGCGGCGCGCGAGGTCAAACGCATCAAGGCGCGGGTCGAGAACGAACGGCTGCCGCAGGGTGCATCGCCCAGCCGACACCTGAAGCTTGGCCCCGGGTCGCTCAGTGACGTCGAGTGGTTGGTGCAGTTGTTGCAGTTGCAACACGCGGCAGACATCCCCGCGCTGCGCACCACTTCAACGCTTGGTGCATTGGATGCCGCAACTGAGGCGGGCCTGATCGAACCGGCGCAGGCCGAGCTTCTCGCCGAAGCGTGGAACCTCGCGAGCCGTTTGCGTTCGGCAAGCACGCTCTGGACCGGCCGGGCGAGCGATGTGCTCCCCACCGATCGCCGCCAGCTCGACGGAATCGCTCGCCTGCTGGGCTACGCCGCCGGGTCGGCGACGGCGCTCGAGGAGCAGTACCTGGCCACCACGCGCCGTGCGCGCCGGGTGTTCGAGAAGCTGTTCTACGGCTAGCCAGTCACCTTTTCGAGGTAGGCCAGCGTCGCCGTGAGCGCCGTCTGTGCGTCGGGCATATCGAGGTGGAACTGGTACTCGTGCGGCAACGCCGGTTCGTGGTCGGCCGACCAGAAGAGCGGCGTCACATCGACCCCCGCATCAACGAGCGCCTGGGCCATAGGAATCGACTGCAACCAGGTGAGCCCGTCGCCATTACCACCGCTGATGTAGGTGGGCGGAAACTTGTCGTTCACGAAGTTGATCGTCGACATGGTCGCGCCCGAAGAGCTCGCGCTCCAGTTCTTGGTGCCGGTGTATGCCCAAAGTGAGACCTGAAAACCCCAGGCAACGAGACCCTCGATGTCGGTCATCGCTGTCATGTCATAGACACCACAGTTGAGGATCAAGCCGGCCAGTTGTTCGGGCTGCAGCGAGGGCGTCATGCCCATCAGATGCGCATAGTCGGGGTTTGTGATGAGCGTCGTGAGCTGGCTCGCAAGCTGTCCACCGGCCGAGTCGCCGGCGATCACGATCTTGGTGGTGTCGACATTGAGCTCGGCGGCGTTCGCATCAATGTAGGCAAGCGCCTCGTTGAGCTGACGCACGGCAGTTGGGTATTGCTCCTCCGGGCCGAGGCTGTAGTTCAGGCCGATGGTGGTGTAGCCCTTGCCGGCGATAATCCGCAGATACGGGTCGACGTCTTCCTTCGAGCCAGCGATCCATGCGCCGCCATGTACCCAGATCACCGTGGGCAGCACCTCTCCGGGGCTGGCCGTTGTGAACACATCCATCGTCGTCGGTGTGCCCTCATCGGCGTACGCGAGATCGAGGCGTTCGTGCAACGGCGTGTTCGGCACATGCCGATTCATCTCGATGACCGTGTCGGCACCACCCTTTTCGAACACAGTTCGAATGAGCATCGCCGATGGCTTGGGCGTGATCGCCCCAATGATCGCGACGACGATGCCAACGCCGACAATGACTGACACCGCAATCAGGATGCCTCGGCGCAGCCGGTGGCGGCGCTTCGGTGTTGCGGGGGCAGCGGTGTTGGCGTTGTCGCTTGTCATGGAGTCCCTTCGACGTGTTCAGTCTGGCAGAGGGGCAGGTGGTCGCTCGGTCCGTGATGGTGCAGCGTTGAGCCAAGCTCACGCGACCGGTTTCCGCTGTGCGATGAAGACGTGTTCGGCACTCGGGCGGTCGGGAGCGTCGCGCGACTCGTACCGGGCAGTGGATGGCCGGTGGTTCCGGCTGGCTTGATGACACGAAAGAGCCCCCCGAGCGTGAACTCGGAGGGCTCTCGAAGTACGACTGGCTACACGCCGTAGTACATCTCGTACTCGAACGGGTGGGGCCGCTGGTTGTACGGCAGGATCTCGTTCGT
>JAKOTS010000104.1 GCA_029777095.1 Actinomycetes bacterium | reverse complement strand
GTCGTCGAGGGTGTTGGCTCTGCCGTCACTCGCGCGAAGGTCGGCGACCACGTACTCATCAGCTTCGACTCGTGCGGGTGGTGCAGTTCGTGCCTGCGCGGGGCGCCGGCATACTGCGTCGAGTTCATGGCCCGCAATGTCAGCGGCCGCCGGGCCGACGGCACCACCAGCGCGACGTCGGCGGGGGAGCCGATCGCCAACCGTTGGTTTGGCCAGTCGTCGTTCGCCGAATACTCGGTTGCGACCGAACGCAACATCGTCGTGGTCGACAAAGACCTCCCGCTCGACCTGCTTGGTCCGCTCGGTTGCGGCCTGCAAACCGGTGCCGGGTCGGTGCTCAACGAAATGAAGCTCGCGCCGGGGCAGTCGATCGCCGTCTTTGGCGCGGGGGCTGTTGGCCTCGCCGCGGTGATGGCCGCGAAACTCGCCGGCGCGGCCGAGATTGTTGTGGTTGACCTCCACCGGTCGCGGCTGGATCTCGCCCTCGAGCTCGGTGCCACCCGAGTGGTGCAGGGCGGCACGGATGACGTTCGGGGACAGATCGTCGGCGATGGCCCCGGAGTCGACTTCACGTTTGAGACGACCGCGGTCGCGTCGGTAATGACAACCGCCATCGAGGTGTTGGCGCTTGGCGGCAAGGCGGTTCTGGTCGGTGCCGGCGGCGGCGACCTCACGATCTCGCCGAGCCTGCTCTCGGGTCGCACCGTCACGTATGCGCTTGAGGGCAGCTCAATTCCTCAGCTGTTCCTGCCGCAACTCATCTCTTATTGGCAGCGCGGGCTGTTCCCGTTCGAAAAGCTCGTGCGCACCTACGCCCTCGACGACATCAATCAGGCCGAAGCAGATTCCCTCTCCGGCGCCACAATCAAACCCGTGTTCCTCGTCAGCGCAGTCTGACGAATTTAGAAAGGTGAAACAAATGACGCTTCTCGACGTTTCTGCCACACAGTTCTTCGCCACCTCGGATGGCAAAGATCTCGCCACCGATGCCACATTTGACGTGATTAACCCGAGCACAGGCCAGGTGTTCGCGCAGGCCCCGTCGGTCACGCCCGAACAACTCGACGTCGTGTTCGCTGCCGCGAACCGCGCGTATCGCGACTGGAAGCGCGACGAGGGGCTGCGCCGGACGGTGCTTCTCGCGGCCGCGGTCGCGGTTGAAGCCGCTGTCGACGAGCTCGCTCCGATCCTGGTCGCCGAGCAGGGCAAACCGCTGGGTGATGCGCGAAACGAAATCTTCGCGGCCGGCGCTTGGCTGCGCTACTTTTCTGAGCTCGAGGTCCCGCGCGAGATCATCCGCGACGACGCCGAGCGCTTCGAAGAGGTCTACCGCCGCCCCCTCGGTGTCGTGAGCGCCATCACGCCCTGGAACTTCCCGATCACCTTGGCAATGTGGAAGATCGCGCCGGCGCTGCGCGCGGGCAACACGATCGTCGTCAAGCCGTCGCCCTACACGCCGCTGACCACGCTCGCCCTCGCGCGCGTGCTGCGCGGCGTCCTGCCCGACGGTGTCCTGAACGTGATCACAGGCCCCGACCCGCTGGGTGCCGCGCTCGTGTCGCACCCGATCCCGCGCAAGGTCAGCTTCACGGGCTCGACCGCGGTCGGCAAGCGCGTGGCGGTTGCCGCGGCCGAAGACCTGAAGCGTGTCACGCTCGAGCTCGGTGGCAACGACCCGGCGATCATCCTCAAAGACGCGAACGTCGAAGACGTCGCGGCCCGCCTGTTCTGGAGCGCATTCGGCAACAACGGCCAGATCTGCCTCGCGGTCAAGCGTGTGTACGCCCACGAAGACGTCCAGCCAGCACTCGTCGAGGCCCTCGGTGAGCTCGCTCGCAAGGCACGCGTCGACGACGGCATGGCCGACGGCGCCCAGCTCGGGCCGCTGAACAACCAGCCGCAGTTTGAGCGCATCAAGGGCTTGGTGTCGGATGCCGTAGCCAACGGTGCCCGTGTCGTCAGCGGTGGCCACGTCATTGACCGGCCCGGTTACTTCTACTCGCCCACGATCCTCGACAACGTCAACGACGGATTCCGCGTTGTGAACGAGGAGCAGTTTGGCCCCGTGTTGCCCGTCATGGCCTTCCGTGACGAGGCCGAGGCCATCGAACGCGCAAACAACAGCGAGTACGGGCTCACCGCTTCGGTGTGGTCTGCCGACGCCGACCACGCCGCGGCTCTCGCGAGCGAGATCGACAGCGGACAGGTCTCGATCAACAGCCACGGCGGCGGCGTGCAGAAGCACCTGCCGTTCGGTGGGCACAAGTGGAGCGGCATCGGCGTGGAGAACGGTCCGTGGGGCCTTGCAAGCTTCACCGAACTCCAGGTGATTAGCGGGCCTTCGCGCCTGAAGTAGTCGCGCCGCAGCGCGGTGCGGAGGAGCGGCCCGGGGCGTCACGCCCCGGGCCGCTCGACGTCCGGGGAGGCCTGTTCGGCGAAACTTTCGGTTCGAATTTGGGTGGGACGGGGCATCCACCGGCACGCTTCTTTTGATTGAGAGAAGAACGGCAAATCTTCTCACCCCATTTGGTCTGAAGACCCCTCCTTCTTGGCACAGAGTGGACATATCGCGTCTAAGCCACAGCAAAGGAACACCATATGACTGCTTACCAAGACGACATCAAGGCCGTTCAGGCTCTCAAGGAAGAGAACGGGTCCAGCTGGGACGCCATCAACCCTGAGTACGTCGCCCGCATGCGTGCGCAGAACCGTTTCAAGACCGGTCTCGAGATCGCTCAGTACACCGCCGACATCATGCGCAAGGACATGGCTGAGTACGACGACGACTCGTCGGTCTACACCCAGTCGCTCGGTGTCTGGCACGGCTTCATCGGTCAGCAGAAGCTGATCTCGATCAAGAAGCACCTCAAGACGACCAACAAGCGCTACCTCTACCTTTCGGGCTGGATGGTTGCAGCACTCCGTTCGGAGTTCGGCCCCCTCCCCGACCAGTCGATGCACGAGAAGACTTCGGTGCCGGCCCTCATCGAGGAGCTCTACACGTTCCTCCGCCAGGCTGACGCCCGCGAGCTCGACCTGCTCTTCACGGCCCTCGACGAGGCACGCGAGCTCGGCGACACCGCCAAGGCTGCCGAGATCCAGGACCAGATCGACAACTACGAGACGCACGTTGTGCCGATCATTGCCGACATCGACGCAGGTTTCGGTAACCCCGAGGCGACCTACCTTCTCGCGAAGAAGATGATCGAGGCTGGCGCTTGCGCGCTGCAGATCGAGAACCAGGTCTCGGACGAGAAGCAGTGTGGCCACCAGGATGGCAAGGTCACCGTTCCTCACGAGGACTTCATCGCGAAGATCAACGCTCTGCGTTACGCGTTCCTCGAAATGGGCATCGACAACGGCGTGATCGTCGCACGTACCGACTCGCTCGGTGCAGGCCTCACGCAGAAGCTCGCCGTCTCGAACGAGCCCGGCGACCTCGGCGACCAGTACAACTCGTTCCTTGACGTCGAAGAGATCACCGCTGACGACCTCGGCAACGGCGATGTCGTCATCAAGCGCGGCGGCAAGCTGCAGCGCCCGAAGCGTCTGCCCAGCAACCTCTTCGAGTTCCGCGCCGGCACCGGTGTTGACCGTGTTGTGCTCGACTGCATCACGTCGCTCCAGAACGGCGCCGACCTCCTGTGGATCGAGACCGAGAAGCCCCACGTCGGCCAGATCGCTGAGATGGTCAACGCTGTCCGCGAGGTCATCCCGAACGCGAAGCTTGTTTACAACAACAGCCCGTCGTTCAACTGGACGCTCAACTTCCGCCAGCAGGCATACGACCAGTTCGTCGAAGAGGGCAAGGACGTTTCGGCCTACGACCGCGCAGCACTCATGAGCGTCAACTACGACGACACCGAGGTTGCGACCGTTGCTGACGAGATGATTCGCACGTTCCAGCGGGATGCCTCGGCACAGGCCGGTATCTTCCACCACCTCATCACGCTGCCGACGTACCACACGGCAGCCCTCTCGACCGATGACCTGGCTAAGGGCTACTTCGCCGACCAGGGCATGCTCGCCTACGTCAAGGGTGTGCAGCGTCGTGAGATCCGCGAGGGAATCGCAACCGTCAAGCACCAGAACATGGCTGGTAGCGACATGGGTGACAACCACAAGGAATACTTCGCCGGAGACGCAGCCCTCAAGGCTGGCGGCAAGGACAACACGATGAACCAGTTCGACTAAGGATTCATTTATGAAAAGGCCCCGGCGTTTTGCCGGGGCCTTTTTGTGTTGGCCCAGCCATCACTTGGCCGCCCAGAGTTAGGCGATAGCGGCGCACTGCCCGATTGCTTTACCGCTGATCGTGTTGCCGTAGCCGGTCACTCCCGGTACGCCCAGCACGCTCAGCTTGCTGCAGATCAGGTGCGATCCGATCTGGTTGCGAACGATGTAGACCCCCGGAGCGCCGGGGTCATGGTCGGCCAGCGCGATGTGCGTCAGGGTGACGTTCTTTCCGATGGTGTTGAAGAGCACGCCGAACCATGTGGCGCTCACGCCAGCCACGGTGACATTGCCGCCGATCTTGTTGTTCTTTATCGACCATGGGATGTCGCCTCCGCCGCCGATCAGCGTCACGTTTCGCGCGATGGTGATGCCGTTCAACAGGACCGTTGTCGTGCCCGCGGTTGTGACGTTGCCATTGACGCTGATGTTCGAGTGCCCGTCAGGGTTGACGGTGCACGGGTGCGCCGAGTTGCCGGTAAGCGCCGGCGGCTGGCAGCCGAGCCCAAGGAACGCGCCGGGAAGCGCTGTCACGTTCTTAGCGATCGTGATCGTGGCGGGCGCGCTTTGTGCATCGAGCATCGCGCCCTTACCGACCGTGACGTTGCCGGTGATCGTGAGCACGGCGCCGTTGCCGACTGTGCAGGGTCCACTGACGGTGACGTTCTTGTAAGTGCCCGAAGGGATCTCGCCTCCCGTGCAGGTGTATGACCCGCCGGCACCGCTACCGCCGCCGCCCCAACCGCCGGCAAACGCGGGGGCACCGCTGAATATCAGCGCCCCTGCCAGAGTGAGGATTGCGCCGATTTTCATTCGATTCGTGGCTCGCATTTGAGGGTTCCTTCCACTCGTGAAGCGCTGGGATGAATTCGAAGACTCCCCCAAGTCATCGACTGGAACCGCGATATCGAGACGCGCCCCAGCGTTCGAGCCCCGGCCTGCCCGCTTCGTGGGCGGCCATATCGCGGGCACAGCGTATCGCCGCCACCGTGCGGTAACAAGAGGGTCACGGGATGCAGAGACGGCGACGGAGCGATCTCGCTCACCCGGCCGTCGTGCACGCTCAGGTACCGAAAAATCACCCATGATAGACTGAGTCGAAACGCACTGCGTTTACCATGCAGTGCCCCATTCCGCAAGTGTCGCGTTGAAATCGTGATTGGCGGGACGGTGAAATCTTCACGTCGCTGTGCAGATCCTCAGATCTGCCCCCGACGGCGCACAATGGCCGATGGCCAGGATTGGAATAGTTTGACTACTCGCGTCGCAATCATCGGAGCCGGACCTAGCGGGATGGCGCAGCTTCGGGCGTTCGAGTCCGCTCGAGAAAATGGTCGGGAGGTCCCCGAAATTGTTTGCTTCGAGAAGCAAGAGGACTGGGGCGGCCAGTGGAACTTCAGCTGGCGTACCGGAATTGATGGCAATGGCGAGCCGGTGCACTCAAGCATGTACCGCAACCTCTGGTCGAACGGGCCGAAAGAGGCACTCGAGTTTGCCGAGTACACGTTCGACGAGCATTTCGGTCGTGCGATTTCGTCGTACCCGCCGCGCGCGGTGCTGTGGGACTACATCAGTGGCCGTGTCGAGCATAGCGACGTCAAAAAATACGTGCGCTTCAACACCTCGGTGCGCTGGGTGCAGTACGACGAAGAAACTCAGAAATTTACGGTCACCGTCGAAGACCTGATCAACCGCACGACCGAGTCGAGCGAGTTTGACCACGTCATCGTGGGCAGCGGCCACTTCAGCTTTCCGAACGTGCCCGAGTTTGCGGGCATCGAGACATACCCCGGGAGCTTGCGCCACGCGCACGATTTCCGTGGCGCCGAGTCATTCGCCGACAAGGATGTGCTGCTGATCGGCGCGAGCTATTCCGCCGAAGACATCGGCGTGCAGTCGTACAAGATGGGCGCACGCTCGGTGACGCTCAGCTACCGTACCCAGGCAATGGGCTTCGACTGGCCAGAGGGCATGCGCGAAGTGCCGCTGGTCGAGCGATTTGACGGCTCGACCGTGCACTTCAGCGATGGCACGAGCGGCGAGTATGACGCGGTGGTGCTGTGCACCGGCTACCTGCACCACTACCCGTTCCTGCCCTCCGACCTCGCGCTCGACTCACCCAACTGCATCTATCCCGCAACGCTCTACCGCGGTGTTGTTGCCGAGTCGAACGACAAGCTGTTCTACCTCGGTGCGCAGGACCAGTGGTTCACGTTCAACATGTTCGATGCACAGGCCTGGTACGTGCGCGACGTCATCCTTGGCGACATCACGGTGCCGAACCAGGAGGCGCAGGAAGCGCACATGGCAACTTGGCTCGCTCGCGCAGACGCCATCACCACCGCGACCGAAGAGATCCAGTTTCAGGCTGACTACATCCGCGACCTCATCGAGATGACCGACTACCCGATGTTCGACCTCGACGAGGTTGTGCGCATCTTCCTCGAGTGGAAGGCCGACAAGCGCTCGAACATCCTCGGCTACCGCGATGAGGTCTACACCTCGGTGATGACCGGCACGATGGCTGTCGTGCACCATACGCCGTGGCTCGCAGAGCTCGACGACAGTATCGAGCGCTACCTTTCTGAGCCCGAGAACGACGTGCAGGCCGTCTTGAACGACGGCGAAAGCGTGCTCGAGAGCAAGCCGTAGCAGCGAGTTCGATTGCGCTTCTGCGCGAACTGGGCTTGGGTGGGGCAGAAGTGCCTTGTGCCAACTTCATTCGGGGGTCGATGTGATTCGGGTTCGTTCGGTTTCGTTGCTTGCAGCAGGTGCGGTGCTCCTGCTCGCACTTTCGGGTTGTGCGGGAGGGTCGACCGACCCGATTTCGGAGGGCGGCGGGGCGGCATCGACGCCTGCGACCGCGCAAGATGAGCGGTCGCAGGCGCGTGCGGACGACGCCTCGTCAGTGCCCGCCGGCTGGATCGGCGGCGAAGCCACGACCGGGTTGGACTGGCCCGCCGCGTGGCCAGTCCAGTTTCCCCGTGTGGGCGGTGAGATCATCGCTGCCGTGTCTGAACCCGGCGAAGACCGCTACAGCGTGGTCATGTATGTCGAGCCCGGTGTCGCAGCCGACCTGATCGGCGCGCTCGAAGCGCAGGGCATGACGGTCACGTCTGACGACAGCGCGGGCGACAACGACATCGCGGTGTTTCAGGATGGCTCCTGGCGCATCGACGTGATCGCTGTCGTCCAAGACGGCACGGAGCGGCCGCACCTGCGGTACATGGTGCAGCGCGACTGATCGGCCCGGGGCATCCATCTGGTTGCGTCGAATCGTGGTGTCGAATCGTGACGACCGTTTTGGTGCGGCGGCGCGCTCGGTGAGATCATGGATAACACGCAGGCTGAAAGCGAGGCCTCGCGCCCTCTCGCTCGCGACGTGGGGCACGGACTGCGATTCCCGCACACCCTGGGGAAGTCGCACGGCTTCCTCCCAACGCGAAAGCGAATCGACATGGCTCAGCCTCAAGGCGCCCTTCTCGTCGGCAGCGTGAACTACAACGACGCCGAAACCACCTTCCGCACTTCGGCGGAGCTTCTGGGCGGCCAGCTCAAGCGCTTCCCCGACGGCGAGGTAGGCGACCGCTACCACTGGATCATCTTCCAGGCCGATATCCTCGGCCAGACCGAGGGCCTCGAGCGCGTTGGTGACGAGCCGATCATGGTGCGCCACCTCGACGCTCGCGGGCTGCGCATCGCTGACGGCGTCGACGTCGACTCGCTCGTGCTGCCCCCGCTCGGGTACGCAGCCGCGGCGAAGGAATCGTACGCACTGTTCACGAAGCTCCGCGCCGAAGGCGTGATCCCCGCAGGCAAGCGCTTCCAGGTATCGCTTCCGACGCCCGTCGCCGTGGTTTCGGTCTACTTCCAGGGTGAAGACCGCGCGCGCATCGAGCCGAAGTACCGTGACGCGCTCTACGCAGAGCTCGCCGAGATCCTCGAAGCGATTCCCCACGAAGACCTCGCGATCCAGTGGGACGTGGCCGTTGAGTTCGCCATCATCGAAGCTGCGACCTACGAGTCCGAGTTCGGCTCGCAGTTCGCCGCATGGTGGAGCGATGTCTGGGCTGGCATCCTTGAGCGCGCAGTCGAACAGGCCGCACAGGTGCCCGCCGACGTCGAGCTGGGTTTCCACTTCTGCTACGGCGACGCCAACGAGCAGCACTTCATCGAGCCGACCGACACCAAGAACCTCGTGAAGTTCGGCAACGCGCTGTTCGCCGCGGCTCCCCGCCCGATCACCTGGTTGCACCTGCCCGTGCCGATCGAGCGCGATGACGACGCCTACTACGCACCGCTCGCAGCACTCGAAGTGCCTGCCGGCACCGAGCTCTACCTGGGCCTCGTGCACCGTGAAGACGGCGCAGCCGGCGCGCAGCGTCGCATCGATGCAGCCTCGAAGTTCGTCGAGAACTACGGCGTCGGCACCGAGTGCGGCATCGGCCGCGCGCCCGAAGGCACCACCGAGGGCATCCTCCGCACCCACGCTGAGGTCGCACGCAGCTGGTAGCAACTCCCGCGCGTATTGCGCGTGACGCACGTTGAAACGTCGCCCGGTCTTCTGGCCGGGCGACGTTTCGCGTTGGGGCACGCGTAGACTCGAGCGCTATGGCAATCGGCGCAATCATGCACACGTTCACGGTCCACCTCGCTGATGTTGACCGGGGCGTCTACGACGAACTCTCGTTGCGCGTGGCCAAACAATCGTCCGAAACCGATGCCTACATGCTTACCCGGGTGCTCGCCTACGCGCTCGAGTACGAAGAGGGCATCGCATTCAGTGAGGGCATCGCTGCGGGCGATGAGCCCGCGCTTTGGGTTCGGGATGCCACGGGCCGCGTGACCGCATGGATCGAAGTGGGCGCACCCGATGCCACGCGTCTGCACTACGGCAGCAAGCTCGCCGACCGCACCGTGGTCTACACGCACCGTGACCCGCAAAAGGTGCTGGGTGGGTGGAAAGGCAAGTCCATCTACCGGGCCGACGACATTGTGCTGCGCAGCTTTGATCCGGGCTTTGTTGAGGCGGCTGCCGGCGCGCTCGAACGTCGGAGCGTCATGACCGTTTCGGTGACCGAGGGGCACGTTTACCTTGAGCTCAATGGGACGACGCTGAGCAGCGGCATCCATGAGCATTCAATCGGTGAGGCGATTCGCCCCTAAATCTGCGCGCTCACGCGCGAGAATGAGAGCGCGGCCGCGCCACACAGGGCTCGGCGCAGGGCGCACGCGGCGCCGCACGAGGGGCAGGCGAACAGACATGTCGATCACGCAGTATCGGGCGGCACGAGACGAGTTGTTGCGGCTACGCGACGACCGCGACGCCGCGGCAGCGTTCACCTGGCCAGATGTGGGCGAACGTTTCAATTGGGCCGTCGACTGGTTCGACGCCATCGCACGGGGCAACGACCGCCCGGCCCTTGTGATTCTCGGAGCCGATGGGTCGCGGGTTGAGAAGTCGTTCGACGAGCTCGCGACGCGTTCAGATCAGCTGGCCGCGTGGTTGCGTGCCCGTGGGGTCGCAAAGGGCGATGTCGTCTTGCTCATGCTCGGCAATCAGGTCGAACTGTGGGAATCGATGCTGGCGATCATGAAGCTTGGCGCGGTGACGCTGCCGACAACGACCGCGCTCGGCACCGCCGACCTCATCGACCGCGTCGACCGCGGCCGCGTGGGCCATGTGATTGCGGCGGCGGCCGACACCGCGAAGTTTGACGACGTGCCCGGTGACTACACCCGGATCGCGGTTGGGGGAGAGGCCGGAACCGAAGCGGGAGCGGGAGCCGGGGCATCCGCCGAGGGCTCATGGTTGCCATATTCCGACGCGTTCATGTCTCCGGCCGGGCCAGTCGCGCACCCCGAGACGGCATCGGGTGACCCACTGCTCTACTACTTCACGTCAGGCACGACCAGCCTGCCAAAGCTCGTCGAGCACACCCAAGTGTCGTATCCGGTCGGCCACCTCAGCACCATGTACTGGCTCGGCCTCCGGCCCGGAGACGTGCACCTGACGATCAGCTCACCGGGCTGGGCGAAGCACGCGTGGGGCTGCTTTTTCGCACCGTGGATCGCCGAGGCGACCATCTTCGTCTACGACGCGCCGCGGTTCGATGCCCTCTCACTCATGGACGCGCTGCGGAGCGAGCGGGTCACCACATTCTGCGCGCCGCCAACCGTATGGCGGATGCTGATCCAGGCCGACCTGTCGGGCGGGCCGGGCGCGCTTCGCGAAGCGATCTCTGCGGGCGAACCGCTGAATCCCGAGGTCATCAACACCGTGCGCGACGCGTGGGGACTGACGATCCGCGACGGCTACGGCCAGACCGAAATGACGGCGATCGTGGCGAACAGCCCGGGAATGCCGGTGCGCGACGGGTCGATGGGGCTTCCATTGCCCGGATGCCCCGTGGTGCTCGTCGACCCGCTCACCGGGATCGTCGGCGACGAGGGTGAGATCTGTCTCGATCTCACGGAACACCCGCGGATGCTCATGGCTGGATACGTTGGTGACCCCGAACGAAACGCCAAAGCGACGGCGGGCGGATATTTCCACACCGGTGACGTCGCCACGCGCGACGCCGCCGGCTACATCACGTACGTTGGGCGCACGGATGACGTGTTCAAAGCCTCCGACTACAAGATCAGCCCGTTCGAGCTTGAGAGTGTGCTCATCGAACATCCCGCTGTCGTCGAGGCGGCCATCGTGCCGGCGCCCGACCCGGTCCGTCTCGCCGTGCCGAAGGCCTACATCACGCTCGCCGCAGGGTACGAGCCGGGCGACGACGTGGCGCTCGACATTCTGCGGTTCGCGCGTACGCGGCTCGCGCCCTTCCAGCGCATCCGTCGCATCGAGTTTTCAGAATTGCCGAAGACAATCTCGGGCAAGATTCGACGCGTCGAACTGCGGACCCGCGAGCAGGAGTTGGCGGCCGGTCGCATCGAGACGACGGAGTGGCGCGACGACCAATTTCCGCAGTTGCGGAAGGAAATTCCCGGGCGCTAGACGGGCGGATATTTCGCTCGTTCGAGCGTAGAGTGCGCTGTACCGGCGCAGTGCCTCGCGCCCGAACTCGGGAGGTTGCAATGTTGAGGTTCATCGTCATCTACCGCTCGCCCGCAACCGAGGACGTACTCCTCGACGACGAAGCACGTGCCAAGACCGACGAAGAAGTGCACGCCTGGACCGCGTGGGCAAAGCTCGCCGGCAAACGGCTGATCGATCACGGCTCGCTCCTTGGCAACCCGCACGTGGTGACCCACTCGGGCATCTCGGCCGCGGTCGTCGCGGGCAGCGCGACGGCATACTCGTTCCTTGAGGCGAAAGACATGGAACAGGCGACGGCGCTGATGCACAAGCATCCACATCTCGTGCGCCCGGGCGCCACAATCGAGGTCTACGAAGTGCTGCCCTGGCCCGAGGTCGGGTAGCGCCGGCCGACGTCATGTCGCCGAAGCACAGTGCCCCCTTCGAGGTACAGGGGGAGCGCGCGTGTTTCGATGTGGGGAGTGTGTTTCGGGGGATGCCCGGACAACGCAAAACGCTGGCCGGGGTGGATGCCCCGACCAGCGTTTGTTGTGACTGCCTAGCCCGCGTAGGTGAGCACGCGCTCGAGCGTGACTTCGGGGCGCTTCTCTCCCGCGGTCACCGCAAGGCGGAGGTGGTTCTCCTGCGGAGGAATCGGGCACGTCACGAAGTTCGTGAATGCGCACGGCAGCGGGGTGAGGTAGTTGAAGTCGGCAAGGTCGATCTGCGTCTTGGCCTCATCGACCCAGTCGAGCTCGAGCACGCGGCCTGCACCGTAGGTGGTGTCGCCGCTTGTGACGTCGCGCACGTGCACGACGGGCACGATGCCGGCTGCCGAGTCCTTGCCGATGACGGCGAGTTCGTAGCGGTCTCCGCCGAGCTCGACCGTGAGCACACCGATGCGAGTGGTCGTCTCGCGCACGCCGGTTTCGACGGTCACCGTTTCGATGTCGCGTCGCGCGGTGGGGGTGAAGGATGCCGCGACCCGCCATGCGGTGTCGTAGTCGTACGCCTCGATGTTCGAGAAGTCCTTGCGGGCCGACTCGCGGGGATCGCGCACTCGCACCGCATAAAGGTTGTCGCCGTCGTCGTCGGTGCGGCCGATCGTCTCAACCTCAAGGTCACCGAAGTACACGGGAACGCTCTTGCCGTGACCGTAGGTCTGGTTGCGTCCGGGAATGATCTCGACCGGGCCGCTCGGGTAGCTACCATCGACGGAGAGGGTCGGGCCCTCGGCGGTTGGCGTGTATATAACCTTTCCGGCATTTACTCCCCACGTGCCGGGCAGGAGGTCGAGGACGGTGCCTTCTTCGCCGTCCTTGAGCCAGTACTGGGCCACCAGCGCGGTCCATCCGTAGGGGCGTGTGAGCTCGGCGACACGGGCGTGACGCCATTCGCGCCACTGGCCTTTGAGATGTTCCTGCACAGGCATGATGGCCCTTTCGTAGGTTTGACGATGTCTGGTAACCATACTTGGGCACGCCGAAAGCGGTGGCCGTGTTGCGCCCCGAGACAATCGGGCCGGGTAGGTTGGGGGCTTCAAACGACCGCGCAACTCCGGAGCGAACACGATGCCGCACACGACGATCACCTCGACCGAACTTGAAGCGCAGGTGCTCGCCGCGTTTGCGGCGCGGGGGCAAGCGCCGACGCCCGCAGCGCGGATGGCAGCGGCGGCCATCGTCGAAGCTGAGCGCGTGGGGATGCCGGAGTTCGGCCTCTCGCTCGCGCTTGGTGGGCTCGAATCCGCCGACATGCGCTGGGGTGAAACCGTGCCCCAGGATGACCGCGGCGCAGCAATCGTGCTGGACGCCGAAGGCCGATTCGCCCCCATCGTGTTTGCCGAGGCGGCACTGATCGCGGCCGCCCGCGCCGAGGCCGCGGGCATTGGGATCGTCGCGGTGACCGGTCCCGGTTCGCTCGGCAGGATCGCCCCGTACGCGCGGGCAATCGCCAGCGCGGGTCTCGTTGGCCTGATCGCCGTGGGCTCGCCCCCACTCGTCGCCCCGCATGGTGGCAACGCGGCCGCGCTTGGGACCAACCCGGTGGCTACCGGCATCCCCACATCAACGACGCCCATCGTCGTCGACGCGTCGTCTTCGCTCTTGACGAAGGGGCGCTGGGGCGAGCTTCGTGCGCGCGGCGAGCAGGTGCCCGACGGGGTCGCGATCGATGCCGCCGGTGCCGTGACCCGTGACGCCGAGCTTGTGCGGGCCTTCTTGTCTCGCGGCGGCGCATTCGGCTCCGCGATGGGTATCGTGGTCGAGATGATCGTGAACGGGCTCACCGGCTCGCTGGGTTCGTCACGTGAGCGCCGGTCGGCGTCGGTGGTCGCCCTGCGAAGCCTCGAGATTGATGCGCCGCTCACGGCGGTTGGCGATGATTTGCGGGCGCGTCTCGAGGCGGCGGGCGGGCATGTTCCGGGCAGCAATACCCCGGATGCCGCAGGCCCGGTGTCGGTCTCGACGGCAACATTGCAGCGGCTCGCGAAGATCGCAAACACCGCCGGCTGAGCGCCCGTCGCGGCGCCGGGAAACCCCCAATTGTCTACAGGAAATTGCGCCGTAACGCGAGAGCGGAGGAGGGGGCGCCTGCTTAGAGTGGTAGCGTCCCGGGGCGCCCGATCGTGCCGGCGACCCACCGAAGCTTCCAGGAGATGACATGGCCCGTATCACCCGTCTTGCCGCAGTCGTGGCCGCCGCGGCGACAGTGTTCGCGCTGTCGGCCTGCGCCCCCGCCAACAACGAGGCCGCTGACCCGAACGCTGACCCGGTCTTCATGCTCGCATCGGGTGCAGACAACCCGCTCGAGGGCGGCGTGCTCGCCTTTGTTCGCGACGAGGTTGCCCCCGACTACGGCATCGTGATCGAGACGCGGGAGCTGCAAGACAGCCGCATCCTGAACGAATCGTTGGCTGCCGGTGAAATCGACGGCCACGTTGCGATCCACGAGCCCTTCCTCAACATCGTGCTCGATGGCGAAACCAGCTGGGATCTTGCCGCCGTTGCACCGATCTACACCTCGCTCGTCACGCTCGCGTCGACCAAGCACAAGACCGTCGAGTCGCTGCCGCAGGGCGCGCTCATCGCGATTCCGGATGACCCGGTAAACGGTGCCGCAGCCCTCATCGTCCTCCAGGATGCTGGACTGCTCGAACTCGACAGCTCGGTGAAGCCCGCCGCGTACACGATCGAAGACATCGTCAAGAACCCGAAG
>JAKOTS010000097.1 GCA_029777095.1 Actinomycetes bacterium | reverse complement strand
GTATTCCAAAGAGCGGTCGGTGGGGCGGCAAACCCCACCCGGGGTTTGCCGAACTACTCGATGATTTTGGCGACCACACCGGCGCCGACGGTACGACCGCCTTCGCGAATCGCGAAGCGCAGCCCTTCCTCCATGGCGATCGGTGAAATCAGCTTGACCGTCATCTGCACGTTGTCACCGGGCATGACCATCTCGACACCTTCCGGCATGGCGATGGCGCCGGTCACGTCCGTCGTGCGGAAGTAGAACTGCGGGCGGTAGTTGTTGAAGAACGGCGTGTGACGCCCCCCTTCTTCTTTCGACAGGCAGTAAACCTCACCGGTGAAGTGCGTGTGCGGCTTGATCGAGCCCGGCTTCGCCAGCACCTGACCTCGCTCGACGTCGTCGCGCTTGGTGCCGCGCAGCAGCACGCCCACGTTGTCTCCCGCCTGACCCTGGTCGAGCAGCTTGCGGAACATTTCCACGCCGGTGCAGATCGTCTTCACCGTCGGGCGGATGCCGACAATCTCGACTTCTTCTCCGACTTTGACCACCCCACGCTCCACCCGCCCGGTGACCACCGTGCCACGACCGGAAATCGAGAAGACGTCCTCGATCGGCAGCAGGAACGGCTTGTCGATCGCCCGCTGCGGCGTCGGAATGTACGCATCCAGCGCGTCCGCCAGGGCCATCACCGACCCTTCGCCGATCGCTCCGGTGTCGCCTTCCAGCGCCTTCAGCGCCGATCCTTGAATGATCGGCACGTCATCGCCCGGAAAATCGTACTTCGAGAGCAGTTCACGCACTTCCATGTCGACCAGTTCGAGCAGCTCGGCGTCGTCAACCATGTCGCACTTGTTCAGATAGACGACGATGTACGGCACGCCGACCTGACGCGCCAGCAGGATATGCTCGCGGGTTTGCGGCATCGGTCCGTCCGCCGCCGACACCACCAGGATCGCGCCGTCCATCTGCGCCGCTCCGGTAATCATGTTCTTGATGTAGTCCGCGTGACCCGGGCAGTCGACGTGCGCGTAGTGACGCTTCGCCGTTTCGTACTCCACGTGCGCGGTATTGATCGTGATCCCGCGCGCCTTTTCCTCCGGCGCC
>JAKOTS010000093.1 GCA_029777095.1 Actinomycetes bacterium | reverse complement strand
TCCGGGTTTGAGCACACGGAAGGCTTCGAGCCATGTGTTCGGCGGGGGCACGAGGGCGTCCCATTCCTTGCCCATGAAGCCGCGGCCCTTCATCACTGGGTTCTCGCCCGTGTCGAGCCATGACCGCATCAGGCGTTTGATGGGGAGTTCGGCCTGCCCCGCGATGAGTTTCTGCCAGAGGGCTTCGCGGTCAAGGTTCGGCGGGTCGAGCAGCGTGGACAGGCCATAGGGCGTGTCGGTCACGATGGCGTCGACACTCTCCTCGTCCATCGCGCCGAGGGTGACGCGGCAGTCGCCGGTGTGCACCGTCCATGGTCGCACGTCGCTCACGCCGTCACCATGCCCATGCACACCTCGGCGCCGCGGGCGTCGATGTAGTTGGCGCGGTACGACCAGTCGCGCCGAGTAATCCACCCGCCGATCTGGACGATGCGGCGGATGACCATCGAGCGCCGCGGGTCGCACAGGCCGTCACGTTGGAAGCGGCGACCGCCGAAGATCATCGGGTCGCGGCCGGTGAGGTTGGCACGGAGCGAGTGGTCGCCCCCGCCGGAGCGCGAGGGTTCAAGGATGCTGACGCGCCGGAGGTAGTCGAGCATGGCGCGGGTGTGCGGGATGGGGTCGCATGAGTCGGCCCCGGTGTGCGTGTTTTGTGCGTGCATCGTAACGCTAGCCTAGCACGGCAGAGCCCGGTCGTCTCACCCACTCTTCATCGCGGAGCAGATCGTCGATGAGGCCGCGCCGCAGGGCCGCGTCGGTCGCGTCGAGTCGCCGCAGTCGCGCGACCGTCCGGCGCTCGTCCTTGATGTACAGGGAGAACGTTCGGTCGGACACGATGCGCATGTCGTCGTCGATGATGCCGGCGCGTTGCATGGCGTCGCGGACCATTGAGAGAGGGGCGTCGCTGTCGCCGTTCGCCAGGTCGGCGGCCGTGTCTTTGAGGTGGCGCTGCGTCGGCCAGATGGACAGGACTTCGAGCGACCAGACCCCGGCGGTGATGGTCTTGTCGCCGTAGATGGTGCCGGCCTTCGTGCGCAGGAGTTTGCTCGCCGCGACCTTGATGGGCGGGGCAAACCCGGCGCCGAGGGCAGCGCGCGCGACCGCGGCCTTGTACGCCTTGGACAACGACGACTCGGCGGTGCCGTGCTTCGTGCGGACGTAACGGTCGTTTTTCGTGAGCACGTCCGACACGCACAGCAAGAGCACGCCGCCGTCCGCGAAGTTGCTCGCGTCCAGCGTCGCCGAGGTCGGTCTGTCAGTCCTCGCACCGCGCTTGTGCGCCTTCGTCTCTGCCGCGCCCATGCGGCTATGGTAGCACGCGCACGAGCGAAGCGGCCACATCCGCAAGCATCAGGCCCCACGCGCTCGCCGCCGTCGTCGCAAGCCACAAAAGCGATGCGGCCTGCTTGCTCGGCATCTGCCCCCACGCGTCGACCGGTGGGTCCCGCAGCACGAGCGACATGCACACGGCCGCAGCGATGATGTACCCCGCCCCGGTGCAGACGAGGCCATGGTCATCGACGGCGATGCGAAACAGCGGCGCCGAGACGCACGCGGCTGACGCCCCTGCGCACAGCGCCGACCCGGTGCGCTTGGCCAGCATGCCGTACGCGAGCCACGCCGCGCCGTACACCCACGGCGCGACTGTCCACATGGGCCATGCGCAGCCAAGCGTGTACCCGCACCACGTCACCCATGCGATGACGCTGGCGCGGTCGAGTGCGACACGGCGCGTCACGAGGTCGCGCCGCACGCAAGGTTCACGGTGCGCCGGGAGATGACCCGCTCCTCCAACACGTGGACGACCTCATGAGGCCGCTCCCAGTAGCCTTGCTCGTCGGCCTTGATGAGCAGGTCGGCGATATCCTTGGCGATGTGCCGCGGGCCGCCGACCATCTCCACCCCACCGCCGCTGGACGCGATGGCAACCCGGACCTCGTGCCAGTCGATGACAGCGTACACCTCATCGATGGCGCCGGTGGCTTCTTTGATGGCGGCGTGCCACGCGGCGGCGTCAAGCGGGTGATCGCCAGCGGCGTACATGATTTCGCGGGCGCGGGCGTTGTCGGCGTCAGTCACCGGGACGGGGTAGCAGCGGCGGAGGACGAGTGATTCAACGGGCATGGTCGGCGGCCTTCGGGGTGTTGGAGTTGATGAACGCGTCGAGGTGGCACCACGC
>JAKOTS010000018.1 GCA_029777095.1 Actinomycetes bacterium | reverse complement strand
GGGCGCCCGATCGGCGGGTTTCAGCTGACACAAGACAAGCTCGCGTCGATGACGGTCGAATATTCGAAGGGGATGCTGCTGGCGCTGCATCTCGGTCGTCGCAAGGATGCCGGTACCTTGACGCCGCAGCAGGTGAGCGTCGGCAAGCTCAACAACGTCCGCGAGGCGCTCGAGATCTGCCGGACATCGCGCACCGTGCTGGGCGCGAACGGCATCAGTCTCGAGTACCCGGTGATTCGGCACATGAACAACCTCGAGTCGGTGCTGACCTACGAGGGCACATCAGAGATGCACACCCTCGTGGTCGGCCAGCACCTCACGGGGATTGCTGCGTACCGCTAATTAGTCGTCGGCACCGGTGCGCGTGACCCTCGTTGCCTTCGAAATCGGTGGCGTCGAGGCAGACGGTCGTTTTGCCGTGTTCGATGGTTTCGACACCTTCGGCGCTTTTGTTACCTGAGGTGCGGGCGATGCAGGTGACGTGCGCTGAGCGGACGTCGGCGCGTCTGGTGTCGGAGGTGCCGGCGAAGCCGGCGGCGCGGCTGGCTGCGTGGGCGAAGCCGATGGCTCGGAGCGGGCGGCTCGGGGGAGGAATCGCTCGGGCAGTGGCACCGGCGTGGTTTGGGCCAGCTCGTCGCTGAACTCCTCCGGCGCGATGATCATGATCGGGCGGGTGTCGGTGACCGCGAGCTTGAATCGCGAGCCCTCGACCCGGTTCACACGACCGCCGGCCGTGAGCCACAGCATCCCGATAATAAAGACGACGGCGGCGGCCGCCGAACCTGCCATAATCGCGATGCGCGGGCCCATTTGCTCGGCGACCCAGCCGATAATCGGAGCACCGAGCGGGGTGCCGCCCATCACGACAGCCATGTAGAGCGCGAGGACGCGACCGCGGAGCGCGGGCGAGGTGGTCGTCTGGACGACGGCATTTGCCGTGGTCAGCAGGGTCACGACCGAGAAGCCGACGAACATGAGCGTGATGGCATATAGCCAGTAGCTCGGCATGAATGCCGAGGCGAGCGAGGCCGCGGCATAGAGCCCGGAGGCCCAGATCACAACGCGGATACGCGCCTCGGCGCGGCGCGCAGCCAGCAGGGCTCCGGCGAGCGAGCCGATGGCGAGCACAGAGTTCAAGAGCCCGAAACCATCAGCACCCTGGCCGAACTCGAGGGCCATGGTCGACGCGATGATCGGGAAGTTCATGCCGAAGGCGCCGACGATGAAGACGATCATGAACACAATCAGGAGGTCTTTTCGCCCAGACACGTAGCGGAAGCCCTCGGTGAGCCGATTCTGATTTCCGCGCGGGGCGCGAGGGGTGAGCTCGCCCGTCTTGATGAGCAGCAACGCGATGATCATGGCGCCGAACGTGGCGGCGTTGATCAGGAACACCCAGCCGGTGCCCACAGCGATGATCAGCAGGCCAGCGAGGGCCGGGCCGACGAGGCGGGCAGTGTTGAACGATGCCGAGTTGAGCGCCACGGCGTTCGACATGTTCTCTTGGCCGACAAGGTCTGACACGAATGCCTGGCGGGCGGGGTTGTCGAATGCCGTGACGACGCCGAGCGTGCCGGCGAAGACCCACATCAGCGGCAGCGTCATGATGCCGGTGATCAGCAAGATGCCGACCGTCACGCCGAGCATCGCGAGGAGGGTCTGCGTGACGAGCAGGATCTTTCGGCGATCGAACCGGTCGGCGACCCAACCGGTCACGGCGACCAGTAGCAGTGGCGGCGCGAACTGCAACGCCATGGTGATGCCCACCGCGGAGGCGTTGCCGTCTGAAAGCTCGGTCAGCACCACCCAGTTTTGGGCGGTCGACTGCATCCAGGTTCCGGCGTTGGAGACCAGCGCGCCGATGAACCAGACACGATAGTTGCGCGACTGGAGGGAGCGGAACATCGCGTTCATCGTTTCGCGATCCTTCCCATAATCTCGGCTGCCGCGGTCAGCGTCTCGCGCTCGGTGGGCGAAAGCTCACCCAGCGCCTGCACCAGCCACTCTTCGCGGCGGCGGACCGTCTCGGTGACGATCTCGTCGCCCTGCTCGGTGAGGAGGATATTGACCTTGCGACGATCTGTCTCGTCTGCGACGCGCTCGACGAGACCACCGTCGGCCAGGCAATTGACGATGCGATTCATCGATGGTGAGGTCACACGCTCATGGTCTGCAAGCGCGGTGAGCGTGTGTGAACCGTGTGCCCGCAGCACCGCGAGCACCGCGAGTTGGCCGTCGGGCATCGAGTCGATCGCACGCTGTGCGCGCAAGCGCCGTACGAAACGGAATGCATCAAGACGAAGGGTGGATGCCTCTTGTGCGAGCACTTCGTCACCGCCGCCCGGGTCGCTGCCTCCGCTTTGTAGTGAAGCTGGAGGAAGGTGGACCGGCGTAGTGGAAGTCTGCATAACATCGTTAGCCTAACTCATTAGCTTATCTAAGTAAAGCCAAACCCCAAACGGGAGTGCCGCCCGCGCATAGACTGCACAGCATGCCCGAGTTCATTGACGCACACGGAATCACCATCGTTTACGACGTGTATCCGGCAGAGTCCCCGCGCGGTGTGGTGCAGTTGGCGCACGGTGTCGGCGAGCATGCGGGCCGGTATGTGGCGCTGATCGAGGCGCTCGTGGGGGCCGGTTACTCGGTCTATGCCGACGACCACCGCGGCCACGGCCGCACTGGCATGCGGCAACATGGCGGCGATGCATCCAAATTGGGGCGTCTTGGCCCCGGCGGCATGCGGGCGACCGTTGCGGCGCTCTGGCAGTTCACTCAGCTGATTCGCGACGAGAACCCCGACCTGCCGCTCGTGCTCTTTGGGCACTCCTGGGGTTCTTTTCTTGCGCAGATGCTGCTGAACGAGCACCCGGAGGCATATGACGCGGTGGTCTTGAGCGGCACCGCGCTGCGGATGCCCGGCAGCCTCAATGCCGGCAGCCTGAATGCGCCGTGGAAGGGCGCGGATGCCACGGGGCTCGAGTGGCTCAGTCGCGACGCGGCGGTGGGGCAGGCATTTCACGATGACCCGCTGACCACCGAGACGCCACTCCTGAAACTTTTTGGCCCCCTCGAGGCCGCAAAACTCTTCGGTCGGCCGCGCCGCAATCTTGGTCACGACGTGCCCGTGCTGATCATGGTCGGTCGCGAAGACCCCGTCGGCGGAGCCCTCAGCGCGCACAAGCTCGCGAAGGCGTATCGAGAGCGGTCGGGGCTTGGCGATGTCACAACGCTCGTGTACCCGGGGGCGCGTCACGAGATTTTCAACGAGCTCAGCCAGGCCGAGACCCGGGCCGATCTGCTGGCTTGGCTGCAGGCGAGGTTTGCCGAGCGCGTGTAGGCGCATGCAGAAGGCCCCGGGAAGCGCGCATGCGCTGCTTCCCGGGGCCTTCTTGCGTCTTGCCGCCTTGCCGTCTTGCTAGACCAGCACGGCCAGCGCCGCGGTGACGTTGGGGTGCTCTTCGAGCACGCCCGCGTCGAGCAGCGCCTGGATCTCTTCGGCGTCCTTTCCGAGCACCTCGGCGATCACGCGGCGGGTGTCCGCACCCTGGAGCGGGGCATCTTCGAGCTTGGGGTCAGGGATCGAGCGGAACACGGCCGGTGCGTTCTCGTTCCAGTGCGGCGCCGGCAGGAGGTGGTGCTGGGTCTGGCGGAGGAAGCCGCGCGCCTGCAGGTGCGGGTCGGTGAGCAGCTCGGTGACGCGCATCATGAAGCCGGCCGGAACGCCGACTGCCTGGAGCGCCTCGGTGACCTCGCGCGTGGTGCGCGTCGCGCACCACGCGGCCACGACTGCCACGATCTCGTCGCGGCGCGCGATGCGGCCGGTCGAGGTCTGGAGGTCTGCGGCATCCGCGAACTCGGCGTGGCCAATCGTGCGAGCGAGCGCCTCGAACTGTGCGGTGTTCTCGACCGTGATGGCGACCCATTCGTCGTCGCCGGCGCAGGGGTAAATCCCCTGCGGGGCATCGAATTCGCCAACGTTACCGAGCGGGACGAGCACGCCGGGCTCGAGCGACTCGCGGAGGTACTCGGTGGCCAGCTGGGTCAGGATGACCTCGGCCTGGGCGACGCTCACGGTGCGGCCACGACCGGTGCGGGCGCGTGCGATCAGCGACGCGATGATGCCGATGGCGCCGATGCGGCCCGCGACGTGGTCGGGGAACATCGTGAGGAAGTCGCAGAAGCCGTCGGCGACGGTGGTGTCTTGCCACAGGCCGGTGAGTCCGACGGTCGAGCGGATCAGCGGGCCGTAGCCCATGCGGTGGCTGGCGGGTCCGCTGTTGCCGAGCGCGCTGCTGTCGATGACGATGATGCCGGGGTTGATCGCGCTGAGAACCTCGTAGCTGAGGCCAAACTTCTCCATGGTGTGCGGCTTGAAGTTCGAGATCACGACGTCGGTCTTCGCAGCGAGCTCCTTGAAGATCTGGAGCCCCTCCGGTGACCGGAGATTCAGACCCAGACCGAGCTTGTTGCGGTTGCCAGACGCGTAGCTGTCGTTCATCAGGCTGGTGCCGGGAGGGCGCACGCCGTCGGGGTACGCGGCATTTTCAACCTTGATGACCTGTGCGCCCTGGTCGGCGAGCAGGCGGCTCGTCTCGGCGCCGACGATGATGACGCCGAGGTCGAGCACGCGGAGCCCTTCGAGCGGGCGGTCCGTCGGCCGTGCGGTCGGAGCGGCCGAATCGACGTTCCAGTCGGTGGGGCGCGGGGTGAAGCTCTCACCGTTGTGCTCACCGATCTTCGGCGCACGCGCGCGGAGGCCGGCACGCGTGCCGTCGAACTCGATGAGTCCGTCTGCCGCCTTGCCCACAATGCCGGGGGCGATCTCGACGTCGGTGAAGCTTTCGCGGGCGACGAAGTGCTCGTCGCTCAGCACCTGGCTGGGCTTGCTCAGTACGTCGATCGGGATGCCGTATTCGACACCGCGCTGGATGAGCTCCTGACCGGTCTTGTCACTGAAGAGCTCGGTGATGAGCTCGCGCAGGCGCGGAGCCGCCTCACGGCGGGCCGGCGTTGCGTCGTACTTCGGGTCGTTGAACTCTTCCGGCGATCCCAACCAGCGGAACATTGCGTGCCACTGACGCTTCGAGAGCATGAGCGCACGAACATAGCCGTCGGCGCACTCGTAGATCGGGTAGAGGTGCGACATGTCGGGGCGGCCGCGGCCGAGGTTCAGCATCGACAGGCCGCCAGTTGCGCTGCCGCCGACGCCGAGCGGCGGGTCCATGACCTGAACGGTCGACTCGAAGACTGACGCGTCAACGTATTCGCCGGTGCCGGTGTTGAGGCGGTGGTAGTAGGCCAGGAGGGCGGCATAGGCGGCCTGCACCGCAGTGGCCTCGATGGCGAGCTCGCCCGGCGGCTGCACGGGGGCACGGCCGGGGATCCCGGAGCGCGAGAGCACACCCGCGGCGGCCATCTGGGTCCAGTTCGTGCCGGTCCAGTCGCGGTAGGGGCCGGTCTGGCCGAAGTCAGAGATCGAGATGACGACGAGGCGGGGGTTGACTTCCTGCAGGTCTTCGACGCCCAGGCCGAGCGCGGCGAGCGCGCCGGGGCGCTCCGCCTCGATGAAGATATCGGCGTCGGCCACGAGGCGCAGCAACACGGCGCGGTCGTCTTCGTCACCCAGGTCAAGCGCGAGGCCGCGCTTGTTCACGTTGTGCGTCTCGAAGTAGAGGCTCACGCCGGCGTGCAGGGGCTCGCGGCGACGTGAAGCCGCACCCTCGCGAGGTTCGACTCGGAACACGTCGGCGCCCATGTCGGCCAGCAGTCGGCCGGTCATTTCGACCTTGCCCTCTGCGAGGTCGAGCACGCGGACGCCGTGGAGTGGAAGTTTTGCAGTGTTGTTCATATACGTGTACCTCATCGAAGAAATGGGGATGCCTCGGCCTTGACGGCCGAGGCATCCCCTGTGGTTCAAGCCGTCGGTCGGAACCGGTAGACGGCTGCGTTCTCGCCCGCTGGGAAGAAGACGGCTTCGACGCGCGTACCGATGGCAAGGTCATCGGTTTCGCAGTCGACAATGTTCGTGATGACCCGGGGGCCCTCGTCAAGCTGGACGTAGGCGATCACATAGGGGCCAGCCGCAGCGAACGCGCCGGGTCCCTTGTGCGTCACCGTGTACGAGTAGATCGATCCCTTGCCCGCCGTCTCGAGCAAGCTCGTGTCGTGCGAGTGGCAGAAGGGGCACTTGGTGCGGGGGTACCAGTGGTTCTCGCCGCACGCGTTGCAGGACCCGACCGAAAACTTGCCCTCGAGCGTCGCGGCCCAGAAGGGTGCCGTCTCGGGGTTGATGGCCGGCGGGGTGATGGGGAAGTCGTTGCCGATTTTCATGCGTCGTCCCTTCCGAGGATGAGGGTTGCGGAGCCCATGCGGCTGCCGAGCATGCCGCCGGTGCCGTGTGCAAGAGCGATCTGTGCGTTCGGAACCTGCACCTCGGGTGCCGCTTCGTCGCGCAGCTGGCGGACGGCCTCGATGACCTTGGTGATGCCGCCACGGTTGCCCGGGTGGTTGTTGCAGAGCCCGCCGCCGTCGGTGTTGAAGGGGAGGCGCCCGAAAGGCGCCTGAAGGGCGCCGTCCATGACGAACTTGCCGCCATCGCCCTTCTCGCAGAAGCCGAGGTCTTCGATGGTTTCGAGCACCGTGATGGTGAACGAGTCGTAGATCGAGGCGTAGTCGATGTCGTCCTGCGTCACGCCGGCCTCTTCGAAGGCGCGGGGACCCGACCAGAGCGCACCCGAGTAGGTGAGGTCGATCTTGCCGCCGTCGGTGTGCTTGGGCGAGACGCCGTGGCCGAGGAACTTCACGGACGTGCGATCGAGGTCCTTTGCGACCTCGGGTGACACGACAACCAGCGCGCCGCCGCCGTCGGTGATGACGCAGCAGTCGAGCAGGTGGAGCGGGTCGCTGATCATGCGCGAGTTGATGACGTCTTCGACCGTGACGGGCTTCTGGAAGAGCGCGTTCGGGTTGTACTGCGCGTGCTGCGAGGCCGCGACGCGAATCTCGGCGAGCTGCTCACTGGTCGTGCCGTACTCGTACATGTGGCGCTGGGCCGCGAGGGCGTACATACCGGGGATCGTGGTGCCCCACTGGGCGCCTTCGAACCCTGCCTCGGGGGCGCTGGATGCCGAAGGGTTCGGCTTGAGCTGGCGGGGCAGGCCCGCGAGCGTGATCAGCGCGACGTCGCAGGCACCGGCCTTGATGGCCTGGACCGCCTGTGCGACGTGCACGAGGTACGACGAACCACCGGTTTCGGTCGACGCAACGTGGCGCGGACGAATACCCATGTAGTCGGTGAGCGAGAGGGGCATGAGGCCCGGGATGCTCGCGTCGCAGAAGTAGCCGTCTACGTCTGCGAATGAGAGCCCGGCGTCTGCGAGTGCGCCTGCGGCGACCTCGGAGTGCACCTGGGCGAGCGATTTGTTGGGAATGATTCGTTCGGGATGCTCGTAAGCTCCCGCGATCAGTCCAGCGCCGCGAAGTGACATATTTTCTGCATTTCTCACGACCACACCGTCGAGATAGAGCGATTACGGATGCCGCTGGCCGCCGCAATCTGATTACCTAAATGAAGCTTTTTGCCATACTAGCATCAACAGTTGTTGCCAATTTGGCAACTCAATGCGCATTGTGCGCAGAATTGTGGCACGCGTAGAGCAGCGGCATCCTGGCTCTGATGTCGCCGCATTTTGGTTGCTGGGTGCGTATTGCAACGCACCGTGCGCGCGGTGGTGAGGGCCGCTGAGCGCCAGTTATCCGACCGGGGCGCGTTCCCAGCCCAGGTCATGCGAGAGCTCATCGGCCGCACGCGCGACCTCTGCGCCCAGGCGGGTGAGTTCCGCTTCGCGCTCCTGCGCAGAACCCTCGGCGCGGGCACCCTGCAGTGCGAGCGAACCGATCACTCGGCCGTCTTCGCCCCACACGAGCGCCGCGACGCCGCACTGCTCACGATGAAACTCGCCGTCAGAGATCGCGTAGCCGAGCTCGCGGGTTCGTGCGAGCGACGTGGTGAGATCGCCGGCGGGTGCGGGCAAGGCCTCGCCGCTGAGGGCGGAGTCGAGCTCGTCTTGACTGAGGGAGGCGAGGAGGACGCGGCCGCCAGCGGTCTGGTGCGCCGGGAACGACTTGTGGTCCCAGCCGAGCTTGCGATGCACGCCGCTGGGGTTGGTGCCGTAGACAATCAACACGTCGGGGCCGCGCAAGACACCGAACGATGCGCCAAAGCCGCCGATGAGTGGGAGCAGGCGAGCCACGCGCTCTTGCACTCTCTCGAGTGTGCGCTGCGGCTTCGTGTCGATGAGGAGGGTCGGGAGGCGCCATCCGAGGCGGTACTCGCGCGTCTGGGGATCGCGGATCACGAGCCCCTCGGCCTCGAGGCTGGCGAACGTGCGTGAGGCCTGAGCCTTGCTCATATCTGCCAGGGTCGCGGCCCGGCTGACACCGAGAGAGGTGCCCTGAGCGCCGGCCGTACCGGCGAGAAGTTCCAAGAGCGCCAGCTCGCGTGCAAAAACCACGGCTACTCCGTTCGCGCCCTCATGGGCTCAGTTGTTGCAATTTAGTGTCTCAAGTGTTGCAGGCTATGACCTGCTTTCATGTAGATTAAACACCAAACGGCGCTGCGCGGTGATTGATCTCTGCAGTAGCCCCCTGAATACAACGTTGTAGGGCGAAGGAGAACCCATGGGCATGTTGGACGGACGCGTAATCGTACTGACCGGATCCGGTCGAGGCATTGGCGGCGCTACCGCCAAGCTGTTGGCAGCGGAAGGTGCATCGGTTGTCGTTAACGACCTCGGCGTTGCCCTTGACGGCACCGAAGGCAGCGTTGGACCCGCGCAGGAGCTCGTCAACGAGATCACTGCAGCTGGCGGCGCCGCTGTTGCAAACACCGATGACATCGCGGACTACGATGCAGCTGGCAACCTGATCCAGCAGGCAATCAGCGAGTTCGGCAAGCTTGACGTCGTCGTCAACGTCGCAGGCATCCTGCGCGACCGCATGATCTTCAACCTGAGCCCGGAAGACTGGCAGTCGGTTCTGAACGTGCACATGAACGGCACGTTCAACACGTCGAAGCACGCTTCGGTGTACTGGCGTGAACAGCGCAACGCTGAGGCGCAGAACCGCATCATCAACTTCACGTCGGTCTCGGGCCAGTTCGGTGCTCCCGGCCAGCCCAACTACGCTGCCGCGAAGATGGGCATCATCGGCCTCACCTACTCGTGCGCCAACGCGCTTGGCCGCTACGGCGTCACCACGAACGCGATCTCGCCCGGTGCGGCAACGCGCATGGTGGGCTCGATCCCCGAGGAGCGTCGCAGCGGTGGCGCTGCTGCCGCAATGTCGCCCGACCACGTCGCACGCGTCGTCGCGTACATCGCGAGCGAGCGTTCGGGCTGGATGAACGGCCAGGTCATTGGCGCAGCGGGCCCCAAGGTCACGCTGTACAACAAGCCGGCTGCACTCCAGGAGCTCGTCGCATTCCCCGAGTGGGAGCTCGACACGCTGCAGGAGCAGATGGAAAAGGTCTTCAAGCCGACGCTCGAGGGCCACGGCCGCTAGATAGTACTGCGCCCGAGCCGGTCACCGGCTCGGGCGCAGTTCTTTTGTACGGAAAAGTTTTTTCACAAGAAAGTAAGGAGTCAGCATGGCACTGAATTTTGATGTCGTTGGGGTCAAAGGCGACCCGGTCGAGTCCTCGTGGACCTCGAAGGACACGCTCCTCTACGCACTGGGCGTGGGCGCAGGCGTAAACGACCTCCCGTTCGTTACGGAGAACACCGGCGGCGTTCCGCAGCAGGTTCTGCCGACGTTCGCGGTCATCGCTGCCAGCGGCGGCGGCGCAATCCGCGACACGGGCGCGGACTTCCGCAAGCTCGTGCACGGTTCGCAGGCATTTGAGATCCGCGGCGGCGCACTGCCGGCCGAGGGCAAGCTCAACGTCTCGGGTGTCGTCACCGGTATCTACGACAAGGGCTCAGGCGCGGTCATCACCAGTGAAGGCACTGGCGTCGACCCCGAGACCGGTGAAGTTCGCATCATCACGCGCAGCGAAATCTTCGTGCGTGGCGAGGGCGGCTTCGGCGGCGAGGCTGGCCCGAAGGACAACTGGACCGCTCCCGAGCGCGAGCCCGACCACGTGGTCGCGTTCGAGACCGACCGCGACCAGGCACTGATCTACCGCCTGTCGGGCGACCGCAACCGCCTGCACTCGGACCCCGAGTTCGCGCGCAGCGCCGGCTTCGAGACCCCGATCCTGCACGGTCTGGCAAGCTACGGCTTCGCCGGTCGCGCCCTGCTTCAGGCTGTCGCCGGTGGCGACCCGGAGCGTTTCACCGCGATGTCGGGCCGCTTCAGCGCACCCGTCCTTCCGGGCGACACGCTGACCACCTCGATCTGGGTTGACGGCGACGACGTGCTCTTCCGCACGGCGAAGACCGACGGCACCGTGGTCATCGACCGCGGCCGCGCAACGATCAAGGCGTAACGCACCATAAGAACAGCACTGCCCGGCACACAATCGCGTGCGCCGGGCAGTGCTGTTTTTCGTGACGCTAGTCGCCCGCGCGGATCGCCTTCGCGATGACCTCACCGATCAGCACGGCCGTTGCCGCGGGGCCGCGACTTGGCACGGTCGGCAGGATCGAGGTATCCGCAATGCGAAGCCCCCGGGTCTTGTGCACGCGGCCATGCGCGTCGACGACCGGGCCCATCGGGGCCGAGCCGCAGAGGTGAATCGCGGTCCCGAGGTGGGCGCGCATCCACGCGTCAAGCAGCTCGTCGTCGCCGAGGGTAGCGGTATCGAGGTCGCTGAGTCCGTCAAAAAGTTCGCTGAACGCCGCCGTTTGCAGCAGCGCCACGGCGGTGCGGATGCCGCAGCGTAGCCGTGCGCGATCGGCAGCCAACTCGAGATACCGGTAGTCGATGCGTGGCACATCCAGAGGGTCGGCCGAGTTCAGGGTGATGCTGCCACGCCCCTTGGAGGCCTGGGCGCCGACGATCAGCTCGAGTTCTTCACCGTCGTCGCGTGATGCCTCGCCCCACGTCCCGCTCAGCAGGTAGTCGACCGGCTTGACCGAGAGCAACACTTCGAGGTCGCCGGTGAGGCTGCGGTCACGCCCTCCGGGGTTGGGGACCCCGGAGAAGAAGTTCAATGCGGTGGGGAACGCGAAGCGTTCGGCGGCGGTGCTCACTGCGGGTTTTGCGCACCACTTCAGCCCGATGTCGGCGTGATCGCTGAACGAAGCGCCGACCGGAAGATCGGCCACGACGGCGATCCCGAGCGCCTCCAGCTGCGCGCGCGGGCCGATTCCCGAGGTGAGCAGCAGGTGCGGCGTGCCGATCCCGCCCGCGCACACCACGATCTCATCGCCATAGAGCGTGCCCGCGCTGGTTTCGACGCCGACGGCACGGGTGCCGTCGAACATGATTCGAAGCGCCCGCGTGTTGCCAAGAAGCTGCAGGTTTGGCCGGCTCCGTGCGTTCGCGAGGTACGCGAGGCCGGTGTTCACACGCACGCCGTCAACGATGTTTGAGGGCACCGCGCCCACCCCGGGCAGGCCGGGCGCGTTCTTGTCGTCCTCGAACGAGAAGCCGAGTTCGAGCGCGGCGGCGGTGAATGCCCGCGCCGCGGGGTTGTCTTGGGGAGCCCGCCGCACCGGCATCGGGCCCGAGCCGCCGTGCAGCCCTCCAGTCCCGAGGTCGGCGTCGGACTCGAGCGCACGCATGGTGGGCAAGAGCGCGGCATAGCTCCAGGTCGGGCCAGCGGCATCCGCCCATGCATCGCAGTCTTCCGGACGCGCGCGCACGAAGTAGCCGCCGTTGATCGTGCTCGATCCGCCAAGCACGCGCCCCCGGGCGATCACGTAGGGCACCTCGGGGGTGAGCTGGGCGGGGTACGCCCAATTGGCGGGATGCCCCGGCATCGCCGCCTGCACGTTCGAGCCGTCGAGCAGTTCGGGGGAGAAGTCGCTCGAAACCGAGCCCGCTTCGATGACGAGCACTTCGCGATCGCGGTCTTCGCTGATGCGCGCCGCGAGGGCGGCACCGGCCGTGCCCGCACCGATCACGATGGTCTTCGTCATTGCAAAATTCCCGTCTCAAGCCCGCTGGTATCCATTATTCACACGTCGCGAGTCTTATTCGGCACCGAGTGTCATTATTACTTTTCTTGTGGCATTGTGAGTCCAGCAACCCACACCGAAACGCAAAGGAGCGCATTTCATGAATCCGAATATCACCAACGCTGAGGCCAGCGCGGCCCCGATCGCCACCCCAGTCGAGTTCGATTCGTTGGTCGAAGAGGTCTCGATCGACGGCATGTGCGGCGTGTACTGACCCATGACGCTCACACTCGCCGAGAGCGCCTGGCAGCTGCACCCGAGGGTGTCGGTGCGCCCCGAACCCTTCGGGGCCCTGCTCTACCACTTTGGAACGCGGAAGCTTTCGTTCCTCAAAGACCGCACGTTAGTCGCCCTCGTTGCAGCGCTTGGGGATGCCCCGACTGCCCGCGCCGCATGCGACAGCGTCGGCATCCACCCAGATGCGCAAACCGTGTACCTGCGTGCGCTCGAAACGCTTGCGACATCGAACATGATCGAGGTGCGTGCGGCATGACACTCCTTCAGGCCGGACCACCGGCATCCTTCGTTCCGCCGCAGGCGACTCGTCTTGTTGACCATTTCGAGAAGGGGCTCGACGCGCCGATCTGCCTGACGTGGGAGCTCACGTACGCATGCAACCTCTCGTGCGTGCACTGCCTTTCGAGTTCGGGTCGTCGAGACCCGCGTGAGCTCTCGACCGAGGAGTGCAAGGGCATCATCGATGAGCTTGAGCGCATGCAGGTGTTCTATGTGAATATCGGTGGCGGCGAGCCGACGGTGCGCCCCGACTTCTGGGAGCTGGTCGAGTACGCGACAGACCACAACGTTGGCGTCAAGTTCTCGACCAACGGGATCAAGCTCACCCCCGAGGCCGCGCGACGGCTTGCCGCCAACGACTATGTCGACGTGCAGATCTCGCTTGACGGCGCGACCGCGGAGGTCAACGACTACATCCGCGGGCCCCGTTCGTACGAGACGGCGATGCGCGCGATGGGCAACCTTCGAGACGCAGGGATGAAGAACTTCAAGCTGTCGGTCGTGTGTACGCGCACGAACATCCCCCAGCTTGATGAGTTCAAGCGCATCGCAGACGAGTACGGTGCGCAGTTGCGGCTGACGCGCCTGCGGCCCTCCGGTCGCGGAGCGGACGTGTGGGACGAATTGCACCCCACCGCCGCGCAGCAGCGCGAGCTCTACGACTGGCTGCTCGCGAATGGCGACGAGGTGCTCACCGGCGACTCCTTCTTCCACCTCTCCGCATATGGCGAGTCGCTCCCCGGGCTCAACCTTTGTGGTGCGGGGCGTGTCGTGTGCCTGATTGACCCCGTGGGCGAGGTCTATGCCTGCCCGTTTGCGATCCATGACGAGTTCCTCGCCGGAAACGTGCGCGACGAGGGCGGCTTCCAGCGCGTGTGGCAGCACTCGGAGCTGTTTCAGCGTCTGCGAGCGCCGCAGTCGGGCGGGGCGTGCTCGTCGTGCCAATTCTTTGACACCTGCAAGGGCGGATGCATGGCAGCGAAGTTCTTCACGGGACTCCCGCTCGACGGACCAGATCCGGAATGTGTCCGCGGCTTTGGCGAAGAAGCGCTGAAAGACAAGGCAAAGCTCGACCCGCAACGGCCGTCGCGCGACTACTCGCACCTCACATCGCCACCGCGGCCGCGACCCGGCCAGCGCGGTGGCCCGGTACCGGTGACGCTCGGAGTGCGCCCCGAGATTGTGCTTCGCGAAGGTATCGCGCAGATGCCGGTCAGCGCGTGCGAGGTCAACCCGCTGGCCGGGTTCACCCCGCCCGGCACATTCGACTGACCGGCGCCGGTCATATGAACGACAGACAGCGCCTGCCGCCGGCCTCCCTCGACGCCCGAACTTGGGTGAACGCGGGAGCGCCCATCCTCTTCGTGCCGCTCGGGTCGACCGAGCAGCACGGCCCGCACCTGCCGCTCAAGACCGATACGGCCGTCGCCGTCGCCGTCGCCGAAGCGCTCACCGAGCGTCTTCGCGCGACGGGGACGGACGCGGCGGTTGCCCCCGCCCTTGCCTATGGGGCGAGCGGGGAGCATCAGGACTTTCCTGGCACGATCTCCATTGGCCACTCGGCGCTCACCCTGCTCTTGATCGAATACGCGCGTTCGGCGGGCGCATGGGCGAAGCGGGTGGTGTTTGTGAACGGGCACGGCGGCAACTTGCCTTCGCTCGCTGACGCCGTGCCCCGGCTACGGGCCGAGGGGCACGATGTTGCGTGGGTGCCCTGTGCGCCGCTCGTGGGTGCATCGCCTCGTGACACGCACGCCGGGCTTGTCGAAACGTCGGTCATGCTGCATTTGCACCCCGCAGACGTGGTCGCCGATCGCATGACAGCGGGTGTCAGCGCCCCGATTGCCGATCTGCTTCCGCGCCTGCGGGCCGAAGGCGTCCGTGCGGTTTCCGCGAACGGCGTGCTCGGCGACCCACGCGGCGCCGCGGCAGATCAGGGGGAAGTGCTGCTTGCCTCCATGTGTGACGCGGCGTGGGCGCGTGTGCGCGGTGAACGGATTGCGGCATCCGGGATCCTCGCGCTGGATGCTCCCTAGTCTTGGTCGCGCCAGATCCGATGCAGGCAGAGCGAAATGAACAGGAGCGCGCGCTGGTATGGCTCGGCGAGCGAATACCCCAGCTCAGCCTCCGCCTTCTGTACCCAATACAGGACCGAGTTGTGGTGCATGAAGACGAGCACGGCGGCCTTGCGCATCGAGTCGGTTGTCGCGTAGGCCTCCAGCACGTGCAGGATGCGGTCGCCATGGCGTTCGGCGAGCCGCTCGAGCTTTTGCACATCGGGAAGCAGCGCGATGTAGGAGGGGTCGAGGTGGGCGAGCGCGCCAAGCGGCGATGTGCGTGCGCCGTTGAGCCACACGGCTTCCATGCCGCGGTACGGACCGAGGTCGGTGGGCGAGGGGCGTGAGAAGCGGTGTGTGTCGCACGCGTTCATGAATCCGACGCTTGCCTGTCGGGCCGGCACGGTGTGCCCATACGCTGCGCGCATGCCAACGGGCACCCCAACAATGTCGATGCCACCCGACTCGGGGGCGGCGAGGAGAAGCACCGTCCGTGCCTCGTGGGTGGTGCGGGCGATGATCCGCTCGCCCGCGAGCCGCTCGATCAGCGTTTCGATATCGTCCGCGGGGCCGGTGCACACGACAAAGCGCACGAGGGCGTCGTGCGTGAGCCCGAGCTGCTCGAGGGCGATATCGCGCGCGCCCTGCGGTGCCGCGCGATCGACGATGACGTCGATCGGCCGGGGTGCGGCATCCTGTCGCATCGCGCTCCACCGGGCGATCACCCGCACCGCCACGGCAAGCCGCTCAAGCACGATGCCGGCGAGGTGCTCGTCGGCGAGCGTGGTCCAGACCTCGCCGCTGGGGCTCTCCGCGCCCGCGCCTCCGCCGTTCGCCGCGCCCGCACCGCTTCCGCTCGTGATCGCGCGGAAGGCGGATCCCTCAGGGCGCGCCGTACCCGCAGGGGTGGCCAGGCCGCCAAGCACGGCCCCAACCTCGGCCCCGACGAAGGCGGCGGCGCGGTCGAGCAGCGCCTCGATGTCGACCCCGTTTGCCAACAGTTCATCGAAGAACCAGACCACCTCGGCGGCGGTTGGCGCGGGAACCGCGGTAACACCAGCCGGGGGCAGCGGGGGAGCCGTTGTGGGCGACGGCTCAACGGCGGGCTGTGCCGGGGTGTCTGTCATCGTTGGCCTCCGCCTCGCAGCTCGGCGTCCAGGAGAGCAGTGGGCGCTGCGCACAAGCATACGGCGCCCGCGGCTCACCTGTCCGAAAGGTGTCGTGCATTTGGCGAGCATTCGGCATCCGATTCTGATCATTTGCACGATGCATTCTGATACCGGCTTCGAGATACTAGTGAGACCCGTTGATCACCCACTGAGTTCACCGTAGAACCAGGAGCGAAGCCGCTCGAGGGTGTCGCATGCAGAGAGGCAACAACAATGGCGCTAGATCAGGCTTCACTCGCCCTGCTCCAGGGGATGGCCGCCCGCGGCGGCAAGCCCATGAACGAGTCCACGCCCGTTGAGGTTCGTGCGAACAGCGCGGGGACGATCGCGCTGATCGGTCCCGGACCCGAGATGGTGTCGGCGCGCGAATATGACCTGACTGCCGAAGACGGGGGCGCATCAAGCGTCCGCGTGCTCGTGCCAAGCGACGCACCGCGCGGCGTGCTTGTCTACTACCACGGTGGCGGTTGGGTCATCGGCAGCGTCGACGGCTACGACACACTCGGCCGGCAGCTCGCCGAGGCCACGAACATGATCGTCGCGCTGGTCGAGTATCGCCTCGCGCCCGAACACAAGTACCCAGCCTCCAACCACGATGCATGGGCCGCGCTGCGCTGGGTCGAGGCGCACGCTGATGAACTCGGCGTCGCTGGCCTCCCCGTCGTGCTCGGTGGCGACAGCGCTGGCGGCACGCTCTCGATCGTGACGGCGCTTCGGGCGCGCGACGAGGGTGTGCGGGTCGATGCCACTGTGCTCGTGTACCCCGCCACCGACGCCAACACCGGCCGCGACTCCTACAACGACCCCGAGAACCAGCTGTTGCTGTCGAGGGCAAGCATGGAGTGGTTCATGAACCACTACGTCGGCGGCGTCGAGCACGACAACTCACACCCCTCGATCAGCCCGATTAACGCCGACCTCACCGGCTTCCCGCCCACCGCGCTCGCCATCGCCGAACACGATCCCCTCAAGGATGAGGGCGAAGAGTTCGGAGAGCTCCTCCGGGCCGCGGGCGTCCCTGTGACCTACCGCTTCTTCGAAGGCCAGATGCATGCCTTCTTCCAGATGCCCAACATCCTCCCCGCGGCACGCGAGGCGATCGATTGGATCGCCGTGTTCCTTGACACCCAGGTGCTTGCCGCCGAAACCGAGAGTGCAAAATGAGCAGTACAACTGAGACCATCCCCACCTACGACGTCGTCGTCATCGGCGCCGGCTTTGCCGGGATCTACCTGGTGCACAAGCTGCGCGACGACCTCGGCCTCGACGTCAAGGTTTTCGAGCGCGGCGGCGGCATCGGCGGCACCTGGTACTGGAACCGCTACCCGGGCGCGCGTTGCGACTTCGAGTCCGACTACTACTCGTTCTCGTTCAACGACGAGATCCAGCAGGAGTGGGACTGGACCGAGCGCTACGCACCCCAGCCCGAGATCCTCCGCTACGCGAACTACGTCGCCGACAAGCTTGACGTGCGCGGCAACATCGAGCTGAACACGACCGTCACCCGCGCAGTCTTCGACGAGGCAAGCGACACGTGGACCGTCAGCACCGACACCGGGGTCAGCGCGCGTGCGCGGTACCTGATTTCGGCGACCGGCATCCTCTCGGTGCCCTCGACCCCGAAGTTTGCCGACATGGACTCCTTCAAGGGCGAGATCTACCACACCGGTGACTGGCCGCACGAGGGTGTCGACTTCACGGGCAAGCGTGTGGGCGTCATCGGCACGGGTTCTTCCGCGATTCAGTCGATCCCGCTCATGGCCGAGCAGGCCGACCAGCTGACCGTCTTCCAGCGCACCGCGACCTTCACGGTGCCAGCCGCGAACCGTCCGATCACCGAGAACGAGCGCAAGGCGACCAAGCGGAGCTACAAGCAGCTGCGCGAGCAGGCGCGTCGCGCCGGGACCGGTGTGCTGGTCGACCAGCCGGTCGGTGCCTTTGGTGAGGTCGAAGAGCGTATCGTCCGGGGCGAGCTCGAGCGTCGCTGGCGCGGCACCGGCTTCGGCACGACATCGGTGCTGAGCGACAACCTGCGCTCGATCGAGGCGAACAACTACACGTCGCAGTTCGTGCGCGACAAGATCAACGAGATCGTCGACGACCCGGCGGTCGCAAAGCTGCTCGAGCCGCACGACTACCCGATCGGCACGAAGCGACTCGCGCTCGACACGAACTACTACGACACGTACAACCGCGAGAACGTGAAGCTCGTCAGCGTGCGCGATACGCCGATCGAGCGGTTCTCGCCGGCGGGCATTGTGGTGGGCGACACCGAGTACGAATTCGATGCGATCGTGCTGGCGACCGGGTTCGACGCTGCGACCGGTGCGCTTGAGCGCATCCAGTTCGAAGGCGTCGATGGCCGTACGCTCACCGACGCGTGGGCAGAGGGCGCGAAGAGCTACCTCGGGCTCGCGGTCGAGGGGTTCCCGAACTTCTTCACCGTCACCGGCCCGGGTTGCCCCGCGATCCTGACGAACGTGATCGCTTCAATCGAGCACCACGTCGAGTGGATCGCTGACTACATCACGTACATGCGTGCCGAGGGCATTACCCGCTTCGAGGCCACCCCCGATGCGCAGGCAGAGTGGGTCAAGCACGTGGCAGACATGGCCGCGATGACGCTCTACCCGACCGCGGCGTCTTGGTACATGGGCGCGAACGTCCCCGGCAAGCCGCGCGTCTTCCTCGCGTACATCGGCGGACTGCACAACTATCGCGATCGTTGCGATCAGCTTGCCGCTGATGGTTACGTCGGCTTCGCGCACGCCAGCGATGGCGCGCCGCTCAAGAGCGAGCAGCTCACCGTCGGCGCGTAGGCCCACGCCCGTCGCAGGTTTCATTGCACGGTTCACGCAATACCGGCGCCCAAAGGAGGGTGCAGTATGAGCAACACGATTGACCCCATCCCCACGTACGACGTCGTGGTGATCGGAGCTGGTTTCGCCGGGATTTACCTGGTGCACAAGCTTCGAGACGACCTCGGCCTCGACGTGAAGGTCTTTGAACGTGGCGCCGGTATTGGTGGCACCTGGTATTGGAACCGCTACCCGGGCGCGCGCTGCGATCTCGAATCCGACTCCTACTCACTCTCGTTCAACGACGAGATTGAGCAGGAGTGGAACTGGACGGAGCGCTACGCCTCGCAGCCAGAGATCCTGCGCTACGTCAACTTTGTCGCCGACAAGTTGGATGTGCGCGGCAATATCGAGTTGAACACGACGGTCACGGGTGCGGTGTTCGACGAGGGCACCGACACGTGGACCGTGACCACCGACACCGGGGCCTCCGCGCGTGCGCGGTATCTGGTGTCGGCAACCGGCATCCTGTCGGTGCCTTCGATGCCCACCTTTGAGGGCATGGACACATTCGCGGGCGAGATCTACCACACCGGTGATTGGCCGCACGAGGGCGTCGACTTCACGGGCAAGCGGGTCGCGGTGATCGGCACCGGTTCGTCTGGGATCCAGTCGATTCCGGTGATCGCCGAAGAAGCGGCATCCGTGACAGTGTTTCAACGCACCGCCACGTTCACGGTGCCGGCGGCGAACCGGCCCATGACCGAAAACGAACGCAAGGCAACGAAGCGTAGCTACAAGCAGTTGCGCGAGCAGATGCGGCGGAGCCAGGTCGGCGTGCTGCTCGAGCCCGGCATTGGTAATTTCGCCGACGTCGACCTGCGGGTGGTACGCGGTGAGCTTGAGCGCCGCTGGCGGGGCGCGGGCATGAGCACTTCAATGGTGCTGAGTGACAACCTGCGTTCGATCGAAGCCAACAACTACACCTCGCAGTTCGTGCGCGACAAGATCAACGAGATCGTCGACGACCCGGCCGTCGCGAAAATGCTCGAACCGCACGACTATCCGATCGGCACGAAGCGCCTCCCGATCGACACCAATTATTACGACACGTTCAATCGCGACCATGTCAGCCTGGTCAGCATTCGCGACACCCCGATCGAGCGATTCTCGCCCGCGGGCATCGTGGTCGACGGGCGCGAACACGAGTTCGACGCGATCGTGCTGGCGACCGGGTTCGACGCCGCGACGGGCGCGCTCGACCGCATCCAGTTCGAGGGTGTCGACGGCCGTCTCATGAAGGACGAGTGGGCCGAAGGCGCCAAGAGCTATCTCGGTCTCGCCTCGCCGGGGTTCCCGAACTTCTTCACGGTCACGGGGCCAGGTTCGCCTGCGATTCTCACCAACGTGATCGGCTCGATCGAGCACCACGTTGAGTGGATCGCCGACTACATCTCTTATCTGCGCGCAGCAGGCATCACGCGCACCGAAGCCACACCCGAGGCGACCGAGCGCTGGACCACGCACGTGGCAGAGCTCGCCGCGATGACGCTCTACCCGACTGCGGCGTCGTGGTACATGGGCGCGAATGTTCCGGGCAAGCCCCGAGTGTTTCTCGCGTACATCGGCGGCCTGCACAACTATCGTGATCGTTGCGAGAAGATCGCGACAGACGGATACCCCGGCTTCACGCACGACGGAGGCACAGGCCTCGCGGCCCGCGCCGAAGCCGTCGCTGCCGAGGTCTAACCCGTACCTGCAAATTTCAGCGCACCATCCGTTCAACGACGAAAGGCAACACCAATGGCAAACCACCGACTGATTGTGTTCACCAACCCGAAGGAAGGCCGCGAGCAGGACTTCCGCGACTGGTACGTCAACACGCACCTTGCAGAGGTGTCGAACCTCGACGGGTTCATCTCGGGTCAGCTCTACACGCTGGCGACCCCGGTCGCCGAGGGCGGCCACCGTCACATGGCGGTCTACGAGATCGAAGAGGGCCGACTCGGCGAGGCGCAGCAGGCACTCGGCGGCGCACTCAAGGGCGGAACGCTCAACATGACCGACGCGTTTGGCCCCGGCCAGGCAGCACTGTGGTGGCAGGAAGAAGCGCCGGCCGTCACACGCTAGCAGTCGCGACCTGATCGCAACGATGAAGGCCCGAACCGCTCGCGGTTCGGGCCTTCATCTCGTGCGGTGAACTACTTGACGGGAAGAACCTCTTCTTCTTCGGGTGCGTCGTCCGGAAGGAAGATGCCCGTCGTGCTGACCTCGTTGATCGAGGCGCGGTAGCGCAGGCCTCGGCGCAGTCCGATGTAGACGAGCAGCAGGCCGATGAGGCCAGCGGCGCCGCCGGCGTACATGGCGAGGAGGAAGTCGCCGGTGACGTCGTAGACGACGCCCCACAGCGGCACTCCGATGCCGATGCCGGTGTAGCTACCGCTCAGCATGAAGCCGTAGATGATCGGGAAGCGCTCGCGGCCTGCAGCGTTGACCGCGACGAGCGGGAGCACCACGGTGGGTACCGAGAGCGAGATCGCGGCGATCGCGAGGATCGGGTAGGTCAGGTTGAGCCCGAGTTGCAGCGACAGCGCGAGCGCGGGGAGACCAAGGATGTAGAGCACGACGAGCGCCACGAAGAGCATCTTGATGCCCATCTTGTCGTGCATGAAGCCGAGCAGCGGCTTCGAGGCGATGCCAAACAGCGAGAAGAACGCGATCATCAGGCCGGCGGTGGGCAGGTCAATGCCGAAGGTCGTGTAGACGGCGGCCTGTACCGAGCTGAACGCGCCCTCCAGCGAGAACAAGAACCCGGCGACGGCGAGGATGAAGACGGTGAGGCCGTAGCCCTTAAGGGCGGCCTTGCGGTCGGACTTCGTGCCGGTTGCGACTGCCTCGTCGGCGTACTCCTCGCCGGGGCGCGGCGGGTTCTTCGCGAGGAAGATGCCGGTCAGGGTCGAGCAGATGAAGATCATCGCACCGATGGCAAGCGCGCCGCCAACGAATCCGCCAGCCTTCATGATGCTCGGGAAGATGAAACCGATGATCATGCCGCCCACAGCGGCGCCGGTTGCGGCGAGGCCGAGTACGGTGCCGCGGCGCTTGTGGACGTGCCACCCGGTGATGAGCGTATTGGCGGGGAGGAGATTATTACCAGATGCCCCAATGCCCATGACGAACGCAAGCGCGTAGAACACGTAGATGTTGGGTGCGAAGGCCATGCCGACCCAGGCGAGTGCGCCGACGAGGCCGCCCACGATCAGCACGGGCCGTACGCCGATGCGGATGATGAGGCGCCCAGTAAATCCGAACAGCACCGCGGAGGTGAGAAGGAACAGCGTGAAATAGATCAAGAACTGGCCGGTCGTGACGCCGAAGTGTTCGGAGCCCGGGATGACGAGGAATCCCATCGCGACCGGGGTTGAAGCCGTCATGATGGCGCCGAAGGCCGCGACCGTCGACAGGGCCCGATTGCGGCGGTAACGCCGCAGGGCGGGAGTGATTGCTGTAGTTGACAAGGGGTGTGTTCCTTTCACCATTGAATGGAGAACCTTGAATCTCGACGAGTGGATGCTTCGACAGGGAGCGCCGCGCAGGGATGGTTGCGCGGTGAGGGTGAGCTCGAGCTTGCGCACTGCACCTCGTGCCGCGCGCTGCGTAAGCGGGAGCACCGTTTGGGCACTGCGGAGATTCAATTACTGACCGACGCTCATCATTGAGCAGGTTCTGACAGGCAGTCTGCGTCGTAGTGCGATTGCTGTCAATCAATTCCACAAAGTTTGACAAAAATGCCCGTGCGTCTGATACGGCCCGTATCTTCACCGAACGCAAGTGGGGCCCAAACCAACCTGGTCTGGGCCCCGCTTTAGCGTTGCGTGTGCTTAGTGGACGGGTGTCACTTCACCCTCTTCGAGCACGATGCCCGTGGTGATGGTCTCGTTCATTGACTGGCGGTAGCGCATGCCACGGCGCAGGCCGTAGAACGCGAGACCAAGGCCGATCAGGCCGCCAATGCCACCGCCATACATCGCGAGCGCGAAGCTGCCGGTCGTGTCGAACACGAGACCCCAGAGCGGCACACCGATGCCGGTACCCGCGAAGCTGCCGGTCAGCATGAAGCCGTAGATGATCGGGAAGCGCTCGCGCCCGGCGGCGTTGACCGCGAGGAGCGGAAGGATCACGGTGGGAACCGAGAGCGAGATCGCGGCGATCACGAGGATCGGGAACGTCAGGTTCAGCCCCAGCTGCATCGAGAGTGCGAGTGCCGGCAGCCCGAGGATGTACAGCACAACGAGCGTGCTCAGCAGGACCTTCACGCCCAGCTTGTCGTGCATGAAGCCGAGCAGCGGCTTCGCGACGATGCCGCAGAGCGAGAAGAACGAGATCATCAGACCGGCGGTGACGAGGTCAATACCGAACGTCGTGTAGACCGCAGCCTGGACCGTATTGAATGCGTTCTCGAGCGAGAAGAGGAAGCCGGCAATCGCGAGCAGCACAACGGTGAAGCCGAAGCCCTTGATCGCGGCCTTGCGGTCGGCCTTCGAGGTTGCTTCGACCGTGTCGTCGGCGTTCTCTTCGCCCGGGCGCGGAGGGTTCTTCGCGAGGAAGATGCCGGTCAAGGTCGAGCAGATGAAGATCATTGCGCCGATGGCCAAGGCTCCTCCGACGAATCCACCAGCGGCCATGATCGACGGGAACACAAACCCGATGATCATGCCGCCGAATGCTGCACCGGTTGCAGCGAGGCCGAGTACGGTGCCGCGGCGCTTGTGCACGTGCCATCCGGTGATGAGTGTGTTCGCGGGGAGGAGGTTATTGCCTGATGCGCCGACACCCATGATGAAGGCGAAGATGTAGAACACGTAGATGTTCGGGGCGTAGGCCATCCCGACCCACGCCAGCGCCGAGATGATGCCACCGGTGATGAGGACGGGCCTCACGCCGATGCGAAGAATGAGGCGGCCGGTGAATCCGAAGAGCGCCGCCGATGTGAGCAGGAAGAGCGTGAAGTAGATCAAGAACTGCGCCGTGGTGACACCGAAGTGCTCTGACCCGGGGATGACGAGGAACCCCATGGCGACGGGCGTGGAGCTCGTCATGATCGCGCCGAAGGCCGCAACCGTCGACATCGCCCGGTTGCGACGGTATCGCTTCAGAGCGGGGGTGATTGCTGTTGTTGACAAGAGGGTGTTCCTTTCACCATTGAAATGGAGAACCTTGATGAGACGGCGACGTTTTTTGCACGCCGAACGCACCGTGAACGGGGTGATTTCACGGTGGGAGATGAGCTCGTGCGGTGCGCGTCGTTCGAGGCCCGGCGTTGGGCATTCGAACCGTGGGACGCCGCTTGGGTTTCAATTGCTGAAATGAGACTCATCGTTGAGCAGGCTCTAAATGGAGTCTGCGCCAGGCTCTCGGTGCTGTAAAATGCACCGCAGAATATGACAGCAGCAGCCCTACGGATGATACGCCTCGTATCTTGCGGACCGGGGGAATCATCCTCCGTGCACGAAAAATGCGGGCCCAGACCGTTGGTTGGTCTGGGCCCGCGCGTTCTGTGGAGTGACTACTTTGCTGCGGCGACCTCATCAGCTGAGCCAGCGTCCGCGACGACCGCTTCAGCGACGAGTTCTTCAGAGGCTTCTTCAGCGTTGTCCGGCAGGAAGATGCCGGTCGTGCTTGTTTCGTTGAGTGCTGCACGCGTGCGCAGGCCACGACGCATCGCGATGAAGACGAGCAGCAGGCCGATGAGGCCGCACGCGCCACCCATGTACATCGCGAGGGTGAAGTCGCCGGTGAGGTCGTAGACCAGTCCCCATGCCGGGGCGCCAATGCCCGTTCCAGTGAAGCTACCGGTCAGCATGAATCCGTAGACGGTTGCGAAGCGCTCGCGGCCGGCGGCGTTCACCGCGATGAGCGGGACGATCACGGTCGGGATCGAGAGCGAGAGAGCCGCGATCGCGAGGAACACGTAGGTCAGGTTCAGCCCGAGTTGGAGGGTGAGTGCAAGTGACGGCAGGCCGAGCACGAACAGTGCGGTCATGGCGACGAACAGCACCTTGATGCCTAGCTTGTCGTACATGATGCCAAGCAGCGGCTTCGCGACGATGCCACACATTGAGTAGAAGGAGATCATCAGACCCGCAGCGGCGAGGTCGATCCCGAATGTGGGGTAGACAGCGGCCTGAACCGAGGCGAAAGCGCTTTCCAATGAGAAGAGGAACGTGCCAATTGAGAGGATGAAGATGGTGAGCCCAAAGCCCTTGATGGCAGCCTTGCGGCCTTCCTTCGTGGTGGTTTCGATGGTGCCTTCATCAGCGTTCTCTTCGCCGGGACGCGGCGGGTTCTTTGCGAGGAACAGGCCCGGGAGCACAGAGCAGATGAAGATCATCGCGCCGATGGCGAGCGAACCGCCGACGAATCCGCCGGCCTTCATGATGCCCGGGAAGATCAATCCGATCAGCAGGCCACCGAACGCGGCGCCGGTGGCGACGATGCCGAGCACAGTGCCGCGGCGCTTGTGTACGTGCCAGCCGATCACGAGCGTCTTCGACGGGAGCAGGTTGTTTCCGGAAGCACCGACACCCATCACGAACGCGAAGATGTAGAAGACGTAGATGTTGGGTGAATAGGCCATGCCGACCCATGCCAGCGCCGACAGGATACCGCTGAGGGTGAGCACAATCTTGAGGCCGAAGCGGGACATCAGACGCCCGGTGACCGAGAACATCAGCGCCGACGTGATCAAGAAGAGTGTGAAGTAGATCAAGAACTGCGCGGTCGTGACACCGAAGTGCTCGGAGCCGGGGATCACGAGGAACCCCATAGCCACGGGAGTCTAGCTGGTCATCACCGTGAGGAACGCGGCGACTGTTGAAGTGGCGCGATCGCGCCTATATTTCGCGCTGAGTTGCGTAGTGGACAAGAGGTGTTCCTTTCACCGTTGAAATGGAGTGCCGGTTGTTGCCCCGCGGATTGCGGGTTGCTGCAGTTGGCCATCGTTCACCATCGAGCGGGGCCTGGGTGCCCCAAGCATCCCGATGTTGCCCCGCGGGTGTCAAGCGATGGGAAATAAATGACGTTCGCGGCAGGCTCCTCTGGGATGTACCGCACCGCAAACCAAACGCGGTGGGTAACGAACCATGAAGGTTCGCACCCACCGCGTGCAGTGGCCGATGGATCGCGGTTAAGAGGACGCAACCTCTTCAGCGGCGCCGGTGGTGTCTCGCGCACCAGCGCCAGTGCCAGCAGCGTTGCGCTCGGCCGTGCTCGCCTCGGTGCCATCAGGGAGGAAGATTCCAGTTGTGCTGGACTCGTTCATTGCCGCACGGGTCTTGATGCCGCGCTGTAGGCCGATGTAAGCGAGAGCGAGGCCGATGAGGCCGGCTGCGCCGCCGACGTACATTGCGAGGGTGAACGCTCCGGTGATGTCGTAGACCAGGCCCCAGAGTGGAACGCCGATGCCGGTCCCGATGTAGCTGCCGGTGAGCATGAATCCGTATATCGTCGCAAAGCGGGCGCGGCCCGCAGCATTCACGGCGACCAGTGGGATGATCACGCCAGGAATCGAGAGCGAGATCGCCGAGATGGCGAGAATCGGGAACATGAGGTTCCAGCCCATTTGCATCGTCAGCGCAAGGGCGGGCATGCCGAGGATGAAGAGCACGGTCAGCGCGACGAAGAGGGGCTTCATGCCCAGCTTGTCGTGCATGATGCCAAGGAGTGGCTTCGCGACGATGCCGCAGACCGAGTAGAACGCGATCATGAGTCCCGCGGTCGAGAGGTCGATGCCGAAAGTGGGATAGACAGCGGCCTGAACCGAACCGAATGCGCCCTCGAGCGAGAAGAGGAACGAGCCGATCGCGAGGAGCACGATCGTGAAGCCGAAGCCCTTGATGAGCGCCTTGCGACCGTTCTTCGTCGCGGGGTGGACAGCCTCTTCTTCGCCAGCGGCTTCGTCGCCAGCGCCCTCTTCATGGTCGATGGGCGGGTTTTTCGCAAGGAAGATGCCGGTGACGACCGAACACACAAAGGCCATCGCGGCGATAGCGAGCCAACCGCCAACGAAACCGCCGGCCGCCATCACCGAGGGGAAAATCAGGCCGATCAGCAGACCACCGGTTGCGCCACCGGTCGCGACAAAGCCAAGCACCGTGCCGCGGCGCTTGTGCACGTGCCAGCCAACGACGAGCGTCTTCGCGGGGAGCAAGTTATTGCCGGCCGCGCCAAGGCCCAAAACGAACGCGAAGAGGTAGAACACGTAGATGTTTGGCGAGAACGCCATGCCCACGCCCGCGAGCGATGCGAGCGTGCCGGTGCTGATGAGCACGGCCCTCACCCCGAATCGAGTGATCAGTCGCCCCATGACCGAGAAGGTCAGCGCGGCGGTGACTAGGAACAGGGTGAAGTAGATCAAGTACTGTGCCGTTGTGACGCCGAAGTGTTCAGCGCCGGGGATCGCTGTGAATCCCATAGCGACCGGTGCTGAGCTGGTCATGACGGCGCCGAAAGCGGCGACCGTTGAAGTTGCGCGGTCGCGCCGATACTTGGCGCTGAGCTGGGTGGTTGACACGAGAGGTGTTCCCTTCGTCGTTGAATGGGTTGCCGTTGTCCGGTCGTCGCAGGGTACGACGCTTCAGCGCGGGTAAAGCTGGCTGCGGACTGCCCCAGGGAGGGCGGTGCATGTGATGCCCCCGTCTCAACGCTGAGTGGGGGCTGCCGAAATGCACCTCTAGCTTGTGCGCGGCGGTGCGGGGTGTCAAGGAAATAAGAAACGCGGTGTGTCTCCGAACCACATCAGGTTCGGAGACACACCGCGTATCCGTCGTGCTCGGAGAACTAGTGCGAGGCGAGCGACACGTCGTCAGTGACCTCGATGTTCTTCGTGACCGTCTCTTCCTTCGCCGCGCGGACGCGCAGACCCCGGTTGAGACCGATGTACGCGAGCAGCAGGCCGATGAGGCCGGCCACACCGCCGCCGTACATGGCGGCGGTGAAGTCGCCGGTCATGTCGAAGATGATGCCCCAGGTCGGTGCGCCGATACCGGTGCCGATGAAGCTACCCGTGAGCATGAAACCGTAGATCGCGGGGAAGCGCTGGTGGCCAGCGGCGCCGACAGCGATCAGCGGGATGATGACGGTCGGGATCGACAGCGAAAGCGCCGAGATCGCCAGGATCGGGAACGTCATGTTCCAACCCATCTGCAGCGAGAGAGCAAGCGCCGGGAGGCCCAGGATGTACAGCACCGTGAGGGCGATGAAGAGGGGCTTCATGCCCAGCTTGTCGTGCATGAAGCCGAGGAGCGGCTTCGAGATGATGCCACAGATGGAGTAGAACGAAACCATCAGGCCGGCGGTCGCCAGGTCAATGTTGAACGAGGTGTAGACCGCGGCCTGTACCGAGCTGAACGCGCCCTCGAGCGAGAAGAGGAACGTCGCGATCGAGAGAATCAATGCGACGAAACCGAAGCCCTTGATTGCCTTCTTGCGGTCGGCCTTGCTGGTTGCGTGGACCGCTTCTTCGTCGGCGTTTTCTTCACCCGGGCGCGGGGGGTTCTTCGCGAGGAAGAGGCCGGTAAGCACGGAGCAGACAACGATCATCGCAGAGATGCCGAGGGCGCCTCCGACGAAGCCGCCGGCGAGCATGATCGGCGGGAAGATGAGGCCGATGAGCAGGCCACCGAAGGCAGCGCCGGTCGCGGCCAGGCCCAGTACGGTACCGCGACGCTTGTGCACATGCCAGCCCATGATGAGGCTCTTGGCGGGCAGCAGGTTGTTACCCGAGGCGCCAATACCCATAAGGAAGGCGAAGAAGTAGAACATGTAGATGTTCGGAGCGAACGCCATCGCGACCCAGGCGGCCGCCGAGATGATGCCGCCAATGATGAGGACGATGCGGATGCCAAAGCGCGTCATGAGGCGGCCGGTGACCGAGAACATCAGTGCCGACGTGAACAAGAACAGCGTGAAGTAGATCAAGAACTGACCGGTCGTAACGCCGAAGTGCTCGGCGCCGGGGATCACGAGGAATCCCATGGCAACCGGGGTGGAGCTCGTCATGATGGCGCCGAACGCGGCCACCGTCGACATAGCGCGGTTGCGGCGGTAGCGCCGCAACTCGGGGGTAATAACTTCAGAAGACAAGAGGGGAAATTTCCTTTCACCATTGAAATAGGGTTCCGTGGCATGCCCGACGGGTGGGGTGTGTCACGTTCCGCGCGCGCAAGCTCGCGCATGCGTCGCGGACCATCCTGACGTCACAGGAAAATCCCGCCATCGGGTAGGGGTGGCGGGTGTTCGTTGTGAGGGGAATGTGCACTGAAACCGGCCTCAGCGTTGAGCGAGGCCAGACGTGCGATTACATTCTGCGGCTGATGGATTCGTCCGTCAAAACGAGGGGTCAACATGACAAACGGCGGCTGTCAATACCCGTGCAGAGAAAAGTTCTGCGGGCGTGTCTGTACGCAATTCGTCTGGCGGGCGGGCCTCGCGGGCGCAGAATTCCGCATTGACAGCGCTGTAGTATCCTGGAGAATGGTTCCAGAATGCGATTCTGTAATTGCTTGCGTGTGCGCTCATCGATGAGCGGGCCTTCGAGCAAATGCGGAGTATGTATCGACCGTGGGTATTGATGCCCACGTGTTCACTTCGATATGTGAAAGAGGCCGCTATGCCCATCACCACACGTGTATCCCTGCTCCGCGAGACTCCCGGTGCGTTCGAAACAGCTGTTGTTGAGCTGGACGACCCGCGCCAGGGCGAACTGACCGTCAAGCTCGTCGCGACTGGTCTTTGCCACTCAGACGACCACATCGCCAAGGGCGATCTCAACGCAGCGCACCTTCCGCTGGTGGGTGGACACGAGGGCGCCGGTGTCGTCACCGCTGTTGGACCGAACACGCCCGGCTTCGAGGTTGGCGACCACGTCGTCTTCTCGTTCCTCGCGGCCTGTGGCGTGTGCGAGTTCTGCGCACGCGGCATGAGCAACCTCTGCATGAAGGGCTCGACGATCATGTCCGGCGGACGCCCGGACGAGCCGGGTAGCTACCGCATGTCAGAGAACGGCAAGTCGGTTGGCCAGGCAATGGGCATCTCGACCTTTGCCGAGTACACGACCGCATCGGTCAACTCGGCAGTCAAGATCGACAAGGACATCCCCCTCGAGGTAGCCGCGCTGCTCGGTTGCGCAGTTCCCACCGGATGGGGCGCCGCGGTGAACTCGGCAAACATCGAGCCCGGCGCCGTCGTGATTGTCATGGGTATCGGCGGCATCGGTTCGGCAGCAGTGCAGGGCGCGAAGTACTCCGGTGCGCGTGCGGTTGTCGCCGTTGACCCCATCGAATTCAAGCGTGACATGGCCAAGGTATTCGGTGCGACGCACGCGTTCGCCGACATGGCCGAGGCAACCGAGTTCGTCAAGTCGATCACCAACGGTCAGGGCGCAGACGCGACCATCATCAGCGTCGGTGTGCTCAAGCCCGAGTACGTGGCACAGGGCATGGCGTCGATCCGCAAGGCTGGCACCGTGGTTGTTCCGGGCCTCGGCAAGTCGAGCGATGTTGGGATCCCGATCAGCATGGCTGACCTCACGCTCTACCAGAAGCGCCTCCAGGGCAGCCTCTACGGCCAGTCGAACCCGAAGTTCGACATCCCCAACCTGCTGCGCATGTACCAGGCTGGTTTGCTGAAGCTCGACGAGATGATCACGACCCGCTACAAGCTTGACGACATCGCTGAGGCGTATGAAGACATGCACGCGGGCAAGAACATCCGCGGCGTAGTTATTTTCGATTGAGTATTGCGGGAGCGTTGGTGTCAGTTGTTGAAGTTCAGGTATCCGACGCTGTGAAGACGCGGACAGAGTTTGCAAAGCTTTTTACCTTTGACGTGCTCGATGAGGGCGTGTTTGAGGCAGCGGCACGAACACAGGTTCGCGAGCATGCGTTCGGTGGTGCCATCGCCGCACAGGCGCTGGTCGCCGCCGCGCGCACGGTGTCGACCGATCGTGCGGTGCACTCAGTGCACTGCCACTTTCTCCGGGCAGGTGACACCACCGCTCCCACAAAGCTCGTTGTGACGTCGTTGCGAGACGGAAGAAGCTATTCCACTCGCAGCGTCATCGCTGAGCAGCATGGCAAGCCGATTTTTGCCATGACCGCCGCCTTCCACGTCGAAGAAGAAGGCTGGGAACACCAGACCGCGGTCATGGAATCCCCCGACCCCGAGTCGCTTCCGACGCTCCGCGACCGCGGCGAGTCGATCGGCGGCAAGGGCGGAGAATGGCTCACCCGCCTGGCCGACGCGCATGCGCTCGACGTCAGGTTTGGCGAGAACCTCCCGCGCGACGGTAACCGCGACCCCTCGATGTCGTTCTGGTTCCGCTGCTTGGAAGACCTCCACGGCGACAACATCCTCCACGCCGGCGTCATGCTCTATGTCTCCGACCTCATGATGCTCTCGACCGCACTTCGTCCGCACGAATATGAGCCGGGCGGTCGCAAGAGCGACAACGCGAGCCTCGATCACGCCGTGTGGATCCATCAGACGCCTCGCGCTGATGAATGGCTGCGCTACGAGATGGCCGGCCCGTGGGCAGGCCGCGGCCGCGCACTGGTCGACGGGCGCATCTTCAACCGCGAAGGCACGCTGATCGCGACCGTCGTGCAAGAGGGCATGGCCCGCCTGCGCCCCGAGTTCTAGGGCTCAGCAGCACAGACACGCAGAAGAGCGCGTAGCATCCGAATTTGGACGCTACGCGCTCTTTGCGTTGGTTCTAGATGCGAGCGGGATGCCGCATCCGCATGTACTCCTTAACCCTGCGCTACGCGCGCCACGGAATCGTTCCGGTTGGCTGCTGCGCTGCCCATGGCCGCGTCGAGGCCGAGCCTGCGCACCATCGCGATCGCATCATCACTGATGAGTTCTGCGTCGCGCCAGCGGTCGCACGCCATGACCTCACGTTGGGCCTCACCAATGATCATGGTGAACACGGCAACGGTGAGACGGCCGGTGGCGTCGTTGTCGGTGAGCAGCAGAACCGAGTTGTATTCGAGCCAGCGGTCACGCCGTGCGCGCCGTGTTGACTCAAAGCCCGGAGGGCCATCGAGGTCGAAGAAGAACCGACCCGCATCGCGGGCACGCCAGGCTGCCTGGAGGAAGGCGCGTGCGCCGACGTCGTAGAGGTCGATCGCGCTCGTGGCGCCACCGGCGCGGGTACGCTCGATGGCCGACTTCACGCGCTCTTCCTGCGCGTTCATCCAGTCGTCCCACAGGACGAGGTACACCCCGGCTTTGTCGCCGAAGTGGTGGTAGAGGCTGCCGACGCTTGAGTTTGCGCGATCAACGATGTCGGCGATGCTTGTGCCGGCGTATCCGTTCGAAATAAACAGCTCGAGCGCGGCATCCAAAAGGTTGCGCTGCGTCTCTTCGGTGCGGCTCCATTGCCAGGGGCCTCGGGTTCGGAGCGGTTCGGGAGCGGTCGACATGTTGGTCCTTCCGGATCACTTACAAGACCATCGACGATCTGGTTCGATCATACGAGTGGTCGCGGGTGGGCGACAGGGGTGATTTCGCGTTATGCCCGAGAGAGCACAACGGGCCCCGCGCAGGAGTCTGCGAGGGGCCCGTTGCGTTACGCTCTAGCGCTGGATGGCCTTGACTTCGAGGAAGTCCTCGAGGCCAAGCGCGCCACCTTCGCGGCCGATACCAGACTGCTTGTAGCCGCCGAAGGGGGCTGCTGGGTTGAACGCGCCGTCGTTGATCGACACCTGGCCGGTGCGGATGCGACGTGCAACCTTGAGCGCGCGGTCTTTGTCGCCCGACCAGACGCCACCGGAAAGGCCGAAGTCCGAGTTGTTCGCAATGCGAACGGCGTCGTCTTCGTCTTCGTAACCGATGATCGACAGCACTGGGCCGAAGATCTCCTCCTGCGCGATGGTCATGTTCTCGCCGACGTTGCTGAAGATCGTGGCGCCAACGAAGTGGCCGGTCGTGTGGTCGTTCTCACGGCCATCGAGGACGAGGGTTGCACCCTCGTCGACACCCTTCTGGATGTAGCCCTCAACGATCTTGCGCTGCGCGCCGTTGACCAGAGGTCCCATGCGTACGCCTTCCGCGGACGGCGCACCGATGGTGAACTGCTGGGCGACCTTCTTTGCGATCGCGGTAGCCTCTTCGAGGCGGTCGTTGGGAACGAGCAGACGCGTGAGCGCCGAGCAGGTCTGCCCGGTGTTGCCCATGCAACGGCCGACCCCGTCAGCCACGGCGGTCTCGAAGTTGGCGTCGTCGAGGATGATCATGGCGGACTTGCCGCCGAGCTCGAGTGCAACCTTCTTGACGGTCTCGGCGGCGACGATTGCGACGCGCTTGCCCGCACCGTTCGAGCCGGTGAACGACACCATGTCAATGCCGGGGTGTGCCGAGATTGCCTCACCAATGACCGAACCGCGGCCGCTGAGCAGGTTAAACACACCTGCGGGCAGGCCAATCTCGTCAAAGATGTCGGCCAGCGCGAAAGCGACGAACGGCGCTTCGACGCTCGCCTTGAGCACCACGGTGCAGCCGGCGGCCAGTGCGCCACCGACCTTGAGGATGATCTGGTGAAGCGGGTAGTTCCACGGCGTGATGGCGCCCACGACGCCGACCGGCTCACGCACGATCAGCGAGTTGCCGAGTTCTTCGCCATCAAAGTTGAAGGTGGCGGCGAGGTCGGCGAAAATGCCCATGTTCATCGTCGGCATGCCGATCTGAACGCGCTGCGCGAAGGTGGTCGGCGAACCGAGGTCTTGCGACACCAGTTCAGCCAGCTCGGGGAGGCGTGCCATCAGCAGCTCCTGGGCCTTCTTCAGGTACGCGCCACGTTCTTTGCCCGAGAGCGCAGACCATGCGGGGAAGGCAGCGGTTGCTGCCTCGACCGCGCGGTCGACGTCACCGGCGGTGCCGGAAACAATCGTGCCGAGCAGGGCTTCTGTCGTCGGGTTGAAGACCTCAATGAGGTCAGTGCCTTCGGAGTCGACCCATGCTCCGTTGACGTAAATCTTGTTGCGGTCAGCTGCGTTGCCCACCGATCCACCTCCGTGTGATGTCGGCGTATCGGAGGCAGGAGCCTCCGGGTCAGCCCGTGATTCGCGATGTCAACCACCGAATGGTTGTTGTTCTGCAATCTTAGAGTTATGTTCTAGGACATGGCAATGTTGCCATGACGAACGCGACAAAGGAGTCCGTGTTGGCGAAGATCACTTTCAACCTTGAAGACGGCAGCGCTCAGGCGATTGATGCAGAAAACGGCCAGTTCTTAATGCAAGAAGCCGTGAACGAGTCGGTCCCTGGCATTGATGGCGACTGCGGTGGTGTTGCGTCGTGCGCGACGTGCCACGTGTACGTCGCTCCTGAGTGGCTTGCGGCTACCGGCGAACGCACCGACATGGAGGTAGCCATGCTCGATGGCACCTTCGGTGTCGAGTCAAACAGTCGGCTGTGCTGCCAGATTCAGGTGAGCGATCAGATTGACGGCCTCGTCGTGCAGGTCGCCGGCACCTAGCTCGTAACATGCGCGGGCGAAGCGCTGCATGAAGGCGAACGCTCGACGCATCTTGTACTTCAACCGCTGATCGCGGACAGTTTCCGCGGTGTGTGTTGTCAAGTACTTGACAACACACACCGCTATGTCCGTTCATAGGAAGAAGTCAATACGCAGTACCGCAGGTGAGAACGGCGATTCACAGACGCGTCAAGGAGGACACGTGATGAGTATCTTGGCACCGGACGAAGTCGACACCCCAGAAATTTTGAAGCCCGAACTGAGCGCGGCTCAGATCGCCGCCCGCGAGCGCGTGTATGCCACACCGCTCGAAGAGCTCGATCCAGCAGACCCCGCACCTTTCGCATCAGAGCAGATGTGGTGGAAGTTTGAGCGGCTCCGCGCGGTGGCTCCCGTGCACTACACCTCGGTCGAGCACACGCAACACGACGCGTACTGGTCGATCACGAGGTGGGACGACATCATCGCGATCGACACCGATTCGGTGAACTTCACGAATGAAACACCCGCGTCGATGCTCATCCCGGGCTCGAGCCCCGCGCTGATTCGCCTCGCAGGCCCGGGCGCGACGCCCGAGCAGATCAAGGCTGTCGAAGACCGGGGTGGCGGATCACTGCTGAGCATGGACCCGCCGAGCCACGGGATTCACCGTGGTGCGGTCGCCGAAGGCGTTTCGCCGGCGGCACTCGCCGACTTCGAGCCGCTCATCCGCGAGCGAATCGGCGGGATCCTCGATGGTCTGCCGATTGGCGAGGAATTCGACTGGGTTGATCTCGTGTCGAAGGACCTCACGGCGATGACGCTGGCCACGCTGTTCAACTATCCGCAGGAGAAGCGCCGGCAGCTCACCCACTGGTCTGACGTGCTCACTACCCTGCCCGCACCGGGGCGGATCGTCGAGACGATCGAAGAGAAGGATCGGATCAGCCTCGAATTTGAGGCAGAGATGTTCCAGCTCCTTGAGCAACGTAAGAGTGAGCCGGCAGCGACGGACTTCATCTCGTTGATGGCGCACAGCCCGCACGTCAAGGACTTCAGCCAATCCGAGATCCGGGGCGACATCGGCGTGCTCCTCATTGGCGGCAACGATACGACGCGCAACACGCTCTCGGGCTCGGTGTACGCGCTCGACCGGTTCCCCGACCAGGCAGCGAAGCTGTATGCCAATCCGAAGTTGATCCCGAGCATGGTGTCGGAGACGATTCGCTGGCAGACGCCTCTGTCGCACATGATGCGTCGCGCGAACCACGACATGGAGTTTCGCGGGCAGCAGATGCGAAAGGGCGACAAGATCGCCCTCTGGTACGTCTCGGGCAACCGTGATGACAGCAAGCTCGACCGGCCGAACGAGTACATCGTCGACCGGAAGAACCCGCGTCAGCACCTGTCGTTTGGCTTCGGCATCCACCGGTGCCTTGGCAACCGCCTCGCAGAACTGCAGTTGCGACTCACCTGGGAAGAGATCCTCAAGCGCTTCCCCAAGATTCAGGTCGTCGGTGAGCCAGAGCGGACCTTCAGCAACTTCGTGAAGGGCTACGAGAGCATGACGGTCGTGATTCCCCGCCGCCACTAGCGGTCGCGGAACTCGCCGTTTTTCTGTGTGGCCGCCCGTCAATCGCAACCGGATGGCCACACGCTGATGTTTCAACATTTGAGTCAAGGAGGACGCAAGATGAGCATTTTGGTACCGAACGAGGTCTATCCCATCCCGACCAAGAGCGGTGAGTTGAGCGAGGAGCAGAGGGCGGGGCGCGACCGCATCTACGCCGCACCACTCGAGACGCTGAACCCTGGTGACCCGGCCGGTTTTGAGAACCAGGAGATGTGGTGGAAGTTCGAGCGCCTGCGCGCTGAGGATCCCGTCCACTACACGCCGGAGGAGAACACCGAACACCGGGCGTACTGGTCGATCACGAAGTGGGACGACATCATCGCGATCGACACCGACCCGCTGCGCTTCTCCAACGAGACGACGCCCTCGCTGGCGCTGCCGGGCTCAAGCCTCGCGGTCCTGCGGACGCTCCCTGAGGACGCGACGCCCGAAGAGATCCGTGAAGCCGAGATTCGGGGCATCCCATCTCTTCTGAGCATGGACCCGCCGGAGCACGGCATCCACCGTGGCGCCGTGGCTGAAGGCGTGTCGCCGGCGAATCTCGCGGCGTTTGAGCCGCTGATTCGCGAGCGCATCGGCAAGATCCTCGATGAACTTCCGATCGGTGAGGAGTTCGACTGGGTCGACCTGGTATCGAAAGACCTGACGGCGACCACGCTTGCCACGCTCTTCGGGTACCCGCAGGAGAAGCGGCGAGACCTGATCAACTGGTCAGACATCGCAACCACAATTCCTGGTCCGGGCCGAATCGTCGAGACCAACGAGGAGAAGGACGTGATCATGCAGGAGTTCTTCAACGTGTTCCGCGAGCTCATTGAGCAGCGGAGCAAGGAAGAACCTCAGGGTGACTTCATTTCTCTTATGGCCCACAGCCCGCACATGAAGGACTTCACACCGATGGAGATCCAGGGCGATGCTGGTGTGCTACTGATCGGTGGCAACGACACCACACGCAACACGCTCTCGGGCTCGGTATATGCGCTGCACATGTTCCCCGAGCAGGATCGCAAGCTTCGCGAGAACCCGAAGCTGATCCCCAGCATGGTCGCTGAGACGATCCGCTGGCAGACGCCGCTCTCGCACATGTCGAAGCGAGCCGCGGCAGACTTCGAGTTCGGTGGCAAGCAGATGAAGAAGGGCGACAAGATCGTGCTCTGGTACGTCTCGGGCAACCGCGATGACTCGAAGCTCGACCGCCCGAACGAGTACATCATCGACCGGAAGAACCCGCGTCAGCACCTCTCGTTCGGCTTCGGCATCCACCGTTGCCTTGGCAACCGTCTTGCCGAGCTGCAGCTGCGGATCACGTGGGAAGAGATTCTGAAGCGCTTCCCTGAGATCAACGTGATCGGTGAGCCAGAACGCAGTCTCAGCAACTTCGTCAAGGGCTACGAGACCATGACGGTCGTGATTCCTCGCCGCTACTAGCGGTCGCAGAACTCACCAGCTTTCAGCGCGGCCGCCCGCAGATCTCTGACGGGCGGCCGCGCGCCGCATTTCAATGAATGAGTGAAGGAGGACCCAAGATGAGCATCTTGGTACCAGACGAGGTTTATCCCGTCGCAACGAAAAATGGTCAGTTGAGCGACGAGCAGAAGGCGGCGCGTGACCGTATTTATGCCGCGCCGCTTGAGTCCTTGAATCCGGGCGATGCACAGTCGTTCGCAGATCAAGAGATGTGGTGGAAGTTCGAGCGCCTCCGCGCTGAAGACCCGGTGCACTACACGGCCGAGGACCAGAGCGAGCACGGTGCGTACTGGTCGATCACCAAGTGGGACGACATCATCGCTGTCGACACCGACACTGTTCGGTTCTCGAACGAGGTCAGTGTCTCGCTTGCGTTGCCAGGTTCGAACCCGTCGGTGCTTCGCATGGTTGGCCCCGACGCGACGCCCGCAGAGATTCGTGAAGCTGAAATTCGCGGCATGCCTTCGCTCTTGAGCATGGACCCGCCCGCCCATGGCGTGCACCGCGGCGCGGTTGCAGAAGGCGTTTCGCCCGCGGCCCTCGCCGAGTTCGAGCCGCTGATCCGTGAGCGCATCGGTGCAATCCTCGACGGGCTGCCGATCGGTGAGGAGTTCGACTGGGTCGACAAGGTGTCGATGGAGCTCACGGCTATGACGCTTGCGACGCTCTTCGGCTACCCGCAGGAGGACCGCCGGCAGTTGACGCTCTGGTCGGATCAGCTCACCACGACCCCCGGACCGGGCCGCGTTGTCGAGACGATGGAAGAGAAGGATGCCGCGCAGATCGCCTTCTACAAAATGTTCACGAAGCTCATCGCCGACCGCAGTGCCGAAGAGCCGAAGAGCGACTTCATCTCGTTGATGGCGCACAGCCCGCACATGAAGGACTTCACCCCGGCCGAGATCCAGGGCGATGCGGGTGTGCTCCTGGTTGGTGGCAACGACACCACTCGCAACACGTTGACCGGTTCGGTCTATGCGCTCAGCCTCTTCCCCGAGGCCAACGAGAAGCTGCGGGCGAACCCCAAGCTGATCCCGAGCATGGTCGCCGAGACCATTCGCTGGCAGACGCCACTCGCGCACATGTCGCGACGTGCACACGTTGACGCCGAGGTGGGCGGCAAGCTCATCAAGAAGGGCGATCGCGTCATCGTTTGGTACGTTTCGGGCAACCGAGACGACGCGAAGATCGAGCGGCCGAACGAGTACATCATCGACCGGAAGAACCCGCGTCAGCACCTGTCGTTCGGCTTCGGGATTCACCGTTGCCTTGGCAACCGCCTCGCAGAACTGCAGCTGCGCCTGACCTGGGAAGAGATTCTGAAGCGCTTCCCCGAGATCAACGTGGTGAGCGAACCGGTTCGTAACAACAGCAACTTTGTCAAGGGTTACGAGACGATGACCGTGGTGATTCCTCGTCGTATTTAGTGATTAGCGTTAATATTTGAGGCGTTCTGGGCGCCATGTTGTCAAGTCATGACAACATGGCGCCCAGTGGTCGTTTCAGACAGAGCTGTTCTGAGGTGGCCGGTAGCGGCACGATGCGCTGCCAAGTACGACGTTTTGTGAGCGAGTCGAGGAGGACACGCAGTGAGCATTTTGGTACCAGATCAGGTTTATCCGGTCGCAACGAAGAACGGCCAGCTCAGCGAAGAACAAAAGGCCGCGCGTGAGCGTATCTATGCCGCGCCCCTCGAGTCGTTGAACCCGGGTGACGCGCATTCTTTCGTGAACGAGGAGATGTGGTGGAAGTTCGAACGTCTTCGCGCTGAAGACCCCGTGCACTACACGCCCGAAAGCGAGAGCGCGCATGGGGCCTATTGGTCGATCACCAAGTGGGACGACATCATCGCGATTGACACCGACACGGCGCAGTTCTCGAACGAGGTCAGCACATCGCTGTCGTTGCCGGGATCAAACCCCTCGGTTCTTCGCATGGTCGGCCCAGACGCGACGCCCGCAGAGGTTCGGGAGGCCGAGATTCGCGGCTTGCCTTCGCTGCTCAGCATGGACCCGCCCGCGCACGGCATTCACCGCGGTGCGGTTTCGGAGGGCGTTTCGCCCGCTTCGCTCGCCGATTTCGAGCCGCTGATCCGCGAGCGCATCGGCACCATCCTCGATGGCCTGCCGATTGGCGAAGAGTTCGACTGGGTCGACAAGGTGTCGATGGAACTCACCGCGATGACGCTCGCGACGCTGTTTGGCTACCCGCAGGAAGACCGACGACAGTTGACGCGCTGGTCAGACATCCTCACGACCGCAGAGCCGGGCCCGGGCAAGATCGTCGAAACGATGGCTGAGAAAGACCAGGCGCAGCAGGATTTCTTCGCAGCGTTCAAGAACCTCATCGCGCAGCGGGCGACGGAGGAGCCGAAGGGCGACTTCATCTCGTTGATGGCGCACAGTCCGCACATGAAGGACTTCACTCCCGCCGAGATTCAGGGTGACGCCAGTGTGCTGCTGATCGGTGGCAACGACACCACACGCAACACCCTCACGGGTTCGGTGTATGCGCTCCACCTCTTCCCCGAGCAGAACGAGAAGCTGCGCGCAAACCCCGGGCTGGTGGCGAGCATGGTGTCGGAAACGATCCGCTGGCAGACGCCCCTCACGCACATGTCGCGTCGCGTGCACCAGGACGTCGAATACGGCGGCAAGGTGATCCCCAAGGGCGACCGGGTCATCCTTTGGTACGTCTCAGGCAACCGCGATGACTCGAAGCTCGACCGTCCGAACGAGTACATCATTGACCGGAAGAACCCGCGTCAGCACCTGTCGTTTGGTTTCGGCATCCACCGTTGCCTTGGCAACCGTCTTGCCGAGCTGCAGTTGCGCCTCACGTGGGAAGAGATTCTCAAGCGCTTCCCTGAGATCAACGTGATCGGTGAGCCGGTTCGTAACGAAAGCAACTTTGTGAAGGGCTACGAGACGATGACCGTGGTCATCCCGCGCCGCCTCTAACGGAGTTTTTCGGTCACAGAGAATCTGCGGCATGTTGTCAGTTACGGCAACATGCCGCAGATTTCTTTTTGGTAGAATGAGATTCTGGAATCCCGCGCCGATGCGGGATTTTTTAAATTGACGAAGGAGTTTCAATGGCGAAGATCACTTTTCATCTTGCAGATGGTTCGGCACAGATCATTGATGCTGAAGACACTGAATACTTGATGCAGGAAGCCGTCAACAACTCGGTTCCCGGCATCGACGGCGACTGCGGTGGCGTTGCGTCCTGCGCGACCTGCCACGTGTACGTTGCCCCCGAGTGGCTCGAAGCCACCGGCCCGCGCACCGACATGGAAGAAGCCATGCTCGACGGCACCTTCGGCGTTGAATCGAACAGTCGTCTCTGCTGCCAGATCCAGGTGAGTGACCAGATCGACGGTCTCGTCGTACAGGTCGCAGGCACCTAACTTTTTCGGCGCTCGCCCCGAGCAACACACGCAGCGTCATGGAGGACATGCAATGAGTATTTTGACACCGCCCCTCGCGGGCACTCCCGACATCATGAAGTCGGAGCCCACGGCGAAGCAGCGCGAAGATCGCGACCGTATTTACGCGATGGCACTGGAAGACATCAACCCGGGTGACCCCGACAACTTCGAGAACGAATCGATGTACTGGAAGTTCGAGCGCCTTCGCGCCGAAGATCCTGTGCACTACACGGCTGCCGACAAGAGCGCTTACGGGGCGTACTGGTCGGTCACCAAGTGGGACGACATCGTTTCGATTGACACCAACTCGGTGGTCTTCTCGAACATCGCTGGTGGCGTTGCGCTCAATGTGCCGGGCTCGAACCCCAGCGTTGATCGCCTCGCCGGGCCGAACGCCACTCCCGAAGAGTTGCAGGCGGCACGCGACCGCGGTACACCGTCGCTGCTGAACATGGATCCGCCGCAGCACGGTCTGCACCGTGGTGCCGTGGCCGAGGGTGTTTCGCCCGCGAACCTCGCGGTGCTCGAGACGCTGGTTCGCGAACGCATCGGCATGATCCTCGACAGCCTGCCGATCGGTGAAGAGTTTGACTGGGTTGACAAGGTGTCGATCGAGCTCACCGCGATGACGCTCGCGACGCTGTTCGACTACCCGCAGGAGCGTCGCCGTGAGCTGACCTTCTGGTCTGACGTCATGACCACCGACCCCGGACCGGGTCGAGTTGTCGAGACGCGTGAAGAGAAAGACGCCGCACAGGCAGACTTCTTGAAGATGATCGGAACCATGTTCAAGGAGCGCGGCGAAGCCGAGCCCGCCATGGACTTCATGTCGCTGATGGCCCACAGCCCGCAGTCGAAGGACTTCACGCAGGCAGAGATCTACGGCGACGGCGTTATTCTGCTCGTCGGCGGCAACGACACGACCCGCAACACCCTCACGGGTTCGGTCTACGCACTCGATCGCAACCCCGAAGAGTTCGCAAAGCTGCGGGAGAACCCGGCGCTGATCTCGAGCATGGTTTCGGAGACGATTCGTTGGCAGACGCCGCTTTCGCACATGATGCGTAAGGCGAATGAAGACGTCGAGATCGGTGGAAAGCAGATCAAGAAGGGCGACAAGATCGCCATGTGGTACGTCTCGGGCAACCGCGACGACTCGAAGCTTGATCGTCCGAACGACTACATCATCGACCGGAAGAACCCGCGTCAGCACCTGTCGTTTGGCTTCGGTGTGCACCGTTGCCTCGGTAACCGCGTTGCCGAGCTGCAGCTGCGCCTCACGTGGGAAGAGATTCTCAAGCGCTTCCCCGAAATCAAGGTTGTCGGCAACCCTGTGCGTGCCCACAACAACTTCGCGAAGGGCTACGAGAGCATGACGGTCGTCATTCCCTCGCGCTACTAGGAGTTCGAGAACAATCACAGAAGCCCGGCTCGTTGTCAGCACATGACAACGAGCCGGGCTTCTGTGAGTATTGGAATGATGTGCTCGGCGTGGCAATGCGGCTACGCCACGGGGCTCCAGCCCAGAGCGACACCGCGTCGATGTCAAGGAGGACATGAGATGAGTATCTTTTCGCCAGACCGGGTCAACACCGCAGAGGTGCTCCGGCCCGAGCTCAGCGAGCGGCAAAAAGCTGCCCGCGAGCGCATCTACGCGATGCCGCTGGACGAGCTTGACCCGGCCGAGATTGGCTCTTACCAAAGCGAAGAAATGTGGTGGAAGTTCGAGCGCCTTCGCGCCGAAGCCCCCGTGCACTTCACGAAGGACAGCGCGAGCGGTTTCGGCGACTACTGGTCGGTCACAAAGTGGGACGACATCATCAAGATCGATACCGACCCGGTGACCTACTCGAACGAGGCGGGCATCACGATCGCGGCAAATCGGCCGGACTCGCAGCCCTCCGAGATCGCACCCGACGGCTCGAAGCGCACACCGGAGCAGATGGAAGAGGCGAAGGCACGAGGCATCCAATCGCTCTTGAGCATGGATCCGCCAAAACATGGGATGCACCGTGGCGCAGTGTCTGAGAGCGTCGCGCCCGCGAACCTCAACGACCTCGAGCCGCTCATCCGTGAGCGCATCGGTGTGATTCTCGACGGCCTACCGATTGGCGAGGAATTCGACTGGGTCGACAAAGTGTCGATGGAGCTCACCGCGATGACACTCGCGACACTCTTCAACTACCCGCAGGAGCAGCGTCGCGAGCTGACGTTCTGGTCGGACTGCATGAACGTCACGCCCGGCCCCGGGCAGGTCGTTGAGACCCAGGCCGAGCGCATGGCCGCGATTCAGGATTTCTACGGTGCGATTACCCGGATGTTCCAGGAGCGCTCCGCTGCGCCGCCCGACATCGACTTCATGTCGCTGATGGCGCACAGTCCACACATCAAAGACTTCGAAAGCGCAGAGATCTACGGCGACGCCATCGTGCTGCTCGTCGGCGGAAACGACACCACGCGAAACACCCTCACGGGCTCGGTCTATGCGCTTGACCGGTTCCCCGAAGAGAACGAGAAGTTGCGGGCGAACCCGGCGCTCATTCCGAGCATGGTGTCGGAGACGATTCGCTGGCAGACGCCGCTGACGCACATGATGCGCCGAGCGAATGAAGACGTCGAGGTCGGTGGGCAGCTCATCCGCAAGGGCGAGAAGATTGCGCTCTGGTACGTCTCGGGCAACCGCGACGACACGAAGCTCGACCGGCCGAACGAGTACATCGTTGACCGGAAGAACCCGCGCCAACACATCTCGTTTGGCTTCGGTATTCACCGTTGCCTTGGCAATCGGCTCGCAGAACTGCAGCTGCGACTGACGTGGGAAGAGATCCTGAAGCGTTTTCCCGAGGTGAAGGTCATCGGCGAACCGGTGCGCGGCTACAACAACTTTGCGAAGGGCTACGACAGCATGACGGTGGTGATTCCCAGCCGCTATTAGTGCGTCTGCGCAGTTTGGAGCGGCGCGGTGCTCGTTGTTGGTAATCGACAACGAGCACCGCGCTCTTTCTCTGAATGGGTGATGCTTCGTTCAAAGATCACTCCCAGAAAATGAGGGCCTGGGATTATCAGAATGAGGTTCTAGGATCTCGGTCGTGCCGCAGTGACCCGACACAGCGGCACGTCTCGGCGCCAGCGCGCCACACCCAGCGATGAGCAGGCAAGTCAAGGAGGACATGCAATGAGCATTTTGACCCCGGGTGCAATTAACAACACCCCTGAAATCATGAAGACCGAGCTCAGTGACGAGCAGCGTGCGGCGCGCGAGCGCATCTACGCAATGCCGCTCGACAAGCTCGACCCGGCCGCGATCGAGTACTACCCGAACGAAGAGATGTTCTGGAAGTTCGAGCGCCTTCGTGCCGAAGACCCCGTGCACTACACGGCCGACGAAGACAGCAACTACGGTGCGTACTGGTCGATCACGAAGTGGGACGACCTGATCAAGATTGACACCGACTCGGTCACCTACACGAACGAGGCGGGCATCTCGATTGCCACGCAGCGTAAGGACCGTCGCGCGAGCAACTACGCGGTCGCCGAAGACGACACCCGTACGCCCGAAGAGATTGAGGCCGCCGAGGCACGTGGCATCCAATCGCTCTTGTCGATGGACCCGCCGCAGCACGGTCTGCACCGCGGCGCCGTTGCAGAGAGTGTTTCGCCCGCGAACCTGAACGACCTCGAGCCGCTCATCCGTGAGCGCATCGCCGGTATCCTCGACGGTCTGCCGATTGGTGAAGAGTTTGACTGGGTCGACAAGGTGTCGATCGAGCTCACCGCGATGACGCTCGCGACGTTGTTCAACTACCCGCAGGAGCGTCGCCGCGAGCTGACCTTCTGGTCTGACTGCATGACGGTCACGCCCGGCCCGGGTGAGGTCGTTGAGACCGAGGACGAGCGCGCGGAGGCGTCGCAGAAGTTCTTTGAGACCGTCGCCACGATGTTCCAGGAGCGCGGCGCGGCCGAGCCCGGACAGGACTTCATGTCGCTGATGGCGCACAGCCCCCAGTCGAAGGACTTCACGCTGCCCGAGATTCTCGGCGACGCGATCGTGCTGCTCGTCGGTGGCAACGACACGACCCGCAACACGCTGACCGGCTCGGTCTATGCGCTTGACCGCAACCCCGAGCAGAACGCGAAGCTGCGTGCGAACCCCGCACTGATCCCAAGCATGGTGTCCGAGACGATTCGCTGGCAGACGCCGCTGACGCACATGATGCGCAAGGCGAATGAAGACGTTGAGGTGGGCGGCAAGCTCATCAAGAAGGGTGATGCGATCGCCCTCTGGTATGTCTCGGGCAACCGTGACGACTCGAAGCTTGATCGTCCGAACGAGTACATCGTCGACCGGAAGAACCCGCGTCAGCACCTCTCGTTCGGCTTCGGTGTGCACCGTTGCCTCGGCAACCGCCTCGGTGAGCTGCAGTTGCGCCTCACGTGGGAAGAGATTCTCAAGCGCTTCCCCGAGATCAAGGTCGTCGGCGAGCCGGTGCGCGCCTATAACAACTTCGCAAAGGGCTACGACCGGATGACCGTGATCATCCCGAGCCGTCTCGACGCGTAGCCACTCCCAAGCACTTCAAGGTGTGGCGTGCGCTCAGCCCGTGACCGCACGCCACACCTTGACCAACCGAAATATCTCGTCCAAAAGGAGGACATGTCATGACAATGGTGACTCCCAACGCAGCGGCAGGCAACACACCCGAAATTCTCACTGCCGACCCAACCCCGGCACAGCTCGAGGCTCGCGCCCGCATCTATGCGATGCCCCTCGAGAAGCTCGACCCCGCAGATATCAAGTACTTCCCGAACGAGGAGATGTTCTGGAAGTTTGAGCGCCTTCGCGCCGAAGACCCCGTGCACTTCACGTCGACCGAGGACAGCGAGCATGGCGACTACTGGTCGGTGACCAAGTGGGACGACATCATCAAGATCGATACCGACTCGGTGACCTTCTCGAACGAGGCGGGCGTCACGATCGCCGCGAACCGTCCCGGCCGTGAGCTCATCGG
>JAKOTS010000067.1 GCA_029777095.1 Actinomycetes bacterium | reverse complement strand
AAGAATAGTTGATTCAAGAATAGTTGATGTGATTGGGAGTTGGGTGTGTGGTGAGAGTTTGGTGATGAGGTAGCTGGCAGGTGGATGAGTTGAGGGTGTGTGGTGAGAGGTGAGAGGGCTGGTGCTGATGGGGTGAAATGGTGGGGCGTAGGGATGAGTATTGAGTCATTCCGTATTTCGTAATACGATGAGTGCATGGGTAAGCGAGTGATTCAAGGGCGCGAGGTTTCCGACGCGCAAGTGCAGGCCTGGGCTGACGAGGCTGAGGCGGGTTACGACGTGGCCGAGTTGCAAAAGCGTTGGGGTCGCCCTCCCCGTGCTGAGCGAGCCTCACAGGTGGTGCCGACGCGGTTCTCTGACGCAGAGATTGCCGAACTGATGGAGCGTGCCGAGCGCGAGGGGTTGGATCGCTCGGCCGCGATCCGCGCCGCTGTGCGCGAGTGGGCGCACGCGTGATCGTCGGCCCGTCTGCACGCAAACACGGAATCAGCGACGAAGACGCAAAGGCAGCGGCACACTCAGTTCTCGCGGGTGGGCCACTGGATGACGAGAACCCGCAGCGCGAGCTGCGTATCGGACTGGACACGGCAGGACGGCTACTCGAAATCGTGGTGCTGCTCTGGGATGACGGCGAGGTCGAAATCATCCATGCCATGAAAGCCCGCGCCGAGTACCGGCGACTCGTGCTCTAACCGCGTGCCCGGCATCGCCAGCTGACACAAGATCAGCCAAGGAACACTGCAAGCAGCGCGCCGACCACAACGGCGGCTGTCAGCGTGAGGTTCAAGTGGACTGTGACGGCAACGGTCACTCGCGGTTTCAGTTTCGACTCTGTCATGGCAACTCCAAATCGTCGTTACCTGAGTAATGCGGCTCTTCGTAATTGAGGGTGTAGGCGTGCTCCGCGGTGTGGTGCCGTGAACATGGGTCGAGGTCTCCCGATGATGGAAGTTCTGACACTGCCCATCCGAAAGACCTCGACATGCACCACGCTACCTTCCAACCTGCCGATCTCACGACTTTCTGCCGACTTGATGAGCTCGGCCTGACCGCGGTCGGGCAACGATTCGAACCCGGCCGGGCCGTGCTGGAATGCCGGGTGATCGAGCCCGACCCGTGGTGTCGGCGCTGTGGCGCCGAGGGTGTGCTGCGCGATACCGTGACCCGCACCCTGGCGCACACCCCGTTCGGGCATCGTGCCACGACACTCCAGATCCGGGTGCGCAGATACCGGTGTGACTGGTGCCGGAGAGTGTGGCGTGAAGACACCAGCATGGCCGCACCTTCACGCGCGAAGATCACCAGGGCGGGGCTGCGCTGGGCCCTCGAAGCGGTCGTGATCGATCACCTCACCGTGTCACGGACCGCGGCGAACCTCGGGGTGTCCTGGCACACCGCGAACACCGCGATCCTCACCGCGGGGAAACAGCAACTCCTTGACGATCCGGCCCGGTTTGACGGGGTCACCGTCATCGGTGTCGACGAGCATGTGTGGCGGCATACCCGCTACGGCGATAAGTACGTGACCGTGATCATCGATCTCACCCCCGTGCGGGAGAAACGCGGCCCGGCCAGGCTCCTCGACATGATGTCGGGCCGGTCCAAGCAGGTCTTCAGTCGGTGGCTTTCTGAGCGCACGCAGGCCTGGCGTGACGGGATCGAGGTCGTCGCGATGGACGGATTCACCGGGTTCAAGACCGCCTCGAAAGAGCACCTCCCCGACGCGGTCGAGGTGATGGATCCGTTCCATGTCGTTCAGCTTGCCGGTGACGCGCTCGATCGCACCAGGCAGCGCGTGCAACAGGAAACGCTCGGGCATCGTGGCCGGGCGAAGGATCCGTTGTATGGGGTGCGGCGGGTCCTCAGAACGGGTGAGACGTTCCTCACTGAGAAACAGCAGGCCAGGCTCGATGCAGTATTCGCTGACCCCGCTCATGCGGACGTGTGGCGGGCCTGGCGCGTGTACCAGCAGGTCGTTGCCGCGTATCGGGAGAAATTCTCTGGCAATGGCAGACGCCGACTCCGGGAGCTGATCGACACCGTGAAACAGACCACACCGGCCAGGTTCGTTGAGCTTCGAAAGCTCGCGTACACGCTCGACCGGCGTCGGGCAGACATCCTCGCGTATTTCGATCACCCGAGAACCTCGAACGGGCCTACCGAGGCGATCAATGGCAGGCTCGAGCACCTCCGCGGGTCCGCGCTCGGGTTCCGGAACCTCACGAACTACATCGCCCGGTCGCTCCTTGAAGCTGGCGGATTCAGACCGTATCTACACTCTCAAATACGATGAGCC
>JAKOTS010000064.1 GCA_029777095.1 Actinomycetes bacterium | reverse complement strand
CATCACCCGCCAGTCCGAGTCAGATCCCATCACGACGCCGACAAGCGGCTCGCTCGATTCATGCAGTCCACGGGTCACCCGTCTAGGGTAGGCGCCAAGACCCCAGAGAATGCTGAGCCCGGTGGTGTGTCTTGCGGATGCCTCGGCTCAGTCTTGGAACGCCGCCGCCGCTTCGCGCGCGTCGTACGTGACGTCGTCGAGTACCTCACCCGTCACGTTGATGTGCCCAACCTTGCGGCCGGGGCGCGGGTCTTTGCCGTAGTTGTGGATCTTCGCGTGCGGGACCGCCGACATGGCGCTGACGTACCGCGCGTCGAGCGGGCCTTCGGACGGCCCACCAAGAATGTTCATCATGACCGTCCACGGCGCGGTGGCGCCGGCGTCGCCGAGCGGCAGGTCGAGCACCGCGCGAAGGTGCTGCTCGAACTGGCTCGTCACGGCGCCGTCCTGGGTCCAGTGCCCGCTGTTGTGGGGGCGCATCGCCAGCTCGTTGACGAGCAGTCGGTCATCAGACGTCTCGAACAGTTCGACCGCCATCACGCCGGTCACACCGAGCCCCGAGACGATGGCGTCACCGATCTCGCCGGCAACCTCGAGCAGCCGCGCACTCGCCTTGGGCGCGGGCGCGAACACCTCGGCGCACACGCCGTCGATCTGCACAGTCTCGACGACGGGCCAGTGCCCAACTTCGCCGCTCGGGCGTCGCGCCACCAACTGCGCGAGCTCGCGGCGAAAATCGACAAGCTCTTCGACCAAGAGGGCGTTGCCGGCCGGGTCGCCTGCGACCGCCGCAAACCAGTCCGCCGCCTCAGCGGCGCCCGACACGATGCGCACGCCCTTACCGTCGTAGCCACCGCGCGGCATCTTCACGACACCGCGGCCACCGTGGGCGTCAAGAAACACCTGAAGCTCTGCCTCGTTCGTGACGGCCGCCCAGTCAGGCTGCGGCGTCCCGAGCGCGGCGAGCCGCTCGCGCATGCGCAATTTGTCTTGCGCGAACTGCAGCGCTTCGGGCCCAGGGTGCACGGCAACGCCCGAGGAGGTCAGGGCACGCAGCACCGCCTGCGGCACGTGTTCATGGTCGAACGTGATCACGTCGACGTCGGCCGCGAAGGCCGCGACCGTCGCGAGGTCGCGATAATCGCCGACGGATCTCGCAGCCAACGCCGCCGACATGCCCTCGGCCTCTGCCAAGACCCGAATCTCAATCCCGAGGTTGACCGCCGCGGGGATCATCATCCTCGCCAGCTGTCCGCCACCTACTACTCCGACACGCAAGACCATGATGCTTCCCTTCGCCCGATCTATCTTCGCGCACTCGAGCGCACCTCGTGCACGGTTCGGCGAAGTCGCGGCGAGCGCTCCGGCTAGGCGTTCGGCTGCGAGCCGGGGAACTCGGTCGGTTCGGTCGCCATCGCGCCCGAAGCGGCCTGCTCATCGCGGTGCGCAAGAATCTGCCCGACCTCAATTTGATCGGCCAGCGTCTCTTGCACGAGCGCCACTG
>JAKOTS010000047.1 GCA_029777095.1 Actinomycetes bacterium | reverse complement strand
CGTCTCTGCCGTTGTCGGCCAGGCGCGCCTGCGCACCCGCGCGGTCGCCAAGTTCGGCGAATTCGCGGGCAGCATGCTGTTCACGCAGGCAGGACTCGAGCAGGCAACGCGACTCCCCGTGGCCGCACTTCATGCGGGCAGATTTCGGGATGCCGGTGCCACCCGCGTGGTCGATTTGGGCTGCGGCATCGGCGGCGATGCGCTCGCGTTCGCCGGCCTCGGGCTCTCGGTGTTGGCCGTCGACGCCGATGAGGTCACCGCGGCGCTGGCGTCGTTCAACCTCGCGCCGTTCGGAGGCGCGGCCCGGGTGCAGCACGCACGCGCCGAAGACATTGCGCTCGCCGACGACGACGCAGCCTGGCTCGATCCGGCCCGGCGCACGAGCGGACACAGCGAGACGACCCGGTTGAGCCGGAGCGCCGACTACACGCCCACACTCGACTGGGCGTTCGCGCTCGCCCGCACCCGCCCGACCGGCATCAAGCTGGGCCCGGGCTTTGACCGCGGGGCGATCCCAGAAGACGCAGAGGCGCAGTGGGTGAGCGTCGACGGCTCGACCGTCGAGCTCGCGCTCTGGTTCGGCGCGGTCGCCCGGCCTGGTGTGCGGCGTGCGGCCCTCGTGATCCGCGGAGGCGAGCCGCACGAGCTCACCGCCCCCGACGATGCCCCCGACGAGCCTGTGCGTGCGCTCGGCGCATACGTGCACGAGCCCGATGGTGCGGTGATTCGCGCCCGACTGGTCGGCACCGTGGCCCGCGCGCAGGGTGCCGGGATGCTCAGCCCCGGGATCGCGTACTCCACGGGCGACGAGCCCGCACCGAGTCGGTTCAGCACGACGTTTCGGGTGCGCGAAGAACTTCCCTTCGACACGAAGGCGCTCACCAGAGCGCTGCGCGAGCGAGGCATCGGCATCCTCGAAATCAAGAAGCGCGGCGTCGATATCGACCCGGCCCGCGTCCGCACGTCGCTGAAGCTGCGTGGCCCGGAATCGGCGACGCTCATTCTCACCCGCGTCGGCGAGCGCCGCACGGCGCTCCTCGTCGACCGCGTCTGACCTCAGCGAGCGCGTCCGACCTCAGCGGACGAGCCAGACCTCAGTAAGCGCGCCTGACCTCAGCTAAAGAGATCGGCGCTCATCGCGGCGAATGTCAGCCAGCCGGCGCTGTAAACGAGCCCAGCAATACCCAGCCCGAGCGCCCACGCGGCCGCGCTGCGGTTCTCAAAAGGACGACGCAGCGCCACTGCCCCGGTGATGAGCCCGACAAGCGCGACGGGGAAGGCCCATCCCACGACAAACGAGGCGAGCAGGCCGACCATCGAGAAAGCAAGCCCCCAGCCGGCGATCCCGCCCGGGCGAGCGGGCGGCGTGGCAGATGGCCCCGTCCACACGGGCGCTCCCGGGGCCGAGCTATCGTGCCCGGCGACCGCCGTGCCCGGCGGGAGGTCCATCATCCCGGTCGGAAACCGCTGGAAGCGTTCGCCGGCGCTGCCCGGCACGCGGGGCGCAGATGTCGCCGCCGCGCCGGCATCGGCCGGGACGAATGCGGCTATTGGCACGGCGGGCGATGGGCCCGGCGATGGCACGGCCGGGGTTGCGGATGCCGACGCGGGCGGCACAGGCGCGGATGCCGACGCCGGCACCGGCTCCACGCCCAGAGGCCCACCCGGTGATTGCTCGGCGCCCTGCTCGCTCATGCCCGCGACACCTGCCCCGGACCGGTCGCGGCACTCCCCGCAACAACGCCCCCGACAACGCTGCCGACAACAACACCCCGGGCAACGCCCCCGGCACCACCCTCAGAAACACCCCGCTCAGCGACCTGAATCTCGGTCACGGGCAACGTCGAATCGGCGCCGAAGTTCAAGGTCGACGGCTCGCGACCGGCCATGATCAGCTCTGCGGCGAGCGCCGCGATCATCGCCCCGTTGTCAGTGCAGAGCGACAGCGGGGGCACTCGAAGGGTGACGCCGGCCGCACTCGCCCGTTCGGCGGCAACGTCGCGCAGGCGCCGGTTGGCGATCACGCCGCCGCCGAGCAGCAGGCGCGGCACGTCGTATTGCGCGCACGCGGCGAGCGCCTTCGTCACGAGCACATCGACGACCGCCTCGCGAAAGCTCGCCGCGACATCGGCCACGGGCACCGGCTCGCCAGCGTCGGTGCGCTGCTCGACCCAGCGGGCAACCGCGGTCTTCAGGCCCGAGAACGAGAAGTCGTAGCGGTGCCGCGCCATGTCTTTCGGAAGGCTCAGCCCGCGCGGAAAACGAATTGCCTTCGGGTCTCCGGATGCCGCGACCCGGTCAATCTCCGGGCCGCCAGGGTAGGGCAGCCCGAGCACACGCGCGACCTTGTCGAAGGCTTCGCCGGCGGCGTCGTCGACGGTCTCGCCCAGCAACTCAACGTCAGAGACGAGGTCGCGAACCAGCAGGAGGGCCGTGTGCCCGCCCGAGACCAGCAGCGCGATCGTCGGGTATTCGAGCGGCGGGGCATCGGGGTCGAGCACATCGGCACCGACATGCCCGACGAGGTGATTGACGGCATACAGCGGCTTGTCGAGCGCCACGGCGAGCGCCTTTGCCGCGCCCACGCCCACCATGAGTGCGCCGGCGAGCCCCGGCCCGCTGGTGACGGCGACGGCGTCGAGGTCGGCGAGCGCGATGCCCGCTTCACCCAGCGCGGCGTTGATCGCCGGTTGCATCGCTTCGAGGTGTGCACGTGCGGCGATCTCGGGAACCACACCGCCGTATCGCGCGTGCTCGTCCATGCTCGAGGCGATGGTGTTGCTCAGCAGCGTGCGCCCGCGGACGATGCCGATGCCGGTCTCGTCGCACGACGTCTCGATCCCGAGCACGAGCGGTTCGGTGCGGTTCATCGCGTTTCTCCTCCAACCACGGTCGATGGGGCGGCGAGCGCCAGCCGCATCACGATCGCGTCGATGCCTTCGGGCTGGTAGTAGCCGGGACGCACCCCGAGCTCCTCAAAACCCAATGAACGGTAGAGATTCTGCGCCACGTCGTTGTCGGCGCGCACCTCGAGAAAGACCTCGCGCACGCCGCGCTCGCGGGCCAGCGCGATCATACGTCCCATGAGCGCGCGGCCGATCCCCCGGCCACGCGCCTCGGGCGATACGGCAATCGTCTGCACGTCCGCTTCGCGCGCGCCCCTCGGCACCCGAAGCCCGGCATAACCGGCGAGCGCGTCGCCGATGAGCGCGACGGAGTACGCGTTGTGCACGCTCTCAACCTCGTCGCCCATCATGTCGCGCGACCACGCGTCGGCAACGAACGAGGCCGTCTCGAGCGCCATGATCGCGTCGAGATCGTCGGTCGTGGCGGTGCGATAAGTGACGGCCACGGGCAGGGTGCTCACGTGCCCACCCGCTTCGGTGCCGCGGGCATGGTGACGTCGGGGGCACGAAGGTAGAGGGGTTCGGGTGCGGCGATCACTCGCGCGGCGGCAACAGCACGGGCCGCGACCAGGCCGAGCGCTGCGGCCGGCACGGCTGTGGCATCCACCCGCAGCGCCCCAAGCCCCAGCAATCGCGTGTCGATCTCGTCGCGGTGTGCGAGCACGGGGCCGACGATGCGGCGCGGCAGGCCGTCTGCATCGAGCCCGTCGTACACCGAGAATGCGAACTCGCGCCGGCGCGCATCGGTGACGATCGCGAAAGGGGCGGATGCCTCCTCCCCCGCTTCCGAGCCCGCAAGCGTCGCGCGCCCCGGCGCCCCGGCCAGCCGTTCGAGGGCCATCGCGTCGTGGCTTGCCACGGGCACGAGCGGCAGGGCGCGCGCCTGTGCGAACGTGCGGGCGGCGGTGATGCCGATACGGAGGCCGGTGAATGGGCCCGGGCCCATGCCTGCGGCAACGTGTGTGGGCGCGGGGCCGGTGGCGAGCACCTCTTGCAGCAAGCGGCCAATGACCTCGGCGTGCGCGAGCGGGTCGTCGCTCCAGGCTTCGCCGAACACGGTGCCCTCGGCGTCGACCAGTGCGGCGCTCGTGCCGAGCGAGGTGTCGATGGCGAGGATCATGCTTCTAGGGTATCGAGACTGGGCCGCTCGCCCGGCTGATGGTGACGCGGCGCGGCTCGTCACGTTCTTCGCTTGCGTCGCCGGTATCGCCGGTGTCGCCGTCCGCGGCGCCGGTCGGGCGTTCGATTTCGATGTCCCACCACTGTTCGCGCAGCGATTCGGCGATTCCGCGGCCCCACTCCACCACCACGACCGAACGATCGGCGTCGATATCGAGGTCGTCGAGCTCGAGTCCCGAGCCGAGGCGGTATGCGTCGACGTGCACGAGCGGTGGGCCGTCGACCAGCGACGGGTGCGTGCGTGCGATCACGAATGTGGGGCTCTGCACCGGGCCGCGCACCCCGAGGCCCTCGCCGATGCCGCGGGTGAACGTAGTCTTGCCCGCCCCGAGCGGCCCGGTGAGCACGAGAAGGTCGCCGGCCCGAAGCATCCCACCGACGCGCACACCAAACGCGTGCATGTCTTCTGACGTCTCGATCACGTGCGTGCCGGCGAGCGCCGCGAGGCCGCCCGTCATGACGACACCTGCACCCGCGGCACGCGCGGACCGATCCGGGTGACGATTTCGTAGTTGATGGTGTCGCTGGCTTCGGCCCAGTCACGCGCGGTCGGCACCCCGCGAGCCGCGTCGCCGAACAGCACGACCTCATCGCCCACTTGCACGGGGTCATCGCCGACGTCGACCACGAACTGATCCATCGCGATGCGTCCCGCGATCTTGTAGCGCCGGCCGCCGATGGCAACGCTTGCGCGCCCCGAAGCGGCCCGCGGCACACCGTCGGCGTACCCGAGCGGCACGAGCGCGAGCGATGTCGTTTCGGGCGCGCGATAGGTGTAGTTGTATGAGACGCCGTGCCCCGCGGGCACCCGTCGCACCGCCGCCACCGCACCGCGCAGCGTCATCGCGGGCCGGAGCCCGAACGCTTCGGGTCCGCGATCATCGAACGGCGAAAGCCCATAGATCCCGATCCCCAGCCGCACGCAGTTGAACCGCGCCTGCGGCATCGAAAGCGCGGCCTGGGTCGCGGCGATGTGCAGCAGCGCGGGGGTGAGCCCGAGCGCGACCGCGGCCGCGACGCCCTCCTCGAACTCGGCAACCGCCACGAGGTCATCCTCCGGCGACGTGTTCGAAAGATGACTGAACAGCCCCTCGACCACAATCTTGCCAAGCCGTTCGAAGCGCGCCGCTTCGGCCAGCACCGTCTTCCAGTCGTCGGGTGCGACGCCGTTGCGCCCGAGCCCCGTTTCGAGTTTGAGGTGCACGATCGTCGGGCGATCTGCGGATGCCGCTTCCGCCGCCGCGAGCAGTTGCGCCATGCTCGACACCCCGAGCGTGATGCCGAGCGCGGCGGCCTCGACAAACGAGGCGCCTGGGGCATGCAGCCAGGCCAAGATGGGCGCCGTGATGCCTGCGCGACGAAGTGCGACGCCCTCGGCGATGTCGGCAACGCCGAGGCGACTCGCGCCGCCCTCGAGTGCGGCGCGCGCGGCCCGGAGGGCGCCGTGGCCGTAGCCATCGGCCTTCACGACCGCGATGACCTCAACGCCGATCAAGCGGCGGAGTTGCCGCACGTTGTCGGCGATCGCCGAGGTGTCGATCTGCGCCTCGCGCAACACACCCGCCGGCAACCGGCTCACGGGAGGAGCCCTGGGGTGACCTTCTCGGCAATGACGTATGCCACCGCGACCCCTGCGTCGTGCGTCATCGACAGGTGCAGCGCGGTGATCCCGCGTTCGGCGACGACGGCCGCGGTCGAACCACTCAGCGCAAACACGGGGCGGCCCGATGGTTCGGAAGCGACCTCGATCTCAGACCAATAGACACCGTCGCTCCCGCCGAGCGCCTTGATGAGCGCCTCTTTCGCGCCGTACCGCGCCGCCAGGGAGCGGAGCGCGAGGCCGCGTTCCGCCGGAGCGAACAGCCGCTCGAGCAGCCGCGGGGTGCGTTCGATGCTCCGCTCAAAGCGCGGAATGTCGACAAGGTCGACGCCGATGCCAACGATCATTGCTTCCCCTCTCCGGCGCATGGCCGAAGCGATGACATGGCCGCGGCTACTCTACCGTCACCGATTTTGCGAGGTTGCGGGGTTGGTCGACGTCGAGGCCCTTGGCCGTGGCCAGCGCCATTGCAAAGATCTGTAGCGGCACAACAGCCAGGAGCGGCTCGAACATTGGCCCGGTCAACGGGACGCGCAACACCTCGTCGGCGTACGGCAGGACCGCGGCATCCCCCTCTTCGGCAATCACGATCACGCGAGCGCCGCGCGCCCGGATCTCTTGAATGTTCGACACGATCTTGGAGTGCAGGAGGGGCGATTCGCGGGGGCTCGGCACGAGCACGAACACGGGCTGGCCCGGCTCGATCAACGCGATCGGACCGTGCTTCAGCTCGCCAGCGGCGAAACCCTCTGCGTGGATGTACGCGAGTTCTTTGAGCTTGAGCGCACCCTCGAGCGAGACGGGGTAGCCCACGTGACGGCCGAGAAAGAGGACGGCGCGGGTGTCGGCCATCCAGTGCGCAAGCTGCTCGACGTGTGCCTGCTCTTCGTCGAGCACCCGCTGAATCTTCGCGGGGATCGACTCCAGCTCCTGCACGTGCACCGCGGCGTCTGCCGGGTCGAGCACACCGCGAACGCGGCCGAGGTGCAACGCGAACACATAGAGCGCGGTCATCTGCGCGATGAACGCCTTGGTCGAGGCAACCGCGACCTCGGGGCCGGCGTGGGTGTACACCACGGCGTCGGACTCGCGCGGAATGGTTGCGCCCTGGGTGTTGCAGATTGAAAGCGTCTTCGCGCCCTGTTCGCGGGCGTACTTGACCGCCATCAGGGTGTCCATCGTCTCGCCGGACTGGCTGATCGACACGACGAGCGTGTCGGGCCCGATCACCGGCGCGCGGTAACGGAACTCGTGGGCGAGGTCGAGCTCAACGGGCACGCGCGACCAGGTTTCGATCGCGTACTTGCCAACGAGGCCCGCGTACGACGCGGTACCGCAGGCGACGATCACGATGCGAGAGATGCCAAGGAGCAGGTCGTCGAGGCCGTCAAGCTCGGGGATGACCACCGCACCGTCACGCACGCGACCGCGAACGGTGTTGGCGACAGCCTCCGGCTGCTCGGCGATCTCTTTCGCCATGAAGCTCGACCATCCGCCCTTTTCTGAGGCGGAGGCATCCCACATCACTTCAAACGACGTGGTGTCGACCGGGTTGCCCTCGAAGTCGGTCACGACGACCGCGTCGGCCGTCATCTGCACAATCTGGTCTTGGCCGATTGCCATGGCCAGGTGCGTGTGCTCGATGAACGCGGCAACGTCGGAACCGAGGAAGTTCTCGCCCTCGCCCAGGCCGATCACGAGCGGAGAGTTGCGGCGCGCACCGAGCACGACGCCGGGCAGGTCTTCGTGCACGGCGATGAGGGTGAACGCGCCTTCGAGGCGCCCCGCGACCGCGCGGAACGCCGCGAGCATGTCGCCGAGTTCGCGGTACTCGCGGCCAAGCAGCAACGCCGCGACCTCGCTGTCGGTCTCGCTCTTGAACGTGTATCCCTGGCCGGCGAGTTCGTCGCGCAGCTCAGCAAAGTTTTCGATGATGCCGTTGTGGATCAGCGCGAGCTTGCCGTCGTCACCAAGGTGCGGGTGCGCGTTCTCGTCGGTGGGGCCGCCATGGGTCGCCCACCGCGTGTGCCCGATGCCGGTGTTACCGGCCGTCAGCGGGTGCGCTGCCAGGTCGTCGCGCAGCACCTTGAGCTTGCCTGCGCGCTTGCGCATTTCGAGGGCGCCGTCGTCGGTAATGACCGCGATCCCGGCTGAGTCATAGCCCCGGTATTCAAGGCGAGCGAGGCCCGCGATAAGAATGTCCTGGCTGGGCCGAGCGCCCACGTATCCAACGATTCCACACATGGGTTCAATGATAAGTGCCCCAGTTGTGAAGCCGGTGCATGCAGGGGTGCCTGCGTTTCGCTCGAAGCGGATGCCTGTGCCCGAGCCCGAGCCCGCGCCCCCTTACAGCTTGCGCAGCAGCACGCGCTCCACGGTGTGATCGACGCCCTTTTCAAGCACGAGCGTCGCACGGTGCTTCGTCGGCAACACGTTCTCTTCGAGGTTGGGGAGGTTGATGTCGTTCCAGAACCCGAGCGCCGCCTTGCGCGCGCCCTCGTCGTCGAGGTGGGCGAACACGTTGAAGAACGAGTTCGGGTTGTTGAACGCACCGCGTTGCAACGCCATGAAGCGATCGACATACCAGCGCTCAAGGTTGTCGGTCGAGGCATCCACATAGATCGAAAAGTCGAAGAGCTCGCTCACCGCAACGTCGTTTGGCGTCGGCGGCGGCGCCAGCACGTTGAGGCCCTCGACGATGATCACGTCGGGGCGGCGTACCACGATGTGGGCATCGGGCACGATGTCGTAGCGCATATGCGAGTAGAAGGGGGCGCGGACCTCGGGCTGGCCGCTCTTGACGGCGGTCAGAAACTCGAGCAGGGCGCGGCGATCGTACGACTCAGGAAAGCCCTTGCGGTCCATGATGCCGCGGCGTTTGAGCTCGGCGTTGGGGTAGAGAAAGCCGTCGGTGGTGACGAGCTCAACGCGTGGCGTGTCGACCCAGCGGCTGAGCAGTTCGCGCAGGAGCCTCGCGATGGTCGACTTGCCGACCGCGACTGATCCCGCGACACCAATCACGAACGGTGTCGTGGTGTCGTCGTTCTGCAGGAAGTCGCTTGTGGCGGCGCCGAGCTTCTTGGTCGCGCGCGCATACAGGCTGAGTAGGCGGCTCAGCGGCAGATACACCTCGCGCACCTCGTCGATGTCGAGTCGGTCACCGAGGCCACGAAGCTGCACCACCTCGGTCTCGCTCAGGGGTTGTGGCATGCCCGGCGCAAGGCGCGCCCAATCAGCACGCGCAATCTCGCGATACGGCGAGAGCGGGGCCAATGGGCCTGACTCGTGGGTGGCGACTGAGGTCTGGTCTGCAGCGAACATCGCGCCCATCGTATCCGGATTCCTTGGGGGCGGGGGCGAAAACGCCCCGCCCCCAAGGATGCCTACGAGCGAGCCCGTCGGGCCACCAGCGTGCCGGCACCCGCGAGCACCAGCAGCAGAGCGGTGCCGAGCGCCAGATACGGGATGCCGGGGCCACCAGTGCCCGCAAGGCCGCGGGCCGTCTGGCCCGATGCTCCAGCCGTGGCGTCGCCCGTTCCACCGCCGGCCGCGGCCGGGGCTACGGTGACGGCAGTGCGTGCGACCTCGAGGCCGTTCGCGAAGACCACGACGGCGTGCGCTCCTGCCGGCACGTTCGCGGGGATCGTCGCGGTCAGGGTGAACCCGCCGCCTGCCGCCGCGGTCGCGCTGCCCAGCACCTGCGGTGTCGAGTGAAGCTCGACGCTGACCGCACCGGCGGCGAAGCCGGTGCCAGAGACCGAGATCGTGCCGCCAGGTCGCAGGTCACCCGTGACGGTAACGGCCGGCACCACAGGGGGGGCGGTGACCGTCACGGTGGTTGCCGTCGACCGTGCCGAACCGAGGTGGTTGACCGCGGCCACTGTCACCGAGTGCGTGCCGGGTGCGACGGCGCCGAACACGTGGCTCGTCGCGTTCGCTGCCACGGTGACGGCGGCGCCGCCATCGAGTGCGACGTCGAAACCGGTCAGTGCGGATCCGCCGTTTGCCGGGGCCGCCCAGGTCACCGTGACATCGCCCGAGGCCGAAGCCGTGGCGGTCGGCGCCGCGGGGGCGTCCGGTGCGGTTGCAAGCCCGAAGAATCCGTCGAGCTTTGCGACCGCTTCGGCCGCAAAGGCCCAGTTGGTCTGCTGCTGTGCTGCCCAGACCTCGGGGGCGAGGTTGCGGCTGTTCTTGCCGGGCAGACCCGCGACCCACCAAAACTCAGTCATGTACTCGGTGAACGAGCCGTCTGCGTTCTCGTGCAGCCAGTCCTTCGTGATCGGGGCGTTGCCCGCGGCCTTGTTGTAGCTGATCAGGTAGGGCACCTGCAGCTTCAGCGAGACGGCGCGCTCGGCACCGGTGTCGCCACCCGGGTAGTACTCGACGCGCTGCCCGGCCGAGACCGCCGGCACGTACTGCGTGCGCAGGTTGGGCAGGTACTTGGCAACGAGGTCGCCGTAGAGGTATGAGTACTCCGACGCGCTGTCGCGAATGTGGGCCGGCGCGTTGCTCAGGCCGTCAAGCTTCAGGTCGAAGACGTAGACGGTTTTTACTCCGGATGCCGCAGCCGCCCGGTTCACTTCCTTCACGAGGGCGCGGGTGTTGTGGCACCACGTTCCGCCGAAGAGGATGACGTGCTCGCCGTCGGACTCGAGCAGGTTCACGAGCTCGGGGTAGGTGACCGACTGCAACACGAAGTTGGCGCCGTCGTCTGCCGTCAAGACGTCGCCACCGAACAGCGACGCGTCGGCGTAGGTCGCGGTGTGCCGCTGGTTCATCGCGTCGTGGAAGAACGTGAACTGCGACTGCGTATCGACGGAAGGCACCGACGCGAACAGGGCATCGACGTCGAGGCTGAAGGTAACGGGATCGATGTTCTCGGCATCGCGCGCACTCGTCACCGAACCGACGATGCGGTCCTCGACCCCGCTCGCGGTGTGGCTACGGTCGTAGATGAACAGCGTCGGGTCGGTCGTCGGGTCGCCGAACTGCGGGTTCGTATCCTTGTTGAGCTTCTCGACCAGTCGCGTGTACAGCTCCTTCAGCGGCGCGCTCGACGTGGTGCGGATGTCGAGCGACTTGCCATCGAGGCGCGGGTCGAACGCGTACACGGTGTCGATCCCGTGCGCCTGCGCGGCCTGGTCGATCGAGGCCACGGTCGCGGCCGTCACACCGTCGGCTGGGCCGCCGATGAGAAACGCGTAGGTGCCATCGCTGTCGAGCAGCCGCTCGAAGCGCTCGAACGTGACCGGCGTGAAAACCGATCCCGTGCGAAGGCCGGCAAATGAGTCGGCGAAATAGTCGACCGTCGGCGCCGTCGGCGGCGCCGCGTTGGCGGCCGGCGCGAGCGCCACACCGCCAGCGACGATCAGGGTGGACGCGACCGCTGCGGCAAGCAGCGACTTCGCGTTCCGCGGGCGTTTGTGCGTGTTCATGGGGATTCCTTGCGATGAGTGTGCGCGAAGTGGTGAAAGAGAGGTCAGGATGCCGCGGCCCGGCGCCGCAGTGCCCACCAGCCGAGCGCACCAGCGCCGAGCAGGACGAGCGCGCCGAGGACGATGCCACCCACAAGCGGCGCAGATGGACCGGCATCGGCACTCGTCGCCGCAGCGGCAACCTTGGTGTCGCCTGCGATCACGATGTCGCTCACGGTCGCGACCTCCTGCGACGCACCGACGCTGTTGACCGCGCTCAGCGCGACGTCGTAGGTGCCGGCACCGAGGGTGATCGAGTAGGTGGTCGCCTCGGCGGGCACCTCGATGGGCGAGCCACCGTTGAGCACGAGGGTATAGCCGGTAATCGGCGAGCCGCCGTCGGCCGGGGCGGCCCACTTGAGGGTCAGCGCGCGGTCCTTCACGCTGCTCTTCAGCGCGGTCGGTACGCCGGGCACGGTTGCGGCAACCTCGGTGACGACCTCAGTCGACACCTCGGTCACAGCCTCAGTGCCCGTGGTGGTGGCGCCAGTGCCCTGCTTGGCGGGCGCGGGAGCCGGAGCCGCCGGAGCCTGCGGGCCGGGTGCGGCCGGGGCAGGAGCCGGAGCTGCGGGCGCGGGTGCCTCTGGAACCGGTGCCGGCTTCGGCGCCGAGAGCGCGGGCGGCGGGCTTTCGAGCGTGGAGTCGTAGGGATAGCCGCCAAGCTTTTCGCAGGCACCGAGATCGAAGTTGATCGAGCAGATGTCGCAGACGTCGCCGGCCGCCTGGGCCGCGGGCGCGGTGCCGATGGCCGTGGCCGGGGCGATCACGGCCGCGAGTGCGACCGCCGCGGCAATGCTGAAGATGCGGAGCTTGGAGATCATGAGGTCCTCACAGAATCGGAACGGTTGGTGCGGCGGGTGGTGGGCAGCTCGCACTGCCCAACCTCGATGCCGTCGGGAACAAAGAATTCGTCGAGCGTTGCGAGCGGTGCGCCGGCGACAGGAAACTGCATGGTCGCCGTTTCGCCCGCAACCGAAAGCCGCTCGGTCACGGGCAGCGTTTCGGCCGGTAGCACCGGGGCGGCCTGGGCCTGCGCGGGTGTGGGGCCGGCGACCGGGGCCGCGACGCCCCTGAAGACGGCGTCGTCGAGGGTGCCCTGCCGGCGGGCCACGATCGTCGCAGCGGTTGCTGCGGCCGACACATTTGCCATCGTGCTGGCGGTACCCGCAACGGCGCTGATCGGGATGAGCACGATCAACAAGTAGATCGGCAGGCCCACCGCGGTGAGCACCGCGGTGGCGGTGATGATCGCGGTGCCCGGCACCCCGGCGGTCCCGAGCGACACCAGCAAGCAGAGTCCGGCGAGCGCCGCATAATCCCAGAGTGAATAGTCGATCCCGAGCGCGTTGATCGTGAACACCGCAACGATGACGGGCCAGATGCCGGAGCATCCAGGCATCCCGATCGTCGTCCCGATGGGAGCCGTGAACGTGGCGATCTCTTCTGGGACGCCCACCTTTTGTGTGAGCGTGCGGATCGTCAGCGGGAGCGTACCAACGCTCGACTGGGTGCTGAACGCGGTGTACTGCGCGGGGGTGAGCAACCGGAACCAGCGCAGCGGGCTCACGTCGGCAAAGACCCGCAGCAGCACACCGTTGACCACGTAGGCGCTCACGAATGCGAGCCCGAGCGCGAGCACCAGGACGAGCAGGAGCGAGAGCACATCCTCGATACGGGTGATGGCGGTCGCGACGGTGGTCGAGACCAGGGCCAGCACTGCGTACGGGGTGAGTTCGATGATGAAGCCGACGGCGACCATCACGATCTTCTTCGTGGCATCCACCACGTTCTTGAAGGTGCGCAGCTGAGGATCGTCGCGACGTGCGGCGACGAGGTACGCGACCGAGAACAACAGCGCGAACAGGATGATCGCGACGATGTTGTTGCTCACGAAATCGCCCGCGAGGTTCGAGGGCACAAGATCGAGCAGCACCTGGTCAAGTGGCTTGACCAGCCCGAGCAGCGAGTCGCCGTTTGTTGACGCGTCGGCCGCGAGGGAGACGCCCTTGCCAAGTTCGAGCGAGAGTGCGACCGCGAGGGTCAGCACGATCGCGATCGCGTTGGTCAGCAGCAACCAGAACGCACTGCTGAGCCCGATCGTGCGCAGCTTCGCGGTCGACCCGAGCGACGTGACGCTCGAAAGAATCGAGATGAAGATCAGCGGCGCGACGATCGCGATGATCACCTGAATGTAGAGGTCACCGAGAAACGAGACGTAGTCGAGGTTGCCGCGAAAGCCGATCCCGATCCCCACTCCGACACCCAGGCCGATCAACACGAGCGGGGTGAACCCGACGCCGCGGCGGCGCAAGGTGATCAGGCCGACGAACGCCAGCAGGGTCGTCAGCAGCGCCGCGAACGGCAGCAAGTTCAGGTCGGAGGTCATCGTGAGACCTCGGTCGTTGCAAGGGGCATGACGCGAAACTAACAAGGCCCCAGGCAGCGCAGCCGGGTGTGTCTTGGAGTGACAGAGTGTGTCGAAACAATTCACATAGACAAATCGGATGCTTGTAGACAATCCGTGATCGTGCTATTTACGCGTCGCGGTCACGGCTCGCCCGCGCCGATCTGCGGGCGCGGCAAATGCAGCCCCGTCTCGCGGAGGGTTCGGGCGCGGCGCCCGCCTCGGCTCGGCTAGAGCGCGAGGCGCTCGCGGACGACGTCCGCAAGCTGCTCGGCGTAGCGCTGGGCGGTCGCCTCGTCGGCGGCCTCAACCATCACCCGCACAAGCTGCTCGGTGCCCGATGCGCGAAGCAGCACGCGGCCACTTTCTCCGAGCTCCTGCTCGACGAGCGCAACGGCTTCGGCGATGGATGCATCGTCGCCGACACGCGTGCGGTCGACGCCTTTCACGTTGATGAGCACCTGTGGGAACACGGTCATGACCGATGCGAGCTCGGCAAGCGTCTTGCCCTTGCCCGCCATCTCGGCCATAAGGTGCAGGCCGGTGAGCAGGCCGTCGCCGGTGGTGGCGTACTTGCTCATGATGACGTGACCCGACTGTTCGCCACCCAGGGCGTAGCCGCCCTCGTTCATTGCCTCAAGCACGTAGCGGTCACCGACAGCCGTCTTCAGCACGGTGATGCCCTGCTCGCGCATTGCCACGTGCAGGCCGAGGTTGCTCATGACCGTTGCAACCAGGGTGTCGCGGGTCAGCTGCCCGCGTTCTTTCATCGCGACCGCGATGATCGCCATAATCTGGTCGCCATCGACCACGGCACCAGAGGCATCCACTGCCAAACAGCGGTCGGCGTCGCCATCGTGGGCGATTCCGAGGTCTGCGCCGTGTTCAAGCACCGCGGCCGCCAACTGGTCGAGGTGGGTAGAACCGACACCGTCGTTGATGTTCAAGCCATCGGGATCGGCTCCGATCACCGTGACGCGCGCGCCGGCATCGCGGAAGGTTTCTGGCGAGACGCCGGCGGCGGCACCATGTGCGCAGTCGAGCACGACATGCAGGCCGCCAAGGTCGTTCGGCAAGCTCGCGAGCAGGTGCAACACGTACACGTCTTCTGCGTCTGAGAGCCGCTGGATGCGACCAACGCCAGCGCCAGTCGGCTGGAGCTTCGGGCCATCCAGGTGGCTCTCGATGCGCTGCTCAACCACATCGGGGAGCTTCACGCCGCCGCGTGCAAAAATCTTGATGCCATTGTCGGGGGCGGGGTTGTGCGAGGCCGAGACCATGACGCCAAAGTCAGCGTCTTTCTCGGCGATCAAAAACGCCGCAGCCGGGGTAGGCAACACACCCGCGTCCAAAACATCGACGCCGGAACTTGCGAGTCCCGCGCTCACCGCAGCGGCCAGAAATTCCCCCGAGATACGGGGGTCACGGGCGACAATCGCGGTGAGTCGCTTTCCCGCCTCGCGGCGGGCATCCGCGGTGCGGCCTTGCCCAAGAACCACAGCAGTGGCTTGGGCAAGACGCAACGCGAGCTCGGCGGTGAGGGGGCCGTTAGCCAGCCCCCGCACGCCGTCAGTGCCAAATATCGGCATCTTGTCGGTACTCGGCGTCTAGCGCTTCGAGTACTGAGGAGCCTTACGCGCCTTCTTGAGACCAGCCTTCTTGCGCTCCTTGATGCGAGCATCGCGCGAGAGGAAGCCGGCCTTCTTGAGGGTGGCGCGGTTGTTCTCTTCGTCAACCTGGTTGAGCGAACGAGCAATGCCGAGACGCAGTGCGCCGGCCTGACCCGAGTCGCCGCCACCCGAAATGCGGGCGATGACGTCGTATGCGCCGACGAGGTTGAGTGCCGTGAACGGGTCGGTCACGAGCTGCTGGTGCAGCTTGTTCGGGAAGTAGTCCTCGAACGCACGGCCGTTGACCGTGATGACACCGGTGCCGGGGATGATGCGCACGCGGGCAATTGCCTGCTTGCGACGACCGACAGCCGCGCCGGGAACGCTGAGCACCGGGCGGGGCGCCACGGTCTCTGCGGCCGCGGGGGTCTCGGTCGAGTAGGAGGTGTTCTCCCCTTCGAGAGGAGTTTCGATTGAATCTGCGATCTTCGCCACGAGTCTGTCCTTAAGTCTTTCGGCGCTTACTGGGCGACCTGGTCGAGGGTGTAGGTCTTGGGCGTCTGTGCACCGTGAGGGTGCTCGGCGCCGCGGTAGACCTTGAGCTTGCTCAACTGAGCACGACCCAGGCTGTTCTTGGGGAGCATGCCGCGGACGGCCTTCTCGACCGCGCGCACGGAGTTCTTTTCCATGAGCTCGCTGTAGGGGATTGCCGTGAGGCCGCCCGGGTAACCCGAGTGACGGTACGCCTTCTTCTGCGTCAGCTTCTGACCCGTGAGGACGATCTTGTCGGCGTTGACGATGATGACGAAGTCACCAGAGTCGAGGTGGTTGACGAAGGTCGGCTTGTGCTTGCCACGCAGCAGGGCTGCGGTGTGGCTTGCAAGGCGGCCGAGCACGACGTCAGCGGCGTCGATGATGAGCCATTCGCGCTGGATCTCGCCAGCTTTGGGGGTATAAGTGCGCGTCACAATAGTGCTGCTTTCTTGTTCGAACGGAGGTGTTCGTGAATCCCGCTCCGGGGTGCTTTCTTCGAAGAAACTCGTTGAAAGACGCCAGTGGAGGGCTCACGTTCGCGGTACAGGCCAGCAGGGCACACGTACCAAGGGTCAATCATACATGCCGACACGCCCGAGGCTCAATTCGAGCCCATTCAGATCGCCTCCGCGACCTGCGCAACCTCTGCCGGCGAATCGAGCTGCGCATCGATCAGGATCGGCAGGTGGTCTGAGACGCCCTGGGGCAACGTCGAGATCGTCTGGATGTCGAACCCGGCCGACGTGGCGAAGTCGTAGTGCCCGCGGAAGAACTTGTATCGCGTGTAGGTGCGAGCGTCACTCAGCGTCAGCTCATAGCCGTGATCGCGCACCTTCTCGCTCAGGTTGTCCTTGAAAATCGGATAGTTATAGTCGCCGACCATCAGGGTCGGTAACCCCGGGCCGAGGAGCTGGAGCTCGAGCAACGCGGAGCGGATCTGGTGGCGACGCAGCGAGTTCAGCGCGGTCAGCGGCGCCGCATGGAACGACGCGACAATAAAGTCTCGCCCGCTCGTCAGCTCACGAAAGCGCACACCCACAAGGCGTTCGTGCGCGGGCCGCAGCACGCGGTCGTGCATCGACTTCTTCAGCGCGACGGCACGCACCGCGGTCGGTCGCAGCATCGCGTCACGGTAGTACACGGCCAGGCCAAGCCGATTGCGGGTCGTTGACTGCGCAAGCGCAAGGTCGCCGACACGGGCCGGCAACGACATCGTTTCGGCCTCCTGCAGGCACAGGATGTCGGGCTCGTGCGCGGCAAAGAGCTCCTCGAGCTCGACGACCGCGCGGTGTTTGCGCAGGTTATAACTGATGACCTTCATGACAATTGCCACACTATGCCGTCAGCCCGCCCCGCGTCCCCCCGCAATGCAGTTCCCAGTTCACTCACACCGGATCGATACGCTGAACGGGTGCCCCACTCCCCCGCTCCCGTCGACACATCGCGACCGGGCCGCGGTGCGCTGGTGACCTGGCGGCTGCTCACGCTCGCCTACCTCGGCGCACTCGCGTGGCTCGTGCTCACCCCTGCGGCGGTCGCCGGCCAAGCGACGGGTGTCGTGACCCTGTTCGCCCGCGCGCTCCACTCCCTTGGCATCCCATTCGCCGTGGGCTACCCGGTGCTCGAGTTCACCGCGAACATCGTGCTGTTTCTGCCCTTCGGCGCCGCCGCGGTCTTCGCCGTGCCGCTGCGAGCGCCGGCCGCGGCATCCACCCTCATCGTTATTGGCACGGGATGCCTCGCCAGCACCGCGATCGAACTGACCCAGCTTGCGGTGCCCGGCCGGGTCACCACGATCAGCGACGTCATCGCCAACACCCTCGGCACGGCGATCGGCCTCGCGCTTGCGTGGTGGGTGCGCGGGCTTATTCGGCGGCGCCGGGCCCGTCGAGGCTACGCCGACCTCGGGTCTGCGCAGCACGCACCGCCAGCAACTCGTCGGCGGGGTAGCGCACCTCCATCAGCGTGAGCCCGTGGGCGGCCAGCACCTTGAAGTCGCTTGCCCGCTGCCCCGCATCGCGGAGGTGCACGATGTCGTCGGGCGTGAGCTTGCCGAGACCCACGGCGACGCACGCGCCCACGAGCGCACGCACCATGCTGTGGCAAAACGCGTCGGCCCGCACAGTTGCGATCAGCGTGCCAGCGCCGTCGCGGTGCCAGGAGTATTCGAGCAGGGTTCGGATCGTCGTGGCACCCTCACGCGCCCGGCAATAGGCGGCGAAATCGTGCAGGCCGATGAGCCGCGACGCGCCCTCGTTCATCGCCTCGGCATCGAGTTCGGCCCGCACCGCCGTCGTGTAGAGCCGCTCGAGCGGGTTATAGCCGGTGATGTCGTCGGCCACGCGGTACTGGTAGCGCCGCCAGACCGCGCCGAACCGGGCATCGAAGCCGGCGGGCGCAGTACTGCTTGCGGTGACCACTACGTCGCCGTCGGCGCGCACGATGCCGTTCACGCGGCGAGCCAGGCTCACCGCTGGATCTGGGTCATGCTGAGCACGGCGGTCGCTGACGAGCCGGGCCCACTGTGCCTCATTCAGATCGAGGTGCGCCACCTGTGCCCGCGCGTGCACCCCCGCATCGGTGCGGCCGGCGACGACCAGGCGCGGGGCATCGGTCTCGCCAAAGATTCGCGCGAGCGCCGCCTCCAGCACGCCCTGCACGGTACGCAGGGTCGGCTGCGTCGCCCAGCCGCGAAAATGCGTGCCGTCATAAGCGATGTCGAGCCGAATGCGCACCCGACAACCCTAGCGAGCGGGGCGCACAAGATTGCGCAGTGGCGCCCCATCAAGCAGCGCACGCACGTTGTGCTCGATCAGCGCGTCCGCACCGATGGGCCGACCGCCGGCCCCGTGCGGCGTGATGATCACGTTCGGCAGGTCCCACAACGGCGAGTCGACGGGCAGCGGTTCTGGAACCGTGACATCAAGCGCCGCACCCGCAATCGATCGCGCCTGGAGCGCCGCGATGAGTGCGTCCTGATCGATCGTCGCACCGCGCCCGACGTTGATGACCCACGCGTGCGACGGGAGCGCCGCGAGGAGCTCGGCGCTCAGCGCACCGATCGTCTCTGCGGTCGCGGGCAGAATCATGATGACGACATCGGTCGTCGCGAAGAGCTCCGGCAGCGCGTCGGGGGTCACAACCTCGACATCGCCCTCCGTCCGTGCGCGTGTGCCGACGCCGGTGACATGCGCCCCGAGCGCCTGCAGGTGCGGCGCCAGCGCCGTAGCGATCGCGCCAAACCCCCACACCACCACGTTTGCGCCGCGGAGCGTCGAGAACACCTTCGAGCTCGTTTCCGGCTGAAAACCACCGATCTCGCCCGCCCAGCGATGCCCGATCTGGGCCCGCACAAGCGTGTGCACCCGGCGCGCGGCCGCGAGCGTCAGGGCGAGCGCGTGCTCTGCGACGGGTGCGTCGTGCAACGAGCGGCCGCCCGTCATCGTGGCGCCCGGGGCGAATCCAGCAGACAGCCCGACATCACTCCCGGCCGAGAGCAACTGCACCCACGTGAGCTCGCGCAGGCGCGCGGCCGCGTCGAACACGAGCGCGTCGTGCACGCCCCACACGACCAAGGCCGTGGCATCTACATGCGCCTCAGGGATTGGGACGTTTGGGTCGTAGACGACGACTTCAACACCGTCGATGGATGCCGCGAACGGCACGATATTCGGGACCAAAAGCTTCACGCTGCGCGTTCCTTTCGTCATCGCGCGCCCACGCCCGGTTGGGCGGCCTCGCGGCGGGGCGGGCGGTACTCGTGACCCTAGCAAAGCGCCCCACCTGCCGCAGGCTGGGGTCGGCGACGCGGGTAGACTGGAGGCCTTCGTCGCCGCTGGCGCGAGGCATCCATTTATGACGTCTCTTTCTCCCTCCACAGTCGCCGCGCCGACCTCGCACACCCGCTTTGGTGGGCTCGATGGCCTGCGCGCGATCGCCGTCGCCATGGTGATGATCTATCACCTGTTTCCGCCGCTCTTTGCGGGTGGATTCATCGGTGTCGATGTGTTCTTCGTGGTCAGCGGGTTTCTCATTACGTCGCTGCTGCTGCGCGAACGCGCGAAGACCGGGCGCATCTCGCTCCGCGGATTCTGGCAGCGGCGGGCCCGGCGCCTCCTCCCCGCGGTCATCGTGATGATTGCCGTGTGCGCCACCGCCGCGCTGCTCGTGGGCGGCGATGTGCTCGTGGGCATCGGGCGGCAAATGCTCGGCGCCCTCACGTTCACCTACAACTGGGCATCGATCGCGGCGGGCTCAAGCTATTTCTCGGCCGATACGCCCGAGCTGTTTCGCAACCTCTGGTCGCTCGGCATCGAAGAGCAGTTCTACCTGCTCTGGCCGCTGCTCTTTCTTCTGCTCGTGCTCGTGCGCCGGCGGTGGCTTCGCGTCGCCATCGTGGCCGTCGCTGCCGTCGCCTCGGCACTGTGGATGGCGACCCTCGTCGGCCAGGGCGCCGACCCCACCCGCGCCTACTTCGGCACGGACTCACACGCCTTCGGGCTCCTCGGTGGCGTCGCGCTCGCGTTTGGGTGGCGCGCGATTCCCTCCACACCGCCCGAATGGATGCTGCTGCCCGCGGTTCGCCGCACCGTCACCGTCGTCGGGTCCGCCGCCATCGCGGCCCTCGTAGCGCTCGCGCTCGTGCCCGCGACCACCTCGACGGTGACCTTTCCGGGGGCGCTGGTTGCGGCATCCGCTCTCTCACTAATTGCGATCGTTGCGGGGATCTGGCCCGCCTCGCCGTTTGGGCGCGCGCTCGATATCGCGCCGCTGCGCTATGTCGGCAACCGTTCGTATGGCCTCTACCTCTGGCACTGGCCCTTGGTTGTGCTCATGACCGTGTGGGCGACGGGGCTCTCGCCGGACGTCGGCGTGCCGGTGTGGGTCGGCGTCGCTACGCTGCTCGTGACCTTCATCGCTGCCGAGCTCTCGTATCGCCTCGTCGAGACCCCCATCCGCACCCTCGGATTCCGCGGGAGCGCGCGGCGTTGGGGGCAACGCATTGTCGAGTCGGCCGCGACTCGGTGGGCGACGCTGGGCGCTGGCGCCCTGTTCGTCGTGCTTGCGATTGGGGCGGGGGCGGCCGTGGCATCCGCCCCGCAACAAACGTCGGCACAGGCCGTCGTCCAGGCGGGCATCGACGCCCTCGCCGAGGTGTCGCCTTCGCCGACGTCGCCGTCAGACGACCCGGAGCCAGCACCGTCGGGGGCCCCCGAAACCGCCGAGCCCACGGCCCCAGCCCCGGAGCCGACGGCCGAGGTCTCATCGACTGCCGCGCCGGATCTCTCCCCCGTGCTCGCGCCCACCGCCGCACCGGTGCCCATTACCGGTGACCAGATCACCGCCGTCGGCGACTCGGTGATGCTCGCGGCCGCGCCGTCGCTCATGGAACAGTTCCCCGGCATCGAGATCGACGCCGCGGTGTCACGATCGATGTGGGCCGGCCCCGGCATCCTTCAAGCACTCGCCGATAGCGGCCGTCTGCGCCCGTTCGTGGTGATCGCGCTCGGCACGAACGGCAGCGTCGACGCGGGCGCACTTGCCGACGTGCGCCGCATCGCCGGGCCCGAGCGGCAGGTCATCCTCGTGAATGCATTCGCCCCGCGGGGGTGGATCGAGGGCGTGAACCACGACCTCGCAGAATTCGCATCGCAGAACCCAAACACATGGGTCGCCGACTGGTCAACGGCCATCGGTGGCCAAACGCAGCTGCTCGCGGGCGACCAGATCCACCCAGGAAGCGGCGGCGGCATGGTCTTCGCCGAGACCGTTCGCACCCAGATCGAGGCGGCTGAGGCTGCGCGCCTGGCCGAGGCGAACGCGCCGCGCGAGGGTGACTACATCCTTGAGAAAGAGCTCACCTTCACCCGACCGCGGTAGGTGTTCGCGGGTTGCCTGCCACCGAGCCTCAGTAGGCCAGGACCAGGGCAACCTCGCGCTCGGTCGCAACAAACCCCATGCCTGTGTAGAGCGTATGGGCGCCGGTCGGACTTGCCGTGTCAACGTCGAGAATTGCGCGTTCGAGACCCGCGGCCGCGGCACCCCGCAGTTGCGCGGCGATCACGGCCGGGGCGAGCTTCTGCCCGCGGCGGTGTCGGGCCACGCCGATGAGGTCGATGTAGGTGCTCGAGAATCCCTGCAAAGCCCAGTCATCGTGGTTCACGGAGGCGAGGGCATAGGCAACAACGCGCTTGCCGTTCGGCCCCGCATCGTCGGCACCGGGAGCATCCTCGACCGCAAGCCACGAGAGGTCAGCGCGAAAGACCTCGCCGCCGACGAACTTTGCCCAGCTTTCGGTACCGCTCGGCTGGCTTCCCCAGTGATCGCGGAAGGCGTCGTTGTGCGCAAGCCGGGTCGCCTCGGCGAACTCCGGCGTGAACTGGATCAGCGCCACGTCTGCCGGGGGCTGGATTTCGGGGATCGGGAGGGCGAGGTCGCGCTGCATCGTCGTGAAGTACCGCTCAATCGATAGCCCGGCACACTCGCCCAGGCGAATGGCGGCGGTGTTCGACTCTTCGGTATACATGATCACCCAGCCGGGCAGGGTGCTCTCTGACGCCGCCAGGTGCTGCTGTGCCCGCGCCAACGACCAGGCCATCAGCTGACGCCCAATGCCACGGCCGCGCCATTCGGGGTGGATGCTCCCCATCGCATAGGCCTGCACCCGCGACTCGACCGTCGATGACCGGGTAGCTCGGCCATAGGCGACGAGGGTGCCATCGTGGGCGAAGCCCAGCAGCGTGTCGGTGGCGGGGTCGATATACGAGACCTCGAAGGTGTCCTTGAGCCCTTCGCGCGGCGTGCTCCACGTCGGGTGATCGACGAGTTCGACGGCGGTCGTGAGCTGCGCGATCGCGTCGACGTCATCAACGGTGGCGGGCCGCCAGGTCGCGACATCCGCGTGCACCGGCACGGGGGCGACAGCTGGAGCATCGACACGCTCAGAAAGTGGACGTACCTCGTTGGATTGTTCGTTCACGCCGACAAGTCTACGCGCGGCACGTGTGCCCGACGAGGTCGGCGCAGCGAACGGCAAGCAGCCCGAAACGACGAAGGCCCGTCCCCAATGGGGACGGGCCTTCGTCATGCGAGTTCGAGCTACTTGGCGTCGCTCTCGGCTGCAACTTCTTCAGCCACCTCGACTGCGACCTCTTCGGCCACAACCTCGGCTGCGTCGACGATCTCCTCTTCGACGAGGACCTCTTCGACGATCGCGGCGGCGGCCTTCTTGTTCGAGGGCTTCTTCACGACGGGCTCGAGCACGAGTTCGATGACTGCCATGGGGGCGTTGTCGCCCTTGCGGTTGCCAATCTTCGTGATGCGGGTGTAGCCACCCTCGCGGTCAGCAACGAGCGGTGCGATCTCGGTGAAGAGCACGTGCACAACTTCCTTGCCACCGATGACCGACAGCACGCGACGGCGTGCGTGCAGGTCGCCGCGCTTGGCGAAGGTGACGAGACGCTCGGCGAACGGGCGGAGGCGCTTGGCCTTCGTCTCGGTCGTCGTGATGCTCTTGTGCGTGAACAGTGCTGCGGCGAGGTTCGCGAGCATCAACCGCTCGTGTGCGGGACCTCCGCCGAGGCGGGGACCCTTGGTGGGCTTAGGCATTATCGAATGTCTCCAGAATCAAAATATGGTTGCGGGCGCGAGGCTCAGACGGTTTCTTCGTCAAAGCCGCCGTAGAAGTGTGCGCCGTCAAACCCGGGAACCGAGTCCTTGAGCGACAGGCCGAGCGAAGTGAGCTTGTCGCGCACCTCGTCAACCGACTTCTGGCCGAAGTTGCGGATGTTCATCAACTGGGTCTCAGAGAGAGCAACAAGCTCGCTGACCGAGTTGATGCCCTCGCGCTTGAGGCAGTTGTAGGAACGAACCGAGAGGTCGAGGTCTTCGATCGGCATCGAAAGCTCGCTTGCCAGCACCTGCTCGACCGGCGCGGGGCCGATCTCGATGCCTTCAGCCTCAACGTTGAGCTCGCGCGCCAGGCCGAACAGCTCGACGAGCGTGCGACCAGCCGAAGCGACCGCGTCGCGGGGCTCAATCGAGGGCTTGGCCTCGACATCGAGCACGAGCTTGTCGAAGTCAGTGCGCTCGCCGGCGCGGGTGGCGTCGACGCGGTAGCTGACCTTGAGGACCGGCGAGTAGATCGAGTCGATCGGAATCTGACCGGCCTCGGCGTACTCGTTGCGGTTCTGCGTTGCCGAAACGTAGCCACGGCCACGCTCGATCGTCAGCTCGAGCTCAAACTTCGAACCCTCGCTGAGCTTGGCGATGACCAGCTCGGGGTTGTGCACCTCGACACCGGCGGGAGCCGAAATGTCTGCAGCGGTCACATCTCCGCCGCCCGTCTTGCGAAGGTAGGCGGTGATGGGCTCGTCATGCTCGCTCGAAACAACGAGTTCCTTGATGTTCAGGATGATCTCGGTGACATCTTCGCGAACGCCAGGGATAGTGCTGAACTCGTGCAGCACGCCGTCAATACGGATGCTGGTGACTGCCGCGCCAGGAATCGACGAAAGCAGGCTCCGACGAAGCGCGTTGCCGATGGTGTACCCGAAGCCGGGCTCGAGCGGCTCAATGATGAACCGGCTACGGAACTCGGAGATCTTTTCCTCAGTGAGCGTGGGACGGTGTGCAATCAGCACTCTGTGTTCCTTTCGATCAAGTGACCGCTATATGACACTTGCGTGGGTGAGGTGTTGAATTGTTCTCAAATGGATGCCGCGGCGCGGCCATCCACGAAGCGTGAAGGTTGGGGGCGCAAAGTGCGCCCCCAACCAGGAGTGTTAGACGCGGCGGCGCTTGGGCGGGCGGCAACCGTTGTGCGCCTGCGGCGTCACATCGTTGATCGAACCCACCTCGAGGCCAGCGGCCTGCAGCGAACGAATCGCGGTCTCGCGTCCAGAGCCGGGGCCCTTGACGAACACGTCAACCTTCTTCACACCGTGCTCCTGCGCCTGGCGGGCGGCCGATTCGGCGGCCATACCTGCGGCGTACGGAGTCGACTTGCGCGAGCCCTTGAAGCCCACGCCGCCGGACGATGCCCAGCTGATGACGGCCCCGGTCGGGTCGGTGATCGAAACGATGGTGTTGTTGAACGTCGACTTGATGTGGGCCTGGCCCAACGCGATGTTCTTCTTCTCTTTGCGACGCGGCTTGCGCGCGGCGGTCTTGGGTGCAGCCATGAAAGGTTCTCCTGAATCCTGAAGCGCAGGCGGAGGCCTAGCGCGCCTTCTTCTTGCCGGCGACGGTGCGCTTGGGGCCCTTACGGGTACGGGCGTTGGTCTTGGTGCGCTGACCGCGCACGGGCAGGCCACGACGGTGGCGGATGCCCTCGTACGAGCCAATCTCTACCTTGCGGCGGATGTCAGCTGCGACCTCACGGCGAAGGTCACCCTCAACCTTGTATGCCTCAATCGAGTCACGGAGCGCGATGAGCTGGTCATCGGTGAGGTCCTTGACCCGAATGTCGGGGCTGATTTCGGTGGCCGCGAGAACCTCGTTTGAACGAGTGCGGCCGATACCGTAAATGTACGTCAGTGCGATCACCACGCGCTTGTCGCGCGGGATGTCGACGCCGGCGAGACGTGCCATATTGGCTTCTCCTAGGAGTCTGTGAAGGTTTGGAGCAGCATCGGTGCCCAGGCCTCCACCTGGGGTGTCCCCTAACCGCATAACACGGTCAGGTTCTGACGCTGCCTTTTCGTTGTTTGATTGTGTTGCTTACAACGCGGACTGCCTGAGGCATCCCATGTCGCTCTTGCACCCCGAGGGGCGCAAAGTTCTTAACCCTGGCGCTGCTTGTGGCGCGGGTTGCTCTTGCAGATAACCATGACGTTGCCGTGACGACGGATCACTCGGCAGTGATCGCAGATGGGCTTGACGCTGGGGTTGACCTTCATAATGTTCCTTTTCGCTGTCTTCGTACTTCCGCTGCGCGCGACGAGACGTCACGCGGCACCGAAGCCGTTACTTTCCGACCGAGAATTCGAACGAGAGTTAGCGGTAGCGGTAAACGATGCGCCCGCGAGTCAGGTCGTAGGGGCTGAGCTCTACGACCACGCGGTCCTCGGGAATGATGCGGATGTAGTTCTGCCGCATCTTGCCCGAGATCGTTGCGAGCACTTTGTGACCGTTGCTCAGCTCAACACGAAACATCGCGTTGGGCAGGGCCTCGGTGATTGTGCCCTCGATCTCGATGACACCGTCTTTCTTCGCCATACACTCACTGTCGCTAGATTCACAGACCGGCCGGTCTGCGTGGATGGGGTGTTGGTGCAACCGAGTTCAGACACGCGGAACTCGGCACAACGCACCAAGAATTTATATTACGTGATAATGAGGGCGCGAGCAAACCGCAATTCGCTCGCCCTCATCTTTACCGATTAGCCGCCGAAGCGTTCGGTGAAGTAGTCGGTCGATGCGGCGATCTCGTTGAGCGAGGTGTACTCGCCGTTAATCACCACCGTCGGCGTGCCCGTGCGGCCCGTCGCGGGGTCCGGTGGCATCAGCTTCGACATGGCAGTGACGAACTTGCCGTACTTGTTCTCGGTCACGCACGCGCTGACATCCTTCGAGCCAGCGGATGCCGCAACCGAGAGGATTTGCATATCCGTCATGCCGTCGCTCAGCTCGGCAGGCTGCTGCGCGAACATCCCCTGCAAGAAGGGCAGAACCGCCTCGGGCGATGCCTCGGCGACGCAGTACATTGCGTTGGCGGCACGGCTAGAGAATTGTGTGCCGTTCGACAGCCGGTCAAGGATCGCAACCGGGTGCAGATCGAGCGTGATCTTGTCCGACGAAGCCAACTGTTCGAGACTCGGGCCAAACGTCTGCTCAAAGCTGTTGCACGCGGGGCACATGAAGTCGAGGTAGGTCGAAACGACCTCGTCGCCCGAACCGATCGAAATTCCACCGGTTTCGGCATTCACGATCTCGCTCTGCGGCGGCGTACCCGGGCTGACTGCCTGGTTGTTGCCGACAACGACAACGACGGTCACGATTGCGACCAACGCGATCACCGCGGCGGTGATCCAAATCGCGAACCAGTTGGTGGTGCGTCCTACAGCAGCCATCTCGGCCTTTCGTTCAAGGTCTCAAAGAGGAGGGCGAATGCCCAAGATCAAGGGATCGGAACCGGAACCACACCGAAGGGTGCAAGTCCTGCGGCACCACCATCGTGAGCGGTCAGTACCCAGATACCACCATCATGCACGGCGACGCTGTGTTCCCAGTGAGAACCGGCGCTGCCATCGATCGTCGTCACGGTCCAGTCGTCGTCCTCAACGAACGTCGCCTGGTCACCGGCAACGACCATGGGCTCGATCGCAACTACGAGGCCGGGGCGCACATCGGCCTCCCGCTCCCCCGTGGCGTAGTTGAAGACCGTGGGGGGCTCATGCATCTTGCGACCAATGCCGTGGCCGACATAGTCGCGAAGGATCCCGTAGGTCCCCTGTGACTCGATGTGCTCCTGGATCGCGGCACCGACCTCGCCGAGGTGGCTTGCGGTGGCGAGACGAGCGATACCGGCCCAGAGCGACCCGTGCGTGACCTCCGAAAGACGCTCACGTTCGGCGACGACCTCCGGGCGCGAGGCATCCGGAATCACGACCGTGAGCGCGGAGTCACCGTTCCAGCCTGCAAATTGTGCGCCGGCATCGATCGAAACAATGTCGCCGGGCTCGAGCACACGGTCGCCGGGGATCCCGTGCACCACCTGCTCGTTCACGGACGCACAGACAGTGTGGTGATAGCCCTTGACGAGCATGAAGTTGGGCTCGGCGCCGGCGGCACGAATCACGCGTTCGGCTTCGGCATCCAGCTCGCCGGTTGTGACACCGGGCGCGATCATTGCACGGACCGCCTGGAGCGCGTCGGCGGTGATCAGCCCGGGGGCAATCATCGCGCGAAGCTGCGCCGGCGTCTTGTAAATGGAGCGACGAAAGACCATCGTGTTAGCGCGCGAGCGCCAGCGTGATCCCGCGAGCTGCGAGGGCGGCCGCGATGCGCTCGCTAATCTCGTCAAGCGAGCCCACGCCGTCGATCGTGTCGACGATGCCGCGCTCACCGTAGACCGAGAGAATCGGCGCGGTCTCACGCTCGTAGATAGCCAGGCGGTGTGCGATCGCCTCTTCGGTGTCATCGGCACGACCCTGCTCGGTCGCACGCAGCGCAAGGCGCGCGATGCTCTCTTCGCGCGGGACTGCAAGCTCGATCACTGCGTCGAGCGACGTGCCCTGCTCGGCAAGGATGTCATCGAGGTGGGCGACCTGCGCAGTGTTGCGCGGGTAGCCATCGAGGAGGAACCCGTTCGCCGCGTCTTCTTGAGCAACACGGTCACGCACAAGTGCGCTGGTCAGCTCGTCGGGAACGAGGTTGCCAGCCTCGACAATTGCCTTGACCTGCTGGCCAAGCTCGGTGCCCTGCGAGATGTTGGCGCGGAAGACGTCGCCGGTCGAGATGGTCGGGATGCCGAGCGCATCCGCAATGCGGGCGCCCTGGGTGCCCTTGCCGGAGCCCTGCGGGCCAACGATGAGGAGGCGTGCGGTTGTGGTCATCGAAGAAGTCCTTCGTAGTGGCGCTGTTGAAGCTGGGCGTCGATTTGCTTGACGGTCTCAAGACCGACGCCGACGATAATGAGGATCGACGCGCCACCGAACGGGAAGTTCTGGTTCGCACCGACTGTGGAGAGCGCAACAAGTGGGATGAGCGCGATCAAACCGAGGTAGATCGAGCCCGGCAGCGTGATGCGCGTGAGCACGTAGTCAAGGTATTCAGCCGTGGGACGCCCTGCACGAATGCCCGGGATGAACCCACCGTACTTCTTCATGTTGTCGGCTACCTCAACGGGGTTGAAGGTAATCGCGACGTAGAAGTACGTGAACCCGATGATGAGCAGGAAGTACACAAGCATGTACAGCGCGTTGTCGCCGGTGGTGAGGTACTGCGTGATCCAGACAACCCACGCGGCCGGCTCTTCGCCAACTGCGGGCTGGTTGAACTGCGCGATCAGCGCCGGGATGTAGAGCAGCGACGAGGCGAAGATCACGGGGATCACACCCGCCATGTTCACCTTGATCGGGATGTAGGTGTTTGTGCCGCCATAGGTGCGGCGCCCAACCATACGTTTTGCGTACTGGACTGGGATCCGTCGCTGCGACTGCTCGACGAACACGACCAGCGCCATCACGACGATGCCGACTGCGAGCACGAGGAGGAAGACCTCGAATCCGCGCGACTGCCAGATCGCAGCCATCGCGCCGGGGAACGTGGCGGCGATGGACGTGAAGATCAGGATGGACATGCCGTTGCCGATGCCACGCTCGGTGACGAGCTCGGCGAACCACATGATGAGGCCGGTGCCGGCGGTCATCGTAATGATCATGAGCACCTGTGCCCACCACGCGCTATTCGTGAGGACCTGCTCGCACTCGGGGACACCGGTGACGCCGAAGAGCTGGCCGCTGCGGGCGACCGTGATCAGGGTGGTGGACTGCAGCAACGCGAGAGCAATCGTGAGATAGCGCGTGTACTGCGTCAGCTTCGACTGACCAGCCTGGCCCTCCTGGTGGAGAGCCTCAAAGTGTGGGATGACGACGCGAAGGAGCTGCGAAATAATCGTCGCCGTGATGTAGGGCATGACACCCAGGGCGAAGATCGACAGCTGCAACAGAGCGCCGCCAGAGAAAAGATTAACGAGTGAGAGCAGGCCGGAGGCGCCAGAGGCCTGACCTGCAATACACGCCTGCACGTTCGGATAGTCAACGAACGGTGCCGGAACGTGGGCACCGAGCCGGTAGATCGCAATGATCCCCAGCGTGAAGCCGAGCTTCCGCCTCAGGTCCGGCGTGCGGAAGATCCGCGCAACTGCGCTAAACAAAAAAGGTGCCTCCTGACAACTTGCGAGGTTCTCTGAGCGGTCGGGGCCAATGGCCCCGACCGCTCAGGATGCTCCTAGGTGAAATTCACCCGGAGACTTACTTGACCGAGCCTCCAGCTGCAACGATCTTCTGCTCAGCCGAGCTCGAGACCTTGTCAACCGTGACGTTCAGCTTAACCGCAATGTCGCCCGAGCCGAGAACCTTGACCTTCTCGTTCTTGCGAACCGCGCCCTTTGCCACGAGGCCTGCAATGGTGACATCGCCGCCCGTGGGGTAGAGCTCCGCGAGCTTTTCCAGGTTTACAACCTGGTACTCGACGCGGAACGGGTTCTTGAATCCGCGGAGCTTCGGGGTGCGCATGTGCAGAGGCATCTGCCCACCCTCAAAACCAACGCGTACCGTGTTACGGGCCCTGGTGCCCTTGGTGCCACGACCCGCGGTCTTACCCTTAGAACCTTCACCGCGACCAACACGGGTCTTGGCCTTGTGGGCTCCGGGGACGGGACGAAGGTGGTGCACCTTGAGGACGCCAGGACGCGTGGCGACATCGTCGCTCGCCGTCTTGGTAGCCGTCTTGGTGGCTGCCTTCTTTTCAGTAGCCTTGGCTGCCGTTGCGGCCGCCTTCTTGGGAGCTGCCTTCTTGGGCGCTACCACGGTCTCATCGACCGGCGTGTTCTCCGCCATTAGTCGATCTCCTCAACCTTCACAAGGTGAGCAACAGTCTTCACATAGCCACGGTTCTGCGAGTTGTCCTCACGAACAACCACATCACCGATGCGCTTGAGACCCAGGCTACGAAGCGTGTCGCGCTGGTACTGCTTCTCACTGACTTTGGACTTGATCTGCGTAACCTTCAGCTGAGCGGCCATTATGCACCGACCTTCTGTGCGGCCGCGGCCTTTGCCTCGTTACGAATGATGATCGCCGGAACGACCGCGTCGTAGTCGAGACCACGGCGTGCAGCCACTGCACGGGGCTCTTCGAGCTGCTTCAAAGCGGCAACGGTTGCGGCCACGATGTTGATCGTGTTCGACGAACCGAGCGACTTCGAGAGCACGTCGTGAATGCCTGCGCACTCGAGCACCGCGCGGACGGGACCACCGGCGATAACACCGGTACCGGCAGCAGCGGGACGGAGCAGCACGACACCGGCAGCAGCTTCACCCTGCACGGGGTGCGGGATCGTTGCGCCGACGCGCGGGACGCGGAAGAAGGCGCGCTTGGCCTCTTCAACACCCTTCGAGATCGCGAGGGGAACCTCGCGGGCCTTGCCGTAGCCGACGCCGACCGTACCGTTGCCGTCACCGACGACCACGAGTGCGGTGAAGCTAAAGCGACGACCACCCTTCACGACCTTCGAGACACGGTTGATGGTGACGACGCGCTCCATGAACTGGCTCTTGTCAGCATCACGCGAACCGCGCTCACGGTTCGGGTTGCGCTCACGGCCACCACGGCGAGCCTCGCGGGGCTCGCGCTCGGTCGTCGCCTCAGCCGCCGCTGCGGGCGCCTCAGTTGCGTTGACCACTTCGTTCTCCTTCTGATCGCTCACAGGTTGAGCCCTGCCTCTCGCGCTCCGTCGGCGATCGCGGCGACGCGTCCGGCGTAGCGGTTACCGCCACGGTCGAACACGACATCCTCGATGCCTGCCTTCTTCGCGCGCTCGGCGACGAGCTCGCCAACCTTGCGTGCCTTAGCGGTCTTGTCACCGTCGAACGTACGCATGTCGGCCTCGAGCGTCGATGCGCTGGCCAGCGTGTGGCCCTTGCTGTCGTCGACGACCTGAACAAACACGTGGCGGGCCGAGCGAGTAACGACGAGGCGCGGACGCACCTCGGTGCCAACAACCTTCTTGCGCAGACGCAAGTGGCGGCGGGACCGTGCCTGGGACTTGGACTTCACAGCCATGACTACTTACCAGCCTTTCCGGCCTTGCGACGGACAACCTCGCCGGCGTAGCGGACGCCCTTGCCCTTGTAGGGCTCCGGCGGACGGATCTTGCGAATGTTCGCAGCGATCTCGCCAACGGCCTGCTTGTCGATACCGCTCACCGTGATCTTGTTGTTGCCCTCAACTGCGAGCGTGATGCCCGCCGGAGCGTCAAAACTCACGGGGTGCGAGAAGCCGAGCGCGAACTCAAGCGAGCTGCCCTTCAGCGCGACACGGTAACCGGTACCAACGACCTCAAGGCCCTTGGAGTAGCCCTCAGTCACACCGATGATGTTGTTGTGGATGAGTGTCCGGGTGAGACCGTGCAGCGAACGCGATTCGCGCTCGTCGTCCGGACGGGTGACGAGCACCTGTCCTGCCTCTACCGTGACCTCAATGGGGGACGCAACTGCGAGCGAGAGCTCACCCTTCGCGCCCTTGACCGAAACATCCTGACCCGAAACCGAGACGGTGACGCCGGCAGGGATGTCGATGGGAAGACGACCAATACGTGACATATCTGGCTACCACACGTAGGCGAGGACTTCCCCACCCACGCCCTTCTGCTCGGCCTGACGGTCAGTAAGCAGACCGGAGGAGGTGGACAGGATGGCGACGCCGAGACCACCGAGAACGGTGGGGATTTCGGTCGAACGTGCGTAGACGCGCAAGCCGGGCTTTGAAACCCGCTTGATGCCCACAATTGAACGCTCGCGCTTGGCGCCGTACTTCAGCGTCAGCGTGAGGTTCTGGCCAACACGAGCGTCTTCGACGCTCCAGCCGGCGATGTAGCCCTCGCGCTGCAGAATGGCAGCAATGTTCGTCTTGAGCTTCGAAGACGGCAGCGTCACTGAATCGTGGTGCGCCGAGTTCGCGTTGCGCAGACGGGTCAGCATGTCTGCGACCGGGTCTGTCATTGTCATGTGTATTTTCCTTCGTTCACCAGGTTTCGGCTCCCGGTACACGGGAGACGACCTGTGGTGGTTCAGCGCCCGAGGATCGGGCCTGAAATTGTTGTCAGTTCGCTGCGTCGAGCGCGCGGAACGGGAACCCGAGGCCGCGCAACAGGGCGCGACCCTCGTCATCGGTCTTGGCCGTGGTGACGACAGTGATGTCGAAGCCACGAACGCGATCGATGCGGTCCTGGTCGATCTCGTGGAACACGGACTGCTCCTGGAGACCGAACGTGTAGTTGCCGGTGCCGTCAAACTGCTTGGGCGAGAGACCGCGGAAGTCACGGATGCGCGGAAGCGCGAGCGTGACGAGGCGGTCCATGAACTCCCAGGCGCGGTCGCCACGAAGCGTGACGTGCGCGCCGATGGGCTGGCCCTCGCGCAGCTTGAACTGTGCGATCGACTTGCGTGCCTTGGTGACGATCGGCTTCTGACCGGTGATCTTGGTGAGGTCAGCGACCGCACCATCGATGATCTTGCCGTCGCGAGCTGCCTCGCCGACACCGGTGTTTACAACGATCTTCACCAGCCGAGGAATCTGGTTGACGTTCTTGTAACCAAATTCTTCCTGCAGCTGCTGCGCAATCTCGCTGCGGTACTTCTGCTTCAGGCGCGGCTGGATCTTGCCAGCCGGCGCGGCAGTCGACGTGCTCATCAGAGGTCCTTACCTGACTTCTTGGCGTACCGCACACGCACCGTACGCTTGGTGCCGTTCTTGACGACTACCTCCGTGCGGCTGCCCATGCGGGTCGGCTTCTTGGTCTCCGGGTCAACGATCTGAACGTTGGAGATGTGAATGGGAGCTTCGAGGGTCTCGATGCCACCGGTCTTGGTGCCCCGCTGCGTCTGACCGACGCGGCTGTGCTTGGTGACGTAGTTGACGCCCTCAACGATGACGCGGTTGCGCTCGCTGAGAACCTCAAGCACCTTGCCCTGCTTGCCGCGGTCTCCACCGCGAGCCTGCGTGGCGCCAGTGATGACCTGAACCAGGTCACCCTTCTTGATCTTCGCCATGACTAAATGACCTCCGGTGCCAGCGAGACGATCTTCATGAACTTCTTGTCACGAAGTTCGCGACCGACCGGCCCGAAGATACGGGTGCCGCGAGGCTCTCCGTCTGCCTTCAGGATGACGGCTGCGTTCTCGTCGAACTTGATGTAAGAGCCGTCGACACGGCGGGTCTGCTTCACGGTGCGAACGATGACAGCCTTGACGACGTCACCCTTCTTGACGTTGCCGCCGGGGATTGCGTCCTTGACGGTTGCAACGATCGTGTCGCCGAGACCCGCGTAACGACGACCGGAGCCGCCGAGAACGCGAATCGTGAGCAGCTCTTTGGCGCCGGTGTTGTCGGCGACCTTTACTCGGGATTCCTGCTGAATCATTTGTTACTCCTTGGGTTCCAAGTGGGCCGAGGCCTACTTGGCCTTCTCGAGGATCTCGACCAGGCGCCAGCGCTTGGTGGCGCTCAGCGGACGGGTCTCGTTGATGAGGACGAAGTCGCCGATGCCGGCGCTGTTCGTCTCGTCGTGGACCTTGACCTTCGACGTGCGACGCAAGACCTTGCCGTAGAGGGGGTGCTTGACGCGGTCCTCAACCTCGACGGTGATCGTCTTGTCCATCTTGTCGCTGACCACGTAACCACGACGCGACTTGCGGTAGCCACGCGCTTCGGCGTCGCGAACATCGCTCGCAGCCGACTCGTGACCGCTCGTCGCCTCGACGGCGACCTTCTCAGTCTTCACTGTGTTCTCCTTGGCGGCAGCCATTATTCGGCCTCTTCCTTCTCAGCGGCGGGCTCAGCCGCATCCGCCTTCTTCGCCTTGGCCTTCGACGCCTTCTTGACGGCCTCAACGGGCGCGGGCGTGGCACGAATGCCGAGCTCGCGCTCACGGACGACCGTGTAGATGCGTGCGATGTCGCGCTTGACAGCGCGCAGACGGCCGTGGCTGTCGAGCTGCCCAGTGGCCGACTGGAAGCGCAGGTTGAACAGCTCTTCCTTGGCCTTGCGCAGTTCCTCGACGAGGCGCTGATCTTCATATGTGTCGAGCTCGCTCGGAGCGAGCTGCTTGGAACCGAGCGCCATTATGCGTCGCCCTCCTCGCGCTTGATGATGCGTGCCTTCAGGGGCAGCTTGTGAATTGCACGGGTGAGGGCCTCGCGAGCGAGTTCCTCATCAACACCGGCGACCTCAAAGAGGACGCGGCCCGGCTTGACGTTGGCGACCCACCACTCGGGTGAACCCTTACCGGAACCCATGCGGGTTTCGGCGGGCTTCTTCGTGAGGGGACGGTCGGGGTAGATGTTAATCCACACCTTTCCACCACGCTTGATGTGACGCGTCATGGCGATACGAGCGGACTCGATCTGACGGTTGGTCACGTATGCGGGGGTGAGAGCCTGGATACCAAACTCACCGAAGCTAACCTTCGTACCACCAGTTGCCTGACCGGAACGGCCGGGGTGGTGCTGCTTACGGTGCTTCACACGACGGGGAATAAGCATTACGCCGGTGCTCCTTCTGCGACGGGTGCCTCGTTGCGCGGGGCGCGACGGGGACGATCGTTGCGGTCTCCGCCACGTGCAGGCTTCTGGTTAGCCTGCTCGCGAGCGAGCTCCTTGTTGGTGAGGTCACCCTTGTAGATCCACACCTTGACACCGATGCGACCGAACGTGGTCTTGGCCTCGTAGAAGCCGTAGTCGATGTTGGCGCGGAGGGTGTGCAGGGGCACACGGCCCTCGCGGTAGAACTCCGAGCGGCTCATTTCTGCGCCACCGAGACGACCCGACACCTGGATACGAATACCCTTGGCGCCTGCGCGCTGAGCACCCTGCAGGCCCTTGCGCATCGCGCGACGGAACGCCACGCGTGCGGTGAGCTGCTCGGCGATGCCCTGAGCGACGAGCTGAGCGTCGGTCTCGGGGTTCTTGACCTCGAGGATGTTCAGCTGGATCTGCTTGCCGGTGAGCTTTTCGAGGTCTCCACGGATGCGCTCGGCCTCGGCTCCACGACGACCGATCACAATGCCCGGACGGGCGGTGTGAATGTCGACGCGAACGCGGTCGCGCGTGCGCTCAATCTCGATGCGGCTCACGCCGGCACGGTCGAGTGACGTCTGCAGCAGGTTCCGAATACGGATGTCTTCTGCGACGTAGTCGGCGTAGCGCTGACCCGGCTTGGTGCTGTCAGAGAACCAACGCGAAACGTGGTCCGTTGTAATACCCAGGCGGAAGCCGTAGGGGTTTACCTTCTGTCCCATTACTTGCTCGCCTTCTGCTTCGCGGGAGCTTCCGCAGGAGCGGACTCCTCCGGGGTCGAGAGCACGACCGTGATGTGGCTCGTGCGCTTCTTGATCTGGGAAGCACGGCCCTGCGCGCGGGGACGGAAACGCTTGAGCGTTGTGCCCTCGTCGACGAAGACGCTGCTGATGTACAGGTCTTTCTCATCCAAGTACTCGCCCGAGGCATCTGCCTTGACGCGAGCGTTCGCCATTGCCGAAGCAACAACCTTGTAGATGGGCTCGCTTGCGCTCTGCGGCGCAAACTTCAGGATGGCCAAGGCCTCCTGAGCCTGCTTTCCCTTGATCAGGGCAATAACGCGACGGGCCTTCTGAGGGGTCACGCGGATGTGTCGCACGCGTGCGATGGAATCCACCATTTCTTTCTCCTCCTCTGTCGCCGCTAGCGGCGACGGCCCTTCTTGTCGTCCTTCTCGTGGCCGCGGAAGGTGCGGGTGGGCGCAAACTCGCCCAGCTTGTGGCCAACCATGGTTTCGGTGACAAACACAGGAATGTGCTTGCGACCGTCGTGCACGGCGATGGTGTGACCCAGCATGGCTGGGACAATCATCGAACGGCGCGACCAGGTCTTGATGACGTTCTTAGTTCCCGCTTCGTTCTGTGTGACAACCTTGCGAAACAGGTGGTCGTCAACGAAGGGGCCCTTCTTGAGACTGCGTGGCATCTTCTACAACTCCTACTTGCGCTTCTTGCCGACGGTGCGACGACGCACGATGTACTTGTCGCTTTCCTTGTTCGCGTGCCGGGTGCGGCCTTCCTTCTGGCCCCAGGGGCTCACGGGGTGACGTCCACCGGACGTCTTACCCTCGCCACCACCGTGCGGGTGGTCAACCGGGTTCATGGCAACACCACGGACGGTCGGGCGGACGCCCTTCCAACGCATGCGGCCAGCCTTGCCCCAGTTGATGTTCGACTGCTCGGCGTTGCCGACCTCGCCGATCGTTGCGCGGCAACGAGCGTCGACGTTGCGGATCTCGCCCGAGGGGAGACGCAGCTGGGCGTAAGGCCCATCCTTTGCAACGAGACGAACCGAGGCGCCAGCCGAACGTGCCATCTTCGCGCCGCCACCGGGACGGAGCTCGATTGCGTGGATGACGGTACCCGTGGGGATGTTGCGCAGCGGCAGGTTGTTTCCGGGCTTGATGTCAGCGCCGGGACCCGACTCAACGATGTCGCCCTGCGACAGCTTGGCCGGAGCCAAGATGTAGCGCTTCTCACCGTCGAGGTAGTGCAGGAGCGCGATGCGCGCCGTGCGGTTCGGGTCGTACTCGATGTGTGCGACCTTTGCGTCGACACCATCCTTGTCGTTACGACGGAAGTCGATCACACGGTACTGGCGCTTGTGGCCACCACCGATGTGACGGGTCGTGATGCGACCCTGGTTGTTGCGGCCACCGGTCTTCGAGAGGGGGCGCAGCAGCGACTTCTCAGGCGTCGATCGAGTGATCTCAGCGAAGTCTGCAACTGACGAACCTCGACGACCAGGGGTCGTGGGCTTGTACTTGCGAATAGCCATTATTCTGTGTCCTCTATCCCGACCGTCAGCCGACTGCCGTGAAGATGTCGATGGTGCCCGACTTCAGGGTCACGATGGCGCGCTTGGTGTCCTTGCGCTTGCCAGTGCCGAAGCGGGTGCGGCGAGACTTGCCAACACGGTTGAGCGTGTTGACCGATGCAACCTTGACGCCGAAGATGCTCTCGATAGCGAGCTTGATCTCGGTCTTGGTCGCGCGGGGGTCCACGAGGAACGTGTACTTGCCCTCGTCGATGAGCCCGTAGCTCTTCTCCGATACGACCGGCTTCAGGATGATGTCGCGCGGGTCCTTGTTGATCGCGGTCATTAGGCCGAGGCCTCCTCAGTGCTCTGAGCCGAAGCAACATCGGCCTTCGCCACGAACGCGTCGTAGGCGGACTTGGTGAAGACGATGTCGTCGGAAACGACGACGTCGTAGGCGTTGAGCTGGTCGAACGGCAACACGTGCACGTTCTGCAGGTTACGCACGCTCAACACCGTGGTCTCGTCCGCACGGTCGATGACGATCAGCACGCGCTTCGACGAGGCGATGGAAGCCAGGTACGTGGCTGCAGCCTTCGTCGACGGAGCGCCGTTGATGCCGAACGAGTCAACGATGTGGAGACGCTCGCCGCGTGCCCGGTCCGAGAGAGCCCCGCGCAGAGCGGCGGCAATCATCTTCTTGGGGGTGCGCTGCGAGTAGTCGCGCGGCTTGGGACCGTGGACAATGCCACCGCCCTTGTGCTGCGGCATGCGCACCGAGCCCTGACGAGCGTTACCGGTGCCCTTCTGTTTGAACGGCTTGCGGCCCGAACCAGAGACCTCGCCACGACGCTTGGTCGAGTGCGTGCCCTGGCGAGCAGCTGCCTGCTGTGCCACGACGACCTGGTGGATGAGCGGAACGTTGGTCTTGACGCCGAAGACGCCTTCGGGCAGGTCGACCGAGCTGGTCTTCTTGCCGTCGGTGCCACGAACGTCGAGCGCGAGAGTCGAGTTAGCCATGGACTACGCCCCCTTCACTGCGTTGCGGACGAACACGACGCGGCCACGAGCACCGGGGACGGCGCCCTTAACGAGCATGAGTCCCTTCTCGGCGTCGATGGCGTGCACCGTGAGGTTCAGGACGGTCACACGCTCGCCACCCATACGGCCGGCCATGCGCATGCCCTTGAAGACACGGCTGGGCGTCGACGACGCACCAATCGAGCCGGGCTTGCGGTGGTTGCGGTGCGCACCGTGCGAAGCAGGTGCACCCTTGAAGTTGTGACGCTTCATGACACCGGCGGTGCCCTTGCCCTTGGAGGTACCGACGACGTCAACCTTGAGGCCAGCCTCAAACGTTGTGTCGAGCGTGAGCTCCTGGCCCAGCGAGTAGCTACCGGCATCAGCCGTGCGGATCTCGGTGAGGTGGCGACGGGGGGTCACGCCCGCGGCTTCAAAGTGAGCCGTGGCGGGCTTGTTGACCTTACGGGGGTCGATTTGGCCGTACGCGATCTGCACGGCGTTGTAGCCGTCCTTCTCGGGCGTGCGCACCTGGGTGACCACGTTGGGGGCGATCTCGATCACGGTGACGGGAACAAGGCGGTTGTTCTCGTCCCAGACCTGAGTCATACCGAGCTTGGTGCCCAGCAGCCCCTTCGAAACTTTGCTGTTGATATCAGACATGGCGACCCTTACAGCTTGATCTCGATGTTGACATCTGCGGGCAGGTCGAGGCGCATCAGCGAGTCGACAGCCTTCGGCGTCGGGTCGACGATGTCGATCAGACGCTTGTGGGTGCGCATCTCGAAGTGCTCGCGGCTGTCCTTGTACTTGTGGGGTGAACGGATGACACACACCACGTTCTTTTCCGTCGGAAGCGGCACGGGGCCAACAACCGTCGCGCCCGCACGGGTCACGGTGTCGACAATTTTGCGTGCCGACGAGTCAATGACCTCGTGGTCATAGGACTTCAGGCGAATGCGGATCTTCTGTCCCGCCATTTGCTTGCTCTCTCTCTGTCTTGCGTCTTACGGGATCCTGTTGGGGACCTCTTCGCATTGGACGCGCTGGGGCGCTGCTGCGCTCGGCGCGCCGGCTTGTGACCGGCGTTACGTTCTCGTTGCTGCACCACTGTTTTACTGTCAATCCGTCGGCACGCCTGTGGCGCCACCTTCGGTTCCTCGCTGATCTGCGACCGTGTCGCAGCCGTTTCAGGGCACACAATCGCATGCCATTGATCTGGATTCTCAGCTCAGAATGTTCTCCTACCCGCGGCGCAGGGTGGGCACGAACGATATTCATGCCGCCTACGCACTGCCGTGGCAGTGATCCGCTGCACGCAGGCGCGCTTCGGAATGTGGAACCTCACTAGTGTACGTGCCGGTCGGGCGTGTCGCAAACCCGGGCGTGTCGCGGTTTGCGACCCACGGCAAAAAGACAGCATCCCCACCGACACGCACGTGTCGGTGGGGATGCTGCGAGAAATCAGGATCGGCGGGCGCCCGAATGAGCGCTACTTGTTACCGATGTTCTTGTCAATGTTTTCGCGGATGCCATCGACGGTCGCATCGTGCTCGTCTGGGAGCACCTTCTTCGCAAGGTCGGCCACGCTGTCGAGCACCTTGTCGCTGATGTCCTCGGCTTGTTCGCTGCTCAGAGCCTCACCGATCTTGTCTTTGTTCTGTTCGAAGAGCTCTTTGCCCTTATTCACCAGATCATCAATACCCATGCGGTCCTCCTCGAGATGACGTGCAACAGTGCGGTTGCGATAATTCTGGCACGGTGCCCGTTCGAAAGAAACAGGCAACAACAAAGGGGCCGAACCCGAAGGCTCGACCCCTTTGTTATGCAGCAGTAAAAACTACTTGATGATCTTCACGACCGTGCCGGCGCCGACGGTGCGGCCACCCTCACGGATAGCGAAGCCGAGGCCGTCTTCCATGGCGATGGGCTGGATCAGCTCAACGGTCATGTCAGTCGTGTCGCCGGGCATGACCATCTCGGTGCCCTCGGGCAGCGAGATGACGCCGGTGACGTCGGTGGTGCGGAAGTAGAACTGCGGGCGGTAGTTCGTGTAGAACGGGTTGTGGCGGCCGCCCTCTTCCTTGGACAGGATGTACGCCGTGCCCTCGAAGTTGGTGTGCGGGGTCACAGAACCCGGCTTCACGATGACCTGGCCACGCTCAACGTCGTCACGCTTGGTGCCGCGCAGGAGCAGACCACAGTTCTCGCCGGCCCAAGCCTCGTCGAGCTGCTTGTGGAACATCTCGATACCGGTGACGATCGTCTTCTGCGTCGGACGCAGACCAACGATTTCGACCTCCGAGTTGATCGCGAGCGTGCCACGCTCGGCGCGGCCGGTGACGACGGTTCCACGACCGGTGATCGTGAAGACGTCCTCAACGGGCATAAGGAAGGGCTTGTCGCGGTCGCGCACCGGGTCCGGCACGTTCTCGTCGGCAGCTTCCATCAGGTCGAGAACGGACTGAACCCACTTCTCGTCGCCCTCGAGCGCCTTGAGGCCCGAAACGCGGATGACGGGAGCGTCGTCGCCGGGGAAGCCCTGGCTCGAGAGCAGCTCACGAACCTCGAGCTCAACGAGCTCAAGGATCTCTTCGTCGTCAACCATGTCTGACTTGTTGAGTGCCACCATCAGGTAGGGCACGCCAACCTGACGAGCGAGCAGCACGTGCTCGCGCGTCTGAGCCATGGGGCCGTCGGTCGCTGCAACCACGAGGATTGCGCCGTCCATCTGGGCGGCACCCGTGATCATGTTCTTGATGTAGTCAGCGTGACCCGGGGCGTCGACGTGCGCGTAGTGGCGCTTCGGCGTCTCGTACTCGACGTGCGAGATGTTGATCGTAATTCCGCGCTGACGCTCCTCGGGAGCCGAGTCAATCGTCGCGAAGTCGCGCTGCACGTTGGTGGCCGAGGGGTACTTGTCAGCAAGCACCTTCGAAATCGCCGCAGTAAGCGTGGTCTTACCGTGGTCAACGTGACCGATGGTTCCGATGTTTACGTGCGGCTTGGTCCGCTCGAACTTGGCCTTAGCCACTGGGTCCTCCTCAGGACATTCGTGGAGACAATTCGGTCGCTGGTTTGCGGCCGAAGACTCCTAGGGGTTGTGTCTTCATGTTACTTGACTGAGCTTGCGCTCACCTGTGTGAAGTTGTGAGTTGGATGCTGCGACCTCACCCGTCCTCAGGTGGTGGTCGCAGCATCCGAGGGCTATTCGCCCTTCTTCTGAACGATCTCTTCAGCCACAGCCTTGGGAACCTCAGCGTAGCTGTCGAACGTCATCGAGTAGACGGCGCGTCCCGAGGTCTTCGAGCGCAGGTCACCGATGTAGCCGAACATCTCGGACAGCGGAACATTCGCCCGCACGACCTTGACGCCAGCTGCGTCTTCCATCGACTGAATCTGTCCACGGCGACTGTTGAGGTCACCGATGACGTCGCCCATGTACTCCTCGGGCGTGCGAACCTCGACCGACATGAGCGGTTCGAGGATGACAGGGCCAGCCTTGCGCAGGGCCTCTTTCATACCGATCGATCCTGCGATCTTGAACGCCATCTCCGAAGAGTCAACGTCGTGCGCAGCACCATCGAGCAGAATCGCCTTGACACCCACGATGGGGTAACCAGCCAGCACACCGACGTTCATGGCGTCCTGGAAACCGGCGTTCACCGAAGGAATGTACTCGCGCGGGATACGGCCACCAGTGACCTTGTTCTCGAACTCGTACGTCGTGTCACCGGTGACTTCGAGGGGCTCGATCGCAAACTGAATCTTTGCGAACTGACCCGAACCACCGGTCTGCTTCTTGTGCGTGTAGTCGTAACGCTCGACGCTCTTGCGAATCGTCTCGCGGTAGGCAACCTGGGGCTTGCCCACGTTTGCCTCGACCTTGAACTCGCGCTTCATGCGGTCGACCAGGATGTCGAGGTGGAGCTCGCCCATTCCCTTGATCACGGTCTGACCGGTCTCGCCGTTCTGCTCGACGCGGAACGTCGGGTCTTCTTCAGCGAGCTTCTGGATCGCGGTGCCCAGCTTCTCCTGGTCGGCCTTGGTCTTCGGCTCGATCGCAACCTCAAGCACGGGCTCGGGGAACGTCATCGACTCGAGAACAACGGGGTTCGCGATGTCGCAGAGCGTGTCGCCAGTGGTCGTGTCCTTGAGGCCGATGACCGCGTAGATGTGACCTGCGGTGACCGAGTCGACCGGCATTTCTTTGTTGGCGTGCATCTGGAAGATCTTCCCGATGCGCTCCTTCTTGCCCTTGGTCGAGTTGATGACCTGGCCACCCGACTCAAGCTTGCCCGAGTACACGCGAATGTACGTGAGGCGGCCGAAGAACGGGTGCACGGCGATCTTGAACGCGAGAGCCGCGAACGGGTCGGTGCTGGTCGCGTGACGCTCGATGATGATCTCTTCGTCGCGCGGGTCGCGTGCCTCAATTGCGGGCACGTCGGTCGGCGAGGGGAGGTAGTCAACAACAGCGTCGAGCATGGGCTGCACACCGCGGTTCTTGAAGGCCGAACCACACAGCACGGGGTAAACCTCGCTGGCGATCGTCATCTTGCGGATGGCGCCCTTGATCTCGGCGACAGTGAGGCCTTCACCGCTGAAGTGCTTCTCAAGCAGCGTTTCGTCAGACTCGGCGACCGTCTCGAGCAGCATCTCGCGGTACTCGTTGGCCTTTTCGACCAGGTCTTCGGGGATCTCGCGGATCTCGTAGGCGGCGCCCATCGTGACGTCACCCTTCGAGTCGCCAGCCCACACGAGTGCGCGCATCTGAACGAGGTCGACGACGCCGACGAATTCGCTTTCGGCACCGATCGGAATCTGGAGCACGAGCGGCTTCGCCTTGAGGCGGTTGATGATCGTGTCGACGGTGAAGTAGAAGTCCGCGCCGGTCTTGTCCATCTTGTTGACGAAGCAAATGCGGGGAACAACGTACTTGTCGGCCTGACGCCAGACAGTCTCGGACTGCGGCTCGACGCCTTCCTTGCCATCGAAGACAGCGACGGCGCCATCGAGCACGCGAAGCGAGCGCTCAACCTCGACCGTGAAGTCAACGTGACCCGGGGTGTCAATGATGTTGATCTGGTTCTTGTCCCAGAAGCACGTGACGGCGGCGGAGGTGATCGTGATGCCACGCTCCTGCTCCTGCTCCATCCAGTCGGTGGTCGCGCCACCGTCGTGGGTTTCGCCCATCTTGTGGTTGACGCCCGTGTAGAACAGGATGCGCTCGGTCGTCGTCGTCTTGCCGGCATCGATGTGCGCCATGATGCCGATATTGCGGACCTTCGTGAGGTCGGTGAGCACGTCTTGTGCCACGGGATGTTCCTAACCTGTCGTATGCGAATCTCGCGGGATCTGGCCGGCAACCGGTGCAGCTCGCGCTGCGGCCCTCAGACCAGGGTGGGTGACGGGTGGATGCTGACTGCTCAGCATCCACCCGGTGCCCGCTACCAGCGGTAGTGAGCGAAGGCCTTGTTCGACTCGGCCATCTTGTGCGTGTCTTCGCGACGCTTGACTGCAGCGCCGAGGCCGTTCGAGGCATCCAGAATCTCGTTCTGCAGACGCTCGGTCATCGTCTTTTCACGACGCGACTTGGCGTAGCTCACGAGCCAGCGGAGTGCCAGCGTGTTTGCACGGTGCGGCTTGACCTCAACGGGCACCTGGTAGGTCGAACCACCAACACGGCGGCTGCGAACCTCAAGCGTGGGGCGCACGTTGTCGAGCGCCTTCTTGAGGGTTGCAACGGCGTCCTGGCCGTTCTTGCCTTCGACACCCTTGAGGGCGCCGTACACGATCGACTCGGCGAGCGACTTCTTGCCGTCGACGAGGATCTTGTTCACCAGCTGGCTGACGATGGGTGCGCCGTATACCGGGTCGTTGGCAACGGGGCGCTTCGGAGCGGGTCCCTTACGAGGCATTACTTCTTCTCCATCTTCGCGCCGTAGCGGCTACGAGCCTGCTTACGGTTCTTCACTGCCTGAGTGTCGAGCGCGCCGCGCACGATCTTGTAACGCACGCCGGGGAGGTCCTTTACGCGACCGCCGCGAACGAGCACCATCGAGTGCTCCTGCAGGTTGTGGCCCTCACCGGGGATGTAGGCCGTGACCTCAGTACCGTTCGAGAGCTTGACACGAGCGACCTTACGCATCGCCGAGTTCGGCTTCTTGGGCGTGGTCGTGTACACACGAGTGCACACGCCGCGCTGCTGAGGGTTCGCCTTCAGTGCAGGCGCCTTGGTCTTTGTGACCTTCGGCGTGCGGCCCTTACGGACCAACTGCTGAATGGTTGGCACAGATTCTCCTTGATTGTGCTGCACGGTGACAGCGATTCGTGTTCTCACCCCGGTGCAAGCCCTCGACCAGACGAGCTGGTGATTCGTTGCCTCGGGTTCACGTGTGATCCGTCGGCGTGGTGGCACGATGTGTGCCTGTCACGACGGATATGCCGTGGGGGTGACCTGTTCGCAGGTCGCTCCCTGAGATGGTGCGATCTCTCGGCCGTATCACAAACCGCAAGGCTCGTCACAAGGCGCGCGAGAGCGCACACCGCGTCAATCGTACCGGCAACGAGACGGCCCGTCAAACCGTGCCCGGATTGGGCCTCAGGCGTCGACGGTGACCGACTCGATCAGGGCCATGAAGTCGGGCCGGAACACCTCGAACTGGGCAAGATCGGTGGTGGAGGTACCGAGCACAGCGAACCCGTTTCCGACATCAAGCGCGGCGGCTGCGCGGAGCGTGACAATGTGCGGAGCCTCGGCGTCGAGCGGCGCGTGCCACACCACGAGCGCTCCGCGCAGGCCCGCGGCAGTCGAAAGCTCGGTGACGGTCGGCGGGTTGATGGCGTCGGGATCGAGCGAGCCTGCCACCTCTTCGGCCGGAGCATCGCCCACTGCCGAACGCGGAACCAGCACAAGATCGACGAGCTCGAGCGGCCCGCGGAGGGTGCGGAGGTGCACGTATGAGGTGTTGGCACCGCGGTCAGCAACACCGGTGCCAGCCAAGGTGAGCGCGCCGATCAGCGCGACTCGCTCGCCCTCCTCAAGGTTTTCGTCTGCGAGCGGGATCAGCTCGTCTACCAGCGCCCGCGCCCATTCAGCCGGCGTTGCGAAGACTTCGCCCTCACCAAACTCGGGGACGCCGATCCAGTCATCAGGATACTGCACGTACACGCTCATGCGGATGCTCCCGGCTTGATAGTTACGGTGGCCATCATCGAATCACTGAGCACCTCGAGCGCATCGACAATCGCGTCGGATTCGGGCCCGTCCGGCACGAAGAGGCTGGCGGTGAAGACCGTCCATTCCCCGAACTCGGGGGTGGGACTCACGATGTAGCTCACCAGACGAACGGCCGGGGTCTCAAGGTCGCCGGCGGCACTGTGCACGGCTTCGCGATCGGCAACCGTGCGCACTGCAAGCGCGCCCGACACCTCGACCGCGAGCGAACCCGGTGTCGCGGCACTGAGCCCGAGCAGGGTGTCTTGCACATTCGCGCCGTCGGCGGGCGGCTTGGGCAACGGCCCCACGGCGAACGACGCGGGGATGTTGTATCCGGCAGTCGGCGCGATGGGAAGCCACACTTCGTACAAGCCGCGATCGTGCGCTTGACGCAGCGCATCGTCGAGCATGTTGCGCACGCGAACCCGCGCCATGTCACGGCGCTGCGGCTCGACGCCGAGCACCGCCTGCGATGCAATCTGACGCACCTCAGACTCACGATTCGGGCCCGTAGAAATTCGCACCCACCCCTCGGGCAGGAGCAACGAGATCTGCGGGTGAGCAACACCCGTTTCGGCGGCAGTCACGAGGCAGCGCCCTTTCTTGGTTGTGCGGGCTTCTTTGGTGCACGGGATGCCGCAGCCACACGCGGGCTAAACGGCCCCGGTCCGATCAACCGGTCGAATTCCTTCGGTCCAAGCGTCGCGCGCCCGGCACGCAGGCTCAGCGTCGCGAGTCCGACCACGAGCAGGGCCGCACCCGCGGCGTAGAGGTATTCGAGGGCCCACACGCCGGCGATGCTGCGACCGGGGAAGACGAGAATGACAGAGACAAGGATCGCCACTGCGGCGTGCACGCGCAACCAGCGCGGCGTCGAGTCGGCGAAGACCTCGAAGCGGCCCTTCCCGCGCGACGACCACCAACGGTTCGGCGACCAGCAGAGCACAATGCTGAGTGCGATGAATGCGACCCAAATGAGCGCCCACCACACCGGGAACACTCCCCCGGGCACGATGTTGACTGCACAACCGGGCTCGGTGGCACAGGCATCCTTCGCCTCTTGCGACCACGACAGCATCGCGATCAGCGAGCCAACGACCTTTGGCCAGAGCAACAGCACGAGCAGTGCGAGCAGCGTCGCCACGAAGTTCGCGATGCCGATGAAACGCCCAATGCGCTGGCCTGGTGTCACCAGTTCGCCCCGAGGCGCCACGGCAGCGGCTTCTCGTTCGCGGTGGCCGAACCGATTGCGAGACCCGCACCCTCGGACCCAAGGTGGATGCCCCAGCCCACTGCGCCGAGACGCGCAAGCCGCGCGAGGTGCCCGGCCGAGCTGCTCGAAACGGCTCCACTCAGGAGCTCGATGTTTGCCACGTTGCGGATCTGTGCAACCGTCTTCAGGTCGAGCTGCATGAACTTGAGGCGGTCGAGCAGGCCAAGCTGGTTGATTTTCGAGCCGCCGATCACGTCGTCGACGAGGTTGAGCGCACGGTTCTGCGTCATGCCACGGATGCCGGAGCCCGCGAAGCTGTTCCGAATCGACGTGCCCACGCTCGTGCGGGCCGCGCTCTGTGTGCCCTTGACTGCGCTCCCGATCGCGCGCCCACCGACGAAGGTGAGCGCCGCGAGCGCGACGCTGAGGATTGCTTCAACGGGGCCCATTGTGCCCGCGGCGACTTGCAGAGCCACGTTCGCGAGGGTCACGATCGTCGCCACCAGCGCGATGAAGCCCGCGATCACGTTGAGGCCTGGGATGAACAGCGCAACGATCATGACCGCGGTCGCGATGTACCCGACAATGTCGACGATCAGGTCGATGAGCTCTTTGTTCTCGCGCACCCACTGGACGATGTTGTCCCAGCCCGAGTCGTTGAGGTCGCCTGAATTGCCGATTTTCTCGATCGAGCCGATCGCCGTGGCGGCTGCCGCGTCGCGCTTGCCGATGGCGGTCTGGAGCGTCCCAATGGCGGTCGCGAGGCCGCGCTCGGCGGCGTCCGCCTTGTTTTGCCAGTTGGTCTGGGAATCGGTGTGCGAGGCGACGTTGGCTGGCGGCGTGTTGGGGTTGTCTACCTGGCCCTGGTAGTAATTGGCCATGCTGTTGGCACTGCGCGCGTTGCTCTCTGCAGTGTTTCCGTTGGTCAACGCAATGAGCGATTCGTCCTGCGCACCGCGCAGCGCGGCAGCGTAGACGACCATCGCGTCGCCAACCTTGCGGTAGCGATCTTCCGCGCGCGAAACACGGTCGGCGACATCGCCGGCCACCTCGCGGATCGCGTCGACAGACTCGCTCTCACCGAAGTTCGGGGCCAGCGCCGTGCGCAGGTTTTCTGCGGCGCGCAGAATCGAATCTGCGGTGCCGACGTATTGGCGACCAATGAGATCAACCCGGGAGTGGTCACCGGGGATCGGGTCGGAGCTATAGCCGAGCGAAGACCAGTCAGTGGGACGAGTCATGGTTACTTCGCTTTCGGCGCCGCCGTGCGCGGCGGGTAGGTGGATGCCTGGTCGGTCAGGGCCTTGGCAAGTTCGGTATCGGTGGTGCGAAAGCCTTCAACCACCGTTTCAAGGTGACCCTGCACGGTATCGAGCTGTTCGACGAGCTCACTCCGGCGCTGGTCCCAGTCCGATGCAAAGGATTCAACGTGCGATGCAAGACCGGCGTGCCCAACGGCGTCGCCAAGTCGTTCACTCCGCGCGGTGGCACCGGTGAATTCCGACTGGATGCGACCGACGTCAATCGCGATCGAATCCAGCAGGAGCAGGTCAATGATCAGGTTCTTACCCATGAGGCCTCACAGCAGAGAGGGCCGGGCGCAATGCCCGGCCCACTCTGTGACGTACTTAGGAACGAATAGCGTTCGCGAGCTCGGAGTCGGTGTTGCCCAGCGCGTCGGCTGCGGCGTTGAGGAAGTCAGAAAGACCCTGGATGCCGCCGACCATCTGCGTTGCACCGGTGGTGAACTGCGTGTACGAGTCGTTGAACGCGCCCGAAGCCGCGTCGGTGACGAAGCCCGAAGCGACGAGGTCGCCAACGAGGCGCTGGAGCTCGCCGAGCTTGTCTTCGAGTGCACCCTTGCCCGTGATGAGCTGGCCGGCTGCGGTCTTCATGTCTCCGTAGGAAACGTTAAGGTTTGCCATGATTAGTCCTTTTTGCGTTTGAGAGCCCGACAGCGCCGGCTCGCGATGAATGGCGGCACGTCCTAGCGTAACCCCATCTTGAACTGGTTTTTTTCTTAGAGCCCCCGCCGCACAGACGCGCCAACGAGCGAATCCGCGCCTTCGGGAGTGCTCGCGAGCGCGAGCTGCACCCGGATCGCGGCACCCGATGCGACCAGCATTCCGCGCCCCACGGGGAACTCGGCGCGCTTGATCCGCGGGAGCGACGTCTTGAGGATGACGTCGCCATCGGTGGAGTCAGGCTGCAGGATCAGGCCGCGTCGCGCACTCTTAAATTCACCGAAAAGTGGCCAAGAAGTCACCCACGACGACGATTCTGCCTCGGCAACCGCGAAATGGTCCTCCCGCTTGATCGCGCGCACGAGATCAACCAGCGGCGCGTCTGCAGAGCTTTGCAAGAAGTCGCCGAGTTGCTCGATGATGACAGCGACGCGGGAAGTGGCATCCTCATCGATCACAATCTCGCGCACAAGTTTCGCGAGATCCGTGACGTCTTCGATGGTCGTGGCACGCGCCGCGAAACGGATGTCGGAGGCGAGGGCCGAGCGCTTATTGCCGATGTAATACACCGGCATGTCGCCGCGCTCGAAGAGTCGTTCGGCGATCACGCGCAGCGCGCTGGAGCGCCCACTGCCTGGAGGGCCCGCAAGCGCGAAGGCGCCGGCCGGCTCGAGCTCGAACGGTTCGAGGGTCTCTTCGGCAAGTCCGAGCACCAGGGGTGCACCGGGCGCCTGCGGGAGGTCTTCGACCGGCACGATCGCGGGCAGCGAGGGGATGCCGGGGGCCGGGACCGCACCCGCAGTGCGCATGTCTGCGGCGAGGCGAGTCATTGCCTCCGACTGCTCGGCCGCGACCGAAGAACCACCAAGAACCGCGAGCTGCGTCTCGTTGCCCGAGACGAGTGCGCGGCCGGCGGGCGAGGCCTCCGTGAGCACGTCGTTCGGCGCATCAAGCACGGCGTAGCCCATCTCGTCGGCGAGGCGCAGCACCACACGGCGCTGCACGCCGGAAGTGACCGAGCTCGGCACGGAGCCGGGGCGGTCTGCGGTGAAGACCACATGCACGCCAAGCTGACGGCCGTTGCCGATGATCTCGGTGAAGACGCGGTACCACTCGTTGCGGCCGGACGGAATCTCCCACTCGTCGCGGAAGCTCGGGAAGTTGTCGATCAGCAAGACGATGCGCGACTCGCTCGTGCGCCCCGGCAGCTGACGGAACTCGGTCACCGATGTCGCGCTGGCATCGCCGTACTGCCGTTCGCGACGATCAAGCTGTTCGCGAAGCATCCGGAACAAACGAACGATGCGTTCGGTGTCGTCGCCAGAGATCACGGCGCCCACGTGCGGGAGGTCTTCGATCATGCGGAGACCGCCCGAACCGAAGTCGAGGCCGTAGACGTGCACGGGCCCGCCATGCGTCGCGAGCCCGGCGGAGGCGGCGATCGTGCGGAGCGCGACGGACTTGCCCGAGCCACCCGTGCCGTAGATCACCATGTGACCGTCGACATCGGGGTTGAACGAGGCGGTTTCTTGCGCCTGACGGTCAGGGAGGTCGCTCACGCCGAGAGCGAGGCGGGCGTCGGTCCGGTGGCGGAGGTTCGCCAGGTCGACGGCGGTCTCGAGCTCATCAAGCCACGGGCGACGGGGCGAGGGGATGCCGGCGCGTGCGGCTGCCGCGATGAACGTTTCGACCATGAGCTTCTGGTCGGTGGGGCCGAGGTCGCGCTCTTCGGGCGTCTCATCGTCTTTGGGCGCTGCCCACTCTGCGGTCACGCCGAACGGCATGGCGGCAACGGCGATGCTGGCAGATTCTGGTTCGCTGTGCGACCAGCCACCGGCATAGCCGGACTGCAGGCGGTGCAGGCGCCCCGGGCCCGTCTTTGCGATCGCGCGGCCCGGAATGCCCGGGTCGAAGTGCGCCGCGTCGGGTTCGCCGATGACGTCGACCGAGTCAGACTCGTCGGCCATGCGCAGTGCGATGCGGAGGTTCGTGTTGGCGCGCAGGTTGTCGCGGATCACACCGGCGGGGCGCTGCGTCGCCATGATCAGGTGGATGCCGAGCGAACGGCCGCGCTGCGCGATGTCGACGACACCGTCAACGAACTCGGGCACCTCACCGACGAGCGCCGCGAACTCATCAATGATCAGGATGAGGGCGGGCGGTGAGTCGGGGTCGCCACGCTTTTCGAGTTCGAGCAGATCCTTCGCACCCTTGCGCCCGAGAAGGAGCTCACGGTGGTGGAGCTCTGCGCGGAGGCTCGTGAGCGCCCGGCGCACGAGGTGCGGGGTGAGGTCGGTGACGAGGCCGACCGTGTGGGGCAGGTTGACACAGTCGGCAAACGCCGCGCCACCCTTGTAGTCAACGAAGAGGAACGTGACCCGGTCGGGGCTGTACTCGGCGGCCATGCCCAGCACCCACGCCTGGAGGAACTCACTCTTGCCGGCACCCGTGGTGCCACCAACCAGCGCGTGCGGCCCCTGCGCGCGCAGGTCGAGGTGCATGAGGCCCTGAGACGAGGCGCCGATCGTCGCGCGAAGGCGTCCGGCACGGCGCCGCTTTGCGGGCACCCCGGCCCGGCGGTCGTGGATGGAATCGTTCTCGTGCCACCGCTCGACCGCGCTCTCGGGGCGGTGGAGGAGGTCAAGGTCGATCAGCCCGGCGAGCGAGACCGAGCGCGGCAGGTCGCTCGTGTCGTTGATCGGGGCACCGGCGTCGATGACCCGGCTGAGGTTGCGAGAGAACGCCGCCAATTGCGCGGGCGAGACGACGTCGAGCATTGCCCCACCGATCTCTTCGCCGAGACGGACGAGGCCAATGCGCGGGGGCTGGTCACCCGAGGCATCCACAAATGTGCGACACACTGCGGGCAGTGCCGCGACGTCCTCGGCGACCCAAAGCGGGAAGACACCCACATCGGCGCCGCGCTCGGAAAGGCTCACCAGTCGCGCGCGGTCGGCGATCACGTCGTCGGCGATCACCAACACGATGGCGGGCATTGGTCCGGCATAGCCGCCCGTATCGCGCATCTCGCCCACGTGGGCGCCACCCTGCAGCGCGGCCTGCTCGGCGTTGAGGGCGCCGCGCGTCTCAGCCCTGCGGTTCGCCCGCTCACGCACGGCCACGAGCTCTTCGAGCTCTGAGAGCAGCGCGTTCGCCGCCGGCTCGCTGTCTGCGAGGTGGTTGCCCGCGATGGGGCTGTGCGGCGATGACGTGTGCGGCATCCATTTCAGCCAGTCGAGCTCGCGCGCCCAGGCCGGCGTGACGGCAGCCGTCACCACGAGCTCGGCGGGCGAGTGCAGGCCGGTCAGCTGCACGAGGGCCGCGGCAAGTGACCCGGCCACGCGCTCCTGACGGCCGGCAATCCCGACCGCGCCAGACTCTTCGAGGTTCGCGACGATCGGCACGTCGTACACCAGGCGACTGCGCTCGATCGTGTCATCGAGGCGCGTTTGGTATTCGAGAAGGAGCTCGCCGCGATGCTCCGCGTCGATCGTGTTGCGGCTCGGCATCGCGCCGCGACCGAGTCGAAGGTTGAGGAAGTTCCAGTGCTCAGGGCGGCGCGTCCACATCAGCGGTCCGAGGTCGCTCGCGGCGCGGAGCACCTCCTCCGACGACGGCACCTCGGCGATGCGTGCCGTCTGCTCGGTGATCTTCTCGCTGTCGAGCCGCGCCTGCAGGTCTTCGAGACCCGATTCGAACTGGGCGATCGAGCGCTCAAGCTTTCGCTTGTCGCGACCCTTGCCCGTGACGTAGTTGCCGATCAGCATCAGCGGTGTCATCGCCACAAACAGCAGGGTGGTCGGTCGCTGCGTGATTGCAAACATCGCGAACCCGAGCAGCATCGGGGTGATCATCGCGAGCAGCGGGAACGGCTGCGGCTCGGACTCTTTCGGCACCTCGGGAACGCTGAAGGTACGGCCGATGTAGCGCTCTTCGACGCGCGGGGAGCGATTGAAGAACGCGGGGCCTGCGGCCTCTTCGCGGCGGGCGGCGGCTTGGATGCGCACGTCCAGGTGCAGCTCAGTCGAACCCGCGAGCAGGCGCTGTGAGCCCATGACGCGAAGCCGCGGCACAAGTTGCCCGGCAACCTCGACACCGTTGGCCGAGCCGAGGTCAACAACCTCGACGCTCGCACCCACATCGATGCGCAGGTGCCGCTTCGACATGAATTCGTCGTCGATTACAATATCGCACTCCGGGGCGCGCCCAACGGTGTGCGAACCAGCCCCGAGCACGAAGGTGGCGCCCGCGCCGGCGCCGCTCACGATCGTGACGGTGACGGATGCGCCGTCGTGCAGCGATGGGATCGCACCCGCGGCGTTGGCCTCGTCAACGAGGGCTATCGAGGCACCAGAGGTCAGCCAGTCTTCGCCGATGACCGCCTCGGGTGGCAGAAGGCGCCATTCGGTCCCACCCGGGGCGATCGACTGCAGCGTGTATGCGCGCGTGCGGTCGTACCAACCCTGCGGGTCTGCCTGCGCGATCCGCGATGCGACCTCGCGGACGGTGGCCGTCGGTTCGGCGGTAACGATGATGTCTTGCCAGTTGGCGTCATCGCGAAAAAGGGTCATCTTGACATGCATGGGTGTTCCAGATCAGCGGCCGAGGGCGGAAATCACGAGCAGGATGCCGGTCGTGACGAGGATGAGTGTGCAGGTGGCACCGACAACGAGCCAGAGCGCACGGCGCCGGGCTCGGGTTGCACGCTGCTGTGCGGACTGGTCGAGCGCACCTGGATCGACGGGGGCGTGTGAGCGCGCTGGCTGAGGGCTGCGCGTGGCAATCACCGGGGTGGCCGGGCGTGCGCCGTAGTGCTCGCGTGGCGCCGAAGGGCCCGGTTGCGCGGGCGCGGCCGCGAGCCGGGGCCGTACGAGGCTGGGTGTGGCGGGGTCTTGCGACGGAGGCACCGAGGTGGGGGTCGGAGCCACCTCGGGGCTCGTGCGTGCCCGCGTCCGCGCACCGCGCGCGCCGAGACGGGTCACGTCATCGAGCGTGTCATGTTCGATGACTTCGGCCGTGCCGATGTCGGTGCCCTCACCGCTCGCGCGAGCGAGGATTTCTGCTCTCTGCTGCGCCCGCTTTGTTACTCGGGTGAGGCCGATCTCGGTGAAGTCGTCGTCGCTCAAGAGCCCTCCCGCAGCATCCGCAGCGGCGCATCGCCCAAAAGAAAACGCTCCGTGAGCCGCTCGGGCACCCCCGGGGTCGCGTCGATCTCGTCACCGTCGTCATCGACAAGGATCACGCCGTTCGTCGAGTCGAGGTCAATGACCATCCAGTTCTCGCCCTGTCGTTCGAGGCGAGCGTGTGTCTTCGACACCGTGCGCGTGTCGTCGGCCACCGGCACCAGCTGCGCATGGGCGTAGTCGGCGTCGAAGGCTGGTCGCCGGCCGATGATCACGACATCGGAAGTCACGAGCACCGGATCGCCGAGCGGGGGCACGAGCGCCCACGTCGCGCGCTTGCGGGCCGCCATGATCGTGACGTCGAAGATGTCTTCGTCGGGAATCTCGGCGAGCGCGTGCTGCGCGGAGATCGCCGAACGCGCGGAACGTGGATCGCCCACCGCGGGCACACTCACAATCGCGGAGATGTCAGCGGAGTCTTCAAAATCGTCGGCACCCGCGTCATCGACCGCGGCCGCGGCCTGGCCCACACCGGGACGAGCTGCGGCGGGCGGCGACCAGGGGTCGACCGGCTTTGGCGCAGAAGGTTGTGGGGCCGGTGGTCGCGGGGCGATCGGTGCGATCGGCGCCGTTGCGGGGAGCGATGTGACCGGCGGCAGAGCCTGCGGCGCGGCGCCCGGCACCTGCGAGATCGGCGCCGGCGCGGCCGCGAGTGGCACTCCCGGCGCGGGCGGAATCACACCGGCGGGCGGCGGGAACGAGGGTGGGGCCGCCATCGGCGGAGTCTGCGCCACCGGAGCTGGTGCGGGCGGGACCGGGATCGGCACCGGCACCGGCACCGGAGGGACCGCAACAGTCGGCACGGGCGGGACCGCAACGGGTGGGACCGCAACGGCTGGCGCGGGCAACGGCGGAACGCTCGGCGGGAACGAGGAGACGTCTGTGTGCATGGGGAACGGCGGGGCCGAGGCATCCGTCGCCGCGGTGTTCGCACCGCTGTACTGCGCCTGATCGAGATATTGCGCCTGATCGACAGTCCGCGCCGGGTCACCCAGCAGGGCACGGTTGCCGACGCGAACAGGACCGGCAGGAGCCGGGGCGGGAGCACCGAGCCAGCGGGCGCTCCCCCAGCCGAGCACGCTCGTCCACACAGGCGGCAACAGGGCCGCGAGCACTGTCATGCCGGCACCGAGCCCGAACGAGACGTTGATGCGATGGGCGACGAAGATAAGGATCACCGCGAGGGCGATCTGGCCGAGTACCGGCACGAGTGCGAGGAGCGCGAGCCACCCGCTGAAACCGCCGATGCGCAGAAGCACGATCAGGTTGAGGACGGGAACCCAGGCTTGCCAGCCCTCGAGTCCCATCTTCTTGAAGACTGCCGAGAGGCTCCAGGCCGTCCAGACATAGACGACCACAAACATCGGCAGGGTGACTGCCGACCACAGGACCAAGAGCTCATTCATGACTCACGCCGACCCGCCTAGCGAGCCTGCTTTCTCCTCTCATGGAGCCACTCCGTCGCACGTGCACGCACGGCCTTCGACGGGGTCAGATACCGCGCGAACGATCTCAACGATACGGCCGCACGCAGCCGCTGCCAGGTTCCCACTCCATCTGAAATCATTCCGCGTTCGGCATCGACCATCCGCCAGAACTCGACGGCGTCGTCTTCGGGTGGGGGCTCGTGCGCGAAGACCGCGCGGTCGGCGAGCGCCGCGAGCGTGACTGCCTGGGTGGATGCCGGGGCCCCATCCCGCGCAAAGCGCTCCGCCAGCTCGCTCCTCGTCAGCACCAGCGGCGCGGTGAACCCGCGGTCGACGGCGGCGTCAACGTACTCTTCCCAGCCGCCGGCAATGCGCGCTGCGGGGTCGAGCTCGGCTCGGCGGGAGCGACGACGCAGCACCTTGGCCGCGATCACGGTGACGAAGGGGGCGAGCACGAGCGCGGCACCCAACAGCACGAGCGCGACGACCCGCAGCACGCTCCAGAGCAGCGTCAGATCGAGCGGTGCGGGCGTGTCTTCTTCGGGTGGCAGCGCCGCGTCTTGCTGCACGGGCGCGGGCGGCGCAACCTCCTGCGCGGTTGCCGGCCGAAGCTCGGTGACGTTTTCTGGGTCGCGGAGCTCCTGGGAATCGCGGTACAGCGACGTGCCGTACTGCGGGGCGGCATCGACCGGCACCCACGTCCCGTCGGAGTCTTGCACCTCGGCCCACGCTGCCAGGTCGCCAGCCCGGCACACACCATCGGTGCAGTGCGAAAGACCATCGCTGGCTTCGAGGCGCGCGCCGACGACCACCCGGGCAGAGAAGCCGAGCTCCTGCGCGATCAGCACAACGGCCGTGGCGAACTGCTCATCGTCACCGATGGCCGCGACCAGCGAGCCGCCCTCGGTGCCCGCTCCCCCGGCCGCAACCTCGGCTTCACGATCGAGCAATTGGCGGAACATGGCGTCGATGCGCGCGAGCGAATGCCCGGAGGCGCTGGGTTGGAACGAGTACTCGCCCAGTTCGGCCATCCAGCGCGCGGGTTCACCGTCCGGCGGTGTCGCGAGCGCCCGGCTGAGGTAGCCCCGCGAACGCAGGCGATCGACGAGCTCGGCCAGCGCCTGGCCGTCGACACCGGCATCCTGCGCCTTCATCCACGTGGTGAGACTCGCGGGCGGCGCAACGGCGCCGACGGGCGCCGTCGCAGACAGGACGAGCGATGCCACCTCGCGGGGCTCGGGCACCGTCACCTGCAGCGAATATTCGTCGCCGGCACGAAGGCCTCCGCCGGCGATCTCGACAGCCGCGCTCTGCTCGGCGTTGTAATAGAAGGCATCGGCGAGCGCCGTAGATCGTGGCCCGGCAAACCGCACCGATGCGAGGGAGCCGACCACCGGCATCCAAATTTCGTTGTATTCACCGATCTCGACGCCGACTTGGCTCGCTACGCCCGGTGCCGGTTCGAGGCGGGAGGGAACCCGGGTGAAGGGCGCGCCGTCGCGGTCTGCGCTTCCGCGGAAGGTTTCGCCGTCGTACGAGTCGAGCGTCGCGAGGCGCACCCGCTCAGGACGCGTGCCGTCGGTGGGGTCAGTGGTGACGGTAAACAGCGTCGTGTCGAACGTTTCGTCGGTGAAGAACGTGCGAAATTGTGCGAGTGGGCTCACCGCCGCGTGCACCTCACGTTCGGGGCCGATGCCCGATCGCAGCACATCGCGCGGGAGCGACTGCGCCAGTGTCGGGACGGCGAGAGCGACGCCCACGGCGACCATGACCATGCCCCCGGCGAGCAGCACCCGCCGGGCGTCGGCGCCCGAGCGCGATTGTCCGAGCTGTGCGCCGCCTCGAAGCGCGGCCCGCTGCAGCGCGCCGGCGCGGGCGTCGACCATCCGCCACGCCAGGAACGCGAGCGAGAAGACGAGCGAGAGCACGCCAATCAGGCTCTCGCGCGGCGCGGTGAGGGTGAGTGGCCCGAGTTGCATGGGCGGGCTCACGACGGATGCCCCGAACCCAAGCCCGAACATCACCATCGCGAGCGCGACCACAACCGACACCGACGCCGCCCGCATCGAACGCCACGCGAACACCGCCGCGGGCACGGAACCAACCAGGATGACAACGAGTGCGGGAACGAGGAGATTCCGATAGCTGCCGATCGGCAGTTGAACGGTAACGAGGTCTTTCCACCCGGTCACGGCCCCCATGAGCACGTCACCCACGGCACCGAGCGCCCCGGATCTTCCCGTGAACGACGACGGCACGGCCAGAAGCACGCCAAGCACGAGGAAGGCGCCCGCGGTCGCCGCGGCCGTCAACCACGGCTTCCACGACCAGCGCGCGGCGGCCCCGGCGAGGAGCAGGCCCGCGACTGTGCCGGCGGCCGCAACCAGCAACAACGCTGCGGAGCGGTAGATCGGCCATGCCGCCCAGGTTGCGAGTGCAGCCATCGCGAGCACGTACGCCGTGCCGCCGATGACGAGCGCGACCCGCGGGCGCAGGCTCTTCGCACCGGCGTTCACGTCGCGCTCCGCAACATGAGGCCGGGCAGGTCGTCGAGCAGTCCGATCGTCATCACGGTGAGGCCGCCGAACGATTGCAGCCGGGGCTGTGCCCGCTCGTCACAGATGACGGCGATGGCTGCGGCATCCATCGGCAATGCCAACGCCGCCTGGCGCAATCGCTGGAGGCCCACCTGCGAACCGCACACCATGAACACGATCGAGAGCCCCTGCGCCGCTTCGCCCGCGAGGCGGCAGACCTCCTCGATCGGCATCGTGTGCTCGAGCGAGCGCACGCCGGTGAACTCGTCGAGGAGCACGCGCGGCGAAGACACGGCGAGGCTGTGGATCACACGCATGCGACCGCGCACCATCTCGGGCACCTCTGCGCCGGTGACCACGTCGAGGTCGCGGTTGTCGCGAACGGCTTGCACCCCGAGCGACGCAGCGGCGCTGACGGCGAGTTCGAACTCATCGTCGTCGGCGTACTCGCCCGCCGCGATACTCAGCACAACGGCGAGGCGGGAACGGCGGGACTCCTCGAACTGGCGCACCATCAGACGACCCGTCTTGGCGGTCGACTTCCAGTGAATCTGGCGGCGCGAATCTCCCGGAACATACTCGCGGATTGCGTGGAACGACATGTCGGAGTCGACGAGTTCGCGCGTGGGGCTGCCCTCAAGGTCGCGTATCAGCCCCGCGCTCGTCGATGGGATCGCCGCGGTGCGCGGGTGCACAAAGAGGTGGTGGCGGTCGGCCCATGAACGCTCGCGGCGCAGGAGCCCGATCGGGTCGGTGCGCACCGCAGTGGCAGGGCCAACCGGGATCACCCCGCGCCGGGGCGTCGCGATCGTGAGCGCCTGAGCAAACGACCGCTCGGGCCGCAGCAGCGGCACCCCAAGTTCGATGAGCCCGTCGCCGACCGGAATATCGATGCGCCCAGGAAGTGCCACACCGCGCCCACGGTTCTTCACGACGATGTTGCCGGTCACGTCGGTGCCGGCCACCACCCGCGCATCTCTCATGCTGAGGTCGACCTCGTACGCATTTGCGCCAAAGAGAAACGGGACGCACAGGAGGAGGAGCACCCACGCCGCGGCGCCGGCGACGATCCACTCAACCCAGCCAAAGACCACGCCACCGAGCAGGCCAGCCGTCGCGGCCAACACGATCAGCAACCCCGCGGTCGTGATGGTCTGCGTGAGCCACTGCCAGACCCGCCGCACGCCGGTGGCGCCCGCCTGCCACACCCGCATCCACCACACCACAATGCGTACGAGCACGCCGTCTCGTCGCAGCGACGAGACATAAGTCTGCGTTTGCGTGCGCGACAAGAACCCCGACGCCGTCGAGGTGTGGGTGAGCCGAGATGATCCGAAATCACTCGGGAGCGCGGAGGTCTTCTTTGCCATCGGGCGGCTAGACCGCCTCGCGCTGTGTCGGGGGCTCCACGTCGAGCAGCACCTGCCCAATAATCGCCTCTGCCGTCACGCCATCGAACTCGGCCTCGGGCTGCAGGATCAACCGGTGCGAGAGCACCGCGACGGCCAACGCCTTCACGTCGTCGGGCGTCGCGTATGTGCGACCCTGCGACGCGGCGCGCGTTTTGGTGGCCTTCGTCAGGGCGAGTGCACCGCGGATGCTGACACCCAGACGAACCTGATCGGCCGAGCGAGTGGCATCCACAAGCCGTGCAATGTAGTCGAGCACCAGTGGGTTGACGTAGACATCACGCGCGAGCTCGGCCATGCCAATCAGCGCCTGCGGCGCGATGACGGGCGCGAGGTCGGTGGTGGCGAGCGCGGCACCGTCGAGGATGCGGATGGTGGAGGCGTGGTCTGGATACCCGAGCGAAGTCTTCATCAGGAATCGATCGAGCTGGGCCTCGGGCAGACGGTAAGTGCCGGCCTGCTCGACCGGGTTCTGCGTGGCAATCACGAGAAACGGGACGCCGACCGCGCGCGAGACGCCGTCGATGGTGACCTTGCCCTCTTCCATGACCTCCAGCAGTGCTGCCTGCGTCTTCGGGCTTGCGCGGTTGATCTCGTCGGCCAGCACGATGTTGGCAAAGATTGGGCCGGCGTGAAACTCAAACTCGCCGTTGCGCTGGTCGTAGACCGTGATGCCCGTGATGTCGCCAGGGAGCAGGTCGGGTGTGAACTGGATGCGCGTGTTCGTGCCGTCGACCGACTGCGCAAGTGCGCGCGCCAACGACGTCTTGCCCGTGCCGGGCACATCTTCGAGCAGCACGTGGCCCTCGCTCAGCATCGCGGTCAACGCCAACTCGACGACGTGACGCTTGCCAAGCACCGACTGCTCGACGTTGTCGGCGATCTGCCCGAACGTCTGGGCGAACCATGTTGCTTGTTCCTGCGAGATGGTCATTCTTCGTCTTTCGTTGGGATGCGAGTGTGTTGTGAAGCCGGGTGCAGTGCGGGTTCGGGTGCGGTGCCAGATTATGGCGCTGGACCCTCGGGCACCGGCGGAAGGTTTGGAGTGCACGTGCCCGACATCGTTGTGGCCGAGGGTGTGAGGTTCCACTCCACGGGCCATGACGTCTTCACCCCGATGCCCTCGACACGAACGGCACCGACGGGCGCGACCTCGGGGGTCGTGGTCGCGAGCGCCTTGCCATCGACGTCGCGGTACACGGCGGTGGTGAAGTCGAATGCGAGCGTGCCCCGATTGTTGGAGGTCGTGCCCGTCCGCTGCACCGGCGAGCCACCCTCGCAGCTCGCCACCCGCCAGGTGGCGACGACTTGATATGGGGCCGAGCCCGCGGCCGGTGCGACCGCACCGGGGTCGCCGCAGGTACCCCACAGTGTGTGGCAATACTGCACCTGGAGCCCTGGGTCACGGTCGTAGACGGGGACAGCCCCCGGTGCGAGGTTGAAACGCGCCTCGTTGCGACGAGGTGGCCGCTCGGGCGAAGCCGGCGCGGCCTTGATGCTCCAGCGCGCCTCGTTCGACCCATAGTTTGGCGTGGCGTCGACCACGAACGTGTAGCCGCGTGGCGCGTTCGCGCTCTGCACCGCGCGGACCGTCGACTGGGTCGCGGCGCGACCGAATGCCTGGCCCTCAAACCACGATTCGACGCAGACCTCGACGGCGTATTCTTCTCCGTCGTTCAGGCCCGGGAACACGGTCTGCGCGCTGCTTGAGGCGGCAACACAGGGGGCGCCGCCGAGCGCGAACCCGTACCGCGCCTCGGCGCCGTAGCCGTTGACGTCTGCCGAGACGCGGGCCGAGATGTTTGCGACGCCGGCACCGGCCGTCTCGGCTGCGAGCACCAGGTCGAGGCCGATCGGCGCGCCGATGCCGTTGCCATAGACCGTCACGGCGGCACCCGAGGTCGACCCGCCGAGTCCGGGCGGGAGGGGGAAGCGCGAGAGCGGCGTGATGGTGATCGGTGTCTGTGTATTTGCTCCGACGCGGAACGCGGCGATCTGGGCGCTCGTGGCGCCGCGTGACACGTCAATGCGCGCGCTCGCCCCGGTGGTGCTCGTGATTTCGAGTGCCCCGGTTTCGCTCCCGTCAAGTTGCCCGATCGCGATCGCGACTACGCCGCCTTCGCCCGCGGTCACCACCGGCGTGACGGTGATGCCCGCCGGAGAGGCGGGCACGTCATAGGCCCAGGCAACAGTTGACACCGACCCGCGAGACGAGCCAACCGCGTTGCGTGCAACCACTTCGTATGTGCGCTCCTCGCCGTTGGGCGCGGTCATGCTCGGGCAGACGCCGTCTGCGGAGCACTCGGCAACAACCGCACCATCGCGGCGCACCGAAAATCCGGCGAGCGCGGGGTACGCGAGCCGGGCCTCGCCCGGGTCAACACGAAGCGTGACGCTGCCGTCGCCATACCCGACCTGCGTCACCGCGGCGGCTTGCCTTGGGAACCCCTGCAGATCGAGCAGGAGCGAGCCCGCACGCTCACCCGCGGTGATCCGGCCCTGGGCATCGCGTTGCGTGAATGTTGCCGCGCAGGTTGCACCCGGGGCATCCGCTGCCCAAGAGGCGGTGATGGTCGATGCGGATGCGACGCTGAACGAGATGCCGGTGCAGACGCCGGTGGCCTGCACATCAACCAGCTCGAGCGGCGTGTTCGGGAGCGGGTTCACCACACCGCGCGCGCCACCGACCGAGAAGGTGCATGACGAGCCGGCGGCCTGCGAGCACTGCTGGGTCATTGTTCCCGCACTTGGCAGGGTGCTCGGGGCCGCGCCGACGCGCAGGGTCAGGCGGGTAGGCGCGACATCTGGGTGGCTGACGGCCGCAACACTGACGGCCTCTTCGAGCCCCGGAACCGCGCGGTCGGCCGCGGTGATACGCAAGATCGAGCCGTCGAGTTGCACAACAAACGACGGGCCACCGGCCTGCACACCGTACGTGAGGCCTGCCCAGTCCTGCTTCCACTGCCAGCTGGTGAGCGTGCGCAGGTCGTACTCGACGGTCTCGCCGGGTGCAACGGTCAGCGAGGCGGGGCGCAGGATCGGCTGCGGCTCGACGGCCGAGATGCTGATGGGCACCGACACGTAGGTCCACTCGGTGGCCCCGGCCATGCGTACCGGAACGATGCACGCATCGGCCCAGGGCGCGCCCTCGCCGGCGTCGTAGCGAACCCGGGTGCCGCCCTCGAGCGTGCACACGGCACCGGCACGGGCACCAGACGCCGCGACGCGCTCGCCCACTTCGAGCGTCATGCCCCGCGGCACCGCAACGAGCGCCGCCATGTCGAACGTGACCGCCTCGCGCTCCTTGACCTCCTGCGGCGCGACACCCGTGCGCAGCGCCAAGCGCTGGTCGAGCGTGCCCGGAACCCGCAGGAACCCGTACGAGACCAGCGCTTCGCCGCCTGGACCGGTGCCGGTCAGGGCGAACGGGATGACGCGCGCACGCTCGGGGAGCTCGCCCCGGAGCGCGCGGCCCTGCACCTGCACGTCGCTGGGTGTGCCCCAGAGACTCAGTGACAAGCTCGCCGGGTCGCCGCCCGACCACGAAACCTGGCCCGACACCACATCAACGCCTGAGCGGAAGCTCTCGAGGGTCTGCGTGGTGAGCACGGTGTCGCGCACAACCGGATAATCGGGCACGGCCTCGCGCACCACCTTCACGACGATGAGGCCGCGGGCGGTGTTGCCCGAGTCGCTTTCAACGTCATAGAAGAACGACATCGTGCCGGGCTCGTCACCGGCCTCGAGCACAACCGTGGTCTTGTCGTGCTCGATGATCATGCTCTGCAGCCGACCAAACTCGGGGTTCGGGCTGCCATCGTCGAGCCGTGGTGCCGCGTCGGGAACGACCCCGGTCACTGCGAGGGTGCCGCCCGCGGGGTCAAGATCATTGGCCGTTGGGCTGACCCGCACGGTGTGACCCGCGCGGGCTTGCACCTGCACGTAGTCGGTGAAGGTCACCGGGCTCGGGTTCGTTTGGCCATCGAGCACGCCCACCCGGACCGTGCCGACACCGGTTGCGCCGGCGCCGTCACGCACGCGATAGCGGAATGAGACCTGTCCTTGGAAGCCTGGAACGCTGGTGTAGATGATGGATGCGCCATCGGCAGACAGCGCGGCAGACCCGCTCGCGGGCTGCGTCTCGATCTGTTCAAGTTCGACGGCGTCGCCGTCGGGGTCGACGCCGAAGCCGTGGAAGTCGATGGAGGTTGCCTGGCCGCTGAGCACACGACCCTCGAGGGTCGTTGGCCTCGGCGCGCGGTTGGCGTCGTCACCGAGCACCGTCACCCGCACGGTCGCGGTGTCGGCAAGCGATGGCGCCCCGGCCGAGAAGATTCCGTACTCGATGGCGTAGGTGCCCGGCTCGGTTGGCGCGAGATACCGCAGGAGCGAACCCGACGCGAAGGCCAGCGCGTCGGGGCTCGACGAGACGACACTCGCGGGGTTGAGCTGGATCGCCGAACCCGACGGCGCGATGTCGTTCTGCGTCACCGGGATGTCGACCTGCGTGCCTGCGCGCACCACGATCGCATCATCAACCGCGATCGGTGCAAGCTCCGGCGCCGGGGGCAGGAGGTAGACGGTCGCCTCGCCCTCGACGCGGGCCCCCACGTCATCGGTGCCGTCGCTGACCGTGTAGCGCACCGTACCGAGCGGGCCCGGCACGCCGCTCGCGGTGGTGCCCGCGACGCGCAGCGCATTTTGCGCGACCACATCGAGCGTGAGGCTGGCTCCCTCGGCGGGCACGACGCTGACATCACTCAGGAGGAGCACCCGCCCGGTGGGATTGTGCACGGCCGTGAACACGTCGATCGTGACGTCTTGTTTCGGCTGCACGAACGCGACCACCGGAGCGGTCGCGAGGCCGGCGGCGGCATCCGCTGCCAGCACCGTTACCCGTACCGTGCCCGAAGCCTCGCTGGTGCCGTCACCAACGGTGAACGCCACCAAATATTCACCCGGGCCGCCGGCCTCGAAGTCGATCGTCGTGCCGTCGGGGCCAATCACCGCCGTGGCATCGGCATCGTCGAGCACGCGTACCTCCGACAGGGCGACCTTGCCCGCCGTCGCCGACACGTGCGGCACGATGTCGAGAGAGACGCCGGTGGATGCCTGTACCACCGCGAATGACTGCACCTTCAATGCCGGGGTCGGTGAGACGCGTACGACCAGGCTCTTGGTCGTGGTCGCCCCGCGCACGTCGCCGACCGTGACCGTCAGATCGATGAGCTGGGATTCTCCGGCGCCCGAGTCGGCATGCTGGTACACGACCTCGCCCGCGGGGGTCGCCGCGACGGCACCCACGCCGGAGGTATTCTCGACCGCGAGCAGCAACAGCGGGTCGCCGTCGGGGTCGACCCAGCCGGGCAACACCGGGACAGAAATTGTGCCGCCCGGGGCGACTTCGGGGGCCGGCCACGGAACGAGACAGTCGGCAGCGCCGCACCACACTGGCGCCTGGTTTTCGCCTTCGGACGCGACCGTCAGGGTGACGGTCGCCGGTTCGGAGTACAGCCCTTCGGCGCTCGTTCCGTCGCTGACTCGATACGCAAAGCTGGCGCTCCCCTGCGCGTCGGGCGCCACCCGTACCGCGAGGCGTTGGCCATTATCAGTGAGCGTGACGACACCGAATGCGGGGTCGAGACCGCCGACCGATGCCGGATCGATGCTGAGTACGTCTTCGTTGGGGTCATGATCGTTCAGCAGCACGGGAAGCGCCGCGAGGCTGCCCGCTCGCACGCCAAACGCGTCGGGCTGAGCGATCGGCGGCTTCGGCGCCAGCACGGCGACTGCCTGTTGCTCGCTCTCTCCCGCGTCGGGGTCACGGCGGTCATCGAGCGACCAGTCCTGGCTCGACGGCACCAACGCGCCATCGGGCAGCGTCCAGACCCAGCCCGAACGGGTCTCGTTCAGCATGATCGCATCGCGGGTGGTGACGAAGCTCGGCCGCCGTTCCTGCGACAGCGTGCCGCCGCCAAACGAGAGCGCAGATTCGCCACCGCTCTCACGCCACAGCGCACCGCCCGCCTCGCCGGACGGCAGCCAAGCCGCAAACACGTCACCGTCAAACGGCGTCGGCCGGGCAGGCTGCCCGAGCACCCGCACGCCATCGCCAAACTCGCGCTTTGGCGCACCACCGTCGAGCGGAACCACGATCAGGCCCGCCTCGTCGGCGACGTACGCGACGCCACCCGTCAGGCCGGCACGCTGCACCGCGACGGCGCCCACGACGGGGAGCACCATCGACCGGCCGCGCGTCCACGCCCTGCCCTCGTCGGATGCCTCGACCAGGAGCCACTGCCCATCGACTGCCGTGAGGCGCAGGTCACCCGCACTCGGGCCGCCTTTGACGGCGTCCATCGAGAGCACCTCGCCGGTGCCGGCCCGCGAGCGCAGCACCTGCTTGTCGCGCGCGGAATAGCTGTAGACAACACCCGACTCGTCGATCGTGACCGCATCGGCCGCGTAGCGCGGCGCGTCTTCGTCGTCTTTTGCGCCCGCGTTCGGGTCGACCTGTGCCGGCGCTGACGCTGCGAGCCGCCCCGCGAAGATCGCGCCGGCGTCGGTGCGATAGACGGCGAAGTCGCCCGCGACCACGACCTCGACGGTTCCGTCGGGGGTGCGCTTCGAGTCACGCGTGGTCTCGGCATCCAAATCAACCGGCATTGCCTCGTCGATCTGCGTGATCTTGCCAAAGCTCTCAGAGAAGACGAAAACGCCGTCGCTATTTTGCACGACCGAGCTCGGGTTGCTCACCCCGCGCACGGTGTCGATCTCGCCGAGCGCCGTGTTCACGCGCGCGTAGCGTTTGCCGTCGGCCGTCTGCAGCGCCCATACCCCGGTGTCGACGGGCGGGGTCTGCTGTGCGTCGAGCCCCGGCCACACGGCCGCGATCGTCACGACGAGCGCCGCCGCCGCTACGGCCGAGAGCGCCGCGAACAGGGTGCGCTTGCGGGCCACGCTAGATCACCCCGGTCACGCCGAGTGTCACGGCCACCGCGATCGCGAGTGCCGTCGCGCCCACGGCGATCCAGACCCAGAGCCGGCGGCCGCGCTGGGCCTTCGGGTCGGGGCCGAGCTCGTCTTCTCGTGTGCGCGAGACCACGGCGGGCAACTCGGCGCGTTTGCGAGCGGAGGCCCGCGCGACGACCGAGCGGGCGGGGCCGCGGAGCGCGGCATCCTTCAGATTTATTTCGGCCGTTGCAGCCACGGTGGGCGCCCAGGGATTGCCCTCAGCGGCAGCGGCCGCGCCCTCTGCCCACGCGGGGGCCGCCCACTCGTCGACGGCAACCTCGAGGGGCGTGGCGGCAAGACCAAGCTCGCCCTGCACCGCACGCATCGCCTCGGCAAGCTCGCGCGCCGATCCGAAACGCGCCCCGGGGTCGCGGCTCATCGCGCGCGCGAGCACGGCTTCGAGAGAATGCGGCACATCTGGCCGCCCGGTCGGCGTGTACGAGGCCCGTGCGATGCGGCGACGCAGATGTTCTCGCGAGTTCTGCCCGCGCTCGGTGCGCTCGAACGGGCTGTGGCCGGCAAGCAGCGAATAGACGGTCGCGCCCAGCGACCAGACCTCGCTCGCGACCGTGCCGCTCGTGCGCTCGTCAACGACTTCTGGCGCACTCCAGGGCACCGACATCGCCGACACCTCGTCGTCTTCCGCGCGCGCGAGCGACGCCGAGATGCCGAAGTCGGCAAGCACCGGGGTGCTGAACGACGTGATCAGGATGTTGCTGGGCTTGATATCGCGATGCACAAGACCCGCACGGTGCGCGGATTCGATCGCGCTTGCCATCTTCACACCGATGGTCAGCACCTCATCCACCGGCATCCGCTCAAGGCGATAGCGCCGCGCGAGCGAAGATGGGCAGAACTCCATCACAATAAACGGGCGCCCGTCGGCCGAGATCCCCGCCTGATAGACCGTAACGATCGATGGATGCGCCGACAGCCGCGCCAACACATCGGCCTCGGCATTGAACATGCGCAGCAGCTCGGCGTCGTGCACGTCGTTGGGGAGGACCTTGACCGCGACCCCGCGCCTCGGCATGTCTTGTTCGTAGAGAAAGACATCGGCGAACCCGCCAGAACCGAGCGGGCGCACGTAGCTGAGCCCCGCCAGCACAGGCGGTGGCGATGGCAGGCGTTTCGCCACGAAAATCCCCCCGGACGGTGGTCAATCACATCGGTGACATCCGGGCGCAATGGAGCGCGGCCCGGGGATGTCGCCCAATGCTAACAGGGCAACCCGCGCTCACCTGGGAGCGGGCGTCAGCCTGTGGATGACGGTGAACCAGGATCGAATGGGGCGTCGAGTGAGCGCGAGAGTTCTTCGAGCAGGGCCTCAACCTGGGGCTCGACCAGGTCGCGGACTGCCTGCTGGATGCGGAGGCGATGCGCGAGCAGGAGCGTGCATACTTCGCGCCCAACGAGGTTGGCATAATCGTCGGCCAGGCCGACCTCTTGCCGCAGCGCCGCCTTGGCCTCGTCGCTCAGCGGCGGCAACGCGGGGACCGCGGCATCCGCGTCGTTTGCCATGCCGCTGAGGGTGAAGAGAAACGGTGCCCCCGGGACCGGATCGGGGTCGATCGGGAGGCCCTCAAACTCGGGGTCGAGCCCCTCGGTCGGGCGGTAGCTGCGCGCGCGGTTTCGCGCGGACTGCTGGTCAAGTTCGCGCTGGAGCATTGGCAGGTTGCGCGCCGTGTACTGCGCAACCGACAGATCGACGATGGCCTTGAGACGGGTCGACAGGCCGTGCTGCACGCCGTGTGGCACGTCTCCTCCGAGCCCGGCCGCCGCGAGCAGGGGCGATCCGAGGCATCGACGGCACGGCGCCACCCGACCGCGGTGCGTCGACGGCTCCCAGCGGGGAAGCCAACGAAGCCACGCATCCACTGCCTGGCTCACTTGGGTGTCGAGCGAACGCTCCATGCTTCCTACCGTAATCGCCGAATCTGCCATTTCATGGGAGGTCACGCGCTTCAGTGCTCGTCGCGTTCCCAGGGCCAGCGCGCCCCGCCCATCCCCTGCTCGCGCGCCTGCGTGATGGCGATCACGCCGAGCGCCGCAAGCGCCGCCGAGAGGGCAACAAGCGGTCCGTACCAAAATGTCGCCAGGCGCCCGACAATCGAGGCAACGAGTGCCGGGTCATGCCCACTGAATACGCCGGCGAGGAAGATACCGAAAAGGTAGGCGAGGGCGCACCCCACCGCCGCCCAGATTGCCGAACGGTACCGCGGTTGCCCACGCAACACCGCGGGCGCGATGACTGCAAGAAACGCGAGCGTGGCGAAGATCACGCCAACCACGGCCGGAAGCTGCCCGAAGCCGGGCGCCTCGATCACGTCGGTGCCGGTGAGCAAACTTGCAAACCCCGTGCTGAAGATCAGGAGCGCCACAAACAGCACGGCGCCCATCAGCACACGCAAAAGCCCGCCGCGGCGGGGACCGGACGGGCTCTGCGTCATGATGTTGCTACTCTCTCGTGAGCGTGGGTCCCGCTTCGAGCGTGCGCTCGTACTCAAGCAGGGCCTCACGGTTGTATTCGGTGGCACGGCGTCCGTGCATTGCGACCCACGCACCAAACCAGATGGTCAGCTCGCGGCCGATCACGAAGGCGATGAACGCCAGCGGGGCAACGAGCTGCGCTTCAACGAGGGCGACGCCCTGCGACGCGGTGAGCGACCAGAACGGGGCTTGGAAGAGCTGGCCGACCAGGTGCCCGCCGTACGAGGCGACGCCGACGAGGATGCCGAGGATCACGTAGATTCCCCAGCGTGCGCGGTTCGCAATCGCGACGAAGAGCAGGAATGCAAGGTAGAAGACTGCGGTCGTCACCCAGAGCCACATGCTCGTGAGCGCGCCCTGCGCCGCGGCACCGATGGTGCCGAACGTGAACTCGCCCGAGAGGAGCCCGAGGCCGAGGTACGCGGCCAGATAGAGCACCGCGAACGACACCGCGGCGAGCAGACCGATCAGCGCGCCGACGCCGCGGTTGCCGCGCGGGGTCGGCGGCAGCGGTGCCTGCACAAAGATTGGTTGGGGAGCGGCAGAGGTCTCGACCACGACGGGGGCAACGATCACGGGCACAACCGCCTCGACCGCGGGTGCCGCAACCGGCTCGCTCGCTGTCACAACTGCGTCAACCGTCGGCGCTGCAGCCTCGACTTGCATAGCTTCAGCTTGCTCCGCCCCGGGCGCTTCAGCAAGGACCTCGTCGTTCGTGAATCCGGCGTAGCGCGCCGCAAACGCGTGGTCTTCGTCAGTTGCCGCAGCGTCGGTGGTGGCAACACCGTCGTTGGTAGCACCGCTGTTGGTCACACTGAGGGCCGCGGCATCCGCGATCCCTGCGTCTGCACCGGCGGCGTGCGCCTCGGCGAGACCTTCCTGCGCGCGGACGATCACGTCGTCGACGGGCGTTACTTCTTCGGTCGGCTCGCCTACAGGCTCACCAAGCCGAGACATGTCGTCAGTCATCGCAGTCACTCCTTAAGTCGGGGTGTCTTCCCGCCAGCGCTAGGGTACCTCTGCGAAGAACACCCGCCCGGGAGGCGTGCCGCTGTGTCTCGCACCGGCTTTTTCTCACATCGGCAAGCGACCGGGGCGCGGGCGATTGCCGCTACGCCGCAGGCCAAACGGTTGCCTCGAGCGCGCCCGCGAATTGGTCGGCGTCCCACCCGGTCGAGGTCGCGACCATCCACAGATCTCCGCGCACGACGTGCGTTTCGGTGGATGCCGCAGCCCCCGCATCCCCCGACAGCACGCGCACGCACCGCACGGCGTCGCCATCGGTCTCGCACTCGAAGCCGCTCGCACGCAGCAGTTCTTCGGCCGTCGACGCGGCATCGCCGCCGACGGTTGCGACCCACGCGTGCGCGGTACCGCTCTCGGCCCCCCACCGGCAATCGATCACGGCCTGCGCGCCCAGAAGTTCGGCGACGCCGACGGTGCCGGCCGGTGCCTCGCCGACGTCACCGGTCGGGGCCCCGGCTCCCGCTGCATCCAACGCCGCTGTCAGGGCGGGTGACGAAAGCGCGGCACACGTTGCGGGGAGGCCGCCCGCCTCAGACGCCGTGAGCGGCGCGAGCGCTTCGCCTGCCGGCCCTGAGCCGGTGCCCTGCGCCGTGAGGGTGGTGACGGTGCTGCGCATCCAGTCGGCAACGGCAGGTCCCATCGGGGCCGCCATCACCACAAGGCCGCCGACTACCGCGAAGCAGAACAGCCCAACGAGCCACGAAAACCAGGTGCTGCGAGCTGTCAGCCGAGCCACGAACACCCCCTTGCGCGCGCCGGGCGGCGTGCCTGTGACAAGCGTATGCAGGCCGCGCGCATCGCCCCCTGCGGCACGCCCGAATCGCCCCCACTGGGGTATGCATCCCGGTGAAACGCCGAAGGGCCCCGGCGCGAAACCGGGGCCCTTCGTGTGCACAGTGGATGCCGCAGCATCCCGTGCGTGTTAGTTGTACGTGCCGGAAGTGAAGTCGTCCGTCGAGAAGCTCTCGAAGTCGACGTAGCTCAGGTCGGCATCACTGTACGCACCATCGCTCGCGAAGATGCGGTTCGGGTAACGCTCGGCCTTGGCCTCTTCCGTTGCCTCGACGACGACGTTGCGGTACTTCGCAAGGCCGGTTCCGGCGGGGATGAGCTTTCCAATGATGACGTTCTCCTTGAGGCCAACGAGCGGGTCGCTCTTGCCCTCCATGGCCGCCTGCGTGAGCACGCGGGTCGTCTCCTGGAACGATGCGGCCGACAGCCACGACTCGGTCGCAAGCGAAGCCTTGGTGATACCCATGACTTCCTGGCGGCCCGAGGCGGGGCGCTTGCCCTCTGCAACGGTGGCGCGGTTGATCTCCTGGTACTTCAGGCGATCAATCATTTCACCCGGCAGCAGACCCGTGTCGGCGTGGTCAACGACCGTCACCTTGCGGAGCATCTGGCGAACGATGACCTCGATGTGCTTGTCGTGAATCGGCACACCCTGCGAGCGGTAGACACCCTGCACACCATCAACGAGGTACTGCTGCACGGCACGAGCACCGAGCACACGCATAACCTCCTTGGGGTCGAGCGTGCCAACCTGCAGCGGCTCACCGAGCGTGACGTGCTGGCCGTCCTCAACGAGGAGCGTTGCACGCTTGAGCACCGGGTAGACGTGCGGTTCGTCACCGTTGTCGGGCGTAAGGATGACCTTCTTCGCCTTGTCGGTCTCGTCGATCGTGATGCGGCCATCGGCCTCAGCGATCGGCGAGGCACCCTTGGGGGTGCGCGCCTCGAACAGCTCTTGCACGCGGGGCAGACCCTGCGTGATGTCATCTGCCGAAGCCGAACCACCGGTGTGGAAGGTACGCATGGTCAGCTGGGTACCGGGCTCACCGATCGACTGCGCCGCGATGATGCCAACGGCCTCACCGATGTCGACGAGCTTGCCGGTCGCGAGCGAACGGCCGTAGCACTGCGCGCAAACGCCCACAGCCGAGTCACACGTGAGGACGGAGCGCACCTTGATGGTGTCGATGCCGCCTTCGACGAGCTTGTCGATGAGCACGTCACCCACGTCGGCGCCGGCCTCGGCGAGCACCGTACCGGAGGCGTCGACAACTGCCGCAGCCAGGGTACGAGCGAACACCGAGTTCTCGACGTTGGCGTCGCGAACGAGCACGCCGTCCGAGTTGGTTGCCGCGATGGTGAAGTCGAGGCCCTTGGTCGTCGCGCAGTCGTCTTCGCGGATGATGACATCCTGCGAAACGTCGACGAGACGACGAGTCAGGTAACCCGAGTCGGCCGTACGAAGCGCCGTGTCGGCCAGACCCTTACGAGCACCGTGGGTTGCGATGAAGTACTCCGCAACCGACAGCCCCTCGCGGTACGAGGAGATGATCGGACGCGGGATGATCTCACCCTTGGGGTTGTTCACCAGGCCACGCATACCGGCAATGTTACGAATCTGCAGCCAGTTACCACGAGCACCCGACGACACCATGCGGTTGATGGTGTTGTCTTCGGGGAAGTTCGCCCGCATGGCAACCTGCACCTCGTCGGTGGCAGCGGTCCAGATCTTGATGAGCTCCTGACGACGCTCAGCGTCGGTCGTGAGACCCTTCTCGAACTGGCCCTGAACCTTCGCGGCCTGCGCCTCGTAGCGGCCCACAATCTCGGCCTTGTTCGGGGGCGTGAGGATGTCGCTCAGCGCCACGGTGACACCCGAACGGGTGGCCCAGTGGAATCCGGCGTCCTTGATGCGGTCAAGGCTCGCAGCAACCTCGACCTTGGTGTACTCCTCAGCCAGCTTGTTGACGATGCGCGAGAGCATGCCCTTGTCGGCAACCTCGCTCACGAAGGGGTAGCCCTTCGGGAGCGTGTCGTTGAAGATTGCCTGGCCGAGCGAGGCGCCGAGCAAGCCGTGCTGCTCGTAGCCCTCGGGGGCTTCGCCGTCGAAGAACGACAGACCCGGGATGCGGATGCGAACCTTCGCCTGAAGGTCGAGGGTGCCCTCGTCCTTGGCGAGGATTGCCTCTGCAACCGAACCAAACGCGCGACCTTCACCCTTGGCGCCCACCTTGACTGTCGTCAGGTGGTGGAGGCCGATGATCATGTCCTGCGAAGGCAGGGTGACCGGACGACCGTCCGAGGGCTTCAGGATGTTGTTCGATGCGAGCATCAGGATGCGCGCCTCTGCCTGCGCCTCAACCGAGAGCGGCAGGTGGACAGCCATCTGGTCACCGTCGAAGTCAGCGTTGAACGCCGTGCACACGAGCGGGTGAAGCTGAATTGCCTTGCCCTCGACGAGCTGAGGCTCGAAGGCCTGGATGCCCAGGCGGTGAAGGGTAGGTGCACGGTTCAGCAGCACGGGGCGCTCGCGGATGATCTCTTCGAGCACGTCCCACACCTCGGGGCGTGCGCGCTCAACCGAGCGCTTGGCCGCCTTGATGTTCTGCGAGTGGCCGAGGTCGATCAGCCGTTTGATCACGAACGGCTTGAACAGCTCGAGTGCCATCTGCTTGGGCAGACCACACTGGTGCAGCTTCAGCTGAGGACCAACGATGATGACCGAACGACCCGAGTAGTCGACGCGCTTTCCGAGCAGGTTCTGACGGAAGCGACCCTGCTTGCCCTTGAGCATGTCGCTCAGAGACTTGAGGGCACGGTTGCCGGTGCCGGTGACGGGGCGACCACGGCGGCCGTTGTCGAACAGTGCGTCGACGGCCTCCTGCAGCATGCGCTTCTCGTTGTTGACGATGATCTCGGGCGCGCCGAGATCCATCAGGCGACGGAGGCGGTTGTTGCGGTTGATCACACGACGGTAGAGGTCGTTGAGGTCGCTTGTTGCGAAACGGCCACCGTCGAGCTGCACCATCGGGCGAAGCTCCGGCGGAATAACCGGGACGACATCGAGCACCATCGCCGCGGGCGACATGCCCGTGGTGAGGAACGCGTTGACGACCTTGAGTCGCTTGATCGCACGGATCTTGCGCTGACCCTTGCCCTCGGAGATCTGCAGGTGCAGGTCTTCCGACTCCTTGGCCAGGTCGAACGCTTCGAGGCGACGCTTGATCGACTCGGCGCCCATGTGCGCTTCGAAGTACTGGCCGTAGCGGTCCTCGAGCTCCTGGAAGACGGTGTCTTCAGGCTTGAGGTCGCCGACCTTGAGGGTGCGGAAGGCTTCCCACACGTTTTCGAGGTCAGAGATCTGCTGGTCGAAGCCCTTGCGGACACCGGCCATCTCCTTCTCGGCGGCGTCGCGGGTCTTCTTCTTCTGGTCGGCCTTGGCGCCTTCTGCTTCGAGAGCTGCCAGGTCTTCTTCGAGACGGCCGAGGCGCTCAGCGATGCGTGCGTCGCGCTGGTCGCCCAGCGTCTTGAGTTCGAGCTTCATCTCGTTCTCAAGACCGGGGAGGTCCGCGTGGCGGCCATCCTCGTCAACAGAAATCACCATGTACGCGGCGAAGTAGATGACCTTCTCGAGGTCCTTCGGTGCCATGTCGAGCAGGTAGCCGAGGCGTGAGGGCACGCCCTTGAAGTACCAGATGTGCGTGACGGGGGCAGCGAGTTCGATGTGACCCATGCGCTCACGACGAACGGAGGACTTGGTGACCTCCACGCCGCAACGCTCACACACGATGCCCTTGAAGCGCACGCGCTTGTACTTGCCGCAGGCGCACTCCCAGTCACGGCTCGGGCCGAAGATCTGCTCTCCGAAGAGGCCATCCTTCTCGGGCTTGAGCGTGCGGTAGTTGATGGTTTCGGGCTTCTTGACCTCGCCATATGACCAACGACGGATGTCGTCCGCGGTGGCCAGACCAATGCGAAGCTCGTCAAAAGTAGTTGCGTCGAGCACTATTTCTCCTGTGTCGAAATCTCGGATGTCTGCAAAGGCCTGGGTCTAGATCTCGTCAATTGACGAGGACTCGAACCGGGCTGAAATGTTGATGCCGAGCTCTTCTGCAGCGCGGAACGCATCGTCATCGGTGTCGCGGAGGTTGAAGACGCTGCCGTCTGCCGAGAGGACCTCGACGTTCAGGCAAAGCGACTGCATCTCCTTGATGAGCACCTTGAACGACTCTGGGATTCCGGGCTCCTGGATGTTCTCGCCCTTGACGATCGCCTCGTACACCTTCACGCGGCCGAGGATGTCGTCAGACTTGATTGTGAGGAGTTCCTGCAGTGCGTAGGCCGCACCGTATGCCTCAAGTGCCCACACCTCCATCTCACCGAAGCGCTGGCCACCGAACTGGGCTTTTCCACCCAGGGGCTGCTGCGTAATCATCGAGTAGGGGCCCGTCGAACGAGCGTGGATCTTGTCGTCGACGAGGTGGTGGAGCTTCAGGATGTACATGTAACCCACCGAGACAGGCTCGGGGAATGGGTCACCGCTACGTCCGTCGAACAGCAACGTCTTACCGCTGGAGCCGATCAGTCGCTCGCCATCGCGAGTGGGCAACGTCGAATCGAGGAGTCCCTCGATCTCGAGCTCGCTCGCGCCGTCGAAGACGGGGGTCGCAACCTTGGTGTTCGGCGCGCCGACGAAGGCTTCGGCCGGGAGGTTGGCTGCCCACTCGGGGGTGCCTTCCACGTTCCAGCCCTGCTTCGCGATCCATCCGAGGTGAAGCTCAAGCACCTGACCGAAGTTCATTCGTCCGGGGATACCGAGCGGGTTGAGAACGACGTCGACGGGCGTGCCGTCTGCCAGGAACGGCATGTCTTCGATCGGGAGGATCTTCGCGATGACACCCTTGTTGCCGTGACGGCCAGCAAGCTTGTCACCCTCGGTGATCTTGCGCTTCTGCGCAATGTAGACCACAACGCGGCGGTTGACGCCCGAGCCGAGCTCGTCGTCGCCATCCTCAGCGTTGAACTCCTTGACCTCGATGATCGTGCCCTGCTCACCGTGGGGAACCTTCAGCGAGGTGTCGCGAACTTCGCGGCTCTTCTCGTTGAAGATCGCACGGAGGAGGCGCTCTTCGGCGCTGAGCTCGGTCTCGCCCTTCGGCGTGACCTTGCCAACGAGGATGTCGCCGGGGCGAACCTCTGCGCCAACGCGAATGATGCCGCGCTCGTCGAGGTCTTTCAGCAGCTCGGGGCTGACGTTGGGGAGATCGCGGGTGATCTCTTCCTTGCCGAGCTTCGTGTCGCGCGAGTCAACCTCGTACTCCTCGATGTGAATCGAAGAGAGGGTGTCGTCCTTCACCAGGTTCTGGCTGAGGATCATCGCGTCCTCGAAGTTGTGACCTTCCCAGGGCATGAACGCGATCAGGAGGTTCTTACCGAGCGCGAGCTCGCCGTTCTCCGTGGCGGGGCCGTCGGCGATAACCGAGCCGACCTCGACGCGCTCACCGGCGTTGACGATCACACGCTGGTTGTAGCTGGTGCCCTGGTTCGAGCGATCGAACTTGCGAAGGTAGTAGTCCTTCGTGCCGCCCTCGTCGAGCTGGACGGTCACGCGCTCAGCCGAAACGCTGGCAACAACACCGGCCTTCTCGGCGGTAACAACGTCACCGGCGTCGATGGCTGCGTAGCCCTCCATACCGGTACCGACGATCGGCGACTCCGAGCGCAGCAGCGGAACTGCCTGGCGCTGCATGTTGGCGCCCATGAGCGCGCGGTTCGCATCGTCGTGCTCGAGGAAGGGGATCAGCGACGTCGCGACCGACACCATCTGGCGCGGCGAGACATCCATGTAGCCGATCTCGTCGACTGCGAAGAGGTCAACCTCACCGTCGGAGCCCTTGCGTGCGAGCACGCGCTCCAGGGCGAAGCTGCCGTCAGCACGCAGTTCTGCACCGGCCTGCGCCACGACGTAGTCGTTCTCGTCAGAGGCGGTGAGGTAGTCGATCTGCGCCGTAACGACACCGTCGACGACCTTGCGGTACGGGGTTTCGATGAAGCCGAACGAGTTGATGCGTGCGAACGATGCGAGCGAGCCGATCAGACCAATGTTCGGGCCTTCAGGGGTCTCGATCGGGCACATGCGGCCGTAGTGCGAGTGGTGAACGTCTCGCACCTCGACGCCTGCGCGCTCACGCGACAGACCACCGGGGCCAAGCGCCGAGAGGCGACGCTTGTGGGTGAGACCCGCGAGCGGGTTGTTCTGGTCCATGAACTGCGAGAGCTGCGAGGTTCCGAAGAACTCCTTGATCGCGGCGACGACGGGGCGCACGTTGATCAGGGTCTGCGGCGTGATCGCTTCGATGTCTTGCGTGGTCATGCGCTCGCGCACGACGCGCTCCATGCGGCTCAGGCCCGTGCGGACCTGGTTCTGGATGAGCTCACCGACGGCGCGGATACGACGGTTACCGAAGTTGTCGATGTCGTCGATGTCGAGACGAATCTCGGTCTCCTGGCCGCTGCGGATGCCGTCAAAGACGGTGTCGCCACGGTGAAGGCGGACGAGGTACTTGATGGTCGAGACGATGTCTTCGACGCTCAGCACCGAGTCGGTCAGCGGCGCGGCAAGGCCGAGCTTGTGGTTGATCTTGTAACGACCAACCTTCGCCAGGTCGTAGCGCTTCGGGTTGAAGTAGAAGTTGTCGAGCAACGCACGAGCAGCCTCGGCAGCAACCTGCTCGCCGGGGCGGAGCTTGCGGTAGATGTCGCGAAGCGCATCTTCCTTGGTGAGGATCGTGTCTTTTTCGAGGGTCAACTCGATCGACTCGAAGCCGGCGAACTCGCTCATGATGTCTTCGGTGCTGAGGCCGAGGGCCTTCAGGAAGACGGTGACCGACTGCTTGCGCTTGCGGTCGATACGCACACCGACCTGGTCGCGCTTGTCGATCTCGAACTCGAGCCATGCGCCACGGCTCGGGATCACGCGTGCCGAGAGGATGTCCTTGTCGCTGGTCTTGTCTGCCGTGCGGTCGAAGTACACACCGGGGCTACGAACAAGCTGCGAGACGACAACACGCTCGGTGCCGTTAATGATGAAGGTGCCCTTGCCGGTCTGCAGGGGGAAATCACCCATGAACACGGTCTGAGTCTTGATCTCACCCGTGATGTGGTTCATGAACTCGGCCTCGACGTACAGCGGGGCAGCGTAGGTCTTGCCACGCTCCTTGCAGTCGTCGATCGAGTACTTTTCAGGCTCGAGGTACGGGTTGGTGAACGAGAGCTGCATGGTCTCGCCGAGGTCTTCGATCGGCGAGATCTCTTCGAAGATCTCTTCAAGGCCGCTGATCGGTGACAGGTCGGTGCGACCCTGCGCCTGGCCTTCGGCCAAACGGGTCTTCCACGCTTCGTTGCCGACGAGCCAGTCAAATGACTCGGTCTGCAACGCGAGAAGGTCGGGGACCGTCAGCGTGTCGGAGATCTTGGCGAACGAGAGGCGGGATGCTCCGCGGCCGTTCTTGGGCGTGTTGGTGGATGCGTTGCGCGCAGCAGCCAAGGGATAACCTCCATGGGCCTGTGAGGGCTCGTGATTTCCTGGTCGTTGGATGAAGAACTCACCAGTCCCCCGGGCATCCGCGTCACACCAAGCAGTGAATTACTGCACGGGCGCGGGGAGCACGAGCCGACCACCATATGAGGGCAGGGGGAATCTAGGAGCGCAATGAACAACTATATTCCGCGAACGGCGGCGTGTCCAGTCGCAATCTTGACGAGTGCCGGCACCTAGGGTATAAACCTTGAAATCTCGGGGTAGCTCACAGCTGATTCACGGGCTCGCGTGCCGAAAAGCGATGCGTTGACCAGGGCGGGCCTGTGCAAGGCGATCGAGGGATGCCTCAGCCACAACTGCGATCACAGGATAACCTCCCGTGACCGGACCATCGGCGAGCAACACGGTCGGCGCGCCAGATGGCGGCACTTGCACCGCACCAACCACCATGCCCTCGCTCGGCAATTCACCCGCGCGAGTGCGAGCAAGCTCGGGGCCGGCCAGGCGCATCCCGACCCTGTTGCTCTCGCTCGTGGCGAGCCACAACGCCCCAAACAGCGTCTCGAGCGCGGTGGGCGCGAACCAGTCGGCGCGCGGCCCGGGCCAGAGCTCGATGTCGATGCGGTCGTGCGCGACTCCCCAGGGCGCGAGGTCGTTGGCCGGCACGGGTGCGATGCAGGCACCTTCGAGCGGTAGGGCGTCGCCGGTGGTCAAGGGCGCGAGCCCGAGCCCCGCCATCACGTCGGTTGCGCGCGAGCCCGCGATGACGGGAGCGTCGATGCCGCCGCGCACGCCGAGGTAGAAGCGCACGCCGTGTGCGGCCATCCCAACGTCGAGTCGCGCGCCGAACGGCCACAGCACCGCCCGGTTCGTGCCGACGGCGCGCCCGTCGATGGTGACGTCACCCTGCGCGCCCGTGACGGCGACCCACATGCCCCCGGCACCCCGGCCTGGGCTGTCGCCAGAGCCCGCACCGACCAGCACCGCGGAGAATCCGCCCATCGTAATCTCGACGCCGGCGGCGCCCTCCGCGTTGCCGAGCAGGCGATTCGCGATGCGCAACGCCCCGCGATCGAGCGCCCCCGAGCGTGCGATGCCCTGCGATGCCCTGCCGGGCCGCCCGAGATCCTGGACCGTCGCGAGGAGCCCCGGCTGCGTCACCGAGATCCACGCGCGAGCGGCGGCACGGGCATCCGCGTGATTATCAACGCCGAACGGATGCCCCACCCCGGTCATGTCGCCACCCGAAAACGAACCGTGTCACCGGGCGCGAGCAGTGCGGGCTCGGCGGCCTGCGGATCGAACAGGGTCGCGGTGGTGGTGCCGACCAGTTGCCAGCCGCCGGGAGTTTCGCGGGGATACACGCCGCAGAACTCGGCCGCGAACCCCACCGCGCCCGCCGGCACGGCAGTACGGGGGCTCACACGCCGCGCGATGTCGAACGGCCAGTCGTCGCTGACGAGGTAGCCGAAGCCGGGGGCGAATCCAGTGAAAGCGACGATCCAGCGGGCTGCGGCGTGCCGATCTATGAGCGCCGCGCGCGTCAACCCGGTCGCCTCGGCGAGCGCGTCGAGGTCGGGGCCGTCGTAGCTCACGTCGATGTGGTGCGTGCGGGCGGCGCGGGCTGGTCGTTCGTGCGCTGCCGCGTGCCTGGGCGCCGCGCCGGCAGCGCCCGCATCGGCGCCCTCGATCCACGCCCGGGCCTGCGCCAGCGACAGCACGGCCGGGTCGATCTGCACGAGCACCGTGCGCGCCGCCGGCACCACGTCGGTCACGCCAGGCGGCCGCGAAACCTCCAGCCGTTCCCTGAGCGCGAGCACCTGTGCCAGGCGCTGCACCTCCATGAGAATCGCGCGCTCACCCATGGGCAGCAGGCGCATCACCATGGCGCCCGCACCGCGAAGCCTTCCGCCAACAGTGCGGCGCGCACCGCGCCGGCCATTGCCACGGCGGCGGGGGTGTCTCCGTGCACGCAGAGGGATGCGGCATCCACCCGCAAGATCGTGCCATCTGCGGCCACAACCGTGCCGTCACGCACGAGCCGGACCGCCCGCTCGGCGACCTGCTCCGCCGAATCGAGCACGGCGCCGGGCTGCTCGCGCGGGGTCAGCGTGCCGTCCGGCTGATACCCGCGGTCGAGAAACGCCTCGCGCACGAACGTCAGGCCGACGGCACGCGATCGGGCCTCGATCTGGCCACCAAGACCGAGCACCGGCACCGGTCGCCCGAGCGCTTCGGCGAGCGCCAGCACCGCCGTGACCACCGCGTCGGCCTGGGCACGATCATGCACGATGCGGTTATAGAGAGCGCCGTGGGGCTTGATGTAACGGATGTCGGCGCCGGCATCGAGGAGCGCCGTGAACTGGGCTGCGAGCCCGGCTCGCAGCATCTCGGGATCGACGTCGAGGGGGCGGCGCCCGAAGTGCTCGCGGTCATCGTAGGACGGGTGCGCGCCGATCGCGACGCCGTGGTGCGCGGCGCGGGCGACGCTCTCGCGCATGGCTGCGGCATCCCCCGCATGAAACCCACACGCGATATTCGCGCTCGACACGAGGGCAAACATCGCGTCGTCGTCGGCCGTCGGGGCGCCCCGCCAGGTCTCACCCAGGTCGCTGTTGAGGTCGATCGACATGCCCCCAAGATAGCCCCGTTTCGCGGGCCGAACCCGGATCGCGCCTAGGCTCGACACGTGAGCAGGCAACGAAGAGACAGCGCGGATGCACCGACCACACGTCTTTCAGACGGCACTTATGCGCAGATCGTCGAGTCGACATTTACGACCGGGTACGAGCTCATCGTCGATGGCACCCCGCAGTCACACGTCGATCTCGACGACCCCACCCACCTGCACTTTGAATACGTAGCGCGCATGGGCGCGGTGATCGATCAGCTCCGGATGCCGGGGCAACCCCTCACCGCGATTCACCTGGGCGCCGGGGCCATGACGGTTCCGCGATACATCGAGGCGACACGGCCGGGCTCGCGCCAGCAGGTCGTCGAGCTTGAGTCGGCGCTTGTCGATCTCGTGCGCGGCGCGCTCCCGCTGCCAAAGGGAGCCTCGATCCGAGTGCGTCACGGCGATGCCCGGGCCGTGCTCCAGGCGATGCCGGCGGGCCTCAAGGGCACCGCCGACCTGCTGGTATCTGACGTGTTTGCCGGCGCGCAGACCCCGGCGCATGTGACGTCGGTCGAGTTTTACCGCGAGGTATCCACAATGCTCGCACCCGAGGGCGTGCTGCTCGTGAACCTTGCCGACGGTCCCGGACTCGCGTACGCGCGACGCCAGGTCGCAACGGTGCGGGCCGTGTTGCCGCACGTCGCCGTGCTTGCCGAGGCGCAGGTACTGAAAGGCCGCCGCTTCGGCAATCTGGTGCTCGTTGCCTCCGCGCAGCCGCTCCCCCTCGAATGGTTGCCCCGGCTCATGGCCGCGGGACCACACCCGGCGAAGGTCGCGACCGGCCGCGAAATCGACGAGATGGCGCAGGGTGCGCTGGTGGTGATGGATGTCGCAGCTGTGGCATCCCCCAAACCCGACGCGGGGATCTTCGGGCGCTGAGGCGGCTGGTGAGTCTGCGGTTTCGACTCCCGCCGTCGCGTCGCAATCTGAGCAAACCTGCTCGCTGCGCGACCGGCTAGTGCCGTCCAGCACGCATCCACATCACTACTCCGATGGCCACACCCACGAGGGCGAGTGCAACGGCGATGATCATGAAGACGATGTAGCGGGCCTCGGTCACCTCGCCCTCGTAGGGAAGCGAGTCAGACCAGTCGAGGGCCAGCCGGACGAACGCGGCGGCAACGACGAAGCCCGCCACCGCGACGACCACTGCGAGGACTCGCTGAATGGTCCGCGAGTTCCGGTCGCTCGATCGTCTGGCCATGAGCACAACCTATCCGCTCACTGGCGACGCCAAAGCTGCCACCCTTCGCCCGGGAGGTGAGTCGCTCGGCATGCCCGCAGAAGCCTCAGGCACACTGGATACAGACCCAATGCGCGAGCCCTCGCCCGCGCCGCCCCGGAGGGAGCCACGATGAGCCTCATCCTCGGTTATGACCCCGAGACACTGCGCGAGCAGGTCGACCTCGACGCGTGCGATGCCCGCCTTGCCGAGCTTGGCGACCAGCGCAGCCTGCAAGCCCTGCTTGAGCGCGTCTGGCTTTTGAAGGTGCTGGGACGCCTCGAAGATGCCCTCGTCATTTCGGAAGAGTCGGTGCGCGTCGCGCGCATGGCCGGCACCCGCAAAGACCTGTTGCGCTCACGAATCTTGCACGCCACGATCAACCAGTGGCGCGGCGCGCTTGCCGCTGCCGACCGCGAGCTGACCACGTGCGCGGCGGAGGCCGAGGGTCAAAACTGGCCCGCCATCGCGGCCTTTGCTATGCAGCACCGCGGCAAGACCCACTTCGATGCAGGCGAGTTCGAGCTCGCCCGCGCCGACTTCAAGCGCGCGCTGTTTCTGCGCCAAGAGTCAGGTGCCGGCGACGCGCAGATCGAGTCGGCGCTGCTCGCGGTCGACGCGGCCGATCGTCGCCGCGCGCAGCAGTCAGCGGCAAGCTGACCGCCGCATGCAGGGCAGAATTGTGGATGCCACCCGCCACTGTCGCACGTATGTTCTAGCGTAGCGCCATGTCAGACCTCGACCGAGTCCGCCACTGGGCGGACGCCCTCATCGCGCTCCACCTCGACGATTCGTGGACCTTCGCATTCGATAACGCGAAACGCCGAGCCGGCCAGTGCGACTTCACGCGCAAACGCATCACGGTCTCGCGCTACCTCGCCGCCCGATTCGAAGACGACGACGTGCACCAAACCCTGCTGCACGAGGTGGCACACGCCCTTGTCGGGCCGAAGGCAGCCCACGGGCCGGTCTGGCTGAGCGCCGCACGTGAGCTTGGCTACGTCGGCGGGCGCACGCACCTCGGCGAAACCGCCGTCGAGCTCGCCCCGTGGATCGGTACGTGCCCGGCCGGCCACCTCGCCTACCGACATCGGCGCCCCACCCGGTCGGCGTCGTGTGTGAAATGCGCGCCGCGCTACGACCGGCGCCACCTCTTCGTCTGGGAGAAGCGCGAGATTACCGCGGCAGATCGGCGCGCGGCACTGCAACCGCGCTAACCCCTACGCCTCGCGGCGCACGAGCACACCGTCACGCAACACCGCGACCGCGCTGCTCGCGTCGAGAGCGGACGCATACGCGACGTCGCCGTCGAGCCCCGCCGCGGCAAGCTCACGGCCCGAACCACTGGCGCCGAGCAGATGTCCGAGCCCGTGCTGCAGCGCCGCGAATCCCTCAGCCGCGACCGACGCCTCGGGTGAGCAGTGGTCGATGCCGCGAGTGATCAGGGCATCGATGATGGCACCGGCACCGAGCAGGTCTTCGACTGCGAAGCGGGGAAGCTGCGCCGCATCGCGCTCTTGGTCGACGCCCTGCGGGTCATGGCCGCCGTGCTCCGGGTCTTGGTCGACGCCCTGCGGGTCATGGCCGCCGTGCTCCGGGTTCTCGTCGCCGCCCTCCGCGTGCTGCCCCGGCTGCGGGACGCTCGCGCCCAGCAGCATCGGCAACGGGGTGCGCCGCGCCGCCCGCTCACCGGCCGCGATCACAACGACCGACATGCGACCCCCGCGGGCATGTTGCTCGGCCACGATCGCGTCGGCGATGGCGCCACGGTTGCGGAGGCATCCGATCAGCACTGTCGCCCCGCGGGCCGCATGCTCGCGGGCCGCATGCGCGATTGGGGCGCCGTTTCTTGAGAGCTCAGGCCGCAGAACAATCTCGCGACCCGCTTCGATCGCACGCGTTGCCGCGGTGCTGAAGCGCAGTACGTCGACCACGACGATGACGTCTGCGGGTTCGAGCCGCGCAAGCCCGTCGATCCCCCAGTCGAAGCGCACCTGGTAATTCGACTGGTCAAAAGAGCTCACCACGCAAGCCTATGCAGTGTCAGACTGGCGGCGTGCGTATCTTGTTGAAGTTCGTCATCGACTGCGATGTAGATGCCGCGTGGCGCGCGTTGCACTCCCCACGGGCGGTTGCCGAGCTCTACGGCCCGATGCTTGCGGTCGAACCGCTCGTCGCCGATGCGATGCCCACCTCGTGGGAGCCCGGTGCCGATGCGCCGGTGCAACTCTCATTCGCCGGCCTGGTGCCGCTCGGCACACAGCTCATTTCGGTAAGCGAGCGTGCCGCTTCTGATCGCAACGGTGCAGTGCGCGTCTTTCGAGACAGCGGGATGCCGCTGACCGGCGCGCTCGCTGGCCTCGACGTGTGGGATCACCAGATGGCGGTCTCACCCGCCCCCGGCGACCCCACGAAAACGCTGTGGCGCGACCGGCTCGTGATCGGTGGCCGCACCGCCCCACTGCTCTGGCCCGTGCTGTGGGCAACGTGGCAGTGGCGCGCCGCCCGGGTCAAGGCGCTCGCCCCCACGTGGGCGCACGACCCGGCGCCCGCCGCAGAATAAGCGCCAGAGGCAGCGGTCGCCAGCTCACCGCGCGACGGCTCAGTCGCCGGACAACGCCTCGACCGGCGCGACACGCGTCGCGAGCCGTGTCGGCACGACGGCGGCCACGAGCGTGAGCACAGCGGTTGCGACGATCACCACGACCAGCGGCACGAGTGGCAGCGCGGGCCACACCATCGTCGGAGCCGGGGCACCATCAAGATCAAACGAGACCGATCCAAGCAGCGACTGCGCTCCGGCCCACCCGTAGACGACACCGAGCACGAGACCCGTGACCAGCGCCGCGATCGCGATGTGCGCTGCCTCGAGCAACACCATCCGGCGCACCTGGGCGTTCGAGAGCCCAAGCGCCCGAAGCAGCCCCAGTTCGCGCCGCCGCTGCACCACACCGATCGTGAGCAGGTTGACCATGCCAACCGCGGCGATCACGGCCGACACCCCCACCAGCGCCATCATGATCGCCGAAATACCGTCGACCATCACGGTGAACTCCTGCGGCATTTCGCCACCGGCAGAGCGTGCCATCACCGATTTCATGGTCTCGAGCGCCACCGCAAACATGGTGACGAGGGTGACACCCATCACGACACCGATTGCCATCCGCGATGAGCGGGCGGGATGCCGCAGCGCATTCTGCGCGGCAAGTCGTGCCGTCGCGGACCGCCCAAAGAGCCGCCCAAGCAGGCGCAGCACCGGAGGCATGAACACCACCGCACCGATCGCGAGCCCGGTGAACGAGAAGATCCCACCAACGAAGGCGACGACGACGCCGAGGGGTGAGATCAGGCCGAGCACGATGCCGCCGGCCAACAGCACCGCTCCCAGCACGAACAGCACCACGGCGAACACGTTTCGCCCGGGCCGGCGCGCGGCGTCGGTGTGCGTGAGGGGGACGGACCCTGCGAGTGCTTGCAACGGCGTCACGCTGAGCACTGCCCTCGAACCCGCCCAGGCTGCGGCCCACGTCGTCAGTGCCACGATGACCGCTGGCAACACGAGGGCCGGCTCAAGCAGGGTGTGCGGGACGTGGCTGACTCCAAGCATCCGCCCCAGCACTTCGATGCCGACCGCGGCGAGCGCGATGCCTGCGACGAGCCCGATGAGGGCACCGATGATGCCGACCACGAATCCCTGCCCGGCGACCTCCCGCCGCTGCGACTGGGCCGAGGCCCCGATCAGGCGCATCAGCGCGATCTGCCGGGTGCGGCCCGCGACGACCGCGGCGAACGTGTTCGCGGTGACGATCGAGGCGACGTAGACGGCGAGACCCACGAGAATCACGGTCAGGATGCCGAGCACGAAGGCGAGCGTCCCGCTGTCCCCGATGTACGGGTCGGCGCGCAAAAGCGTCGCGATGTAGCTTGTCGCCGCGATGAGCACGACACCGAACGCGCTCGAGATCGCCGCCACGAGCACCGTCGCGCCCATTCCCCGCTGGCGAAGCCATGCCAGTTTGGCCGCGGGAGCGGGTGGGGTGGATGCCACGGCCCCCGCACGCTCCATCACGGCGGTCATGCCGCCACCTCCATTTCGAGCATGTAGCGCGAGATCTGTTCGGCGGTCTGCTTGGGCTTTTCGGCAGTGAGGCGGCCATCGGCCAGGAAGAGGATGCGGTCGGCATAGCTCGCGGCGACGGGATCGTGTGTGACCATCGCGATCGACTGGCCGTGCTCGGCGCTGGCGGCGGCAAGCAGCGAGAGCACCTCACGACCGGATCGCGAGTCGAGGTTGCCGGTGGGCTCGTCGGCGAAGACGAGGTCGGGCGCCGTGGCGAGCGCGCGTGCAATCGCGACGCGCTGCTGCTGGCCGCCACTGAGCTGATGCGGCCGGTGCCCAAGCCTGGCGCCGAGGCCGAGCGTTTGGATGAGGCCGTCGATGCGCGCGCGCTCCGTTGCGCTGGGGCGACGCCCGTCGAGGTCGAAGGGCAGCATGATGTTGCCGAGCGCGTCGAGGGTGGGCACCAGGTTGAACGCCTGGAAGATAAACCCGACGCGGCGCCGCCGCAGGATGGTCAAGTCGAGGTCGCCGAGGCCTGTGACCTCGGTGTCGCCGATCCATGCGCGGCCGGAGGTTGGGGCATCCAGACCCGCCATGATGTGCATGAGTGTCGACTTGCCCGAGCCGCTGGGGCCCATGATCGCGGTGAACTGCCCGCGACGGATCCCGACGCTCACGTCGTCGAGCGCGCGAACCGCTCCCTCACCTCCGCCGTAGCTCTTGCCGAGGTGCTGCACGCGGGCCGCGAGGCCAAGTTCTGTTGTGGTTGCTTCCATACTTCGACGCTACGGAGCGTCGTTTCGGCCGTCATCGGGCGCGGGAGGTATTCGCCGTACATCGCTCGGATGATGTGTCGGGCCGGCGGGCGGGGCGGCCCGGCGGGGAGCACCCGCCTAGGTCAGCCCGTGCTCGAACGCGAAGACGACGAGTTGCACACGGTCGCGCAGCGCCAGCTTCGTGAGGATCCGGCTGATGTGCGTCTTCACCGTCGCCTCCGACAGAAACTCTTCGGCCGCAATCTCGGCGTTGCTGAGCCCGCGCGCCGCGAGCGCAAAGATCTCGCGCTCGCGCTCGGTCAGCAGGTTCCATTGCGGCGGGGTGGATGCCACACCCCGCGCTCCCCCGAAATGCTCGAAGAGCTGCCGGGTCGCACTCGCCGCGATCACCGCGTTGCCGGCATGCACCGTGCGGATCGAAGACAGCAGCGACTCGGGCTCGGCGTCTTTGAGGAGGAACCCGCTCGCGCCGCCGCGGATCGCGCGGGCGGCGGCTTCGTCGAGGTCGAACGTCGTGAGCATCAGGATGCGGGGCGGGGCTGCGGCATCCGCCATCACAGCTTCTTGCAGGATCGCGGCACTCGCCTCGATGCCGTCCATGTTCGGCATGCGGATGTCCATGAGGATCACATCGGGCCGGGTGGCCCGCCACTGCGCGATCGCCTGAACCCCGTCGTTGGCCTCACCCACGACCTCGAGATCGGGTTGCGACGCGAGCAGCATGCGGATTCCCGCCCGAAAGAGCGCCTGATCGTCGACAAGCAGCACGCGAATCATGCCGGGGCCCCAATCGGGAGGGTGGCGGCCACGACGAAGGTGCCATCGTGTGCCGATGCATCGAGCCGCCCGCCCACGAGGCTTGCGCGTTCAATCATGCCGACGAGGCCGTGGCCGGCAGGGCGCGATTCGGTACCCGCGACGACCGCATTTCGCACCTCAATTTCGACGCGTTCGGGATGCCACGCCAACCGCACCTCGACGGCCTTGCCATCGCCGTGGCGCAGTGCATTCGTCAGCGCTTCCTGGAGGATCCGGTAGACGGCGAGCTGCAGCGCGGCGGGCGGCGAACCGACCGGGGTCGGCGCAACCTCGACGCGCACGTCGGCCCCCGCGGCGCGCACCTGCGCGTAGAGCTGTTCGAGATCTCCGAGCGTGGGCTGTGGCCCGACGCCCTCGTTGTGCCGGAGCTGGGTGAGCAGTAGGCGCACATCGGCGAGCGCGCCCCGCGCCGTATGCGCGATCGTGCCCAACGCCTCGGATGCTGTCGCCGGATCGGTCCGCGCCGCGTATCGCGCACCGTCTGCCTGCGCGATCACCACGGCCAGTGAGTGGGCAACGACGTCGTGCATATCGCGGGCGATGCGACCGCGTTCCTGTTCGATCACGACCTCGCGCTCGGCGAGCGCCTGCGCCAGCTTTGTGCGTTTCGCGCGCTGGGCGGTGCGCACGAGCATCCCGATCGTCCATGCCAGCGCGAAGGCGAACGCGACCGCGAGATATGTGGCGGTGCCGAGAAAGAGCACCTGCCACGCCCCCGCCGCATTGAGCATGAACGCCACGAGAAACAGGTACAGCGTGACCGCGCCCGCCCCCACGAGCGTCGAGGCGAAGCCCAGCCACACCACCAGGCGGGTGCCGTAGGCGGCCGTGACGTAGAGCACGCCGAAGATCGCAATATTCGCGGGGAGCGGGGGCGCCCCGCAGGCCATCTGAAAGATCGCGCCGGCCCATGCGATCGCGAGCGCGAGCGCGGGCGAGAGGCGCCGCACCGCAAGCGCGAGCGCCATCACCACCATGACGGTGACGACGACCCCGACCGACACGCTGTCGTCCACCAGCACGGCGAGCGAGAGCGGCCCGAAGACAAACATGAAGAGCGCCGCCAGGGTGATGTCTACCCACAGCTGACCGGGGGTGATGTTCCGGATCAGCGCGCCGAGCGCTCGGTTCCGGCGCGCTGGCTCTGCCCTGTCGATGGTTTGGCTCACGTCACGACGCTACGCGGCACGCCGGGCCGGGGCATCCATCTCGAGATGTATCTCTGCACGCACGTCTTGCGCCGTGGTGTCGCGCGGTGGCTAGCGAAGCGCTCCGACGCTTGCCAGGGCAAGGCGAATGAGGGTGCCGCGGCCGCCCTCCATCTCTGCAGAAAGCGCATCGGATGCCGCCTCCTCCGGGCTGAGCCACGTCACCTCGAGGGCATCCTGGCGCGGCTCGCACGTGCCGGTCACCGGCACGACGAACGCGAGTGAGACCGCGTGCTGGCGGTCGTCGTGGAACGCCGAGAGACCCGGCATCGGAAAATACTCAGCAACGGTGAACGGCGTCGGCTGCGCAGGAAGCAGGGGAAACGCCATCGGCCCGAGATCGTTTTCGAGGTGACGGAAGAGGGCGTCGCGCACCGTTTCGCCGTAGCGCACGCGGCCCGAGACGATCGTGCGCGACATCTCGCCAAGCGGCGTCGCGCGAAGCAGGATGCCGACCTCAATTACCTGCCCCATGCCGTCGACCCGCACCGGAATGCCCTCGACGTAAAGGATCGGGAGGCGACGCCGTGACTCGGCAAGCTCGAACTCGCTCAGCCAGCCGGGGTTGACCCCAAGCCCTCCGCTGGGCGGGCTGAACGGATCATTCTCGTCTGGCTCGGGATCAGGGGTGCGAACGCTCATGTCTCATTCTTACCCTGTCGGTGGCTGGATGCCAGGATGGAACCATGACCACCCCACCTACGATCGACCCGGCCGCAGTACTCTGGTCGGCCCCTCCGGCCGAGCGCGCCGGGCGCCCGCTGCTGGTGTTGCTGCACGGCTACGGTTCAAACGAGCGCGACCTGTTCTCACTCACCTCGCACCTTCCGACCGAGCCCGTCATCGCGGCGCTCCGCGCGCCGCTCACGCCGCCGTGGCCGGGCCAGGGCTATTCGTGGTACGCCATCGAGGGCCTGAACGGGCGCGACCCCGGGGCGCTCACGGCATCGGCAGAGGCCGTGCTGGCGTGGGCTGATGAGCATGCGACGGATGCCGCATCCATCGCATTTCTTGGCTTCTCGCAGGGCGGCGCAATGTCGCTGCAGTTGCTGCGTTTGGCGCCAGAGCGCGTGGCATTCGCGGTGAACCTGAGCGGCTATGCGGCAGGAGGCGAGTTGCCGGGCGACGAGGTGCTCGCGGCGACCAGGCCACCCGTGTTCTGGGCGCGCGGTGCGCTCGACGAGGTGATTCCGCAGTCGGCGATCGAGCACACGGCGGCCTGGCTGCCCGAGCACTCTGACCTCAGCGGGCGCATCTACCCCGGGCTCGACCACGCGGTGTCACTCGAAGTGCTCGCCGACCTGCGCAATTTCTTGGCTTTGCGGTACGCACCGAAGGGTTCATGAGACCAAAATCCGACGCCTTCGACCCGGTGTCTGAGGTGTGCGCGAGGATAAAACCATGAACGATGTGCTCGAGCGGTTCGCTCCGGCGACGCGGGAATGGTTCCGCGGGGCGTTTGTCGCGCCCACCTCCGCGCAGGCGGGCGCATGGAACGCGATCTCGGCGGGCCGCCACGCCCTCGTGGTCGCCCCGACCGGCTCGGGCAAGACCCTCTCGGCGTTTCTCTGGGCCCTCGATTCGCTCATCACCGAGAAGGCGCGCACGGCGCCCCTTGTTGACGTGCCGGCCCCCGGCGCGCGCAGAAAGAAGCCCCCGCCGGGCACCCCGCCTGCCACCCGCGTGCTCTACATCTCACCGCTCAAGGCGCTGGGTGTCGACGTCGAGCGCAACCTGCGTTCACCCCTCGTTGGCATCGGCCTTGCCGCGCGGCGGCTCGGCACACCGGCCCCCGAGATCCGTGTGGGCGTGCGCTCGGGCGACACCCCGGCGAACGATCGCCGCCGGCTCCTCACCGACCCGCCAGACATCCTCATCACCACGCCCGAGTCGCTGTATTTGATGCTCACCAGCCAGGCGGCACAAACCCTGCGCGGTGTGCGCACCCTGATCATCGACGAGATCCACGCCGTCGCCTCCACGAAGCGCGGCGCACACCTTGCGGTCAGCCTCGAACGGCTCGATCGCCTGCTCGAGACCCCGGCGCAGCGCATCGGCCTCTCGGCGACGGTGCGCCCGATCGACGAGGTCGCCAGGTTTTTGGGCGGCGCCGCGCCGGTCGATATCGTTGCCCCGCGCGCGACGAAGGCCTACGACCTGGGCGTCGTCGTCCCGGTCGACGACATGCAGGGTCCGCCGCCGATGCCGGCGCGCGCCGCGGGCGCGGGTGGTGGTGCGGCGGCAGCTGGCGACGCAGCCGAGGGTGCGCCGCAGGCCGAAGCCCCCGACCCGCCAACGATCACCGAGGTGCTGGACGAACCCGATTGGTTGCGCGAGGGCGCTGCCGGGGCATCCACCGAAGAACCCGTCGCGAGCACAAACTCGCTCTGGCCACACATCGAAGAGGCGATGGTAGATCGCATCGTGCAGCACCGCTCGACGATCGTGTTCGCGAACTCGAGGCGCCTCGCCGAGCGGCTCACCGGCCGCCTGAACGAGATTTATGCCGAGCGGCTGGGTCTCGAAATTCCAGACGCCACAGTCCCCGCCGCGATGATGGCCCAGGCCGGATCGAGCGCGGGTGCGCCGCCGGTGCTCGCGCGCGCGCACCACGGCTCGGTCTCAAAAGAGCAGCGCGCAAGCGTCGAAGAAGACCTGAAATCTGGTGTGCTGCGCTGCGTCGTTGCAACCTCAAGCCTCGAACTTGGCATCGACATGGGCGCCGTCGATCTGGTGATCCAGGTCGAGTCGCCGCCGTCGGCCGCCAGCGGTCTGCAGCGCATCGGGCGCGCGGGGCACCAGGTGGGCGAGGTGTCGCGCGCGGTGCTCTTTCCGACGCACCGCAGCGATGTGCTGCACATGGCCGTCACCACCGAACGGATGCTCGCGGGGCAGATCGAATCGATCTCGGTGCCGCAAAATCCGCTCGACATCCTCGCGCAGCAGACGGTTGCCGCGTCGGCGCTCGAACCGCTCGATGTCGAAGACTGGTTCGTCACCGTGCGGCGCTCGGCACCGTTTCGCACGCTCCCCCGCTCGGCGTACGAGGCGACACTTGACTTGCTGGCGGGCCGCTACCCCTCCGACGAGTTTGCCGAGCTCCGCCCGCGCGTGGTGTGGGATCGCGATGCAGGCACGATCACCGGGCGCCCCGGTTCGCAGCGCATCGCGGTCACCAGCGGCGGCACGATTCCCGACCGCGGGCTCTTCGGCGTCTTCGTTGCGGGCGAATCCACCGGCGCGCGGGTTGGCGAACTCGACGAAGAGATGGTCTACGAGTCGCGCGTTGGCGATGTCTTCACGCTCGGCACCACGAGCTGGCGCATCGTCGAGATCACCCACGACCGCGTAAACGTGCTGCCCGCATACGGCCAGCCGGGCAAGCTCCCCTTCTGGCACGGCGATGGGCTCGGCCGACCGGCCGAACTTGGCGAGGCGCTCGGCGCGTTCTCCCGCCTGATCGCAGCGGCCCCACAGGAGAAAGCCGAGGAGCGCCTCCGCGAGGCCGGGCTCGACGCCCGCGCCATCCAGAATCTGCTCGCGTACCTGCGCGAACAGCGCGAGGCGACCGGCAGCCTGCCGAGCGACCGCACGCTCACCGTCGAGCGCAGCCGCGACGAGGTCGGCGACTGGCGCATTATTTTGCACTCGCCGTACGGCATGAGCGTGCACTCGCCCTGGGCGCTGGCGGTCAACGCCCGCATCCGTGAGCGACTCGGCGTCGACGGGTCGGCGGTCGCCAGCGACGACGGCATCATCGCCCGGGTGCCCGACACCGATGCCGAACCGCCCGGCGCCGAGCTGTTCGTCTTCGAGGCCGACGAACTCGAGACAATCGTCGGCGACGAGGTTGGCGGCTCCGCGCTGTTCGCCTCGCGTTTTCGCGAGTGTGCGGCGCGCGCGCTCCTGATGCCGCGCATGAACCCGCAAAAGCGCACCCCGCTCTGGCAACAGCGCCAGCGCTCCGCCCAGCTCCTGCAGGTTGCGCGCGAGCACCCGACGTTCCCGATCATCCTCGAGACGCTGCGCGAGGTGCTGCAAGACGTCTACGACCTGCCTGCGCTGCTGCGCATTACTCGCTCGATCGCCGAACGGCGGATTCGCCTCGTCGAGACCACCACGACCGAACCCTCCCCCTACGCCCGCGATCTCCTGTTCGGCTACGTCGGCGCCTTCATGTACGAGGGCGATTCGCCCCTCGCGGAACGCCGCGCGGCGGCACTCTCGGTCGATCCGGCCCTGCTCAGCGAGCTCCTCGGCCGCGTCGAGATGCGCGAGCTGCTCGACCCCGGCGTCATCGCCCAGTTCGAACTCGAGGCGCAGCGCCTCGCGCCCGATCGCCGCGTGCGGGGCGTAGAAGGCACGGCAGACCTGCTGCGCATCCTCGGCCCGCTCGACGCCGCAGAGCTGGCAGCGCGCCTCCGCCCGAGCGATGCCGGTGGGTCCGCCGCTGCGGACGCCGATGCGGTTGCGCACGCCGATGACCCCGACGCCCCCGTGCGTGAGGCACCCCGGGCGACGGTGGCGGAGGCATCCACCTATCTTGAACAGTTGATCGCGCAGCGCCGGGCGATCGCCGTCACGATCGCCGGGGTGCCGCGGGTGGCCGCCATCGAAGACTCTGCGCGCCTGTTGGATGCGCTTGGGATCGCGCTGCCCACCGGAATTCCGAACGCGTTTCTCGAGTCAACGGCCGACCCGCTGGGCGATCTCGTGGCTCGCTTCGCCCGCACACACGGCCCATTTCTTGCCGAGGCCGTGGCCGATCGCTTCGGAATCGGCATCGCCGTCGCCCGGCACACGCTGCAGCGGCTCGAGTCGGCGGGCAGGCTCTCGAGTGGCTTCTTCCTCCCGCACAGTTCGGCCACAGGTGCGGCGAGCGATGAGCGTGAGTGGTGCGACACCGAGGTTATGCGCCGGCTGCGGATGCGCTCGCTCGCGGCGCTGCGCGGCACGGTCGAGCCCGTCTCGCCCGAGGCATTCGCGCGGTTCCTCCCCTCGTGGCAACACATCGACCGCCCACTCGAAGGCATCGACGGCGTCGCCACCGTGATCGAGCAGCTTGCGGGCGTGCCAATCCCTGCATCCGCATGGGAGTCCCTGATCCTCCCCTCGCGCGTCGCCGACTACGCACCGGCCATGCTCGACGAGCTCACCGCCACGGGCGAGGTGCTGTGGTCGGGTGCAGGTTCGCTCCCGGGGCGCGACGGGTGGGTCGCTTTTCATCTTGCGGATGCCGCTGGCCTCACCCTCGCCGAGCCCGAAGGCGACGTGGCCGAGGGTTCACTCGAGGCGCAGCTGCTCGCCGCGCTCGGCGGCAGCGCCGACTCCCCCGACGGCCGGGGCTCCCTCGGCGGTGCCTACTTCGCGAGTCAACTCCTCGCGATCGTTGGCGCACCAAACGAGCAAGAGGTCATCGCCGCGCTGTGGTCGCTGGCCTGGCAGGGGCGCATCACCAACGACACCTTCGCCCCGGTGCGCGCGCTGCTTGGCGCAGGGGGGCAGGCCCACCGCGTCGTGCGGCGCACGCCGCGCAGTCGGCTCGTGCGCGGACAATCGCTCGGTAGAACCCGCGACGCGAGCCCCCCGCGGCCACCATCACTCGGGGGCCGCTGGTCCTTGCTGCCACAGGCCGACCGCGATGGCACCGCGCGGGCGGCGGCCGCGGCATCCCTTCTTCTTGATCGGTACGGGGTCGTCACGCGCGGTTCGGTGCAGAACGAGGGGCTCCCCGGTGGCTTCGCGCAGGCCTACCGAGTGCTTGCGAAGTTTGAAGAGGCCGGGCATTGCCGCCGCGGCTACGTGATCGAAAAACTTGGGGCGGCGCAGTTCGCAAGCTCGGCGACCGTCGATCGCCTGCGCACATTTGCAGCGGTCCCCGACCCCGCACCCTTGCACGCCCTCACTCTCGCCGCCACCGATCCTGCAAACCCGTACGGCGCCGCGTTGGCGTGGCCCGCGCTGGCCGCGGTCAAGCATCGCCCGGGTCGCAAGGCTGGCGGGGTCGTGGTGCTCGTCGACGGCGCGCTCGCGCTGTATCTCGAACGCGGCGGGCGCTCGGCACTGGCGTTCACCGACGACGAGGCGGTGCTGCGAGCGGCAACCGCAGACCTGGTGAAGACCGCGACCGCGCGCCGACTCGACACCCTCACGATCGAGACCGTCAACGGCGAGTTCGTGCTCGGCACGCCGATCGGCTTCGCGCTTCGGGCCGCCGGGTTCGCAGAATCGCCACGAGGCCTGACGCTGCGCAAGCGCTGACAAGCGGCGCGCGCCGTCCAGGCGGGGAGCGGCAGAGGGCGCGCACATCGCAACAGGGCCCGCACGTCGCAACAGTGCCCGACCGCCGCGCCGGGGAATGATTCCCGGCTTCATGGCGTTGTTGAATGTTGGCACGGACTATCTCGTGCCCGCAGGAGGAGATCGTGGGCAAGAATTACGTCGACATCGAGAACGATCGAGGCGAGACGTTGCGCTATCGCAAACACGCGAACGGACGCGGACTGATTGCGAATGGTGCCAAGGTGCACGCGAACGCGGTGATTGAGGCGGGTGCATACGTCGAGCCCGGTGTGAAGGTCGCCGCTGGAGCCCACGTGGCCAAGGGCGCATGGGTGCACGCCGACGCGGTCATCGGGCCAGACGCCGTCATCGCTGCGCTCGCCGAAATCGGAAACGGCGCAGCAATCGGGCCGGGCGCCCACATCGGCGTGCGGGCACGCATCGGGGCTGGCGCGCGGGTCGCGAGCGGCGCATTGATCGGCGACGACGAGACCATCGGCGATGGCGAAAGCGTCGCAACCGACCGCAGAGGTTTGCGCCTGGCTGCCTAACTCCGACACACGCTCGCCCGCTCGCGCACACCGACACAGCAGTTCCGGGGCTTGTCGCGCCCTAGTCTTGATGCACGGCACGTAGCCCGGCAGACCGGCCTACGCACACGCAACAGCAAGAGCGAGGCACGCATGGCGCAGGAAAAACGCAAGGGCAAAGGCAAGGCGAAGCGCCGCGACCCCCGCAAGGGACCAGCGTCAAGCTCAGGAAAGCGCCCAGGCAAGGGCACCAAAAAGGTCGCACCCAAAGTTGCGCCCGCGGCACCCACCGCGCTCTCCCCCGCCGACGCGTCCACCGCTGGCGCCACGAACGAGCAGGTGCGCGCGGGCGGTACCGCAAAGGCACCCTTCTCGGCCGGCCGGGCCCCGCGAGCTCCGCGGCCAGCCGCTGTCAAGGCGCGCGCCCTCAAGGCAGAACGCGCAGCCGCCGCAGACGCCGCGCGGGCGAGCGCCGATGCACCTCTGGCCGTGGCACACCGTCCACGCGGGCACGCGCAGGCACCGGCATCCGGTATCGAAGACGAACTGGCTGGCGCGGAGCGCGCTCCCGAAACATTGCCCCCGCGTGAACCACTCTCGACCCTCACCCTCGGCTACATCGCGGGCGCGACGCCGGGCCGCTGGGCCGACACCTGGTCGACCCGCAACCCGGAACGACGCCTGATCCTGCGTCCGCTCACCGCGGCCGAACAGCGCCCCGCACTCGACGACGACGTCGATCTCGCCCTCGTGCGCCTGCCGCTCGCCGGTGTGACTGGTGCCGACGCCGGCGTCCACGTCATCCCGCTCTACGAAGAGGTCGCGTTCGTCGTCGTCTCGATTGAGAGTGAACTCAGTCTGCTCGAGGAGGCACGCTTCGAAGATCTCGCGGGGCAGGTGCTCATCGTGCCCGGCGACGACGTGCTCGGCGAGCTGTCGATCGCCGGCCTCGTCCCCCCGGAGTTCGAGCCGATCGCAACGACGGAAGAGGCCATCGCCACGGTCGCTGCCGGAGTCGGCATCGTCGTTGTTCCTCAGTCGCTCGCGCGGCTGCACCGGCGCAAGGACGTCGTCTCAATGCCCCTCCTCGGCGGGCCGACCTCCGCCGTCGCCCTCGCGTGGAAGGCAGAGCGCGAAAGCGATGACCTGACCTCGTTTGTCGGTGTCGTGCGCGGGCGAAAGGCCACCAGCTCGCGCTAGTTTTCGGCTCCATCCGGGTCGCTCTGTGTCACGGGCGGTTCTTGATGCGCTCGGAAGAGGCGCACAATGGAAGGAATGTCTTCCTCGCTCCGGGCGCCCCGGGCCGCGTTTGTCCTTGCCGCGGCGATCATCGCAACAGTCTGTTTCTCCATCCTGCAGTCATTCATGGCACCGCTCCTGCCATCCCTGCAAGAAACCTTCAACCTCTCGACGACGACGGTGACCTGGCTCATGACCGGGTACCTGCTCAGCGCCTGCATCACAGCGCCCATCGTTGGCCGGCTCGGCGATATCTACGGGCACGTGTTCGTGCTGCGCATCGCCATGCTCGTGATGACTGGCGGCATGGTGATGCAGGCCGTCTCATGGAACTTCGAGTCGCTGCTCGCAGCGCGCTTCATTCAGGGCTGCGGCGGCGCGATCATTCCCCTCTGCTACGTCATTCTGCGCCGCACGTTGCCCGAAGAGCGCGTGCCGTTCGCCCTCGGGATCGTCTCGTCGATGGCCGCGCTCGGCGGCGGCACCGGCCTCGTCATGGTCGGCCTCGTCGTCCACCTCGGCGACTTCCACCTCGCGTTCTGGACCGCGAGCGTCATCGGCGCGCTCTCATCGCTCATCGTCTTCGTCGGGATCCCAGCCTCGATCGACGAACGCTCACGCCAACGGCTCGACGCCCTCGGTGCCCTGTTGCTCGCGATATGGCTCAGTCTCTTGCTGATCATCGTGTCGCAGGGTGGGGCATTCGGATGGCTCAGCCTGCCCATCGTCCTCATGATCGTCGGCGTCGTGCTGTCGTTCGCGTTCTGGGTGTGGTGGGAACAGCGGGTCAGCGACCCCGTCATCGACATTCGTGTCATGAAGGCGCGCCCAGTGATCTGGTCGAACCTGCTCGCGTTCTTCTTCGGCATCATGATGTTCACCACCCAGATCCTGTTTCCGCAGTTCCTGCAGACCGCCCCGGAGAACGGCTACGGCTTCGGTCTCACCGTCGGCGGCATCAGCCTGGCGATGCTGCCGCAGACCGCGGCCTTCGGCGTCGGCGGGCTCTTTGCCGGCTGGCTCGAGCGGGTCATCGGCAGCCGCATCTCAATTGTGATCGGTTCGCTCTTCTGCACGGTCGGCTTCAGCGGGCTCCTCTTCCTCCACGGCAACGTCGTGCAGTTCTCCTCCACAATCGTGCTGATCGGCATCGGGATCGGGCTGACGTATGCGCAGCTCGCCAACGTGGTGACGCGCTCGGTGCCGAGCGACAAGGTCGGCGCCTCGACCGGCATGAACACCAACATTCGCAACATCGGCGGCGCCGTGGGCACCACCCTCGCCGCGACGATCATCATGGCCCCGATCGGGCAGGCTGCCCCGCCAATTCTCAACTTTGGTATTGGCATCGGCCTGCTCATCATCGTGAGCATCTTCGCAATGCTGTGCGCGTGGGCCCTGCCCCACGACCGCGAGGAGCGGGTGCTGGTCGCCGCATAGCGACATCCGTGGCGCCATCGCGCAGCGACCCGAAACCGTCGCGCAGCGACCCGTGGCCATCGCGCAGCGACACCTTCGTTTCGCGGATGCCGCGGGCTACGCTGAGCGCATGGCCTCCATCACCGTTGGGCGCGAGAACGACGCCGACATCCGACTGCACGTTGAAGACCGTGGAACAGGGCAGCCAGTTGTGCTCATCCACGGGTATCCGCTCGATGGTTCGTCGTGGGAGAAGCAGAGCGCGGCGCTGCTTCAAGCCGGCTACCGCGTCATCACATATGACCGTCGCGGCTTCGGCAAGTCGGACGGGCCCACAACCGGGCACGACTACGACACGTATGCGGCCGATCTCTCGGCGGTGCTCGAACAGCTCGACCTGCGCCAGGCGGTGCTGGTCGGCTTCTCGATGGGTTCGGGCGAGATCGCCCGGTACCTCAGCAACTACGGCACCGATCGCATCGCGCGTGTCGCGTCGCTCAGCGGGCTCCCGCCCTTTCTGCTGCTGACCGACGACAACCCCGAGGGCGTACCGCAGTCGGTATTCGATCCGCTCGCCGCCGCCGCCCGCGCCGACCGGTACGCATTCTTCACCTCATTCTTCAACGGGTTCTACAACCTCGAAGAGAACCTTGGCTCGCGCATCAGCGAGGAGGCCGTCGCCGCGAACAAGGCGATCGCCAATGCGTCGTCGCCCATCGCCACCGTCGACGCGCAGTACACCTGGCTGACCGATTTTCGCGAAGACCTGAGCGCGTATACGGTGCCCACCCTGATCGTGCACGGCACGGCCGACAACATCGTGCCGATCGATCACTCAGCTCGCCGGCTGGCGAAGCTGCTCCCGCACGCGCGCTTCATCGAGATCGAGGGCGCGCCGCACGGCTTGCTCTGGACACACGCCGACGAGGTAAACGAGGCGCTTCTCGCCTTCCTCGCGCACTGACCTTCTCCGGGCGCTGCCGCGACCGCGCGCCGCGACCTACGACCCGTGCGGCGCGAGGAGGAGTTCGATGCGGTCGTTGAGGTACGGGGCGAGGCCAACCCAGGCCTGCGCGTCCCGTGGGTTCCACCGCACCTGTGGCACGCCGCCGTGCACGCGCACGAGGCCGCCCTCGGGCCGCGCCAGGTCGATCCGCTCCCACCCAACATTCACGGTCTCGCCCTCGGCGAATCCCCCGCGCCGTGCCGCCGCGCTGCGGCTCGCCCGCTCGCGCGCCGACTCGGCGGTGTAGCCGCGGCGCACCTCCGCGTGCGCGCGCAGCGTGTCGCCGGTCGCGAAGAGCTCGCCCTCGCGCGAGAGCAACACCACGCCGAGCCGCCAGACCCGCCCCTCGCGTGCGATGCGACCCCGAAGCGGAAGTCCGAGCACGCGCCGCGGGGCGGTTTCACGACCAAGACCCTCGTCGCGCGCCCCGGCCTCGGTCAGACGCTTGACCGCATCGGCGATGGTGGGGTGGATGCCCCGGGCCGAGGCATCCGCCCCACCAGGCTTCACGTGCGCGTCGTCACTGGGTGTCATCCTCCTATTGTGCCGCGGGTGTGGGGCGTGCAGCCGCGACCTGGAGCCGGCGCCTGCCCTGCGCGAAGAACCCAAGTGCCGCGCCGCCGAACAGCGTGGCGGCGCCGATGAGGAGGAGGCGGAGCCCCGGGATCCCGCCGCCGGTCGATGCGAGCGCCGTCACGAGCGTGCTCTCGATCTCTTGCCCGCACGCGCCGCGCGCAAGTACGACAGAGTCGCCATCGTGAGGCGTGTATTCGAGCGTTGCCACCCAAAAATAGCGGGCAGCGACCGTCTGCGAGGTGGTCGGCGATGGGAAGCTACCCGAGCCCGTGATCGCGACGGGTGCGGAGGTAAACACCCGCGTCGAATCATCACAGGTCGGAGCACTTCCGGCCGGGCTTCCAGCGCTCTGCCGGTAGAGATCCCAGTGCAGCCGCGCCGGCACTCCCTCGGCGAGGCCCGTGACCGTCACCGTGTCGTGGAACGCCGCGCCGGCGACCGCAACGGGCTGTGAGTGCGACGCGAGCGCCGGCGCGACAACCGTGGTGATCTCGCTCTTTTGCCCACACCTGCCACTCGCCAGCTCGATCGGATCATCCGTCCACCCCTGCGGAGTCCACCACAGCGTCTCGATCCAGTAGTAGGTGCCCACCGCTTCGACGCGCACGCCGGGCGAGGTGTACCGGCGCAGCTCGCGCACGGCGACGGGGTCGGCGAGCGTCGATGCGACGAGTGTGTCGGGGGTGCATGTCTGCGCAGGCGCGACGCCGGCGGTTGCCTTGTAGAGCGAGAACGTCACGAAGGTCTCACCGTCGGCGGGCAGCGGTCCGTTGACAATCGCGGTGTCGGTTGCCAGCCCGCCGAACTCTACCTGCGGCAGCGCTTCGGACTGAATGACGGGCGGATCCGCGCGAGTCAGCTCCCCGGGTTGCATGCACGAGCCTTCATGAATCAGTACGCCGCCCGTGTCGCGGAGCGTTTCGATCCACGAAAACGTGCCGAACCAGGGCACCACCACGGCCGGCGACTCGTAGCGCCCGGGGCCCATGATGCGCTGGGGCGTATCGGCGTTGGTCCAGATCAGCGACTCCTCGGTGCACTGCCCGAACGGCTCGGCCCGGTAAACGGCGAATGAGAGGTCGGCCCCCGCGGCCGGCACCAGCCCGTCAACGATCGCGGTGTCAATCATCGTGCCTTCCGGTGAGCCAATCTCCTGCGCCGCGCTCGACACGCTCGGAACAAGGTGAGTCTCGGCCAGGCGTCCATACCGATCTTGGAATACGTAGCCGCCGTCCAAGAAGTTCTGGGTCGCAGGTGACTGATCGGCGAAGTCAATCGACCAGACCCAGGTGTAAAACGCCGAGGTCGCGCCCGCCGTCGTGGCGGCCGTGCCGGTGTATTCCACATCGGGACCAGAAGCCGCGCTCGTGCTGATCACAGCGGTGCCGGCGATGGGTGCGCCCACCGGTGCCGACGCAGATTCGGTGGGTGCGGCATCCAACGGCCCATAGAGCACGCCGCGCGCCATCACGACCGCATATTCCCCGCCAGCCATTCGCGGCCATTCGTTGCGAGCAGTCGAAAACGTAACGAGGTCGCTGAAGATGCCACCCGCGGGGACATATGCCGAGACCACCCGGGTGCCGAGTTCGGGCGCGAAGCTGTGTCGCCGTGGGAGGGCGTCGGCGGCGGTGAGCGTGTAATTTTGCACCGCCCGCGAACCGCCGCTCACGGTGACCTGTCGCCCCGGTGTGTCGTACCAGGTGACGGTGTCGCGCCACCCGCCGAGCAGGCTGAACGAGCCGCTCGCCGTGATCGCGTAGGGCGCACCCGTGTCGTTCGGTGGCACCGCCCGCAGCGGATACGTGCCGTCGCCGACGCCGGCAAGCGCCGGGCCCCCAGGCCCGCCCGAGAACGCCCCGTTCGTCAGCGTTACCGAGCCCGCGGATTCGACCCCGCTCACGACCAGTGTGCCGAGATAGTCGTTCGCGGGATCGGTGGTGAGCCGCATGGATGCCCCGGCCGGCGCCGCGACGGTGCCCGGCGTTGCCGCGCTGACACCTCCCGCCGCTGCCACCATCGCATCGAACGCACCCCGCACGGCCGCCGTGTCGCCGCCGGCCCGGGTGCTGTAATAGTTCCTGATACCGATGCCGCCGGTGAGGGCGGTCGCGTTCGAATAGTCGAGGAAGTGCCAGACGACGAGGTTGATCGCCGCCGCGTCGACGTTGCTCACCGCGGGGGTGCCCCACGTGTTGAGCACGTAATTTGCCCGGGCGGTCGCGTCGGCCACGCTCACCCCGGGAGGGGCGGAGCCGGTCGAGTTCGTGCGCTCGACACCGGCGCCGGTGAGCATGCCGATGGGTGAGGGATCTCCCGCGCGGGCACACCAGACCAGCGCGCCACTTTCGAGGCGAAAGCTTCCGAGATGCGGGGATGCCGCGGTCCCGGCCCCGTACCCTGGCCCCGTCGCTGCGGCGGCCATCGCCGGTTGTGCGGCGGTGAGGAACCCCGTCATGAGCACAAGCGTCGCGAGCGCGGCGCCGGCACATACCCGATATTGCCGAAACTTTTCCACCGCCCGCGGCAAATGCATGCGTTTCGACCAGAAATTGCCGTGTTTCATATCGCTTTGCAACATAGTTTTGCCCCCGCCCCCAGGCGCCGTTGTCGACATAGCGATAGATCTAACAGCGGCCCTCGCACGGCGGGAATGTTCGCGCTCCACAACCCCAGAACATCACCCACAAATCACCCCGGGTCAGCCATTTCCTGCCTTTTTGCTCGCGACAAAAATGCCGCCCGCGCGCACTCGCTGGGCGCGCAAACCTCAGGCTTTTGCGCTCGCTTTTTGGCCCGGCGCAGAATCGGTCGGGGGTTGGCGCGGCGCCGTTTGGCGGCATCCACACGAATTGACACCCAGTGTCGTAATGAGACATAATCGGCCCATGACTGACAACATGCACCCCTTGTCCGCCTGGGAGGCGAACGGGACTGCTGGCTTGATGATGGCCAGCCGCGTTGTCATGCGTTGCCGAATGTGTCGCTAATCCAGTGACCTTCGAGTCCTCCGGAACGCCCAACCTTGCGTCCGTCGAGCGACTCACCGAGCATCTACGTCACCGCTACCTCGTGTGACATCCCACGTCCGCTCGATCACCTTTCGAGATTCACCTCGCGGACATCCGCAACACACGCAGAGCCCGTAATTTTGGGTCGCATCGCACCCCGGGTTCGTCATCATCCTTCAAGGACCTCTCTCATGTCGAACACTCTTTTTGTAGAATCCCCCCGCACCACGACTACGACGCAGCGCCGCGTCGCACCCGTTACTCCGATTCGTTCGGTACAGGGTTCACCCGCAGCGCCAGCGCCGGCGCGCGTGACAGCGGCACCGATCACACCCGCCGAGCAGCTTGCGGCGGCCGCGCCCGCGGCCCCCGCACAGGGCGCCCCCGCTCGTGCACTTCCCGCCGGCACCGCGCCGCGCGGCTTCGCACTCTACGTCGGTCTCGACGAGCAGCGCGCACAGGCAGACGGCGTCAACCTTGGGTTGCTCGTTGACGCCCTGCGCCGCACGCTGGCCGACCTCGCACCGCAAGCAGAGACCTACGCAACCGTCGCGCTCGCGCCGATCGGTGCAGGCGGTCGCAACGTTGACGTCGTTCGCCTGGCCCTGCACGAGCCGAGCGCCATCGCGCGCACCAAGGCCGCGCCCGAGCCCGAAGACCGCGCCCCCGAGGGCGTTGTCGTCGACATCTCGCGCAAGCGTCTGCTGCTCGACGGAGACTCCGCATCGCTGACCTTCAAAGAGTTCGAGCTGCTGCAGTACCTCGTGCTCCGCGAGGGCCGCACGATCGACCGCGCCGAGCTCGTCGCCTCACTGTGGAACGGCGCGACCGAGGATGACGTACCGAACGAGCGCACCATCGACGTGCACGTGCGTCGCCTGCGTGCCAAGCTCGGCAACTACGAAGACATCGTCCGCACCGTGCGCGGTGTCGGCTACCGGTTCGACCGTCACGCCGACGTCTCGATCCGCTTCGGCCACGGCACGCCTTCACCCGACCGCTTCTAGGCACCGTCCCGGCGCCGCCCAGGCTGCGCTGCCGGGAGGGTTGTCAGACGTTGCGGTTACGGTTGTCGCATGAGCATGTGCGCGTCGTCTTCCGGGGGCCGCGAAGCCGCGCCCACTGACGCCGGGCCGGTTGGCGCCGCACGTGTCGACGCGACATATCGACCGAGGCATCCGCTTGATTTCTGGCTCACCGTCGGCGGTATTCGGCGCGGGAGAAATGATCCGTGCCACGTGCACGACGGCCGCAACTTCTGGCGCGCGAGCCGCACGCCACACGGCGTGGCAACCCTCGCGCTCGGCGCACGCGGCGACGGTTCGGTCAATGCATCAGCTTGGGGGCCCGGCGCCGAATGGGCGATCTCGCAGGTCCCGGCACTGCTCGGGGCGCATGACGACCCAGAACAATTCGAAGCACACCACCACCCCCTCGTCGCCGACGCGCACCACCGCAATCCCGGCCTGCGGCTCGCCCGCACCGACCTCGTGTTCGACGCCTTGGTCTCGTCGATCATCGAACAGAAGGTGACCGGGCTTCAGGCCTTCGGCGCCTGGCGCACGCTCGTGCGGCAGTTCGGCACCGCCGCCCCCGGGCCAACCCCACGGCCGATGTTCGCGCCACCGACCGTCGAGGGCTGGCGAGGCATTCCCTCGTGGGCATGGCACCGCGCCGGCCTCGAACCCCCGCAGTCACGCACCATCGTGGCCTGTGCGCGCGTCGGGCAACGAGTTGCCGACGCGACGCTCGCCGCGGCCGACGGGCCGGCGCGCGACCGCGTGCTGATGAGCATGCGTGGCGTGGGCGTGTGGACGGCCGCCGAGACCCGCATCCGCGCCCTTGGCGATTCGGATGCCGTGAGCTTCGCCGATTTTCATCTCGCGAACCAGGTGGGGTACGCGCTCTCGGGCACCCGTGTCGACGACGCCGGCATGCGCGAGCTCCTTGAGCCGTGGGCAGGGCAGCGCCAGCGGGCGATTCGCCTGATCGGATTGAGCGGCGTGCACGAGCCTCGCCGCGGGCCGAGGCTCCACCCCGAAGACCACCGCAACCGCTGAGCGCAGCACTTCGACCCCACCGGGCGCGCCCCAACCGCGGCCCCACACCCCGTGCGTATGGTGGTCATATGAGCGCAGAACGCCAGATCAACTGGGCACCATCCGCGTTGCTGTGGGTCTGGGTGATCGGCATCGCAATCGCCGCCACGGTCGGTGTCTTTTTCGGCACAACCAGTGGAAACCTCATGCTCGGCCTTGCCTGGGGCATCGCGCTCGCCGTGGCCTGGATCGTCGTCTTCGCCGTGGTGCGGGCCGGGCGCAGGCGCAGCGCAATCGGGCGACACGACACCGAGGCAGACCCCGACGGGCCCTAAGCTGAGCCCATGCACGCACACGCACCCAAGCAGCAGAGCTACATCCGCGCCCGCTGGAAGCTGTGGCTCGGCATCGCGTTGATCCTGATCATCGCCGTCATCGTCGGCGTCGTGATCAACCAGTTTTGGGTGCTCATGACGGTCGCCCTCGCGGTGTCGCTCGGCTGGCTTATGGCCTACGAGGGCAACCGCGCCCGCTGGAACCGCCCGCCAGACGACAACGGCGCACAGCTCTAGCCGAGCAGTTCGGGCCGCCGCCAATCGGCGCCGTGCACGCGCTCATCGAGGAACGCAAACACCGTCTGGTACCAGACGATCGCATGCTGCGGCCCCAGCACCCAGTGGTTCTCGTTCGGAAAATACAAGAATTTGTGGATGCCGCTGCCATCCGCCGCGGCGTGATGCTCGGCGAGCTCCGACCAGAGCCGCAGGCTCTCCCCGATCGGCACGCGGTAGTCGCGATCACCGTGGATCACGAGCATCGGTGTGCTGATCTTTGCGACGTGCCGGTGCGGTGAGAACTCGGCCATCGCCTCGGGCGTGAAGATGCGCTGCCAATAGGCCGAGTTGTCTGTGGTGGCGGCAAACTGATCGAGCGCCCACAGGCTCGCGTGCGTCACGATCGCTTTGAAACGGTCGGTGTGCCCGGCGACCCAATTGGCCATGTAGCCACCAAACGAACCACCCATCGCCGCGGTCTTCGTCTCGTCGATGTCGCCGCGGGCCGTGACGGCATCGGTGATCGACATCAGGTCGGTATAGGGCTTCGCACCCCAGCTGTTCCAGCCCCGCGCGATGAAGTCGAGCCCGTACCCGGTCGAGAGCGCCGGGTCGGACAGGAGCACGGCGTAGCCGCGCGCCACCGCGAGCGCCGGCGACCAGCGCCAGCTCCAGGCATTCCAGCTGTTGAGGGGGCCACCGTGAATCCAAAGCAGCAACGGTGCGGGCGAGGCATCCGAAGCGCCTTCGGGCAGCATCAGCCAGCCTCGCACGCGCGCGCCGTCCGCGGCGACCGTCTCGACGTCGGCGATCGTGCCAGGCACACTCGCCGGGGCGACGGGGCTCGCAAGCGGCGTGACCGCGCCGGCCCGATCGATCCGCACCGCGTGCGGCGTGCTCACCCACGACGAACGGAGGGCGACCAGCGCGCCGCTTGCGCGGTCGACCGAGACGGCCGAGTACGCGAAGTCATCGTGCGTGAGCCGTTCGGCGCGTGAACCGTCGAGCGGGAGGCGGAAGATGGGCGCACGACCGTTCGAGTCGGCGGTAGCGATCAGCGCATCGTCGCCTGCGTCGAAGGTCAGGCTCGACGCCCAATGGTCCCAGTCCGCGACGATGCGGCGCGCGTTCGAGCCGTCGACCCCCGCCACCCACACTTCAATGTCGGTGGGGGCATCCGGCATGCTGAAGACGGTGCGTGTGAACGCAAGCGTGGCGCCGTCGTGGCTGATCACGGGCATCTCGAAGTCGACGCCTGCCTCGTCGAACAGGCTCGTCTGCGCCCCCGTCTCGGTGTCGATCGCGACGATCACGTAGCGCCCGTCGCGCTGCTCGCTCACGCGCATCGCCGCGACCAACGTGCGGCCGTTTGGCGTCAGTGCGGCACCCGCGGTGTCCGCGCTGCGGCCAGGGTTCGGGGTGAGGTCACGTGGCCGCGGGAGCGAGGTCGGGTAGGGCGTCGTTTCGGCGCCGGGCTCCGAAACAGTGTCATCGGTGGATGCCGGGGCCGCGGCATCCGCCCCCACCTCAGTGCGAGCCGGCAACACGTCGACCAGGCCGTCGAGATCGAGGGCAAGCAGATGCGGCTGGGCGGGGCCGAGGTCGTGATCCCAGTAGCGCACCGGATACGTCTCGTGCAGGATCGCCGAAACCTTCTTCTGCTTGCGAAGCCCGCGCAGCGCGGCGTCGGCCTCGAGCGTGTCTGCCCCGGGCAGAAGCTCGGCGGTCAGCACAAGACGGTCCGCGTCGGCAGCGATCGCCGCGATCCCGTCGACCCCGCCCGCAAGCCGGGTGACGGCACGCGCCTCGCCGCCGGCCGCCGGAAGCACCCACAGCTGCGCGCCGGCATCGTCGCCATCGCCATCCGAGTCGGCGTCGGGCCGTGCCGACACGAAGAGCACATCGCCGCTCGCGGTGAAGGTCGCGCTCGATTCGCCCTTCGCCGAGCGCGTCAGCCGCACCGGGGTGCCGGCGCCGTCGGCCGGCACCGCCCACAGCGCGCGCTCGTAGCCGGTCGCGTCAGCGCGGAGCGTGGCGATCGTGAGCACGACCCGCCTGCCGTCCGGCGACAGCGCGACCCCCTCGACGCGAGGCTGTGCAATGAAGTCATCGAGCGAAGAGAAGGGGTGGGATGCCATGCCTCAACGCTATCCCTCGATGGGATGCCACGTCCCGGCGAATTCCGCTCGCCCGTCGCGTTTTGTCGCTTTTACGCCCCCTTTACGGCGATTCGCGACGGGGGAACGGTCCGCGGGCCCGGCGGGCGGCGGCGGGCGGGCGCCGGGCGCGGAGCGTGGGCACCAAAATCCGCTCCCCCGTCGCGTTTTGTCGCTTTCGCGCCCCTTTTGCGGCGATTCGCGACGGAGGAACGGGTTGTGCGACGGGGGAACGGTCCGCGGGGCCCGGCACAGGGCGGGCGGGCAGCACCGCGGAACCGACCCTTGATCAGAGATACCCCCTGGGGTATCATCGATGCATGACTACGCGCGAAATCACCATTGAGAACCTGAACGAAACCATCGCTGGCAACGAGGTTGTCTTCCTCGATTTCTGGGCTGAGTGGTGCGGTCCGTGCCGCGCTTTCGGTCCCGTCTTCGAACAGGCATCCGTATCGAACCCCGATGTCGTCTTCGGAAAGATCGACACCGAAGCCCAGCAGGAGCTTGCCGCAGGGTTCCAGATCACCTCGATCCCGACCCTCATGGCGTTCCGCGAGGGCATCCTCATCTTCTCGCAGCCTGGCGCCCTGAACGCCACCCAACTTTCGGCCGTTCTTGACGGCGTGAAGGGCCTCGACATGAACGAGGTGCGCGCATCGATCGCCGCAGACGAGGCCGAGCTCGACCAGCAAGAGCGCTCGGCCGAAAGCGCAACCGAACCGGCCGGAGACTCCGACGCCGCCTCGAGCGCCGCCCTGTGAAGCTCGTCGTCGTCGGCGGCGTCGCGGGAGGCATGAGCGCGGCCGCCCGCGCCCGTCGCCTCGACGAGTCTGCCGAAATCATCATCCTCGACCGCGGCGAGCACGTCTCGTTCGCCAACTGTGGCCTGCCCTACTTCGTCGGCGGCGAGATCGAGAACCAGCAGAGCCTGCTCGTGCAGACCCCGGCCTCATTGAAGGCGGCCCTCAACCTCGACGTTCGCGTGCGCCACGACGTCACCGCGGTCAACACCGAGGCCCGCACCGTCACGGTGTCGACTGACGCTGGCACTGAGCAGATCAGCTACGACGCCCTCATCCTCTCCCCCGGCGCGCTCGCGATTCGCCCGCCGCTGCCCGGCATCGATTCTCCCCGCGTGCACACGCTCCGCACCGTCGAAGACGCCACCACCCTGCGCGGCCTCGTCACCGCCGGCGCCCGCCGCGCAGTCGTGCTCGGCGGCGGATTCATCGGCATCGAAGCAGCCGAGGCGCTGCGCCTGCAGGGCCTCGAAACGTCGGTCGTCGAGCTCAGCCCTCACGTGTTGCCGCCGTTCGAGTCCGAGCTCGCGCACCTCATCACCGAAGAGCTCACCGGTCTCGGCATCGCCGTGCACGATGGCGTCGGTGCCGAGGCAATCGAACCCGGTGTCGGCCACGACACCGTCGTCCTCGCAGACGGCACCCGCATCGAGGCCGACCTGATCGTGCTCTCGGTGGGCGTGCGACCCGACACCGAGGTGTTTGGTGCCGCCGGCATCACCCTCGAGCGCGGCGCAATCGTGGTCGACGATCACGGCCGCACCTCGGCGCCCCAGGTGTGGGCCGTGGGTGACGCCGTGCTTTCGACGTGTGCGGTCACCGGCATCCGTCGCCCGTTCGCACTTGCCGGCCCGGCTAACCGTGCCGGTCGTCTCATCGCCGACGACATCTTCACCCCCGAGATTGCGCGGCCCATGCCGCGTCCACTCGGGACCGCGATCGTGCGCATTGGTGAACTCACCGCCGCTTCGACGGGCGTGAACAAGGCGACGCTGCAGGCCGCGGGCATCGCGCACCACACGCTGCACCTGCACCCGAACCAGCACGCCGGCTACTTCCCCGGTGCCGCGCAGATGCACCTGATCGTGCACTTCCGAGAGGGTGACGGTGCACTGCTCGGTGCCCAGGCCGTCGGCCCCGATGGCGTCGACAAGCGCATCGACGTGCTCGCCACCGCGCTGCGTGCGGGCATGGCGATCGACGACCTGATCGACCTCGACCTCGCCTACTCGCCGCCCTACGGCATGGCGAAAGACCCGGTCAACCTCGCGGGCATGGAGGGCGAGAACGTGCGCAACGGCACGATCAAGCTCTGGTACGCCGAAGACGTCGACGATGTGCTGGCGAATGCGCTCGTGCTCGACACGCGCAGCCGCTCCGAGTTCGCGAGCGGGCACCTGCCCGGCGCGCTCAACATCCCGCACACCGAGTTGCGCGAGCGGCTCGAAGAGGTTCAGGATGCCGCGGCCGGCCGCCCGACGAAGATCATGTGTGCGTCCGGCATGCGCTCCTACATCGCCTATCGCGTCTTGGCGCAACATGGTTTCGATGCCTCGACGCTCTCTGGCGGCATCCTGACCATGCGTGCGGCGCTCGGCGACCGGGCCGTTACGCTGCTGCAGATCGATCCCGAACTCGAGCCCGAACTCGAAAGGGTGTGAATCATGTCACAGGCAGCAGCCATGGCCGCCGCCCCAACACCGGCGGCCCCAGTCTCATCGCCCAGTAGCGATGAGGCCCGGCGCAAGGTGCTCAACCGGCTTCGCCGAGCGCAGGGCCAGCTGACGGCGGTGATCGCGGCGGTGGAGGCAGAAGCGTCGTGCCGCCAGGTGATCACGCAGCTCGCCGCGGTGTCGAGCGCGCTCGACCGCGCCGGTTTCGCAATCATCTCGACCGCGATGCAGGAGTGCATCACCGACCCCGAGGGCGAGGCAAGCGGAGACCCAACCAGCCCCGAAGAGCTCGAGAAGCTCTTCATGATGCTGGCCTAGGCACCGTTAGCTCTCGAGGAGCGCTCGGATATCGTCGGCCGAGAGCGATTCGCTGAAGAAGGCGTCGTCGTCGATCACGGCCGAGACGAGCGCCGCCTTCTTCTCCTTGAGCGCCATCACCTTCTCCTCGATGGTGTTCGTGGCGACCATGCGATACACCATGACCTGCTTGGTCTGGCCGATGCGGTGGGCACGGTCGACGGCCTGCGCCTCGCTCGCCGGGTTCCACCACGGGTCAAGCAAGAACACGTAGTCGGCCTCGGTGAGGTTGAGCCCGAAACCGCCCGCCTTGAGGCTGATCAAGAACACCTTGCCGTCGCCGCGACGGAAACCGTCGATGACCTTCTCGCGATTCCTTGTCGACCCATCAAGGTATGAATATGGGATGCCGGCGGCATCGAGCCGCGCGGCTGCGCGCTGGAGGAACGAGGTGAACTGGCTGAAGACCAGCGCCTGGTGGCCCTCCCCCACCACGTCGTCGAGCTGTTCGAGGAGCCCGTCGAGCTTGGCGGAAGGCACGTTCGCATAGCCTTCCGGGTCGATGAGCGCGGCGTCGAGGCTCAGCATGCGCAGCAGCGTGAGCGAGCGGAAGACGATGAACCGGTTGCGATCGAGGTCGTCGACCAGCCCGAGAATCTTCTGCCGTTCGCGCTGCAGGTGCGTGTCGTAGATGCGCCGGTGTCGCGGGTCGAGGGTGATCTCGAGCACCTGCTCCTGTTTGGGCGGCAGTTCGGGGGCGACGGCTTCTTTTGTGCGGCGCAGCATGAATGGCCGCACCCGGCGGCGAAGCCGGTCGAGTCGCTCCGTATCGTGGTTGATCTCGATCGGGCGACGATACTTCTCGGCGAACTCACGCGATGAGGCGAACAGCCCGGGCGCGACGATTCGAAGAAGCGCCCACAGCTCGGTCAGGTTGTTCTCGATCGGCGTGCCGGTGACGGCGAGGCGGAACGGCGCCCGGATGCCCCGGGCCGCATCGTGCACCTTCGAGGCCGGGTTCTTCGCGAACTGCGCCTCATCGAGGATCAACCCCGACCATTCGAGATCGGCGAAGGCCTCGGCATCCAATCGCAAAATCGCGTAGCTGGTGAGCACGATATCGGCGCCGGCAGCGACCGCGGCGAGGCTCTTGCTCTGCTTGCGCTCGGTGGTTGTCACGTCGGCGACCCGCAGCCCGGGGGTGAACCGGGCCGCCTCACGCTTCCAGTTCGAGACCACCGAGGTCGGAGCGACGACGAGAAACGGCGTAGCACCCGGCGCCTTTGCGGCCGCGTGCGCGACCAACGCGAGGGCTTGCGCGGTCTTGCCGAGCCCCATGTCGTCGGCCAAGATGCCGCCCAGCTTTTGCTCGTACAAGAAGGCGAGCCAGCTGAATCCCTCGCGCTGATAGGGCCGCAGCTCGCCCGCGAATCCCGTCGGTACCGGCGGTGGCGGCACACTGTCGATGTTTCGAAGGCCGTCGACGGTGGCCCGCCAGCTCACGGCGGCTTCGCTCTCGTCGGCGAGGTCTTCAAACTCCGACCAGAGCGCGGTCTGGTACCGACTGATCCGCAGCCCGGTCTCCCACTCTTCGAGCCCGCCCGCCTCCTCGATCAGCTCGCGGAGCGGCGCGAACACGGCTTGCTGCAGCGAAAGATAGCTGTGATCAACGAGGAGGAGCTTGGTCGCGCCCTTCGAAAGTGCGGTAAACAGCGGGCCGAATGGGATGACGCGGCCCTCGACCGAGACCGTGACGCCAAGATCGAACCAGTCGTTTGATTCGGACTCCATTGCCGAGACGGCGAGCACCGGCGCTTCGACAACTTCGCGGTAGTCGGGCTTCTCGCCCGTGATTTCGACCGCGACGCCCTCGAGCGCTTCGAGCGCGGGCAGCACGCGCGCGGTGAACTCGGCGGCCGCGATCCCCTGGAGTCGCGCGGTCTGGCGAAGCGTGCCGTCGGGTTGCAGGAGCGGCATGCCCGCGGGGTCTTCGGCGAGCGCGTCGGCAACATCGAGCGTGGCGGCACGATCGGCCGCGGCATCCCGAAACAGCGTGTCTGGCGCGTCAAATGGGAGGCGGCGGCGCACGCCGATGTCCCATTCCCACCCGAGCCGCAGCACATGCCCGGCCTCGAAGCGGGCGCCGAGCACGAGTGTGGGGCGGGGCAGATCTGGGGGCGTGAACGTGTCGTCGGTGCTGACGACCCGCACCGACCGCGCGAGCGTGGCGAAGTGCTCGCCCAAGAACTCGGCGACGTCATCGCCTTGTACCCGCACCGCGGCCGGGCGCTCGATCAGCGCGCGCTGAGCCCTCGTGAGCGGGGCCGAGAGACGCGCCAGCAGGAGCCTGCCCGCGGCCGCGTCGTACACGTAGACGCCGTGCGCCCCAATCAACCGGACCAGCTGGGCATCGAAGCTGCGACCGTCGATCACCACGCTCGGGCGAAGCTGCAGCTCCCCCTCGCGCATGCCGGCGTCGAAGCCGATCTCTGCCGTGCCAGCGAGCGCCACCTCGGGGATGTTCGTGCCCACCAGCGAAATGCCGAGCCCCGGCGCCTCGGCCAGCAGGGCCCACAGCAGGCTCGAGTCGAACGTATCGAGGGTGATCCAATCGGCGCCATACTCGGCGAGGCCGCCGAGCGGCGAACCCTTGAGCGTATTGAGCTGTGCGAACCAGCGCGCCTGCGCCGGGTCGAACCCGCCGGCACCGCCCTGGTAGCCAACGTTCTGCCAGTTGAGCGCGGCCTTGATCCACCCACCACGCACGCCGCCAGTGACCGGGCGAATGGCGAGCCGGTCGGCGGATGCCGCATCCCGAGCCCGCTCATCGTGCCGGCTGCCCGACCGCAGCGTCGCGCGCGGTACGCGGCGGCGAAGTTCAAATTGCAGCGCGAGCTGCTTGGGCAAGGGTGCATCAACCTCGGCGGTGCGGTCGAGGGCTGCAACGAGCCCACGCCACCCTGCCTCGGCGACGGGGATGGCCGCGTCGGCCGCGGCCTCGGCCGAAACGTTTGCCGCATCGGCCGCGCGCCTGCGGGCAGTACTTGCGTGCAGCACTGCCGCGGCGTGCTTGCAGTTGATGCCAACCGGGCACGTGCACATCGCGGTGCGCACGGTGATGCGGCCGGTGTTGGCGCCGAGCAGCTTCACCGTGACTCGGTATGGTGCGGGGGCTGTGCCGCGCACCTCGCCGCGCAGGGTCTGCGTTGCCGGGTCCCACTCGAGGTCTCCGACGTTGCCGTTCTCTGCGTACGCCCGGCCCCGGCTGTGCGAAAGCGGGCCGACGAGGCGGGCGATCGTCAGGTCCTCGATATGGGGGAGGCTGGCGTCAGACATCCTTCTATCGTGTCACGGCGCGCGGGTGCTGGGCGCCGAAAAAGTTCTCGGGTGTGCGCGAATTGCGGCGCGCACACGCTGTGCTGAACGCCTATTTGAGCGCGAGCAGCCGCGCGGTGTCGCCAAACACCTCGAGGCCGGCGCACTCCGCCGTGCCTTCAAGGAGCACGCGGCCGTCGGGGTCAAGGTGACGAAACGCGATTCGGGCATCGAGTGTTTCTTCGACGCGTTGGTGCATTGCTGTGCGCAGGGGCGCATGCAGGAGGCCGCCGCGCACCCGCTCGGCGTCGAGTTCGAGCACCCCATCCGGGCCCTGCACACTCCAGCGCACGTGGGTGTCATCGATCGCGAGCCGTGTCTCGCGCGAGCGGTTGTAGGTGGTCCATTTATAGAGCCGCCCGCCGTGGCGAAACCCGATGATGGATCCGCGAAACGAGCGGCCGACCCACGGGATGATGGCGACGGAGGCGATGAGCGAGGCATCCGCTGCGCTGCCCGTCGCCGCCTCGGTGCCGCCCGTCGCGTCGATGTGGTTGCTTGCCATCCAGACGTAGCCGGCCGGAAACGCCTTACCCCAGTCTTTCTCGATGTAGCCGCGGCCGCCGTCGAACGAGGTGGCGACGAGCGCCGACCCGACGCCCAAGTCAGCGCCAGCCCCCGCAGCGCCCGCGCCCGGCGCATCACCGGCGTCGATCTCGAGCGTGCCACGCAGCCCGTGCCCGAACGACACGATGCCATGGAAGCACTCCATGAACGGCACGAGGCCGTACCAGCCCATGATGCCGGGCTCGCGCAACGTCACCGGCCACGGCTCGAGCGCGCTCGTATAGTCAATGCGCCCCCGCATGTTGGGGAGGTCGAGCGTGACGCCGGTTGTCGTGAAACGGTTGCCGCCAATGCGCACATCGAACACGCGATCAGATGCCGCAAACTCCTCGGGTGCGAACCGGTGGTACCACGACCGCCCGGTCAGCCCATCGAGCACCTGCACAAAAGCCTCATCGCGGGTGCCCTCACCCTCGCCAGCCGCCCCAGCCAGGCCGCGGAAGATGCCCGGGATCACTGCCCAGCGCTGCGACCGGTCGGCCGAGACCAGCTTGACGTACCAGCCTTCAAAGAATCCGCGCGTGATGCCGTGGCCGTGGAAGGCCTCGGGGTGTTGCACTCCGCGGAGGGCGGCGGCTGGTGTGCGCATGTCCGTGCGTCCTTTCGATCAATCGGTGCCCGAGCGACCGGGTACCGATTGCGCGGTCGCGGCCCCAGTTTGCGGGCCCGCCCCGCCAGCCGCGCCAGTGTCAGCCGCCGCGCCCGCACCAATCGCCGCGCCCACTTCTCCAGCGGGCACGCCCCCGCCGGGCGCCGGCAGTGCTGGCACCTCGCGCTTGCTGCTGATGCGAAGGCGGATCGCCCCCACGAATCCGAGGAGCAGGAAGACCGAGGCGATGAGCATCGCGAGCCGGGCGCCGTCGGCGAAGCCGTCGGAGAGCGCCTGCACCGCACGCGCCGTGTCGTTGCCGAACTGGCTGTGCACGCCCTCGGCGCGCAGCTCAGAGATCATCGAACCCGCACTCTGGCGGGTGGTATCGGCGAGCGTCTCGGCCTCTTTGCCCGTGAGGCCCGCCTTCTGGAGCGATGCCGGGAGCGTGAGTGCGAGCGACACCGACAGCGCCGCGCCGGCGAATGCGGTGCCGAGCGCCGAGCCGATCTGGCGCACGGTGCTCTGCGTTGCCGAACCCTGCCCCGAGTCCTCGGGCGGCACGTCGCGCAAGACCGTGCCGGTGAGCTGCGCCGATGCCAGGCCAAGGCCGAGGCCGTAGACCACGAGCGGGATCGCAATCGCCCATCCGGGAGTCGTGCCGGTCACGGTGAGCGCCAGCGCGATGATGCCGATGAGTTCGAGCCCAAGGCCGATCAGCACCGTGCCCGGTGAACCGAATCTGGCCGCAAGGTGGCGTGCCATCGCACCGGATACGAACGCACCGATCGCCATCGCGGCAAGCACGAGACCCGCCCCCATCACGTCGAGGCCGAGCGCGTTGATCAGGTAGAGCGGCAGCACGAAGAGGATGGCAAACTCTCCCACCGCGACCATGGCCGCGGTGGTGTTGCCCCACGAGAAGGTCGGCAACCGGAAGAGATCGAGGTCGAGCAGTGCGGAGCGCCGCACGCGGGCGCGGTGCCGCTCCCAGAATACGAACAGGGTGAGTGCCACGGCGGCGACGGCGAACGCGATCGGCACGAGCGAGATCGGCGCGGTCGTCGGCCAGGTGAGCCCGAAGATGTGCAGGTCGGCCTTCGGCACCCACCACCCGATCTCGGGCCCCTCGATCACGGCGAAGACGAGCGCGCCAAAGCCGATCGCGCTGAGCAGCGCACCGTCGACATCGGCCCCGGGCAACGCCTTGCCGCCGCGGGTTTCTTTCACCGTGAAGATCGCCGCGACAAACACGATCGCCCCGAGCGGGATGTTCACGAGGAAGATCCATTCCCATGAACCCCACTGGGTGAGCGCGCCACCGGCGAGCGGGCCGATTGCGGCGGCCCCTGAGATCACCGCGCCCCACACACCGAACGCGGTCGCGCGGTACTTGCCGCGGAACGTCGCGTTCACGGTCGAGAGGGTCGAGGGCATGATCAGCGCGGCCCCCACCGCCTGCACCGCGCGTGCGGCGATCAGCGGGCCCGAGGCATCCGACATCGCGGCGAGGATGCTCCCGCCGATGAAGATCACGATGCCAACGAGAAACAGTCGCTTGCGGCCCCACCGGTCAGAGAGCCGGCCCGTCGAGAGCAGGAGCGCCGCGAGGAGCACCGCGTAGAGGCTGTTGACCCACTGCGCGTCGGTGATGTTCATGTTGAGGTCGCGAATGATGTCGGGCAGCGCGACCCCGACGATCGTGCCGTCGAGCACGATCATGCCGAGGCCGGCCGACAGCACCGCGAGTCCGAACCACGCGCGACGACTTGGCGCGGCTTCTTCGGTCGATACTTCGTCGTGCCGGCTCGGCGTAGACATTAGGCAGCAACCCCCGGGTCGTTGATCACGCCGTCACGAACGAGTGCGCGACGAAGGCAAAGAAAGAGCAACACCATTCCGGCGGTGAGGAGAATATGGCCGAGCCCGGCGATCCCAGAGATCATGCCGTTCCCTTCTTGGCCGAGCACCGTGAGTGAGCCGTGCCAGATGAGCATCGCCGATGTGACGATCACTCCGGCGTTGTACACCCAGAAGAACCAGCCAAACAGCTTGCTCCGCGAGAGCGTGAACTGCTTCTCCAGCACCAACACGATCAGCAACACGATGAAGCCGAGCGTGAGCAGGTGCGTGTGGGCGAGCCCAAGTTGCGTGAACTCCCCGGAAGGGAAGTCATTTGCCTTGGTGAACTCCCGGTAAAACAGCCCCGAGAGCACGCCCACGAGCATATAAGCGAACGCGGCGTAGAACAGTTTTTTCATCCGAATATCCTCCCTGTCTCACCCGAGTCTGGGGCCACGACGGCCCCGGCGGATCAGCCGAATGGTTGAGCATTCTCACCCTTGCGTGCCTCCGGGTGTCGGCGCAATGGTTAGAGCAGCCCAGTTTCGCGCGCATGAGTAACCGCCTTCGCCCGGCTTTCGACGCCAAGTTTCGCGAAAAGGTTCACGAGATGGGTCTTTACCGTCGCTTCGGTCACGAAGAGGGTGCGGGCAATTTCGCGATTGGATGCCCCGTCCCCCAGCAGGCGCAACACGTCGAGCTCGCGCTCGGTGAGGCGTACCCGAGGCTTGCGCATCCCTTGCACGACCCGCTGCGCCATTTCTGGTGCCAGCACGATGTGCCCCGCCGCGGCTTCCTTGATCGAATGCAGGATCGTGGCCGGCGAGACATCCTTGAGCAGGTACCCCGCGGCGCCGGCTTCGATCGCCCCGAGGATCTCGGCATCCCGATCAAACGTGGTGAGAATGATCACGGCCGGAGCGGGATCCTGGGCGCGCAGCGCGGCGGTCGTCTCCACGCCGTCCATGCCGGCGCCGAGGCGCAGGTCGCACAACACGACGTCGGGGTGCAGATGCGCGGCGAGTGTCACCGCTTCTTCACCGGATGCCGCCTCCCCCACAATCTCGACGTCATCGTGGCGCTCGAAGAGGGCACGCAGCCCGCCCCGCACGATGGGGTGGTCGTCGACCAACAGCACGGTGACAGGCACTAGCTCTCCTCTGCAACGGACGGGGGCGCATCGTGACGGCGCGGTGCGACGTCACCGAACGGTGCGAATGCCGAGAGCGCGGTCCCGTCACCGGGGGCGCTTTCGACCTCGAGGCCGCCGCCCAGTTCACGCAGCCGGTTGCGCATCGAATGCAGGCCGTAGCCGCTTTGCGCCGTGCCGTCATGCGTGCGATCCTGCGTGCGATCGTGGGCACGGTCCCAGGCACGCGCGTCAAAACCGCGGCCGTCATCGACGATGTCGAGGCGCACTGAATGCTCGGCGTCGACGAGGTTGACCACGACCCGCGCGGCCCCGGAGTGCAGGCGCACGTTGGCGAGGGCCGACTGCGCGGTGCGCAGGAGCGCAACCTCGACGGACGTCGGGAGCGCCGGAAACGCGACGTCGACGTGGAGCTCGGTCGCGATCCCCGACTCGGCGGTCAGCCGCTCAAGCATGCGCGAGATCGCCCCCGCGAGCGCGCCCTCGTCGAGCTCGGCCGGCGAGAGGGCAGCGACGATGCGGCGCACGTCGACGAGGCTTTCGCGCGCGAGCGCATCGATCTGTGCAAATGTGCGGTTCGCGTCGGCACCCCGGTCGAGCGCCCCTCGGGCGAGGAGGCCGATCGACGCGAAGCCCTGCGCGATCGTGTCGTGAATGTCGCGCGACAGCCGCGTGCGCTCGGCAATCGCGCCCGACTCGCGCTGGGTGCGTGCCAGCTCCTGCTGCAATTCGGTCATCTCGGCCTGCGCGTGCACGAGCGAATCCACCAGGCGTTGGCGCTCCTGCGATTCCCGCATCATCTCGACGTAGCCGCGCGAGACGCCGAAAGCGAAGAGGCCTCCAACGAGCGGCCCGATGACGTTCGCGTACGCGATCGTCCCGTTGTGCGCGAGCGGTGCAAACACCACAACGGCGAACACGAGCAGCGAGTAGACGATCGCCCAGCGGGCGCGAAGAATGAGCCCACCAAGCAACCAGAGGGCAAACGCGAGCCAGATGAACTCGACCGAGATCACTACGGTTGCGGTCCAAATCACGACGAGCCCCAGCATCCACCCGATGCTCAGCCGTTGATCGTGCGCGCGCGTCGTCAACAGGATGCCGCCAAAATACCAACCGGCAAATACCAGCGACACCGCGAGCACGGCCACGACATTGCTGCCGTCGGCGATCGCGCGCACGGCGCCGATCACCACGAGCACCGCCGCGATCACGAGCTGCCCGACTTGCATCGAGCGCAGCATGACCGCGACGGCGCCGCGCGCTGGCGCGGTGCGCCCGTTACGTGAGCGCGGCTTCGGAGTGCTCGACATGTTCTGATTCTCCCCCGCCCGCGGCCCTGCCGTCACTCGGCGCGGCGCCCGGCGCTCGCGAACCGCCGGGAATCCGGCCCGGCCACCAGATGCGGTCGCCCACCAGGCTGAAGATTGCCGGCACCATGATCGTGCGCACGACGAAGGTATCGACGATCACGCCCAGCCCGACGATGAGGCCGATCTGGCCAAGCGTGACCAGCGGGAGCACCCCGAGCGCCGCGAACACGGCTGCGAGCACGATTCCGGCACTCGTAATCACGCCGCCCGTGCCGGCGACCGCCTCCACCATGCCCCGCTTGGTACCAAACGCCTGCGCTTCGGCCCGGGCCCTATGCACGAGGAAGATCGTGTAGTCGATGCCGAGCGCAACGAGAAACAGGAAGGAGAGCAGCGGCACCTGCAGATCGAGCGCGGGCTGGTCGAACAGCACGCGGCTGAGCCAGGCGCCACCGCCGATCGCGGCGACCGCGCTCAAGAGGTTCACCAGCATCAACAAGACCGGGGCGACAAGCGACCGCAGGAGCACCAGCAAGACGATGAAACTCACCAGCAACACCAGTGGCGCGATCACCAGCAGGTCGCGGGTGTTGCCCGCACGGGCATCCACATCGGTGGCGACGACTCCGCCAACAAGCGCGTCGGCGCCGTCGATGTCGTGCACAGCGGCGCGCAATTGTTCGACGAGCGCGAGGCTTTCGGGTGTGCTCGGCGCGGGCTCGCCCGTGACGAGAATGCGCGTGAGCGAGGCATCCCGGCTCTCACTGACCGGAGTCACACGAATCACACCGTCGATGCCCTCGGCAGCCGCGACCACCGCGGGCACCTCACCGGTATTCGCGACAATGATCATCGGCTGGGCCTCGCCCGCCGGAAAATGCTCGCCGAGCACTTCGAGCCCCGCCGCAGACTCTGCTGCAACCCGAAACTTGTCGGTCTGATTGAGGCCAACCGACGCACCGATGAGCCCCGAGGCCATGATGACGAGCAGCGCACCGGCGGCGACGATCGAAACGACGGGCCGTGCCACAACGCGGGTCGCGATCGCGCGCCACGCGCGACCCTGCACCCGGTGCTGCCCGGGCTTCGGCACGAACGGCCAGAAGATGCCGCGGCCACACACCGCGAGCACCGGCGGCAAGACGAGCAGCCCGAACGCGAGCGCGATCAGCAGCCCCACGGCCGACGAGATCCCAAGGCCGCGCGTGCCCGGAATCACCGCGAACACGAGGGTGGCGAGCGAGAGCACGACGGTGACGTTAGAGGCGAGAATCGCCGGCGCGGTCTTGCACCACGCCTGCGCGAGCGCGGCGCGGTGGTCTTCGTTTCGCAGCAGCTCTTCGCGGTAGCGCGAGATCAACAGCAGCGCATAGTTGGTGCCCGCACCAAACACGAGCACGCTGACGATTCCCGAGTCGAACTGCAGTTCGAGCCCCGTGCCCACCACCGCGGTGACGAGCCCGGCCATCCGGTCGGCGAGCGCAACAACCACCAGCGGCACGATCCACAGCAGCGGCGAACGGTAGGTCAAGATCAAAAGGAGCGCGACGATACCGATCGTGACGATCAGCAGGGTGAAGTCGGCACCCGCAAACGCCGAGGTGATGTCGGCACCAAACGCCGGGCCACCGGTGATCTGCACGGTGACGCCATCGATCGGATGCTCCGCCACGATGTCGCGCAGCGCAAACACAACCTCGGCCGTGGCGCCGTTGTCGGCACCCTGCGTCATCGATGTCTGCATGACGGCGGCGAGGCCGTCCTCACTCGCGAACGGCGGGGACGCCGCAAAGCCGGTCTCGGCGTCGAGCCGCGGTGCGAGCTCGCGCATCGCGTCGAGATCTGCCGCGGTGAGCGCCGAGCCATCGTCACGGCTGGCGACGAGCAACACCGTCTGTTTCGCGCTGTCGTTGAATTCTGAGAGGAGCGCGGTAACCGCCGCCGATTCAGACGCGGGCGGCGCCGCATCATTGCCGCTGGGCGCCTCCGCCCCGCTCAGCGCACCGAACACCCCCACGACGGCGAGCACTGCAAGCAAGATCGACACCCAGGCGCCGCGGCGCGAAGTGAGCGCGTTCGCGAACCCAGAAGACACACGTTTCTCAGACATACTCCGAGTTCAGCGCGCCTGGCCCTCCGGCGGATCCCACGGCCGGACGACCCGCTGTTCAACCGTTCGGTTGAACCCGCGACCCGCCCGGCGCCGTTTTCGCCGCCGTCGTCGCCGTCATCACGCCTACCCGAGCGCCGGATCCTTCAGCGTTTCTTCTTCCATCGGCGCATCAAACTGCGCGTTGTAGAGCCGCCAGTATGCACCCCGCGCGGCGATGAGCTGCTCGTGGTTGCCCTGCTCGACGATGGCACCGTTTTCCATCACAAGGATGAGGTCGGCATCCCGAATCGTTGAAAGCCGGTGCGCGATCACAAACGCGGTCCGGTTGCGGCGCAGCTTCGACATCGCGCGCTGGATCAGCAACTCGGTGCGCGTGTCGACCGACGATGTTGCCTCGTCGAGAATGAGCAACCGGGGGTCGGCAAGGAACGCGCGCGCGATCGTCACGAGCTGTCGCTCGCCGACGCTGAGGTTGGTCGCCTCGTCGTCGAGCACGGTCTCGTAGCCGTCTGGCAGCGAGTGCACGAAGCGGTCGACATAGGCTGCGGATGCCGCGGCCACCATCTCTTCTTCGGTGGCGTCGGGCCGCCCGTAGAGAATGTTCTCCCGGATCGTTCCCGCGAACAGCCACGTGTCTTGCAGCACCATCCCGGTGCGGGAGCGAAGGTCAGTGCGCGTCATGCGGCGAACATCGACCGCGGCGTCTGCATCGGCGCTCGTGCCGAGCGTGATGGAGCCCTCGTCAATGTCGTAGAACCGCATGATGAGGTTGACGAGCGTCGTCTTGCCGGCGCCCGTGGGCCCAACAATCGCGATCGTACTGCCGGGGCGCGCCGAGAGGTTGAGCCCCTGGATGAGCGGCTTCTCGGGCGAGTACCCAAACGACACGTTGTGAAATTCGAGGTGGCTCGCCCGCTCCGACACCGTCTCGGCCGGATCGGCCTCGGGCGTCTGGTCGGGCTCATCAAGCAACTCGAACACGCGCTCGGCGCTCGCGACACCAGACTGCAGCAGGTTCGCCATCGAGCCCAGCTGGCTCAGCGGTTGCGTGAACTGGCGCGAGTACTGGATGAACGCCTGCACGTTACCGATCGACAACTGCCCAGATGCGACCTGGATGCCACCGACCACCGCGATCGCAACGTAGACCAGGTTTCCGACAAACGTCATCGACGGCATGATGATGCCCGAGACGAACTGCGCCCCAAAGCTTGCCCGATACACGCGGTCATTCTCTTCGTCGAACGCCGCCTCTACCTCGCGCTGGTGACCGAACACCTTCACGACGGCATGGCCCGAGAAAGTCTCCTCGATGCGGGCGTTCAGGATGCCGGTTTGCTTCCACTGCGCCACGAACATCTTCTGCGAGCGACGGGCGACGACCACGGTGATCAGGATCGTGAGCGGAATGGTGACGAGCGCGATCGCCGCGAGCACCGGCGAGATGAGGAACATCATCAGCAGCACGCCGATCACGGTGAGCACCGATGTGATCACCTGCGAGAGTGACTGCTGCAGCGATTGCCCAATGTTGTCGACGTCGTTCGTGACACGACTCAGGAGCTCACCGCGCTGCACCCGGTCGAAGTAGCTCAGCGGGAGGTTGTGCAGCTTCTCTTCGACCTGCACGCGCAGCCGGTGCATCGCGCTCTGCACGACGTAGTTGAGGATCCGCGCCTGGAAGTACGCGAAGATGCTGCCGACCGAATAGACGGCGAGCACGGCGATCAAGATCCAGGTCAGCTGGGTGAAGTTGATGCCCGTCCCGGGCACAAAGTCCATGACCCGAAGCATGTCGGCCTGGGTGGTTTGCCCGGCCGCGACCAGCTGATCGATCACCTCCGCCTTGGTCGTACCGGCCTTGAACTGCAGCGAGATAAAGCCCGCGAACACGACGTTTGTGCCCTCGCCGAGCAGCTTGGGGCCGAGCACGGTCAGCCCGACGCTCACGACACCGAGGAAGATGACGAAGACAATGCGCGCGGCATCCTGCTTCAGGGTGCCGAGCAGGCGCTTCGCCGAGGGCCCGAAGTTCTGGGGCTTCTCGACGGGGCCGCGTGCCATGCCGTGGCCACCGCCGCCACGCATCGGCTGCGGCTGCGGGCGCGGGGTCTCGGTCTCGGTCTCGGTCTCGTTGTTCTCGCTCATGCCGGGGCCTCCACGCTCTCCTGCGACTCCACAATCTCGCGGTAGGTCTCGCTTGTTTCGAGCAGCTCCTGGTGCGTGCCAAGCCCAACGATTTCGCCGTGGTCGAGCACCACAATCTGGTCGGCGTCGCGAATTGTGCTGACGCGCTGCGCGACGATCAGCTTCGTCGCCCCGGGCACGTTGTGTGTCAGTGAGCGCCGGAGCGCGGCATCCGTCGCCACATCGAGTGCCGAGAACGAGTCGTCGAAAATGTAGATCTCGGGGCGTTTCACGAGCGCCCGCGCGATTGCGAGTCGCTGCCGCTGACCACCCGAGACATTCGTGCCGCCCTGTGCGATGGATGCCTCGAGCCCGCCAGACATCCCCTCGACAAAGCTGCGCGCCTGTGCGATTTCGAGCGCGTGCCACAGCTCGTCGTCCGTTGCGTCGGCGTTGCCGTATCGGAGGTTTGAGGCGATGGTTCCCGAGAAGAGGAACGCGCGCTGTGGGACCAAGCCGATGCGCTGCCACAGTTCGTCTGGGTCGAGCTCGCGCACGTCGATGTCGTCGATCCGCACGGTGCCGGCGGTGACGTCGAAGAGTCGCGGCACGAGGCCGATGAGCGTCGACTTGCCCGAACCTGTAGAACCGATGATTGCCGTCGTGGTGCCCGGTGCGACCCGAAACGCGATGCCCTGCAGCACGGGCTGCTCGGCACCGGGGTAGCTGAACTCGACCTGATCGAACGCAATCTCGCCGCCGCTCTGGCCCGGCCGCACGGGGTTCGCCGGGGCGAGTACCGAGGTCGGGGTCTCGAGCACGGCGCCGATGCGGTCTGCACACACGGTGGCGCGCGGAATCATGATGAACATGAAGGCGGCCATCATGACGCCCATCAGCACCTGCATGAGGTACTGCAAGAACGCGAACAGCGTCCCGATCTCGGTCTGCCCGTCTTGCACCTGGATCCCACCGAACCAGATCACGGCGACGCTCGAGAGGTTGATGACGAGCATGATCGCCGGGAACATGAACGCCATGAGGTTGCCGGCGCGAATGCCGGTCTCGGCCACGCCCTCGCTCGCGGAGACAAACCGCTCGCGCTCTTCGCGCTCGCGCACGAACGCGCGGATCACGCGGATGCCGGTCAGCTGTTCGCGCATGATCTGGTTGATCCGGTCAATGCGCGTTTGCATGAGCTGGAAGGCCGGCACCATGCGCACAATCACGAGCGTGACAATGACCAGCAGGACGGGGATGCTGACGGCCATCAGCCACGAGAGCGACACGTCTTGCCGCATGGCCATGATCACCCCGCCGATCGCGAGCATGGGTGCCGAGACCATCAGCGTCGCGGTGACCTGCACGAGCATCTGCACCTGCTGCACGTCGTTGGTGTTGCGGGTGATCAGCGACGGGGCGCCGAACTCGCCGATCTCTTTCTGCGAGAACGCGACGACGCGCTTGAACAGCCCGGCGCGAAGGTCACGGCCCATGCCCATCGCGAGCTTCGAGCCGAAGTACACCGCAACGATCGAGCACACCACCTGCACGAGGGTGATGCCGAGCATCAGCGCACCCGTGCTCCAGATGTAGGGGATGTCGCCCCGCACGACGCCATCGTTAATGATGTTCGCGTTGAGGGTCGGCAACATGAGCGACGAAATCGACTGCGCGAGCTGGAAGACCACCACGCCGACGATCAATGGCCAGGCCGGCTTGAGGTATCGCACCATGAGTGTCCAGAGCACGGCTTCTCCTTCTTGCGGGTCGCGCCCGCGTGTTAAACCGCGCTCAGGAAGCGGGGCGTTGTTGCAGGATGCCACCACGTTCGGGGTGTGCTGCAAACCACTCCGCAACGTACCAGCACACCGGACTGATCTTGCGATCGCCCGCCGCCTCAAGTTCGGCGACGGCCTTGTCGACCATCACTGCCGCATAGCCGTTGCCGCGCGCCGACGGCGTGGTGAACGCGCGCGTCATGGCGACGGTCGAGCCGTCGTCGCGGTAATCGAGCACGGTCAGCAGCTCGGCGCCCCGGCGTAGCGCGTAGCGGGACTGTTCAGGTTCGTGCGTGAAGGCGAGGTCGTTCATATCGTCAGCGTATGCCCGATGGCGCGCGGCGGCTCCGCATTGACCCCGATATTTCGCGTCACCGCGCCCGCTCGACGAGGCGTTCCATCGAGTCGAGGAACGCGCCGTATCCGGCGGTGAGCCCGGCTCGGGCGTCGTCAGGCCAACCGGGGGTTTCTTGAGTCAGGGTGAGTTCTGTGCCGCCACCAACCTCTGCGAGGTCGATGGTGACCGGGGCCAGCTCGTCCGGCTGTTCGGGCTGGTCGGTCAACCGAATCGCGAAGTGTGAGGGCGGCACGACCTCGACGAAGTCGCCGATCCACGGCTTGGTTGTGCCGTCGGGGAGGTGCATCACTGCAGACCAGCGCTCGCCTTCGACGAGGCTCCAGTCGAGCGTGTCGAGCGGCACGTCGACGGCCTCGGTGCCGAACCAGGTGGCAAATTGCTCGCGGCCCGTGACGACATTCCACAGCACCTCGCGAGGTGCCGTGAACGTGCGGGTGACGGTGATTCGATCGGTCATGCCAGCTCCAAACGTTCGGTGTCGGCACGCCCGCGCCGATCCGAACTACGTTGAACCGGGCTCCGGGGCCGCCGATCGCAAAAGTGTACTCCCGGCCCACGACATCGTCAGGCCAAAGCGAGGCCCAACCGTGAGCGGGCAATCGCAAGTAGCCTGGCGGCATGACGAGCCAGCAAAAGACGTGGACCCTGGGCGGCATCGCCCTGATCGCATGTGGCGTGATCGGGATGCTGCAATCCACCCTCCCGGCGATCCCGGGGCTCTTCTGGCTCGCGCTCCTGAACAACGTGCTCTATGCCGTCGCACTTCTGCTCTTCGCCATCGGGCTCTCCCCCGAGGCGAGCGTCGTTGAGCGTCGCCCGCTCGGCATGATCGCGCTGATTGTGCTCGGTGCGTGGCCCATCACGATCTATGGGCTCGCACAGCTGTTCACATCTGTTGCGCCCCTCAGCCCCGACGGCTGGCAGATGCTCAGCTACATTGCGATCGTGCTCCCGACCGCAGCGGCGACCATCGGCACCCTGCAGATCGTGCGGTCTGCCGTTGTGCCGGGGCGCGCACGGTGGTTGCCGCTGTGGGCGTTCGGGCTGTACGCCCTGGCGTGGGGGCTCCCCCAGATCGTCACGTTTGTGGTGGGCCCACTCCGCACACTGTCGTTTGGCCCGTTCTTTGCGGGACTCGCGCTGCTCGCCTTTCTCGCCAGCACCATCGGACTCGGTATCGCCGCGCTGATCGTGGCGGCACAGCAGAAGACGACCCAACCCGCCGGCGGGTCATTCCGTCGATAGCGCGGCGCTTCGCCAGGCGGTGACCGACACGGTGCTCCCGGTCACGATGTCGAGCTCTACGGGCCACGACCCGCGGTCTTCGCCCGGTCGGATCGCGGCGTGCAGCGAGTGGGCGACGATGGCGCCGTTCGTGCTGTTCGCGCCCCAGGCGATCACCGTCTTGACCGATCCGCCCGCTGGCACCGTGATGAGCACCGCCCCCGGGCCTTCGTCCATCGACGTGCCTGCATGCTCGATCGTCACATCGAGCAGGTGCGCGTTCTGATCGCCAAAGGCGATGTCGGGGTATCCCTCAACCGCGCACGGCTGCTCCGAGAAGTTCAGCAACTCGACGACCTGCATGCGACGTCCCAGCGCCGCATCGGCACCACCGAGCAGCACCGTCGCATTCTCGCTTGTGCACGCGTCGGCGGGCACGGCCTCCGTGCCCGCGGCGCGAATGGGCACGGGGTCTCCGGGCGCAGCCGGGTCGGGCAACGCGCCGAACGCGTCGCGCTGCGCGGCTTCGTGCTCGGCGGCCGCCTGCCTGCTCTGCTCGTTCGATACCTCGATGCCCCACACCCCGACTCCCACGAGCGCGACGAACACGACTCCCGCCGACACCGGCAGCAGCCAGGCAGCCGGGCTGCGGCGCTCGGTCGGGGCCAAGGCGCGTGTGAGCGCCGGCGCGCGCCCTCGCGAGACGACGAGCCCCGGTATCCAACCCGCGAACAGCGCCCAAAAGACGGCGTGCTGCATGTTGTACGGTTCGTTCAAGATGCCGCGGATGCCGAACATGCCGACCCCGCGAATGACGCTCGGGAGGTCGAGTGCGAGGCCCACGACCGCGGCCGCGAGGATGGCGGCAAGCCAGGCACGGGCGAACGAGGGTCGCTCCGCCTTGCTGAGCATGCGCCCCAGCACGATGTAGCTGAGCGCCACCAGCAGCGCGGTCAGCACGCCCGCCACGAGCGCGGGGCCGAGCGCCCACCCGTAAAAGACGCCGGGCACGCGGGGCAGCGCGCCGAAGAGCCTCGCGAGAGGTCCGCCGAGAATCGAAACAAGCCCGATGAGGAGTGCCCAGCCCATCCAGAGCGCCGCGAACACGGCACCTCCGACGATCCATCGACGCATTCGCAGCTCCCTTGACTCGAATTTCAGGCTACCCGGCGCGCTGGGTTGGCTGCGCACGCGCAGACCGCGCCGCGATCGCGGCGCGAGGTGTCGGATCTCACGACAGTTGTCAGATCGCGAAGTAGCTGACCTGGGATTTTCTCACTCGAGTCGCTTCATAAATCGGTCCGGGTGTCTCAGGAGACTTGTCCGGCACGCTCCCCGCGTGCTTTTGGCAGTAATGTCCTCCGCCGACACGGGGGACTGTCACCTAGGCCACGAGCGGTCACCCTTCCTGTCTAATCCAGTCGACCTTGAAGCCTTGGTACGGGATAAGGCCGTGTGAAATCTTCCACCTTCGAGTACCGTCGCTCTCGTCCTTTGGGTGGACCTGTTGAGGAGAAAGCGCCTCGACATGGATGTCGAGATCGGAGATCTGGTTTCGAACGACCAACTCGAGGCTCGTGCATGGAAGATACGTAGCGAACAGGTCAGAGTCTGACCGCCAGTAATCTACTTCTGCCGCCAACCGGACCTGCATTTTTTCGCTCTGCTTCAAGCTCACCTGAATCCGCAGACCAGCGCCGCTCTTGTTTCGTGCATCGTTCACGTCATACTTTGTCTTCCCCGCGACTGCCTCGAGGAACTTGACGTCTGGCCGCATAGGAGTAAGTAGAAGGTACGCCTGCTGCCTGCTACCTGTTCGGTTGACAAGTCTGTATGTGAGTTCGATTCGAACTCGCGTGGTCCGCTTATTTGCTTCGAGGAAGGTGAGAACGTACTTCTGGTCCTCGCGGTAGAAACCTTGGTCGACGATTGCGGCTGATAGTGCTCTCGAAACAGACGCTGGGTACGGACCCCCGAAGAGTGCCTCTTGGCGACGGTACGTGAGGACTACCGCTGCCGCTGCGGTCATCACCCCCAGTCCAATCACGAACGTGCCGATCAGCCTGTTGAGCTTGTCCTGCTTCAGCCACGCAAGCACGTCGGGGGACCCAACGATCCACCAGGATCCTGCAAGGTAGAGAGCAAGCGCCAGGGCCGAAACCGCCGCAACCCACGGAAGGGTCCAGCGGAAGAATCGACGAAAAGCGAAGATGATGACGAGCGCGATGATCGCGGCGAGTGTCCAACTCCCGGCATTGAACCACTCGTCTAGGCCAAGAAGCGAAAAAAGCAAGCCAGAGAGGGCCGCGATCTGGGACCACTTGAGTCCAAACTCACTGACAACTCGCGGGATGAATCCCTCGTCAGGCGGCTGTGGGCTCACTTCTCGCCGCTCGGCAAAGAGTCTGTCCGAAGGGTCATCGCCACTCCGTCTCGTTGAAAGTCAAACTTCTCGTAGAACTCAACGCTCTGGGGCGGACATATGAGCCCTCGATATCGCTCAGCACTCTTCTCCAGAAGCCATCGATGGACGTGTTCCATCATGAGGGAACCGCCACCTTTGCCTTGCCATGCAGGCGCGACGATCACATCCTGAACATAGCGATAGTAGGCGTCACCGATAACCCGCGCGCAGCCAACAACCTCGTCATTCACGGTCAGCGACACAGAGAACAAAGAGCTGTCGAAGGCGGCCTGCGCCAGGTCAACAGGATAGGTGAGCCACCCGACCGACTCCCGAAGCGCAAGCAACTCAGCTGCCGTCGGCGCCTGGTGCACGACGCGAAATCCCACATCACCGTCTGACTGAGACAAAATCGACTCCCAAATTCTGCGAGTGGACGAATCCATGCGCGGCAAGAATGTCGAGCGAGGATGCTAGGGCAGACTCGTACCTCGTCGCTCGGAAACTCACTTCTCGCGCCAAGCGGTCACCAACGAAGACACGGAAAGTGTTGGTGCAATCGATTTGACCGTGATTGACGCTTTCCCATGCGAACCAGCGCTCGTAGCGACTCTCGCCAATGACCCTTGCATCAATTAGGCGCTCCCCACCTTCCGCGCCTTTGTACTTCCGTTCATCGACGCTGAGAACTATCGGACCACGGATGTCCAGTTTAAGAATCTCCCTCAACAGCGCCTCTCGGTCGAAGGCCGACAGAAGATGTAAGACATTTCGGGCGAAGAGGCAACCAACGGGTTGTGTGATCGCGACGTCTACGAGACTTGCGGCGATCGTAACTCTTGGCCCAACCGATCCGTCCTGGGCAAGTCTGGACGCCAACGCCTCCCGCAACGGTTTCTCGGGCTCTACTGCCACTACGGATGATCCCGCACACGCGCGGGCAAGAGCGATCGTGGACACACCTGTCCCCGCTCCTACGTCGACGGCCGTCCAGGGCTCTGGCATTGGGACCAGCAGAGCGAGGGCATTGCCCATACCCGATAGCTCCTGATCAACCACGACCTGATCTCGAAAGATCGGCTCGAATTCTGCCCACACATCGGCACCGCGCCGAGGCTGCTCCGCTCTCACGAGCGGGCGGCTTCCATCCGGCGAGCGAAACACCCACACGTATCTGCGAAAGAACCGTAGGGAGCGAGATTGCCAACAGACCAGTCGTTCTTGATCCTTGCGAGGGTCTCGTCGGGCATCGACGTGACCTCGCCTAAGTGCGACGACGCCATATTGCAGAGTTTGAGAACTCCATCAGGCGCAACTGCCCAACGATGCCACCCGGAATCACGTGGCCCAACGAGCGGAGGTGAAATGTCGACTCGCATTTCAGCACCGACTTCTGCGATGACGGCATCGATAGCAGCTAGTACTTCAAGCTTGTCGGCATCTAGCCGATCGGCGTTGTCTATCGCGGATCCCGACAGCTGAAGCCTGCTGATTACCACGCGGTGCACTCCCGAATCTCTCAAGAATGAGGCCGTGGCAACCAAGTCAGGCAGATTGACGGCTGTTGCTGTGACCACCACCGTGGTGGGCAGTCCGCTGACCGCGCTTCGAGCTATGGCAGCGATCGTCGACTTCCAACTATGGGAACGAGTGAGCTCATTATGCACGCGCTCCCGGATCGAGGTAAGGGACACTTGAACCGAAGAGAGCCCCGCTTCGCGTAGCTCTCTGAGCCTCGTGGCGGTGAGCATCGTGCCGTTCGTGGTTAGCACAGTCCAATGACCCAACTTCGCAAGTCCGCCGATCAGCTCGTCAAGCCCCTCATACATCAGGGGTTCACCGCCGGACAGCGCGACATACTCGAAGTCGACTTGACTACTCAATCGAGTAGCGATCTGGAGCAGTTCTGCACTGCTCACAGACCCCGGAGCTTCCGCCTTGTCACGTGGTCTCCACGGGTTGTAGCAAAAGTCGCAAGAGAGATTGCAGTCCGCGATCAGCTCTAGCCACAGCGACGGGCGATAGGCGACCACAGCGCTCAACGCAGGGTCAGCTACGCGCAGCAGTTCGCACTTGGGCCGACCGCATCCGCCGGGTCTCGTGAATCGTCATCGGGGCGTCCAACGGCGGGAGTTGGGACAGCCGCCACGACGGCTCTCGCCCGCTGGAGGTCTCGCTCGAGCTCTTGCACAGCCTGATCGTTGATCGTCATACCTGATACTGGCATAGGCGCGGTCTGCGAGCAACTGGAAATCGGGTCTCCGACGTTGCTAGAACGTTTCCCCGCAGTCTCCTACCTGGACCGGCCCAAGGCTGAACAAGCAATACCGCTCGTAGCTGAGCTCTGGCAACGCGTTATCGTTCGACACCATCGTCGGCGCCGGCGCGGGGCGGAGGTAGGCCCACCCCCAGCGACCTTGCTCATCCGCTTGAGTTGTACATCCCGAGCCACAGCCGTCGGCCTGAATACGGACATCCTCAATGAAGGCAGAGAGCGATGAGCACGTCGACTGAGCGGTGGCCGTCAGAGAGACACCTACGCAGACGCTGTTGTACATAGCGACGTGCATGTTGAGGCACCCGGTGTAGTCGTCGCCGTCGCCGCAGAGATCGCCACCACCCGATGCCAGGTTGACGGAACTGCCGAACCCGGGCTGAGTGGTAGCTGGCTCAGCCTCTTGCAGAACGACCGTGTAGGAATAGGCGTTGTTCAGGCCCGCCACGATCAGCGCCCCGACCGCGCTCGACAGCATCGCGAGAGTGATGACGACGGTTAGCCCGGCGATGTAGCTGGGTGGGGCTGAGACAGCCGCGACGACACGCGCCGAAGCGGGCGTATCAGACTCGGCTGCGGCCGACACGAGCGCAGCTCGCTCGGCGGCATCGACTCGACGTCGCACTCCCACGTCCAGACACAACACCACAAACGAGAGAAGCCCGAGTCCCCCGGGAACCCAAGAGTATCCCTCGTGCAGAGTGACGTTCGCCCACACACCCGCGGCCGCAGTAACGATGGCGAACACCCACCAGAATGCGCGCCAACCGCGAGTGAGCGGATACACCACTCGCTTGCTGCAATTGGGGCAGTTGTACGATCGCATGCCCCCGAAGAATTGCTTCGAGTGGCCAAAAAACGAATGCCCGCAATGCCGGCAACCGACCTGGGCCTCTGACGCGTCGATCACGGCGCACGCCAAATCACTGGAAAGACTTCGGTCGCTCGCGGCCCACGGAGACGAGTTCGTCCCCTCGAGCTACGATCTTGGTGGCCATATCAACGGCTGCATCGAGATCGTCTACCTCATGTTGCCCGATGGTCTGCGCGGAGATCTCCTGCCGAAGTGTCTCGATGTCTGGCGCGAGTCTCTTCATGGCGTTCTTGGCCGCGTCCTTCACGATGCGAGAGACCTCGGTCTCGAGCTGCTGCCGTCGAGCGCGTTGGCGCGCCTTCTCAATGCTCGTCTGGACTATGTCCTCGACGACCCCGGCGAGTTCTACGACGAACGGAAGCGCCGCCGCACCGATACCCGCGAACTGTCCCAAGTCGAGAGTCGACTCGGCAACTTCAGCCGCCTCGGCTGGCTTCTTGACCTTTCGTTGAGCTTTGCGGACGGCATCCGCTGCCTTAAGCCCGTCCACAGCCTTACGACCAAGCTTGTCGAATCGGGGAGTGAAGATCTGTGCAGCGGGGATGCCCTCAGGCGCTGACCCGAGGCGGGTGGAGTAGAGAGACTCAAAAGTGCTCCACGCGCGCCCTTCGCGTTGCTGATCGAACGTGCGCGTCGAGTCTTGTCTGATCCGTGACAGCTCCGCCTGCTGCTCGTGCCACCACTCTTCGAGGACCGGGTCGACGGTGTTCTGGATCGATGAAGCATCGATTTGGGGGCTGACCAGTACCCGCCGAATCGCGTCCTCGACTGTCCCTTCGATTGAGACCTCGGCTGCGTCTAGGAGCGAGTCCAGATGCTTCAAGAAAACGTCTCTCTTCTGGAGCGAGGTGGTCGCGGTGTCGCGTGATGTCGCCAGGTTTGCGAGCTTGCGGCGAACATCCTCCAGTCGTTCGTTCACCGCGCCGCGCCAGAATCGACGCTCGGCTGCCTTCCGCGACACACGGAGGTCTTCATCAGCGAGGGCTTCAAGGGCCGTTCGCAGTCCATCCATTCCGTCCCACTGACGAGAATCGTCCCAGATGCTCGGCTCGGGATCCGCTTCGAACGCAGCGATCTGACCGTAGTCCGGAACCACCACGTAGATAGGGACATCGTCCGCCAAGTTCAGCGAGTGCTTGAGCTCCTCCCGCTTGCGTTGACTCCACTCATCGAAGCCCGTGGGGTCGAGCGTTGGGTCGACGCCACCCTCGTCAGCCCGGGAGATGAGAAACCAGACGCTGGACGTTGGCCACTCGTCCGAGAGAATCTCGATGAGTTCTTCGCGTTCCCCAGTGGCGAGCTGGGGATTGAGCGTCAATGTCAGCACATCGGTCAGTCCCAAGCTCTCGCGTGCAACTCGCGTGTTTTCGAGCGATCGGGCGTCCGTGCCTTCCGGAGACAAACCCGGGGTGTCGCGGACTGCGTATCCTTCGACGTCAATGAGCTGGCTATCGAACGTCTCATGTCGCGCGCTAGTGGTTAGCCACTCTGGAAGCGGATGGTTCGAATCCACGAGGAGGCGCCGCAAGATCGAACTCTTGCCAGTATCGAACGCTCCGAACAGGGTGACGACGGGTTGCTTTCGTCCCGCGAAGTCGGCCCATACCAAGTTGAGCTGCTCGATGAGTTCGTCTCCAGACACCTCCCTCAACCACGAACGGAATGCCTCGATTGAAGTTGGTGTCATCTCATCACTCTCTCTATGCGCACGTCAGCCAGCTCTTCCCCGCCGACTTGAATGGCCTCGACCTCGTCGAGGTCTCTCAAAGTCCCCAACACCGTGTCCCGTTGGACTGCTGACTCGCGTTGCAGTTGCTTGAGCTGCGCGACAAACTCACGCTCGCTCTGCCTCAAGTACTCCATCGGCCCGCCGTCTTGCGCCAGCAGGTCAGCCACAACTACGTCGGCCGTCGAGCGGATGTGTTCTCCTGCGGCCTTCCTCGCTTGCTCGCGCTTCTCCTGCTGAACCTGGTCGTTTACGAAATCTGCGATGTCGAACGCAACAGCGACGACCCCAAGTACGGCAGCCGCTTTTCCCACCTTCGCGCCTAGCTTTACGGCACCCCAGGGCTTGAACTTGAATCGAAGGGCCTTACCGATCGCGTAGACCGCATCGCGGTTGCCGATTGCCTTTCCGACACCATGGGCGCCCTTGATTACTCCAGCAGCCATGCCGATACCCGCGCCAAGAACGTCGGCGACACCCTCACCGGAATCGGGCAGGTCTTGTTGCTTCATTACAAACTCGAATCGGCGAAGCTCTCGCTCCAACTCGGAAGAATGGCGCTTCCACCAGTCGGCGATGTCGCGGTCAACCGCAGTTTGCAAAGACTGCATCGCGCTATCCAAGCGGGGGTCCTCCCACCACGTCTTCAGCCGTTTCGACATTGCGTTCACCTCGGCCGGGCCCGCCCCGAGCGCCTCAGCTAGCATTTCGTTCGCATGGTCGTCAACTACCCGCCTAATGCGCCTCTCGACTGACTGTGTCAGCAGCTTCAGCTCGGCAAGTGATGTCTCCAGGACTTGCTCCAGACGAGCCGAGATCGTGAGAGCGAGCTCGAGATCAATTACTTCCGCTTGGAGCCGACAATGAGCGGAACGCAGAGCCGATCGTCCTCGGTCCAATGCTGCACTCGCGGCCAGACCAACGGCCGACTTATGTTCGAGCGCAAGCAGTGGCTCGCTGAGCGCGGCGATGCCGTCCCAGAGTCGGTTTACAGAGTCGTAGTCCTCGCGCCCAACCGGAGTCCGGTCGGAAACGAGCCCATAGGGGTCGGCGGCCACTGGCAGTACGCGTCCGGCCCGGACGTCGAGGCCGCGGGATCTGAGGATGCTGAGCAGCTCGTCAACCTTGCGCCCACGTCGCGCGAGGAAATCACGAGCTGAGAGTTGCGGATCTACGCCGATCTCATCGATCCGGCCGATCACGTAGATCGTGTGGGGAGCTAGCCCCACCCTCGACTCATCGCCCAGGAGGAGACGCTCCAACCGCGTGGTGTCGCCGATCAGCAGATTGACATGCAACACCACAATCACCAGCGCAGCATCCCTCGTAGCGTCCGCCGCCACGGCATCGTGGTCGCTTCTTCCACTCTGAAAGCCCGGCACGTCGACGAGGACCACAGCCCCGAACGGATAGCGGCTGGCTTCGCTCGTTGCACTGCCCGCAGCCACACCTAGTGCCGCGGGTGTCTCCGTGCCGGCATCCGCAAGGAGTCTCTTGATCAGACTGGTCTTGCCGGAGCTATAGTCACCGAGAACCACGACGTTGGGCGGGGTGTCAAGTAGCAAGCGAGCAGCGTCCAGTTCCGCTCGCTCTTGCGGACTGATAGAGGCTGCCGCCGAGGCGCCCTCGAGCCAGCGCCTGATCAATCCTGGGTCACCCGAGGCTCGATCCAGGTGCAGGAACTCGGAAAGCCCTGACTGACCCTGTTCTGTGGCTTCCGTGTACCGCCGGTGGTCGAGCTGTGAGATCCGCGCGGGCGAAGCTTCCTGCATTTCGTCGATGATCCAGTCCTCACCGAGGAGCAGGGCTTCCAGGGATGGCGGATCCCAGCCGTCTACTTGTGAGAGCACCCGAGCTCCCGCTCGTCGAATCACCTCGCTCGCCGATGCAGTCTGCGGCTGATTCTGCGCCTGCCCGCGCATCCAAACCGACTCGGCCTTGAGCATCGTGCAACCCATGCGCGTGTGCAACGCGTCCGTCAGCGACTCGTTCAGCAGCGCCGCAGCACTCTCCCGCGATCTCGCCAAGATGACCTCGAGTTGCCGCGCCTCACACATGTCATAGAACGCGTTCACGGTGGAGCGCGCTCCGGCTACGGCAAATGCCCGTGCCGTCACTCGCCGCGACTCCGCGCCTTTTCGGGTCCTCCTCCCGAAAAAGTTCACAAGTGCGCTCACAGCACCGGTCCCGACCAGGACAACGGCGGCTACCCAGCCCACGGGATTCCAGATGTTTGTCACCGCGAGGATCCCGAGAGTCGCGCTGGCCGCACCACCGAACATCCCCAGCGCACGCAGTACGTTCGCGCTCCAGCGCTGACCGCGAGCGGCATTCCCGCGAATCGTAAAGGGCGAACGGTCGATGAGATCGAGATCGACCCGCGCGTCGATCCTGGCTAGACCGAGATTGTTAGACAGAAACTCACCAGCCTTCTTCGCAACCTTCACGAGAGACTTGTCGAGAGCCGTTGAGTCGAAGACGTGGTCCTCAAGCTCTTCCTCGGTGACGACCCGTTGGTCCGCAAAGGCGTCGAGGATGAGGTTTTCCGCAGCGCGAAGGGACTTCGTTCGATGAGGGTAGAGGTGAGATCTCAGCAGGTGCCTGACATGGCCCTCGAGCCGACCCGACACCGGCGCAGTGAAAGGTTCGCCTCGAGCGGACTCGAGCTCCCTGAGGAGATCACTACCTTCCGCGGGCGGCTCTGGGTATCCCAGCACGTTTAGCCACGCGGCTATCGCCCGTTCGACGACCACTCCACGTTGTTGTTGCTCCTCTGCCACCAGCTCGAGTTCATCCGCCAGCTCGATCAGCCTCGCTTGAAATCCCTCCCGCAAGGCGGCCAGTCGTAGGTCGCCTGCGCCTTCTCGGATGCACGCAGCGATCAACTCTTCGAGTAGAGGGAGGTTTGACCACCGATCCAAACGGTCGACTCCGTGCGCCGATCGTTCCTTCTCGAGTTCCACAGCCGCCGGAGCCAGAAATGGTACTGACGCGCGAGCGAAGAGGGCACGTTTGGAATGGACGGCGACGACAGGCACTCCGTAAAGTCCGATCGCTTCGAGTTCGCTTCCGATCGTGTCTGCGTGTTGCCGCGCGGTCTGGCTGAGGCCCTTGCGTTGCGCGCTGGAGGCTCGCACAAAATGTCGCCACATCGGATTTCGCATGTTGAGAACGGCGACGGCCGGCTTCCCGTACGCAAGCACCCACTCTGCTACCTTGCCGAACTCTGAAGCCTGCGGGCCCTGACTGTCGAAACAAAGCAGAACGACGTCTGCAACTTGAATTGCCTCACGCGCGGTTCTCTCCAGGTCCGGCCGAGAGCGCGTTCTGCCCCACCCATTGATCCCTGGAGTGTCGTACAGACGGCAACTCTGCCAGTCGAGCGCCCGCACCTCGGTTGTGAAGTCGCTGACGCCATTTGAGACGAGCTCACCGTTCAATCCACCGAGCGCCGAAAGGAGCGTGCTCTTTCCTGCGCCGGTTCGCCCGAAGAACACGATGTTGAACGTCGAAGCAACACGACGACTCTCGCTCAATCTGCTCGTTAGGTCGCTGACGACGCTGTCAAGGAGAGCGAAGAATCGATCATCGCCCTTCGCCTCCGCGTTCCGGCCAGAGGACAAGATCTGCCACGCGCCGCGTAGACGAGTCTCTGCATGAGCTGCGATCCCGTCCAAGCGCTCCAGTTCGTCCGCCCCGGCCTGGACAGCGTTGATCACCGCACTAGTCAGATCCGGGGCAACGGCTGCTCCATAAGGACCGGCGTGAGGCGAGGCCGTCAACTCAGAACTCGTCATGGGCTGCGTCGCTCCGGACGCTGCGACATGATCTCGCATCGCTCAGGCAATCGATCACGAGAGTTCCAACGGCGCGTCATCGAGAGACTGCGCGTCGTCTAGCAACTCGTCTATTTCGTCGTCTTGGGGGCCCTCGTCGTTGGACGGCGGCGTGATGCTCCACCTCTGCAACGCCCACTCCATAACGGCGAGCCGACGCTGTTCGATCGCCTCAGGGGTCCAAGTTTCGAAGCGCTGCGCAATCTCGTGCTCGCGGGCGAGCGCGGGCAGGCTAAAGAAGCATCGGGGCGTCTCCTGCCCGGGTGCGCCGCGTTTCACCGAGTACTCATGGTTTGAGTAGTAGGAGTTGTCATAGGTGAGGACGAGGTTCCCGACTCCGTTGAGCAACCGTCGATGCTCATCTCGATCGAAGTAGTCCCACCAATCACTATCGGCTGCGGGGTTCTGGGGTAGCACGTGCTCGGTGGTCTTTCGCGAACCCGTGTCTCGGAAGTCGCTGAACGGGCGTAGATCGCTCGTGTTTTTCGACAGCGCCAGCTCGTACTCGTAGAGGACGTATTTATGGCTTCGCCGGTCGTACCAGTTGATCTGAGGACCAAAGTTCGCTCGGACCGCGTCGTCCGGCGCCAACCACCACAGTTTCGCAGCGATGCGATCGAGGGTTCCTCGTGGATCGGCCCCTTGATAGAGGTCGTAAGCAGCGGATGCGACCGCGGGTTGCCCGGCATTCGAGCGGAGAGCGCAGATCGCGTACGCCCGCGCAGAGAACTTCTCGCTCAGCTCTACCACCTCGGCGTACAGGCGACCGTCCTCAGGATGAGATAGCCGCGCCGCGAGCAGCAATGGCGTGAAGTTGGCGACGTTACCGCTGCGAGCAAGGGCCGCCGAGTACCGCCTCGTTCGCGCAGCGTCGTCGCGATCGAACGAGGCGTAGTTTGCGTCAGGCGTGTAGAGATCGAGCATGAATGCCGAAGACTTCGCAAGGGTGCGGACATAGTCCGTGACGTCGTCATACAGCGACTGCCATGCCTCCTCAGTCGCTTCCGACCCAGCATCCCCTTCAGGAACCAGCCGGACGCTCCCCGAAACGTACTTAGACCGCGGGAACGCATCCTTTACCGACGTCGTTCCCCGCCATGCCCGTGAGTTCGGATTCCGGGTCGCAAGCCAATGCGATCGAAGAAGCGCGTCGTCGGACACCCGAATGTTCGCAAGATTGGAGAAGATCGTCGACCACGACGTGTTGATTCGGTTGACCAACTCGTCTTGCCTTGCATCCGGCAGTTGCCGCGCCATGTAGAGGAGGTAGTTCTTTACCTTCTCCAGCTCCGAGAGCGATTGGCCTCGCTCGTTGAGCGTCTCGAACAGAACACCAACCTCCGCAACGCTCGTGACGGAGTAGACGAGGAAACCGAGTTGGAAGCACGCCCGCGCCCGCAGATCAATGAGTCTGCGAGCTGCCGTCTCATCGGATACGCCCGCGACAACGGAATCGATCTGCTCGGCAAAAAACCTCGATGCAGCCAACAGCCGACGCTGCCCTTCCAGCATCACGTTGTCGTACGGCACCTCGTCCCCGAGAACATAGTCGCGGAAGAATGCATCGAGTTCAGCGCCGAGCGTCAGCCGAGGCTTGGTCACGCCCCCGATGGAGACGGTGATCAGACGGCGGAGGTCACGGGTCGTTTCGGCGAGGTCGTCTGCAAGACCCTCATCAAGAGTCCGCTTCGCCAGGACTT
>JAKOTS010000027.1 GCA_029777095.1 Actinomycetes bacterium | reverse complement strand
TGGCGATGTCAGATCGTCTTGAGCCACGCGATCACGTCCTCGCCGGTGCGGCACCATGGGCCGCGGTTGTTGTCCCGCAACGTCGTGCCCTTGCTCGGCCACCAGTTGGCGAGCACCCTGTTATCTTGCACGAACTGCACCTGATGGTCGGACGGTCTGCGGATGGTCAGGCCCATGTCTGCGGCCTGTTCTTCCCACGTGCGTGGCGGCGGGGCGTCCACAGGGCACACCGGCGCCGCGTCAACCTTCGGCGTGATGCGGAGGTTGGTGGCCATCGCTTCGCAGAACTCCTCCAGGTTGAGGAAGTCGCTATCCCTGCGCGCCGCGACCACGCCGAGGGCAACGGCAAGGTATGGCTTCGCGTCGCCGTCCGGCGAGAAGACGCTCGCGCCTTGGCCGAGCATGGCGCACGAGAAAGCGTGCAAGTATTGGCTGTAGTGTTCGCTGTGTTCCATGCCGCCATTCTAGCACGTCACGGATCGCCAATCGCCCCGAACGTCCCGCTCACGGTGTCGAGCGACGGGATGTCGTGGAGCAGGGCGGACGGCACATCGAACACGAAGTCCAGGGCGGCGCCGCGGGACCATACGTTGTTGTCGGTAACGCTCGCCTCGAAGGGCCCGAGGGTCTTGCGCCAGGCGAGGCGCTTGGCGGTGGTGCCTTGCAGTCGGTCGCGGACGAATGGGTACGCCAGGCCGTTGACGACGGGGATGGACGAGCCCTGCATGTACAGGCGCAGGCGCTCGATGTAGGTGCCGACCATGGAGACGGTCGACCCGCCCGCCGATGGGATGTCGCGCACCGTGACGCGGATGGTCCACGTGCCCCAGTTGTAGACGGCGCGGCGGAGGTTGTCATCGACCACGGCAACGGCCGTCGCGCCTCCCGCGGGGATGGCCGTGAAGCGCACGCCGAGGGACACGCCAGCGACGTTGGCCACGATGTCGAACGCGGCCTGTCCGGCGGGCGCCGCAACGTCCACGGTGGCCGTAGCGAGGCCGAGCGCGTTGACGGCGAGGCGTAACCCGGTGCGGATGTCGGCCACCGTGGCGCCCATGCCTGCGACGTACGGCGCCGACTCGCCGAGGACCCGCAGCGCCCACGCCCCCGCGGCGGCGCTCGTGATGGTCACGCGGATGCGCTGAACCTGCTTACCCGTCGATTCCTCGCCACTGTACGAGTCCGCGAAGATGGGCATCGGGTTCACCGGCGAGAGCAAGACCTGTAGGCCCCACTTGCTCGTGACGGCGGACGGTCGCCAGCGGTACACGTCAACCTCGGGCACCTCCGGGACCGCCGTCCGCACGAACTCCCGCAACGCATCAAGCGCGGCGGCCTCATCGAACAGGAGCGCGGGCGACGGCATGCGACGAGCGTACGGTCGCGGCGATGCTTAGCAACAGGTCACGAAACGGCACCGGGGTGGCCAAGCGCTCTCGATGGCACATCAGCTCGATCGCGTCGTCGCGGGTGCGCTTGCCGCGGGTGCGGGTCTCATCCTCGCGGACCTCGGCGCGCACCGTCGACTTTGACCGGCCCCACGGCAACGATGGCAGTGTGCATCCCACGGCGTAAAGCCATGTCGGCTTGCGAGCGCGGTGGCCGAAGTGGCCTTGCTCGACCTCGCACGACCACCCGCCGAACATGTCGGCGAACCATCCGCCGCGCGTCGGCTCCGGCAACCCATGGGCACTCCACGCGCGTGACCCCGCGGGATGCTCCAGCAGGCCGCCCCACTGGCGCACAGAGGTGAGACAGGCAGCGAAGCATCCGCCATCGTCGCCGAGGGTCTGGCGCCGCTCCTGCGGCACGCTCGGCCCGCCATACCAGTAGTTACCCCATCGCTCGCACGGCGGGTGTCCGACGACGGGCCACGGGCCAGCGTACAAGCGCGCGTCGCGGGACTGCGGCCACGCGTCAACCCCGTGGAGGTTGACGTAGCACCCGCGCTCCTGGACGTACAGAGCGGCAATCATGCGATGAGGTTTAGCGCATCTGACTTGCTGCCGCCCATGAGAGCATCGCGGACCTTGACGACTAGCGCACGGGCGCGGGTCTGATGCTCGTCGCCGAAGACCTCGGCGGTGTACGCCTCGCCGTCAAGGACGAGGTCGATGCGGCTGACAAGTTGTGAGGAGGTGAGGTGCAGGGTGTTCACGACGCCACCGCCTCGAAGTACTCGGCCACGAAGGCGCCGAGGAAGGCGAGCGTCTCCTCGAAGCACTCGCCGTCGTTGGCAAGGTCCCACTCGAAGCCGTCAAGTAGGCCAGCGATCTGGCGCTCGCATCCGTCGATCCACTGGGTTTTCTGTGCCGCGTTCATAGGTAGGACTATGGACCCACCCTCTCCGCTTGTCAAGCTAGCGCGGCAAACTATTTCAACTATCGCACCTGGCGCTAGATGGCCTGGGTTTTGGGCCTGTTGCGCTTTGCCGCGCCCACTCCAACCCGCCACGCGAGCGCCCGGGCCTCGGCGGTGGCGAGGCCGTGCTTGCGCTCCAGCGCGCGCAGGCGCCGGAGCGTGACGACGGCCGACAGGAACGGGACATCGAGCGCGGACGGGTCGATGCAGTCGCCGAGGAGATGCACCGAGTAGGCCGCCGCGTTGCCGTGTGCGCCGCGGATGCCCCAGCCCTCGGCGCCGTCGTCCCCAGGAACGTGATACTCGCACTCGCCGAGGCGCACGAG
>JAKOTS010000022.1 GCA_029777095.1 Actinomycetes bacterium | reverse complement strand
TCCTTCGAGAAAGCTCTCTACTTCTCACTCGAATGGAGTCATCACGATGACCGCTCCTCATATTGTCGACCCTGCTGGCGTGCTCAGCGAAGCACTGTTGGACGCGTCGCCGGATCTGATGCGCAGCTTGCTGCAGACCATGATCAACGCGTTGCTGTCCGCTGACGCCGACGCCGTCGTTGGCGCGGAGTGGGGTAAGCCCTCACCCGACCGGCTCACACAACGCAACGGTTACCGGCACCGCGACCTCGACACCCGCGTCGGCACCATCGACGTCGCCATCCCGAAGCTGCGGCAGGGCACCTACTTCCCGGAATGGCTGCTCGAGCGTCGCAAACGCGCAGAGACCGCGCTGATCACCGTCGTCGCGGACTGCTACCTCGCCGGGGTCTCCACCCGCCGGATGGACAAGCTGGTGAAGACCCTCGGAATCCACTCCCTCTCCAAGTCGCAGGTCTCGCGCATGGCGGCTGAGCTCGACGAGCACGTCGACCAGTTCCGCCACCGACCCCTGGGCGATGCCGGGCCGTTCACATTCGTCGCCGCTGACGCGCTCACGATGAAGGTCCGCGAAGGCGGACGGGTCATCAGCGCCGTCGTCCTGATCGCCACCGGCGTCAACGCGGACGGGCGCCGCGAAGTCCTCGGTCTGCGCGTCGCAACCTCGGAGACCGGGGCAGCGTGGAACTCGTTCTTCGCCGACCTTGTCGCCCGTGGGCTCGGCGGCGTCCGCCTCGTCACCAGCGACGCCCACCAAGGGCTCGTCGAGGCCATCGCGGCGAACCTGCCCGGCGCGGTCTGGCAGAGATGCCGGACGCATTACGCCGCGAACCTGATGTCCGTGACACCGAAAACCATGTGGCCGGCGGTGAAAGCGATGCTGCACTCCGTCTACGATCAGCCCGACGCCGACGCGGTTCACGCCCAATTCGACCGGCTGCTGGACTACGTCGACGGCAAGCTCCCCGACGCGTTCGAGCACCTCGACACCGCCAGGGCGGACATCCTCGCCTTCACACAGTTTCCCGAAGGGCTCTGGCAGCAGATCTGGTCGAACAATCCCAACGAGCGCCTCAACCGAGAAATCCGCCGCCGCACCGACTCCGTCGGGATCTTCCCGAACCGCGACGCGATCATCCGCCTCGTCGGCGCAGTCCTCGCCGAACAGACCGACGAATGGGCCGAAGGCCGACGCTACCTCGGCCTCGACATCCTCGCCAAGAGCCGCCTCACCTTCGTCACCGACACCAGCACCGAGGAGGTGACCGACCCCGTCCTCGAACTCAGCGCCTAACCCCTCACATCGAAGGACCGACCGCTACACCACTACCAGGGACTTGACCCAACGCGGCGATTAACTACACGATGTATGCCGTGTTCCGTGAGGAGCGGCAGATGCCCTCCCCCGGCGAAGATGCGGTCGACGCGATCGTGAAGCGCCTCGACGGCGTCGAAGGGCTGACGGTGCGCGGCTGGTACGACATCTCGGGCTTCCGCTCCGACGCCGACGTGCTCGTGTGGATGCACGCCCCGACGACCGAGGCACTGCAAGAGGGCTACCGTGCCGTGTTCGAGGGTGCCGATGGCCGCCTCGAGCCCATGTGGTCGAACATCGGCGTGCACCGCGCGGCAGAATTCAACCGCGGTCACGTTCCCGCATTTTTGGCGGGGGATGCCCCGAAGGGATACATCTGCCTCTACCCATTCGTGCGCAGCTACGACTGGTACCTCCTGCCCGAGGCCGAGCGCAGCACGATGCTGCGCGACCACGGCATGGCGGCCCGCGACTACGGCGATGTGCTGGCGAACACGGTCTCGTCGTTCGCGCTGGGTGGCTACGAGTGGCTGCTGTCATTCGAGGCCGACGAGCTCACCCGCATCGTCGACCTGATGCGTGATCTGCGTGCGACCGAGGCCCGCCGCCACGTGCGCGAAGAGGTGCCGTTCTTCACCGGCCCCCGCCGCGATGCGCAGACGCTGTTGCGCCGCGCCCTGGGCTAACCAGCGACTGCTTTTCTGGGCCTCACCAGGAGTGCCTGGGAGTGCCTGGGAGTGCCTGGCACGGCCGGAGATCGCTCATCGCGACCGCTCCGGCCGCGCCCTGTGATCTCCGACATAAAGACCCTCGGAATGCAACGCTGTGTTACGGGCAATTTTCGTTTCTTGGTGAACGGTCTGCATTCTGTCTTCATGCCCGAACACATCGAGACTGTCGACGGCTCCCCCGCAGGCCGGGTGAGCATGGTCGGCGTCGAGCGCACCTTCCCTATGAAGAATGGCGCTCGCACGGTGCTGCGCGATGTCACGCTTGACGTCGTTCCGGGCGAAATTGTGGCGGTTGTTGGGCCATCCGGTTGCGGCAAATCGACACTTCTCCGTCTGATTGGCGGCCTCGATTCGCCCACCGCGGGTGCCCTCACGCTCGACGATGAAGGCGTCCGCGCTCACGACGATTCGACCGCGATCGCGTTCCAAGAACCGCGCCTGTTACCGTGGCGCACCATCGCGCAGAACGTTGCGATCGGGCTCCCCCGCGGCACCAAGCGCGCGGCGGGCAAGCGACGCGTCGCCGAGCTCCTCGAACTCGTGGGTCTCACACACGCGGCGAACCAGCGCCCCCGCGAGGTTTCGGGTGGAATGGCGCAGCGCACCTCGCTCGCTCGTGCACTTGCGCGAAGCCCCCGCGTGCTGCTGCTTGACGAACCGTTTGGTGCGCTCGATGCGCTGACGCGGCTGAACATGCACGACTTACTCCTCGACATCCACCGGGCGCAGCCAACCACGATCGTGCTCGTCACGCACGACGTCGAAGAAGCCCTGTACCTGGCCGACCGCGTGCTGATGCTCCGCAACCTGCACGGTCCCGCTGAAGAGCCGATCCCCGAGCGTCCACGCGCACAAGTTGTCGCGCTCGGCTCATCGTCGGGCATCGGGGCGCTCGGCTCTGCCCGTGCAGCCGGCATCACGCAAGAAAGCCACTCCACCGCGCGGTCGACGAACCAGTCCATCGCCCGCCTCGTGCCCGTGCCGGGGCTTCGCCCCCGCGACCGAGGCGCACGCACCTTTACCGACCTCCGCACCAGCCTGCTCGATGGGCTGAGTGCACACAAGCTCACGATCAAGGAGAACGCATGAGCACCATCACACGCCGAACCATCCCCGCGATCATCGTCGCTGGTTTGATGGCGCTCACCATGACCGCTTGCGTGGCGGGCGAGAACTCCAAGAACGACGGTGCGCCCGCTGAGGGCAGCGAGTGGTCGACGTCTACCCTCTCGATCGACTGGGCAACGTACAACCCGCTGAGCCTCGTCGTCAAAGACCAGGGCCTGATCGAAGAGGTGTTGGGTGACGACGTCGACGTCGAATGGCTGCAGTCTGCCGGCAGCAACAAGGCGAACGAAATGCTTCGCTCCGGCACGATCGACGTGGGTTCGACCGCCGGCTCTGCCGCGCTGTTCGCCCGCGCGAATGGTTCGCCCATCAAGGTCATCGACATCTACTCACAGCCCGAGTGGTCGGCCCTCGTCGTCCCCGCTGACAGCAACATCACCGAGGTCTCGCAGCTTGCGGGCACGTCGATCGCCGCGACCAAGGCGACCGACCCCTACTTCTTCCTCCTGCAGGCGCTCGCTGAGGCGGGCCTCAGCGAGGACGACGTCGAGATCCAGAACGTCCAGCACGCAGACGGGCTCTCGCTGCTCAACGGCGGCTCCGTCCAGGCATGGAGTGGCCTTGACCCGATCATGGCCGGCGCCGAGGTGAACTCCGGGGCAAAGCTCATCTACCGCAACGTTGACTTCAACACCTACGGATTCCTCAACGCGACCGAAGACTTCATCAACAACCACGGTGATGTCGCGCAGGTCGTCGTCGACGCCTACGAAAAGGCACGCGTGTGGGCAATCGAGAACCCGGAGGAGCTGGCACAGCTCTTCGCCGACGCCGCTTCCATCGATCTCGAAGCCGCAAAGACCGTGATCAACGAGCGCTCGAACCTCGATGTGTCGGGTGTTCCCGGGCAAGACCAGGTCGTGGTCCTCGAGGCGATCGCGCCGATCATTGCCGACTCGGGCGATGTCGTGGGTGGCCGTCAGGCAATCGACGAGGCCATCGCCTCGATCGTGCACAACGAATTCGCGCTCAAGGCGACTCGGTGACCACCAGCACAACTACGACCACAGGGGCGGCGCAGCAGCGTCCGCCCCTGTGGTCGCGTACGCCCGTGAAGATTGCGGCGGGCTTCGTCGTTCCGCTCGTCATTCTCGCGGCGTGGCAATACGTCACCGCGGCGGGCCTCGTGCCGCCATACCGACTGCCTGGCCCTTGGTCAGTGGTCGAAGCAGGCATCGACCTCATCGAGCGCGGCCAGCTCTGGACCCACATCGCGATCTCGTTGCAGCGCGTCTTCATCGGGTTCATCGTGGGAGCGGTCATCGCCCTCGCGTTCGCCGCGATCGTTGGGCTCTCACGTGTCGGTGGCGCCCTCTTTGCTCCAACGCTCGTCGCATTGCGTGCCGTACCGTCGCTGGCGTGGGTTCCCCTCCTCATTCTCTGGATGCAGGCCGGCGAAGAATCCAAGATCACACTGATCGCGATCGGTGCGTTCTTCCCGGTCTATACGACCGTCGCCGATTCGCTCCGCCACGTTGACCCGCAATGGGTCGAAGCAGGGCGCACGTTCGGGCTCCACGGCTGGTCGCTCTTCCGGACGATCCAACTGCCCGCGGTCATCCCCTCCGTTGTCTCGGGCCTTCGCCTCGCGCTCGCCCAGGCCTGGCTGTTCCTCGTGGCGGCCGAGCTTCTCGGCGCCTCGATGGGCGTCGGCTGGCTCCTCAATGACTCGCAGCAGACCGGCCGCGTCGACCGCATCCTGCTCGCCATCATCTTGTTGGCGCTACTAGGCACCATCACCAACGCGATCCTCGTTGTCTTCGAAAAGGCGGTGCTGAAGCGATGGATGTAAATGCTCAGGATGCCGCGGCCCCAGGTGATGGTCCCGTGACCGAGGCCCGCCTCGCAGAGACCCGCACCTTTGCGCCCCCGGCCGCGTTCACCGCACAGGCGAACGCGGATGCCTCGGTCTATGCGACCGCGGACGCCGACCCGATCGCATTCTGGGAACGCGCGGCAGAGCGGCTCGACTGGACCGAGCCGTGGCACACCGCCCACACGTGGTCTCCCCCGGTGGAAGGCCCCGATGGATTGAGCGTGCCGGCAGCGACCTGGTTTGCCGGCGGCACCTTGAACGTGGCGGCCAACTGCGTTGACCGCCACGTCGATGCGGGCCGTGGCGAGAAGGTCGCGCTCTATTTTGAAGGCGAACCGGGCGACCGGGAGCGCGTGACGTACGCCGATCTGCAGCGCCGCGTTGCGCAGGCAGCACACGGGCTCACCGAGCTCGGCATCGGCCCGGGCGACCGCGTCGTCATCTACCTGCCCGTGCTCATCGAGACGGTGGTGATCACCCTCGCTTGCGCACGCATCGGCGCGGTGCACTCGCTCGTGTTTGGCGGGTTCTCGGCCGAAGCCGTGCGGTTCAGGCTCGAAGACACGGGGGCAAAACTCCTCGTGACAACCGACGGCCAAAACCGCCGCGGCACGCAGTTCGAAGTGAAGTCTGCGGCCGATGTTGCGGCCGCAGATCTCCCCAATTTGGAGCATGTGCTCGTCGTGCGCCGCACGGGCCAAGACGTGCCGTGGACGACGGGGCGCGACGTGTGGTGGCACGACGTGATCGACACGCAGCCAGACGTGCACGAACCGCAAGCATTTGATTCGGAGCATCCACTCTTCATCATTTACACCTCCGGTACGACGGGGAAGCCCAAGGGTCTTGTCCACACCTCCGGCGGTTATCTCACGCACGCGAGCTACGCGCACTGGGCGCACTTCGATGCAAAGCCGGATGATGTGCACTGGTGCACGGCCGATCTCGCGTGGGTGACCGCCCACACCTACGAAATCTATGGGCCGCTCTCGAACGGGCTCACACAGGTGATCTACGAGGGCACCCCCGACGCGCCGCACCGCGAACGGCACCTCGAGATCATCGAGCGCTACGGCGTGACCGTCTACTACACAGCCCCGACGCTGATCCGTTCATTCATGACGTGGTTCGGCGACGACCTGCCCACTGGGCACGACCTCTCGTCGATTCGCCTGCTTGGTACCGTGGGCGAAGCGATCAACCCCGAGGCGTGGGTCTGGTTCCGTCGCAACTTCGGGCGCGACGAGACCCCCGTGGTCGACACGTGGTGGCAATCAGAGACGGGGGCCGCGATGATCGTGCCGCTCCCCGGCGTCACGACGCTGAAGCCCGGATCTGCCACCGTCGCGCTGCCCGGGATCGACATGACCGTGGTCGACGAGCACGGCGAACCGGTGCTCCCGGGCCGCTCCGGCACCCTCGTGGCACGCCGTCCGTGGCCCGGAATGGCGCGGACCGTGTGGGGCAATCCTGAGCGGTACCGCGACTCGTACTGGGCCCCCTTCGCCGGTCACGGCGAGCACGGCGGCTACTACGTGGCAGGCGACGGCGCGACGATCGACGCGGACGGATACATCTGGATTCTCGGGCGTCTCGACGACGTGGTGAACGTCTCGGGGCACCGCCTCTCGACGATCGAAATTGAATCATCGCTCGTCGCGCACCCGAGCGTGGGCGAGGCAGGCGTCACCGGCGTCGCCGATCCCCTCACCGGGCACGCGATTGCGGCATTCGTCGTCGACGGTGCCGCGGGCGTCGCCGACCACGATGAGCTCCGCGCCCTGATCGCGCGCGACATCGGCCCCATCGCAAAGCCGAAGTTCATCGTGCGCGTTCCCGAACTTCCGAAGACTCGCTCGGGCAAGATTCTGCGACGACTGCTGGCACAGTTGTGGCAGGGCGATCCCCTCGGCGACATCACTAGCCTGCAAAACCCCTGGGCCGTTGACGGCGTACGCGAAGCCGTACGTAAGGCCCAAACGAAGGAGACCACATGAGCGAACACAAATTCGGGTTCCGCACCCGAGCCCTCCACGCTGGTGCGACGCCTGACGCGACCACCGGCGCACGGGCCGTGCCGATCTATCAGACCACGTCTTTCGTGTTCGACGACACCAACGATGCCGCGAACCTCTTCGCCCTGCAGAAGTACGGCAACATCTACTCGCGCATCGGCAACCCGACCGTGGCCGCCCTCGAAGAGCGCATCGCGTCGCTCGAAGGCGGCATCGGCGCGGTTGCTACCGCGAGTGGCATGTCGGCCGAGTTCATTACGTTTGCGGCACTCGTGGGCCAGGGCGATCACATCGTGGCGTCGGCGCAGCTTTATGGCGGCACCGTCACCCAGCTCGATGTGACGCTGCGTCGTTTTGGCGTCGACACCACGTTTGTGGCGAGCTCAGACCCAGAAGAGTTCCGCAAGGCCATCCGCGCGAACACCAAGGTCGTTTACACCGAGGTCATCGGTAACCCCGGCGGCGAGATCGCCGACCTTGAGGGCCTCGCGGCCGTCGCGCACGAGGCGGGCGTCCCCCTCGTCGTTGACGCGACCCTCGCGACCCCCTACCTCGTGCGTCCCATCGAACACGGCGCCGACATCGTCATCCACTCGGTCACGAAGTTCCTCGGCGGTCACGGCACGACGCTCGGCGGCATCGTCGTCGAAGCCGGCACCTTCAACTGGGGCAACGGCAAGTTCCCGTCGATGACCGAGCCCGTCGAGTCGTACGGTGGCATCCAGTGGTGGGGCAACTTTGGCGAGTACGGCTTCCTCACCAAGCTCCGCAGCGAGCAGCTGCGCGACATCGGCCCCTCGCTCGGCCCGCAGGCAGCGTTCAACCTCCTGCAGGGCGTCGAGACGCTCCCCCAGCGCATTGACGCGCACGTGGCGAACGCCCGCATCGTGGCTGAGTGGCTCGCAAGCGACCCTCGCGTGTCATTCGTGACGTGGGCCGGGCTCGACGGTCACCCGCACCAAGAGCGGGCCCAGAAGTACTTCCCGCTTGGCCCGGGTTCCGTCTTCGCGTTCGGTGTTCGGCCCTCGGTCGAGTGCGACACCGAGGCGGAGCGCTTGGCCGCGGCGCGTGCCACGGGTGCCAAGTTCATCGAGTCGCTCCAGCTGGCGAGCCACCTCGCCAACATTGGGGATGCCCGCACCCTCGTGATCCACCCGGGATCGACGACCCACCAGCAGCTCTCCCCCGAGCAGCTTGAGGCCGCGGGCGTGCCCGCTGACCTCATCCGCATCTCGGTGGGCATCGAAGACCCCGAAGATATTCTGTGGGACCTCGATCAGGCTCTCACCATCGCGACAGGAGAAACCCGATGAACGCCATCAACCCCGCGGGCTCCTCGGCACAGGATGCCGCCGCCGCTTCGTGCGAGATCGGTGCGGGTCCGGCGGCAACGTCCTCGGCCGCGGCCGCGGCCGCGCCCGCAAAGCCCGTGCGCACCTGGCAAGGGCCGACCGCGCCCGAGCGCCTCGGCATGCTGCGACGTGCGAAGTCGATCGCGATCGTGGGCGCCTCGAACAACCCGGCGCGTGCGAGCTACTTCGTCGCGACGTACTTGCTGTCGAGTGCCCCGTACGACGTGTACTTCGTGAACCCCCGCGCCGAAGAAATCCTGGGGCACAAGGTCTACGCGTCACTCGCTGACCTGCCCGTGGTGCCAGACATCGTCGATGTGTTCCGCCGCGACGAAGACCTCCCCGAGGTTGCCCGCGAGGCGGTTGAGATTGGTGCCAAGACGCTCTGGCTGCAGCTTGGATCATGGAGCGAAGAGGCTGCTGCCATCGCTGAGGCTGGCGGGCTCGACGTCGTAATGGATCGGTGCGTGAAAATCGAACACGCACGCTTCCACGGTGGCCTGCACCTCGCAGGCTTTGTGACGGGCGTGATCTCGTCGAAGCGACAGACGGTCGCCTAACCGCGAGTACCGACTAGTTGTGGCGGGTCGCTGCAGACTCTGAATTGAGTTCTGCGGCGGCCCGTACTTCGTCTCGGCGTCCGGCAGCGACAAGCTCGGCCCCTGCGCCACTTGCCGAGAACAGGTGCTTGACGGCGCGACTCAGCGCGCGAAAGCCTTCGGTTGCGACCGCAACATCGGGGCTCGAGTGGTCAAGGCCCAGCGCGGTCAGGGCATCAGCGATCGCGCCCGCTGCGAGGTAGTCCTCAACCGCGAACCCGCCCTCGTCATCGCCGGCGAGCACGAGGTTGATGGAGGTGCGCTCGCCACGGGCCACCTGCTCGTCGTATACCGCCTGCGCGGTCGCGGTCGCGTTGCGCAACGACCCGGCGAAGACGACAGGGCTGTGCGAGAGCGCGAGCGCGTCGGCAACGAGACGCTCAGGCGAGCCAATCGCATCGACGACCACGACGATGCCTGAGGGTGCGAGCCGTGTGAGGCCGCGGGCTCCCCAGCCGAGGCGTACCTGATATGTCTGCTGCGAGTGCGAGTCCGTCATGGGCACAGCATACGAAAAACCGCTCGTGAGATCTTTTCAGTGTCATGCAACGTCATGCACGAGCCGAGACGCCGCCCTCCCATATATTTCGACGTAAAATTCGAGCATGTCTTACGAAGTCGCGAAGTCCAACGAAGAGTGGTCTGCTGCCCTCACCGAAGAGCAGTTTGCGGTTTTGCGCGAAGGCGCAACCGAGCGTGCGTGGACTGGTGAGCTCCTTGATGAAGATCGCGCAGGTCTCTACGCGTGCGCGGGCTGCGGCAACGAACTGTTTGTGAGCGGCACGAAGTTTGACTCGAACTGCGGCTGGCCAAGCTTCTACGAGTCGGTGCGCGAAGACGCTGTCGAGCTGCTCGAAGACACCTCCCTCGGCATGGTCCGCACCGAGGTGCGCTGCGCCAAGTGCGGCGGCCACTTGGGCCACGTCTTCCCCGATGGCTTCGGCACCCCCACCGGTGACCGCTACTGCATGAACTCGCTGTCGCTCGAGTTCAAGCCCGCCGAGTAGCTCGCGGCGACGAGCCGGCCCGCCCGGCTCGCGAGGGGCAGCGCCCCTAAAACTCAACCCTCAAAATCGGGGTACGTCGCCTTCGCGGCAGCCGTGAGCCCCGTCGCGTTGCCCTGCTCGTCGTAGTGGTAGAAGCCCTCGCGGGTCTCAACGCCCAGCTTGCCCTTGTCGATGAAGTCTTCCTTCAAGCGACGAGCGAACTCTTGTGCGATCGGGTCGGGTGACTGCGAAAAGAGCGCTTGCGCGACACCGAATCCGACAAAGTCGAACATGCGGAACGGCGCGAAGCTGGCGTTGTTCGACTGGGTAATCACGGCCGCGATACCGTCGATCGACTCGATCGTGGCCACGCCCTTGACCCACAGCTGAGCCCCGTTCACGAGCCACGGCACGAGCAACGAGTTGATGATGTATCCAGGCTGTTCCTTCTCAAGAATGACCAGAACCATCCCCATCTGGGGCGCGAACTCGATCACCGCTGCGCGCGTCTCTGCGCTCGTTCCCGGGTGCGGCATCGTCTCTACGATGTTCATCACGTGGATGGCGTTTGCGAAGTGATACGACATGAACTTCTCGGGCCGACCGGTGTACTCCGCCATGTCGGACGGGAGCAGCGTCGACGAGTTCGACACGATAATCGCCTCAGGCTTGAGGTGATCTTTGATCTTGCCGTAGGTCTCTTGCTTGAGTGCGAGGATCTCTGGGACGGCCTCGATAATCAGGTCGGCGTCCTTGACCGCCTCGACCAGATCGGACGTCTGCGTCAAGTGGTCGAATGCCTTGCGGGCATCCTCTTTCGAAACACCGGGCAGGTCCTTCGCGTAGTTCTCGGCGATCGCCTCAAAACGCCCTCGAGCGCCCTTCAGCGCTTCATCACTGATGTCATACGTCGTCGTGTCGAAGCCGTGGTAGGCGACCCGGAACGCGATCTGGGCTCCGAGGTTAGTTGAGTCCCGCATAGTGGTGTAGCGCGCGGTGGTCTGGCTCGTCGTTCACGACGTAAGCGCGGCCACCGTGTGATCCTTCGAGAAAGCTCTCTACTTCTCACTCGAATGGAGTCATCACGATGACCGCTCCTCATATTGTCGACCCTGCTGGCGTGCTCAGCGAAGCACTGTTGGACGCGTCGCCGGATCTGATGCGCAGCTTGCTGCAGACCATGATCAACGCGTTGCTGTCCGCTGACGCCGACGCCGTCGTTGGCGCGGAGTGGGGTAAGCC
>JAKOTS010000021.1 GCA_029777095.1 Actinomycetes bacterium | reverse complement strand
AGCATGGGACGCCTGGCGCCTGGGAGTATCTGGTGGTCAGCGGTGACGCGGAATCGGCGGACCTGCTCATCCGATACGGCGCACAGGGTTGGGAACTGGTGGCCGTCGTGCGCGAGTTCGGAACGCGGGCGACGTTCTACTTCAAACGCCGGAGAGTCTGAGTGGCTTGGACGCAGCAACAACTCGAGGCCATCGAGGCGGCGATCGCCAGCGGCGAGTTGACCGTCCGCTTCGGCGACCGCACGGTGACCTACCGCTCGATGGAGGAACTCCTCCAGGCGCGGGCCGTTATCCAGGAAGCACTCGCCGCCGAATCCGGAACTACAACGGATCGTTTCTCTTTCGCTCAGACCTCAAAAGGATGAACTGGCTCGACAAAGCGATCGCTTGGGTGTCGCCCGAGACGGGTCTGCGCCGGATGCGCGCACGCCGCGCCGGGGAACTGATCCGGCTGGCCTATGAAGGCGCGCGGACCGATCGCCGCACAGGCGGCTGGGTCACGACAGGCAATTCGGCCAACGCCGAGATCTCGGTGGCGCTGTCGAAGCTGCGTGAGCGCTCGCGCGACCTGATCCGCAACAACGCCTACGCGGCGCGCGCCGTGGCCGAGGTGGTGGGCAACGCCATCGGCACGGGCATCACGGCGCAGGCGCGAAGCGGCGAGCCGGACCTGGACCGGATCATCAACGCGGCCTGGGCGGATTGGATCGAAGAGTGCGACGCCGACGGGCAGCTTGATTTCTACGGACTCCAGGCGCTGGTAGCACGCACGGTGTTCGAGAGCGGCGAATGCCTGGTGCGCTTCCGCCAGCGGCGCGAAAGCGATGGCCTTACCGTTCCGTTGCAGCTCCAGGTGCTTGAACCCGACTACCTCGATCATACGAAGACGCAAAAGACCGAGACGGGCTACATCATCCAAGGCGTCGAGTTCGATCTGGTGGGCCGCCGCATCTTCTACTGGCTTTACGGCCAGCATCCCGGCGATGTCGTGCAGACGGGCGTGCGCAGCGGGGCGTCGCTGCAATCGGTGCGAGTCCCCGCGAGCGAGGTCCTGCACATCTACCGCAAGGACCGTCCGGGCCAGGTGCGCGGCGTGCCGTGGCTTGCGCCCGTCGTGGTCACGCTGCGCGATCTCGATGAGTACGAAGAAGCCGAGCTGGTCCGCAAGAAGATCGAGGCCTGCTTCGCGGCGTTTGTGACGCAGCCGCAGGGGCCGGATGGTCCGCCGATCGCTCCGGCCGCGCCGGATCCGGCCACCGGCAAGCGCGTCGAGAGTTTCGAGCCGGGCATGATCGAGTACCTGAAGCCGGGCGAGGAGATCACCTTCGCCTCGCCGTCGGCCTCGGCGGGCTACCGGGATTACGTCGCCGCCAAGCAAGCGCAGATCGCCACGGGCTTGCAGCTCACCTACGAGCAGTTGACGGGCGATCTCTCGCGCGTGAACTACTCGAGCTACCGCGCAGGCCTGCTCAGCTTCCGCAACGGCATCGAGGGTTTTCGCTGGCTGACGTTCATTCCAATGCTTTGCACGCCGGTTTGGGAGCGGTTCCTCACGGTGGCCTACGCGGCTGGCGCGATCCCCGAACTCGGCCCGTTTCGCGCCGAGTGGACACCGCCCGGCTTCGGCAGCGTCGATCCGTACAAGGACTCGGTCGCCACGCTAAACCGGCTGCGCACGGGCACACTGACGCTGCGGCAAGCCATCGCCGAGCAGGGCTACGCCCCCGACGCACAGTTGGAGCAGATCGCCGAGATCAACAGGTTGCTCGATGAGCGCGGCATCGTGCTCGACTGCGATCCGCGCCGCGTCACGCAGAGCGGCGCGCAACAAAAACTGCCGGTCGCTGAACTCAATCGTGAGTTGCGCGAGATTTCACAGCTTCTTGCTGACGAGGAACCTCCACATGACCCCAACGAGAGAACGGCTGGAAGCCCAGTTTGAGGCGCTGGCTCCAGCCGACCGCGACGAACGCACCGCGACGCTGACCTGGTACACGGGTGCATCGGTGCGGCGCTACGACGCGCGTGGCCCCTTCGAGATGCGCTTCTCGATGGAGCCGGGCGCGATCCGCATGGGGCGCCTGGCGAGCGGCTCGGCGCCGCTATTGAATTCTCATCGCGACTTCACCGTCGGCGATGTGATCGGCGTGATCGTGCGCGCCTGGGTCGAGAACGGCCTGGGCAAAGCCACGGTTCGGTTTTCGAAGCGCGCCGACGTCGACCCGGTGTGGCAGGACGTTCAGGACGGCATCCTGCGCAACGCCTCGATGGGTGTGGCGATTCACGCGGTCGAGGATGTGACGCCGCAGGGAGTGGCGATGCGCCAGGTTCTGGTGACCGATTGGGAACCCGAGGAAGTATCGCTCGTACCCATCGGCGCCGATCCGGGCGCGGGATTCAAGTTTGAACGGGCAACTGGCCCACAGGAGCAGAAGATGGATGAAGCCATCGTTACCGCCACGGGCGAAGAGGCCCGGGACGAACTGAAGATCAACCTCGATGCCGAGCGCCAGGCCGCCGCACTGGCCGAACGCACGCGCATCCGGGAAATCGAGAAGGTCGGGCGCACGCTGAACGTCGATGCGCGGCTCGTCGCTCAGCATGTCGAAGCGGGCACTTCGATTGAAGAGTTCCGCAAAGTGGCACTCGATGATGCGGCCACGCGGGGCGAGGAGCCGACGATCCGCAGCGCGGCTGCGGTGGTCACGCGCGATCAGACCGAGACCCGCCGCGCCGGGATCATGGCGGCGCTGTTGCACCGTTACGATCCAGCGGTCTTCCCCCTGAAGGACGATCTCGGGCGCGACTGGGCCGGGCAGACGCTGCTCGATCTGGCGAAGGAGTGCCTCGAAACCGCCGGCACGCGCACCAAGCGGCTGCCGCGCCACGAGATCGCCAAACTCGCCCTGTCGACCTCCGACTTCCCGTCGATCCTTGCCGACGTAGCCAACAAGACCTTGCGGCAGGCCTATGAAGCCTACCCGCGCACCTTCCTGCCGTTCTCGCGCCGGCGCTCGGCCGTGGACTTCAAGAACATCAACGCCGTGCAGTTGGGCGAAGCGCCGAGCTTGATGAAGGTCAACGAGAAGGGCGAGTTCACCCACGGCTCGATCGCCGAATCGAAGGAGACCTACAAGCTCGCCACCTATGGCCGCATCGTCTCGATCACCCGCCAGACGATCATCAACGACGATCTGAGCGCCTTCACGCGCATCCCCGCCGGTTTCGGCGTGGCGGCGGCGACACTGGAAAGCGATACGGTGTGGGGCATCATCACCTCGAACCCGGCGATGGGTGACGGCGTGGCGCTGTTTCATGCGAACCACGCGAATCTCAACACGGGCGCAGGCAGCGCGCTGGCCCTGACGGGCCTGGGCGCGGCCATGGCTGCGATGGCCAAACAGAAGGGACTCGATGGCATCACCGTGCTGAACGTGCAGCCGCGCTATCTGGTGGTGCCGGTGGCGCTGCAATTGGCGGCCTTCCAGATGATCGCGCCGAACCTGGCCCCGGCGAAATCGGCCGATCTCGTGCCGGATTACATCCGGGCTCTGACGCCGATTGCCGAGCCACGGTTGGATGCGGCGAGCACGACGGCCTGGTATCTGTTCGCCTCGCCGGATCAGATCG
>JAKOTS010000006.1 GCA_029777095.1 Actinomycetes bacterium | reverse complement strand
CGAGATCGCGCGCAGATACTTCTTGCGGTAGCCACCGGCAAGCATTTCGGGAGAGAACACCTGGTCAAGCGGCAATCCGGTCGCCACAACGGGGATCTGGGCATCGTAGACACGGTCAACGAACGCAACGAACCGCAGGGCTGCAGACTGGTCGGTCAGCTGGTGCACCTCGCGAATGCCAGTGAGGTCGACCCCGTCGATCAGGCGAATGTACCGCGAGGGGTGCACCTTCGCGAGCCGCTCAACGAGGGCCGAGAAGTCATCACTCGAGACGACGCGGTCGGTTGCGGCATCCGTCATCAAATCGCCGTAATCGGCGTCGGTGACCACTCGCGCGTGCCCGTCGAGCGCACGCTGGCGGTAGTCAGTGCCGTCGATGCGAATCGTCTCGAAATTCGCCGACATCGCGTGAATCTCGCGCAGGAAGTCTTGGGCGGCGAAGCGACCCTCGCCGAGCGCATTCGGTGGGGTGTTGGATGTCGCGGCCAACCGCGTGCCCGAAGCAACAAGTTCGCCCAGCAGGCGCGTCATCACCATCGTGTCGCCCGGATCATCGAGCTCGAACTCATCGATGCACAGCAGCTGCGAGCCGCGGAAGAGCTCCACGGTCTGCTGGTAGCCGAGGGCGCCCACAAGCGCGGTGTACTCGATAAACGAACCGAAGTACTTCCGACGCCCCGGGAAGGCGTGGTAGATCGAGGCCAGGAGGTGGGTCTTGCCGACCCCAAAACCACCGTCGAGGTAGACCCCGGGCGGCAGTTCACGAACCTTGGGCTTGCGCGAGAAGAGCCCCGGACGCTTGCCCGATTTCTCGGCACCACCGCTCGGAGCGAGCCCCGAGAACTGCATCAGCTGGTCTTTGGATTCCTGCTGCGAGGGATACGCCGCGTCGGCGCGATACGTGTCGAACGTCGCGTTATGAAACTGCGGCGGCGGGGTGAGCGACGCAACCATCTCGGCCCCAGAGACCTCCGGGTTGCGCTCGATCAGATGGACGAGGCCGGGTGCGGCCGTGCTCGTAGTCATGGGAGTCCCTGTGTCGAAGTCTTGCCGCCCGGGCGCGGACCGCCGTCGACCGCCGTAGGCTTGCAGCGACGAGACAATCTTATCGCCCTTCTCGTCATCAACCTCCGCGGCACCGGGCAATGTTTCGCGTGCCACGGCCCATTCAGGAGGTCACAGTGACCGTCGAGTTCGACACCACGTCAGCCAAGTTCGCAGACTACGCCGAGCCCGGACGGCTTGTGAGCGCTGACTGGCTGCAGGCACACCTCGGCGAACCCGGGCTCGTTGTCGTCGAGAGCGACGAAGACGTCCTTCTCTACGAGATCGACCACATTCCGGGCGCCGTCAAGATCGACTGGCACACCGAGCTCAACGACCCGGTCGTGCGCGACTATGTGCAGGGCGAAGAGTTCGCCGCGCTCATGCGCCGCAAGGGCATCTCTCGCGACGACACCGTCGTGATCTATGGCGACAAGAGCAACTGGTGGGCCGCCTACGCGCTCTGGGTCTTCACGCTGTTCGGCCACGAAGACGTGCGCCTCCTCGACGGCGGCCGCGACAAGTGGATCGCCGACGGGCGGCCAATGACGACGGATGCCGCACCCCACCGTGACAGCGACTACCCCGTCGTCGAGCGACACGACGACGCGATCCGCGCCTACAAGGACGACGTGCTCGCGCACTTCGGCAAGCCCCTCATCGACGTGCGCTCGGCCGAGGAATACACCGGTGAGCGCACCCACATGCCCGCCTACCCCGAAGAGGGCGCGTTGCGCGGCGGCCACATCCCGTCGGCACAGAGCGTCCCGTGGGCACGCGCGGCCGCCGAAGACGGCACCTTCCGCCCCCTCTCCGAGCTGCGCGAAATCTATTTCGACGGCGCCGGCCTCAGCGAGGGCGACGACGTGATTGCTTACTGCCGCATCGGCGAACGCTCGAGCCACACCTGGTTCGTACTGAAGTACCTGCTCGGCTTCACCACGGTGCGCAACTACGACGGTTCATGGACCGAGTGGGGCAGCGCCGTCCGAGTGCCGATCGTCACGGGCACCGAGGCGGGCGCGGTTCCTACCCGCTAGGCCTCGAAACACCGAAGCCTCCGTACTGCCAGCAATGGCGGCACGGAGGCTTCGTCGTTCGCGCTGCGGCGCTATCGCGCTTCGCTATTCGCTCTTGGCGCGGGTCAGCACGAACACCGGGATCAGCCGGTCAGTCTTCTGCTGATACTCCGCGTAGTTCGGGAACGCGGCAACCGCCCGCTCCCACCACTCAGCACGCTCGTCGCCCTCAACTTCGCGGGCGAGATATGCGTGCTTCTCAGCGCCATCCTGCAGCTCAACGAGCGGGTTCGCCTTGAGGTTGAAATACCAGACGGGATGCTTCGGCGCACCGCCGAGCGACGCAACAACGGCGTACTCACCATCGTGTTCGACCCGCATCAGGGCCGTTTTGCGGAGGAGACCGCTCTTCGCCCCCTTGTTCGTCAGCACGATCACCGGCATGCCGTGGAGTTCGGTGCCCTCGTCGCCGCCCGAGCTCTCGATCAGTTCTGCTTGCTTGCGGGCCCAGTCAGACGTGCTTGGACCATATTCACCAGTCAGTTCCATACCCTCATTATCGGCGATCGTCACGGGGCCGGGGCCAAGACGTCCGTGGAAGAATGGCAGAGATGTCTGAACCCACTCTTCCCCCCGTCCTGACCGAGATTCGCGACGAGTTTCTTGAACTCGATGAGCCGATTCGGTTGCAACTGCTGCTCGAGTTCGCAAACGAGCTCCCAGCCGTCCCGGCGCGCTACGAGGGGCACCCCGAGCTGACCGAGCGCGTGGTTGAGTGCCAGTCCCCCGTCTACATCGTGATCGACATCGACAACGAGGGTCTCGTGCACATGCACGCAACCGCGCCGCGCGAGGCACCCACCACCCGCGGGTTCGCGAGCATCCTGGCGCAGGGCATCAGCGGCCTCACGGTCGATGAGGTGCTCGCTATCCCCGACGACTTTCCTCGGAGCATCGGCCTCACCCGGGCCGTCTCGCCGCTGCGCATCTCGGGCATGACGGGCATGCTGCTGCGGGCGAAGCGTCAGGTTCGCGAGAAGTCCGGCCGGTGACGACGCTCTTAGAGATCGTGCCGAGCACGTTCGACACGATCGAGGTGCCGTCGGCCGAGGCATCCGCCTTCATCGCCGCACGATACGCGCGGCGCGACGAGGCGTACGTGCGCCTCAACATGATCACGAGCTTGAACGGTGCTGCCGCCGGCGGTGACGGCACGAGCGACTCGATCACGAGCCCCGTCGACCGCACCCTGCTGCGCGCGATCCGTGACGACGCCGATATCGTGCTGGTCGGCGCGCAAACCGTGCGGGCCGAGGGCTACGTGCTCCCGGCCACGGCGCTGCTCGCGGTCGTGACCGCCTCCGGAGACCTTGGCGGGCACCGTTTCGTGCCGCGGGTCGCGGACGACGGCAACGGCAGTGGCGGTGACGGCAGTGGCAGTGGCAGCAGCGGCAGCGCGAGCGCCAAACGCGCCCAGGCCCGCGTCCTCATCCTGTGCCCCGAGGGCTCCCCCGCGCACCGCAACGGGGTACAGCTCGCCGACGGTATCACGGCCGAGATCATCGCGATCCCGGCCGGCCCCACCGCTGACGCCCAACGAGGCGACACGCTCCCACCCGCCGCAATCATCGAGGCGCTCGCCGCCCGTGGACACCGCCGCGTGGTCTGCGAAGGCGGCCCAACCCTCACGGCGCAGTTTGTCGCCGCGGGTGTCATCGACGAGTTCTGCCTCACCGTCGCCCCGACGATCGAGGTCGGCGAATCGGCGCTGTTCGCGGTGTCAGCCGGCGCGCGCCCCGACACCGAGGTCGCCGGCATGCTCGTCGACGACGCGGGATTCAGCTATCTGCGACTGCGGGTTCGGCGAGCAGCCCCTGCGACGCCAGCCACGACGTGATCGCCTGCGCCCAGCGGCGCTCGTCATAGTTCCAAAGCTTGGTGTGCCGCGCGACCGAGAAGCTCTCGAGCGTCACGAGGTCGGGACGTTCGGCGGCGAGCCGGTGCGAACCGGCCGACGGCACGAAGCCGTCGTCGTCGCTGTGCAAGATGAGAATCGGGTGGTGCAACTCGTTCGCCCGAGATGTGGCATCCAACTCATCGAAAGAAATAGGCGCGTCGGTGCCGGCGAAGATGCCCGAAAAATCGGATTGCAGCGCACCGAGCGCGAGCTCCGACACGGGCGTCGGCAGGTGCAGCAGCTTCGCCTGGTACTCGAGCACGATCCGCCAGTCGGTCACCGGCGAATCAAGCACGATGCCGGCGATCACCCCGCTGTGCACCGAGTTCAGCGACAGCTGCAAGACGATCGCCCCGCCCATCGACCAGCCCATCAAGACGACGCGCTTCGCGCCGTGCCGCCGCGCAAAACTCACCGCAGCATCGACGTCGCGCCATTCCGTACCGCCGAGGCCATAGGTGCCCGCACGCGAGCGCGGCGCCTCGCCGTCGTTGCGATACGAGACGACCAGCGTCGTCATGCCCAGCCCATGAAACACCGGCACTGCGCGCAGGGTCTCGGCGCGCGTGGTGCCGCGGCCGTGCACCTGAATCACCCAGGTATGAGACGTGGATGCCTCGGCCTCCGGAGCGGGAAACAACCACGCCGGGCACGGCCCGAGCGGCGAGCCGATCAGCTCGGAGGTGAAAGGAATGTGGAGCTGCTCGGGGCGGTCGAAATACCAACCGCTGAACGTCGCCTCGGCTTCGAGCTGCGAGGAGTCGTCGATCTGGGTCAGCAGCTTCCGCGTGACAGTGGTGTCGGTTTCGGCGAGCACGGTGCCGAGCTTGACGTATGCCTGCGTGCCCTCGGTCGCGAGGCCGTAACGGCCCGGGAGCCGAGTATCGGGCGTCCGGCTGAGCGTGATTGTTTGGGCAGCGGTGTCGAGATCGACGATGCGCGTGTCGCGCTCGCGCGGCGCGGGCGCGACAACCCGGCGGGCCATGCGCAATGAGACCGCGCTGGCGGCCATCGCAACGCCCGCAAGCGCAACGGTGAGCACGACAACGGCCAGCCGGAGCGATCGGCCAAATGTTGCCGTCCTGCCCCGCGCTCGTCCGGCGTGCCTCTGCTCATTCATTGATCACCCATTCTAGTCTGTGGTCGTGACAGGCACCCCCGGGTCAGGCTTCGGCTCCTCTGTGTTCCAGCGCGCGGCCGACGCCGTGCGAGGCACGCGGTTGCGCTCCGACCTCTATGTTCGCGAGATTTCGGCCCCGACCGGCATCGCCCCCGAAGCGATTGCCCTCGCCGCCGACATCCGTCCTGATGCGCCCGGTGAAGATTCCGCCTATGGCAACGGAAGGTTTATTTTGCTCCACGACCCTTCGGTACCCGATGCGTGGGGCGGTCCGTTTCGGATCGTGTGCTTCGCACAGGCACCGCTCGAAACGGAGATCGGCAACGACCCGCTCCTGGCGGACGTCGCCTGGTCTTGGCTCACCGACGCGCTCGACACACGAAAGGCCGACTACCACTCGGCCTCGGGCACTGCGACGAAGAGTCTGTCGACGGGATTCGGAGAGCTCGCCGCCGACGGCGACGGCGCGCAGATTGAGCTGCGGGCCTCGTGGACGCCGGGTCCTGGCAAACTTTCGCACCACGTCGAGGCATGGGCCGAGCTCCTGTGCATGCTGGGCGGCCTCCCGCCCGGTTCCGAAAATGTCGCCGTCTTCGGCGCGAAGCGAGAACAACATCATGGCTGAGTTCGAAGTAATTGCCGACCTGCAGAGCGCCGAGCGCGCGTGCGAACAGCTCGCCGCCGGCGACGGCCCCGTTGCGGTCGACGTCGAGCGCGCCTCGGGTTTTCGCTACTCGCAGCGGGCGTATCTCATCCAGGTCTATCGCCGCGATGGTGGCCTCCACCTGTTTGACCCGCCGGCGGTGGGCGATTTCAGCGCGCTCCAGGCCGCGATCGGCGACGAAGAGTGGGTGCTCCACGCGGCAAGCCAAGACCTGCCGTCGCTCCACGAGCTCGGCCTGTATCCCCCGCTCATTTTTGACACCGAGCTGGCCTCACGCCTCCTCGGCAAAGAGCGCGTCGGCCTCGGCGCCGTCGTCGAAGACACACTCGGCATCACCCTCGCAAAGGCGCACTCCGCGGCCGACTGGTCGACCCGGCCCCTCCCCGATGCGTGGCTCGAGTACGCGGCGCTCGATGTCGACCATCTTGTCGACGTGCGCGACATCCTCGTGGCCGAGCTCGAAGCGCAGGGCAAGACCGAGATCGCATACCAAGAGTTCGAGGCAGTGCGACTGCGCGAGCCCAAACCCCCACGCGAAGACCCGTGGCGTCGCCTCAGCGGGCTGCACAGCGTGCGCGGCCGTAAGAACCTCGCCGTGGCACGCGCGCTGTGGCAGGCACGCGAATCGTTCGCGCAGTTCGAAGACACCGCGCCGGGCCGACTCCTGCCCGACCGCTCGATCATCGCCGCCGTGCGCGCCGAACCAGAATCGCGCCAGGCCCTGGCCGGCATCAAGGAGTTCACGGGCCGCGCAAGCCGCAGCCAGCTCCCCCGCTGGTGGTCGGCGATTCAGGCCGGCCGCGCGAGCACCGACCTCCCACCCGAGCGCGTATCAAGCGACGCACTCCCACCGCCGCGCGCATGGGTCGATCGCAACCCGGCAGCCGATGCGCGACTGAAGGCGGCAAAACCCGTCATCGAGGCAACCGCGACCGCGATGGCGATGCCCACCGAAAACCTCCTGAGCCCCGAACTGCTGCGCAGAACATCATGGGCGCCACCCGCGACGGTGGATGCGGCATCCATCGGCGAAGCACTTGCCACCCTCGGTGCCCGACCCTGGCAAATTGACGCAACCTCACAGCCGATCGCCGATGCCTTTGTTGCCAGCCTCCAAGCACCGGCAGAGACAGAGGAAGACGCCTCGTAGGTTCGCCCCAAGCAACCCCACCTCGCTTCGCCGCAGTCGTAGGCTGACGGCAACCCTACTTTTGGAGGCGACGTGGCCGAGATCTCGGACGTCTTTTTCGTTGACGGCATGCGCACACCCTTTGGGCGTGCCGGCGAAAAAGGCATGTATTGGAACACCCGCGCAGACGACCTGGTCGTGAAAGCGATCATCGCCACGCTTGAGCGCAACCCGAACGTACCCAAGGACCGCATCGACGACGTGGCGATCGCCGCGACGACGCAGCAGGGCGACCAGGGCCTCACGCTCGGCCGCACGGCCGCGATTCTTGCCGGTCTGCCACAGAGCGTGCCGGGATTCGCGATCGACCGCATGTGCGCGGGCGCCATGACGAGCGTCACCACGATCGGCAGCGGCATCGGCTTTGGTGCGTACGACATCGCGCTCGCCGGCGGTGTCGAGCACATGGGCCGACACCCCCTCGGCGCCGGTGCCGACCCCAACCCGCGCTTTCTCACCGAAAAGCTCGTGAGCCCCGATGCGCTCGACATGGGCGTCACCGCCGAGCGCCTGCATGACCGCTTTCCCGAACTAACGAAGGAGCGAGCCGACCGGTTCGGCATGCTCAGCCAGCAAAAGGCGCAGGCCGCCTATGACGCCGGCAAGATCCAGCCCGACCTCGTCCCCGTGGCGGTGAAAGACGCGAGCGGCGCCTGGGGCATCGCAAGCGAAGACGAGGGCCGTCGCCCCGAGACCACGATGGAGGGCCTCGCCCAGCTGCGCACGCCATTCCGCGCGCACGGCCGGGTCACCGCCGGCACCGCCTCACCGCTGACCGACGGCGCAACCATCAGCCTGCTCGCCGGTGGCGCCGCGGCCCGCGAGTTTGGCCTCAAGCCCAAGATGCGCATGGTTTCGTTCGCGTTTGCGGGCGTCGAACCGGAGGTCATGGGCCTCGGCCCCGTGCCCTCGACCGAGAAGACCCTCCGCAAGGCCGGCCTGAGCATCACCGACATCGGCTTGTTCGAACTCAACGAGGCGTTTGCCGTGCAGGTGCTCTCGCTCCTCGACCACTTCAACATCGCCGACGACGACCCCCGCGTCAACCAGTGGGGCGGCGCCATCGCCGTCGGCCACCCGCTCGCAGCCTCCGGCGTGCGCCTCATGATTCAGCTCGCGGCCCAGTTCGCCGAGCGGCCCGACGTTCGCTACGGCCTCACGGCCATGTGTGTGGGGCTCGGCCAGGGCGGCTCAGTCATCTGGGAGAACCCGCACTACGACGGAAAGAAGTAGGAAGCGCAATGACCAACTACGACGCCATCGACTTCAGCCCGCTCGCCGCACTCAGCGACGACGAGGTGGTCACCCATTCGCTCGTGCGCGACGTCACGCTCGCCAGCGGAAAAACGCTCGCGCTCATCACGCTCGACAACGGCCGCGACCACACGCGCCCCAACACCTTCGGGCCAGCAACGCTCACCGAACTCGGCGCAACGCTCGACGAGCTCGCGCAACGCGCCGCAGCGGGCGAGATCCAGGCCGTCGGCGTGACGGGCAAGCAATACATCCTGGCCGCCGGTGCCGACCTCTCCGACGTCTCGCGCGTTCCATCCCGCGAGGTCGCGAAGCTCGTCGCGCAACAGGGGCACTTCGTCCTGGGCAAACTCAGCACCCTCGGCGTTCCGTCATTCGCGTTCGTCAACGGACTCGCCCTCGGCGGCGGCCTCGAGATCGCCCTGCATTCGAGCTATCGAACAGTGGATGCCTCAGCCGCCGCGATCGCACTCCCCGAGGTGTTCCTCGGGCTGATCCCCGGCTGGGGCGGCGCATTCCTGCTGCCCAACCTGATCGGCATCGAGAATGCGCTCGAGGTGATCATCTCGAACCCGCTGCAACAGAACCGGACGCTCCGCCCGCAGCAGGCATTTAAGCTCGGCGTTGTCGATGCGATCTTCCCCGCGGCCAACTATCTCGAGGATTCGCTCCGCTGGGCCGACGCCGTGCTTGCCGGCACGACCAAGGTGAACCGCAAGCAGGAGCCGGGCAAAATCGAGCGCCTCACGAAGTGGCCCATCGCGATCAAGATGGCCCGCAACATGCTGGAGAACCGCATCGGAACGGTGCCAAAGTCTCCGTATGTCGCGCTCAGCCTGCTTGAGGCCGCCCGCAGCGGGATCCCCGCCGAGGGCTTCGCACGTGAAGATGAGGCGCTTGCCGACCTTGTGGTCGGCGACCAGTTTGCGGCATCCATGTATGCATTCGATCTCGTGCAGAAGCGCGCGAAGCGGCCCGTCGGCGCGCCCGACAAGAAGCTCGCGAAGCGCGTCACCAAGGTGGGCATCATTGGTGCCGGCCTGATGGCTAGCCAGTTCGCCCTGCTGTTCTTGCGCCGGCTGCAGGTACCGGTGATCCTGACCGACCTCGACCAGGCGCGCATCGACAAGGGGCTCGCATACATTCGTGCGGAGATCACCAAGCTCGAACAGAAGGGGCGCCTCGACGGCGACTCGGCGAACAGGCTCCGCGCCCTCGTACACGGCACGACCGACAAGAGCGAGTTTGCAGACTGCGACTTCGTGATCGAGGCGGTCTTCGAAGAGGTCGGCGTCAAGCAGCAGGTCTTCGCCGACATCGAACCCATCATTGCCGAAGACGCGATCATGGCCACGAATACCTCGTCGCTGTCGGTCGCAGAGATCGGTTCAAAGCTGCGGCATCCGGAGCGGCTCGTTGGCTTCCACTTCTTCAACCCCGTCGCGGTGATGCCGCTGATCGAGATCGTCAAAACGCCGCACAGCAGCGAAGCGGCGCTGTCGACCGCATTCATTGTCGCGAAGGCACTCGGCAAGAACGCGGTGCTGACGGCGGATGCCCCTGGCTTCGTCGTCAACCGGCTCCTCGCGAAGGTCATGGGCGAGGCGGCACACGCGATCGATGTGGGCACCCCGTTGCTGACCGTCGAGAAGGCGTATGCGCCAATCGGCCTGCCGATGACGCCGTTCCAGCTCATCGACCTCGTCGGGTGGAAGGTCGCCGCACACGTACAAGACACGATGGCGGAGAAGTTCCCCGAGCGGTTCTTCTCGTCGGCGAACTTTCACCGGCTGGCCGAGCTGTCCGATGTGGTCGAGAAAGACAAGTCTGGCAAGGTCACCGGCTGGACGAAGCAGGCACAGAAGGTGCTCGAGGTGGGCAAGAGCCCGCTCACCGAGGCCGAGATCTTGCGCCGAGTGCAAGACGGACTCGCCCAGGAGATCAAGCTCATGCTCGATGAGGGCGTCGTGCCCGAGGTCGAAGACATCGACCTCTGCCTGATCCTTGGCGCCGCGTGGCCGTTCATCGACGGTGGCGCATCGCCCTACCTCGACCGTGAGGGCGCATCCGAGCGTGTCTTCGGCGCGACATTCCACTCGCCGAAGATCGTGGGGATTGCCTCGCGCTAGCCAGGCGGCTCACTGCGCTGTAAACGTCGACGAACCTACGCGCTCGCAGGACGCGCGATCGGAATTCTGGTGCCGCGCACCTGCTCGATGATGTCTTCAGTGATCTTGTCGACCGTGAGGCCGGCGTCGATCAGGATCTGCTCGCGGGTCGCATGCTGGATGAACTCATCTGGCACGCCGAGCTCGTCGACCGCGGTGTCAACACCGGCGTCGCGCAAGACCTGCCGCACGCGCGTGCCCACCCCGCCGACACGGATGCCGTCTTCGATCGTGATCACGATGCGGTGCTCGGCGGCCAGGCGAACCACGCTCGGCTGCACCGGAATCGCCCAGCGCGGGTCGACCACAGTGACACCGATACCCTCGGCTCGGAGGCGCTCGGCAACTTCAAGCGCCATGGATGCCATGGGCCCGATTGGCAGGATCAGCACGTCTGGAGCACCGCCGCGCGAGAGCACCTCGACGCCGTCTTCAAAACGCTCGATCGCCGAAATGTCTGCACCGACCTCACCCTTCGGGAATCGCACCACGGTGGGTGCGTCTCCCACGTCGACGGCCTCGTCGAGCAGCTCGACCAGGCGCGCTGCATCGCGCGGCACACCAATTCGAATTCGGGGAACGATCTGCAACATCGCGAGATCCCAGATGCCGTGGTGACTCGGGCCGTCTGGGCCGGTGACGCCAGCGCGGTCAAGCACGAACGTGACGCCTGCGCCATGCAAACCGACATCCATCAGCACCTGATCGAACGCGCGATTCATAAACGTCGCGTACATCGCGACGACAGGATGCAGACCGCCGAACGCCATGCCCGCGGCGGCCGTCACGGCGTGCTGCTCGGCGATGCCGACGTCGTACACACGGTCAGGAAAGCGCTCGGCAAACCGTGCGAGGCCCGTGGGGCGAAGCATCGCCGCCGTGATGGCGATCACATCGTTTCGCCGCTCGCCCACACGCACAAGCTCATCGGCGAAGATGTCGGTCCAGCTGAGTGCTGTGCTGTTCGACATCGCGACGCCGGTGTCTGGGTTGATCTTGCCAACCGCGTGGAACTGGTCTTCGAGGTCGTCGAGCGCGGGCTGGTACCCGCGGCCTTTTTCGGTGATCGCGTGCACGATCACGGGTGCGCCATAGCTCTTCGCGAGCTTCAGCGTCTCGATCATCGCCTCGAGATCGTGGCCATCGACCGGACCCAAGTACTTGATGTCGAGGTTGGAGTAAAGCGCGACGTTGTTTGTCAGGCGCGAGAGAAAACCATGAGTGCCACCGCGCAGGCCGCGATACATGGCCCGCCCGGCCGCACCGAAACGCCCGAACGCGCGCCCGCTCGTGCGGTACATCGCGCGGTAGCTCGGCGCTGTGCGCGCCCGGTTGAGATAGCGGGCCATGCCACCGATGGTCGGGGCATAAGAGCGCCCGTTGTCGTTGACGATGATGACGAGGTTGCGCTCGTTGTCATCCGAAATGTTGTTGAGGGCTTCCCACGTCATGCCGCCCGTGAGGGCGCCGTCGCCCACGACAGCGACGACATGCCGGTCGGCACGGCCCGTCTGCATGAATGCGCGCGAAATGCCGTCTGCCCAGCTCAGTGAGCTCGATGCGTGCGACGATTCGACGACGTCGTGCGCGCTCTCGGAGCGCTGAGGGTACCCGGCGAGGCCGCCGCGCGAGCGAAGCCCAGAAAAGTCTTGGCGACCAGTGAGCAGCTTGTGCACGTACGACTGGTGGCCGGTATCGAACACGAACGGGTCGTCTGGCGACGAGAAGACGCGGTGCATTGCGAGCGTCAGCTCGACCACACCGAGGTTGGGGCCGAGGTGCCCGCCGGTGCGTGCAACGTTCTCAACGAGAAACGCCCGGATCTCTTCCGCGAGCTGCTTCAGCTGCAACACGCTGAGATCGTCGAGGTCACGCGGACCCGAAATCGACGAAAGAATCGTCATCCGATCCCCTTCCAATCAAGTTTCAATCTTAGCCGCGCGTACGCGCAGTGCCGGGCCCGCCCGGATAACGCATGTGGCCCCGCCGGCGCAGTGCGCGCAGGCGGGGCCACATGTGATGGTGGATCGCGGTGGTTAGACCAGCGAACGCAGCACGTACTGGAGGATGCCACCATTGCGGTAGTAGTCAGCCTCACCAGGGGTGTCGATACGAACGATTGCGTCGAACTCAACCGTTGCCTTGCCCGCCGCCGAGTGCTCGGTCGGGGTTGCGGTCACGCGCACCGTCTTGGGGGTGACGCCCTCGTTCAGCTGCTCGAGACCCGCGATCGAAACCGCCTCGGTGCCGTCGAGACCGAGCGATGCCCAGCTCTGGCCGGCCGGGAACTGCAGCGGCACGACGCCCATGCCGATGAGGTTCGAGCGGTGAATACGCTCGAAGCTCTCGGTGATGACGGCCTTGACGCCCAGCAGGCTGGTGCCCTTTGCTGCCCAGTCACGCGACGAACCCGAACCGTACTCCTTGCCACCGAAGATGACGAGGGGCGTACCAGCTGCCTGGTAGTTCTGGCTCGCGTCGTAGATGAACGACTGCGGGGCTTCGGCCTGCGTGAAGTCGCGAGTGTAACCACCCTCGACGTTGTCGAGGAGCTGGTTGCGCAGGCGGATGTTCGCGAAGGTGCCACGAATCATGACCTCGTGGTTGCCACGACGCGAGCCGTAGGAGTTGTAGTCCTTGCGCTCGATGCCGTGCTCGTTGAGGTACTGGCCAGCCGGGCTTGCGGCCTGGATGTTGCCGGCGGGGCTGATGTGGTCGGTCGTGACCGAGTCACCCAGGGTTGCCAGCACGCGGGCGCCAGCGATGTCGGTGACCGGGGTCAGCTCCATCGTCATGCCCTCGAAGTACGGGGGCTTCCGGACGTAGGTCGACTTCTCGTCCCACTCAAAGGTTGCGCCGGTCGGGGTCGGAAGCGTCTTCCAACGCTCGTCGCCCTCGAACACGCTTGCGTACTGCGTGTCGAACATGCCCTTGTTGATCGACGTGTCGATCGTGGCCTGCACCTCTGCGCTTGTGGGCCAGATGTCGCGCAGGAACACGTCCTTGCCGTCGGTGTCCTGACCGAGCGCGTCGGTCTCGAAGTCGAAGTTCATCGAACCGGCGATCGAGTACGCGATCACGAGCGGCGGGCTCGCGAGGTAGTTCATCTTCACGTCGGGGCTGATGCGACCCTCGAAGTTGCGGTTGCCCGAGAGCACAGCGGTGACCGCGAGGTCGTTCTCGTTGATCGCTGCCGACACCTCGGTGATGAGCGGACCCGAGTTGCCGATGCAGGTGGTGCAGCCGTAGCCGACGGTGTAGAAACCGAGTGCTTCGAGGTCGTCCGTGAGGCCGGCCTTCTCGTAGTAGTCGGTAACGACCTTCGAGCCGGGCGCGAGCGTGGTCTTGACCCACGGCTTGGCCTTGAGGCCCTTGGCGACAGCGTTGCGGGCAAGCAGGCCAGCCGCGAGCATTACCGAGGGGTTCGAGGTGTTCGTGCACGACGTGATCGCCGCGATGGTGACCGCGCCGTGGTCGAGCGTGAACTTCTCGCCATCGGCGAGCTCGACGTCGGTCGGCTTTGAGCCGCGCGCGGGTGCGTGGCTGCGGTGCACGTGCTGGTGGCTGTGCTCGCTCTCGGGCGTGTTGGCGGGCGGGTCCGAAGCCGGGAACGACTCAGCGATCTCGAGGTCAACGAGATCGTGCGAGACGTCTGCGTAGTTGACCAGGTCGCGGCCGAACTGCTCCTTGGCCTCCGTGAGGATGATGCGGTCCTGGGGGCGCTTCGGGCCTGCAATCGAGGGCACCACGGTGCTGAGA
>JAKOTS010000130.1 GCA_029777095.1 Actinomycetes bacterium | reverse complement strand
ACGTGTAGCGCTCGACAGGATGTGTGAGGACCACGAGCGGCACGCCGCGCTCGTCAACCCCGGCGCTGATGCCGTAGCCTGCCTCGCGTGCCCGGTGCGCGAGGGCCATGCGCTGGCTGCCGTGGGCCTGGCGTTGCGCCGCCGTGGTGCCGACCGGCGAGGCCCACGAGTGGATGACCACGCCGCGCATCGTCGCCGGGTTGCGGGACTCCAGCGCGGTCCACTTCCCCGGCGCGAGGATGTTCGGCTCGGTGCGGAGGTCGATGACGTGCGGCGAGCGACTCACAGGGACCGGACCTCGGCGATGGGTGCGACGACCGCGGGCGCCAGTGCGACAGGCACGACGACGGCCGGAGCGGGCGAGGGGGTCGGCGCGGGCGCGGGGACGATGACCGGGGCGGACGGGGCGACAGTCGACGCGGGCGCCGGGACGGGCGGGCACTTGGCCGCAAGCATCACGACGACCGACAGGACCACGCCAGCAACGGCGCCGAGGAACGCACCGAGGAACGGGCGGGCGATGGACGAGGAAGGACCGGACATGCGCCGAGGGTAACGGATGCAAACCGTACCCTCTGCGTGTGCCGCCGCCCCCGTCGCCATCGCCGCCAGTCAAGCGCCCGCGCAGGCGCATGGACGACGCGCCATCCATCTACCTGCTCGCGCTGCCATTCGTGGTGTTTGCAATTGCGGGCATCACCGCGGCAATCCACAAGCTCCTCGGCGAACCGCTCGGCGCCACGGTCGCGGCGAAACTTGCAGACATAGCCCAAACGCTAGCCCTCATGCTTGTCGCATACGGCCCGGCTATGGGATACGTTCAGCGTCAGAATGCCATCGCGTCAGCAGCACAACAGGCAGGCGGCGAACCGAGGCAACTCCCGAGGGGTCCAGGGATTGAGCGAGCACGCCGAGGGGAGGAGTCGGACGATGTCGATGATCTTCATGGCCGATGACTCGGGCCACTCGGGTCTGTTCCTGGCGCCGCGCTCGCCGCGTGTGCACTCGGCGCCGCAGTACGACATCGAAGTCGACCCGGTGCATGCTTCGAGGCGCGCAGCATCCGCCGCCGCCATTCGCATCGTGAGGGCTGATGGGGACACCGCGCGGGGAAAGCCGCCCCCCATTTCGGCGCGCTTTATCTGGGGTCTGCAATGGGCGCTGTTCGCAGCGGCGGCCGTCCGCATCCTGGTATTGTCCCCGTAGGGTGATATGCTAGGCTGAAAAATTGTGCGAGGCGGCGCGAGTTGTGCGATACCACGCCGACCATGAGACGCGACATTCACAAGGCCATGATTTGCCTCTTGCTCCTTGCCCTCGGCGCCTGCCCGCAATCCCCCGAGTTCGTCACGACTGACGTGGACACGAGCACCGGCGACGCGAGCACCGGCGACATCGAGGTCACCACGTCAACGACTGGCGCCGAGGTCACTGCGACGACCGAAGCGAGCAGCGCCACAACCGGCGAAGC
>JAKOTS010000129.1 GCA_029777095.1 Actinomycetes bacterium | reverse complement strand
ACGTGTAGCGCTCGACAGGATGTGTGAGGACCACGAGCGGCACGCCGCGCTCGTCAACCCCGGCGCTGATGCCGTAGCCTGCCTCGCGTGCCCGGTGCGCGAGGGCCATGCGCTGGCTGCCGTGGGCCTGGCGTTGCGCCGCCGTGGTGCCGACCGGCGAGGCCCACGAGTGGATGACCACGCCGCGCATCGTCGCCGGGTCGCGCCGCTCGAGTGCGGTCCACTTCCCCGGCGCGAGGATGTTCGGCTCGGAACGCAGGTCGATGACATGCGGCGACCGGTCGCTCACAGGGACCGCACCTCGGCGACGGGTGCGACGACCGCGGGCGCCGGTGCGACGGGATCGGCGACGGGCGACGGGGCGGCCGGAACGGGCACGGGCGCGGGGACGATGACCGGAGCGGACGGGGCGACAGTCGACGCGGGCGCCGGGACGGGCGGACACTTGGCTGCAAGCATCACGACGACCGACAGGACCACGCCAGCAACGGCGCCGAGGAACGCACCGAGGAACGGGCGCGCGATGGACGAGGATGGACCGGACATGCGCCGAGGGTAACGGATGCAAACCGTACCCTCTGCGTGTGCCTCCGCCCCCGTCGCCATCGCCGCCAGTCAAGCGCCAGCGCAGGCGCATGGATGACGCGCCGTCCATCTATCTGCTCGCGCTCCCCTTCGTGGTGTTTGCAATTGCGGGCGCCACCGCGGCAATCCACAAGCTGCTCGGCGAGCCGCTCGGGGCCACCGTTGCTGCGAAACTTGCAGACATAGCCCAGACGCTAGCCCTGATGCTTGTCGCATACGGCCCGGCTATGGGATACGTTCAGCGTCAGAATGCCATCGCGTCAGCAGCACAACAGGCAGGCGGCGAACCGAGGCAACTCCCGAGGGGTCCAGGGATTGAGCGAGCGCGCCGAGGGGAGGAGTCGGACGATGTCGATGATCTTCATGGCCGATGACTCGGGCCACTCGGGTCTGTTCCTGGCGCCGCGCTCGCCGCGTGTGCACTCGGCTCCGCAGTACGACATCGAGGTCGACCCGGTGCACGCATCGAGGCGCGCAGCATCCGCCGCCGCCATTCGCATCGTGAGGGCTGATGGGGACACCGCGCGGGGAAAGCCGCCCCCCATTTCGGCGCGCTTTATCTGGGGTCTGCAATGGGCGCTGTTCGCTGCGGCGGCCGTCCGCATCCTGGTATTGTCCCCGTAGAGACGCGACATTCACAAGGCCATGATTTGCCTCTTGCTCCTTGCCCTCGGCGCCTGCCCGCAATCCCCCGAGTTCGTCACGACTGACGTGGACACGAGCACCGGCGACGCGAGCACCGGCGACATCGAGGTCACCACGTCAACGACTGGCGCCGAGGTCACTGCGACGACCGAAGCGAGCAGCGCCACAACCGGCGAAGC
>JAKOTS010000128.1 GCA_029777095.1 Actinomycetes bacterium | reverse complement strand
CACCCGGAATGGCTGAGCGGTTGGCAACGAACGGGCGGCGCCGTCGATGTATGCCACCCAGCCCATCGTCTTCTTGAGCTTGCTGTTCGTATTCGCGATCATCGCGGCATCCAAACCGATGCCCGCCATCACGACGAATGCATGCTCTTCCTGGCTGTTATCTGCGCGGGTGAGGCTCGCGAACCCGACATCGACTGGATGCGTGTCACCTACGAACGCGGCGCGCACCATTGTTTCGGGGTCGTCGAGCGGCAGGTGCAGGTTGCGGGCGAGCAGATTGCCCGTGCCGCTTGGCACGATGCTCAGGGGCACGCCCGTGGCGGTCATCGAGTGGGCGACGGCCCGAACGGTGCCATCGCCACCCGCGACGAGCACGGCCGCAGCACCGGCATCCAACGCCTGCGTTGTGACGTGTTGTCCCAGGTCATCGACCGTCGTTTCGAAGAACATGGGAGCAGCCCAGCCCTCTTCTGCCGACACGCGCTCCACGAGGGCACGCAGTTTTTCTGGGTCGACCTTGATGGGGTTGTAGATCAACGCCGCTGTTTTTGCGGGATCCGCGCGCGCGATGGTCATGGCTCGACTCTAGACTCAGTGTGTGATCGATCCTGCCTTGCTCCGCGAAAATCCAGACCTCGTCAAGCGCTCACAGGCCGCACGAGGTGCGTCGCCCGAGACCGTCGATGCCGCTTTGTCGGCGGATGCCGATCGCCGCGCCGCGATCACGGCGTTTGAAGCCCTGCGCGCCGAACAGAACGCCTTCGGCAAACAGGTTGCACAGGCGCCGAAAGACGAGAAGGCCGCGTTGGTGGCGCAGGCCAAGAGCCTCGCCGAACAGGTGAAGGCCGCCCAGCACGCCGTCACCGCCGCCGAAGAGGTGGCGGCAGAGGCGATGGGGCGCATCCAGAACATCATTATTGACGGCGTGCCCCCGGGCGGCGAGAAAGACTTTGTCGAGCTCCGTCACGTCGGGCAGGCGCCCACGTTCGACTTCGAGCCGCGCGATCACCTGGCGCTCGGCGAGCTTCTCGGGGCGATCGACATGGAACGCGGTACCAAGGTGTCGGGTTCGCGGTTCTATTTCTTGCGCGGCATCGGTGCCCGCCTTGAGCTCGCGCTGATGAATATGGCGCTCGACCGCGCGCTGCAGCAGGACTTCGTGCCGCTGATTCCGCCGACGCTTGTGCGCCCCGAAGTGATGCGCGGCACCGGCTTTCTCGGCGAGCACGCCGCCGAGGTCGACCACCTGCCCGAAGACGACCTCTTCCTGGTCGGGACGAGCGAGGTGCCCATGGCCGGGTACCACATGGACGAAATCCTCGACTTCGACCGGGGCGCGATGCGCTACGCCGGATGGTCGACCTGCTACCGCCGCGAGGCCGGTTCGTATGGCAAAGACACCCGCGGAATCATCCGAGTGCACCAGTTCAACAAGCTCGAGATGTTCGTCTACACGACGCCCGAAGACGCCGAGGCCGAGCACCTGCGCCTCGTTGCGATGCAAGAAGACATGCTGCAGAGCCTCGGCCTGAGCTACCGCGTGATCGACACCGCCGCCGGCGATCTCGGCTCGAGCGCGGCCCGCAAGTACGACATTGAGGCGTGGGTGCCGACGCAGGGTGCGTACCGCGAGCTCACCAGCACCAGCAACTGCACGACCTATCAGGCGCGGCGCCTCGACGTGCGGTACCGGCCGGAGGGTGGCAAGACCGCGCCCGTCGCGACGCTGAACGGCACCCTCGCGACCACCCGCTGGATCGTTGCGCTCCTCGAAACGCATCAGCGCGCCGACGGGTCGGTGCTGGTTCCTGAAGCGCTTCGTCCCTACCTCGGTGGGCTCGAAGTGCTGGAGCCCGCGAAATGAGCGATGTGCAGGTGTCCACCCGCCCCGTCCTTGTTGCCCTCGACATTGACGGCACCCTGTTGCTTCAGGACGAATCGCTCAGCGAGGGCATCCTCGAGGCGATCCGCGACGCCGAGGCGGCGGGCCATACCCTCATGATCGCGACCGGTCGCAGCTGGAACACCGTGCAGCGCATCATGCGCGAGCTTGGCCTCGCGCCCGAATACGTGGTTGCCTCGAACGGCGCCGTGATTTTGCGACGTGATGAGTCGGATGCCACGGGCTACGCGCCGTTCAAGGTCGAAACGTTCGAGCCGGCGGGCGTGCTCACCCTCCTGCGCGAGCACCTGCCAGAGGCGCGCTACATGGTCGAGCAACCAGACGGCGCGCGGTTGTATACCGAAGACATTCCCGAATGGGAGCTGGGTCGCGCCAAGCAGGTGCCCTTCGAGGTCATGCTCGAGGTGCCCGTGAGCCGCGTTGTCGTGGTTTCGCCGAAGCACGACAACGACGACTTCTTGCGGCTGGTCGAGAGCATCGGCCTCAACCAGGTGTCGTACGCCGTGGGGTGGACCGCCTGGCTCGATATTGCGCCGCACGGTGTCAATAAGGGCACGGCGCTCGAGCAGGTGCGCGAGTGGCTGGGCTTCGCCCCGGCCGACGTGCTCGTCATCGGCGACGGACGCAACGACCTCGAAATGTTTGCATGGGCGCGCGAAGCAGGCGGGCGCGCGTTCGCGATGGGGCAGGGACCGCAAGAGGTGCTGGATGCCGCAACCCACATCACGGGCACCGTGCACGAAGGCGGGGCCGCGCGCGTCTTGCGCGACCTGGTTGCGAACGCCTAACGTCGGGCGCTGGCTCGCGCTCTGGCTCGCGCCCGGACTCGCGCAAACAAGACGTTCTTTTTCGCGCAATCACGGTGTTTTCTCGCGATTCGCCGCCGGGCGTGCGCGTCGCGTCGCGTCGTATTGGATACACTCGGCGTACTGGGAGGGTTGTCCGAGCGGCCGATGGACCTGGTCTTGAAAACCAGTGGGCAGAGATGTCCCGTGGGTTCGAATCCCACACCCTCCGCTGAAACACTGTCGTTCGTCGACGGCATTTCTTTGCGCGCCGCCGCGTTTGTGGCCCGCCCGAAAGGACCCGAGTGAGCGACAAGACACCACCATCGCGGCGTCGCCGACACACGGTCGCACGACACGCGAAGTTGAAGTCGCCGCATCCGCTCGCCCAAATCTTGCGCGTCGTCGCCGTGGCGCTCGCCGTCGTGTTGGTGAGCGGGGTCAGCGTTGCCGGATTCGCCGCGTGGGACCTGACCCGGACCTTCGCCGAAGACGCGGTCGAGATACCGCAGGACGCCCCGCTGCCGCCAAATATCGGTGAGATCGAGGGCGGGGTCAACCTGCTGCTCACCGGCACCGACAAGTGCGAGCCCGAGTACGCCGAGTATTTTGGGCCGCGCTGTACCGGGCCGGATGCCGGTGGTGAACTCAACGACGTCACCATGCTGCTGCACATCTCGGAAGAGCCGCGCCGCGTCACGGTGATCAGTTTTCCGCGCGACATGATTGTGCGCATCCCCTCGTGCACCGACGAGAACGGCCGCGTGCACTCGGCGATGTCGGGGCAGATGATCAACACGACGTACTCGTATGGCGGGCTCGCATGCACCGCGCTCACGGTGTCGGAGCTGACCGGCCAGCCGGTGCAGTTCGCGGCATCGATCACGTGGGG
>JAKOTS010000077.1 GCA_029777095.1 Actinomycetes bacterium | reverse complement strand
ATGGTGACGGCGAGCTCGTTGCCGAGGTGTCGCGCCAGATCGCGGCGGGACGCGCGGCGGCCGACGTCACGGTTGTCACATCAGACCGTGAACTCGCCGACCGCGTGGGCGCGCTGGGCGCGACCGTGCAGGGTGCGGGCTGGCTCTGGGCGCAGGTCGACGCGCTGGGGGAGTCCGCGTAGCGCGACGGTCTCGGGGCCGACGGCCGCTCGGGGAGGGCTCGGCGGCTTACTGCTCGTCGGGCAGATCGTCGCCCGGCCACTGCTCGTCTTGTGAGCGACCCCGCAACTTGTCGATGTCGCGTCGTTCGCGCTTGGTCGGGCGACCCGCGCCGCGGTCGCGTTGCGGCACGAGCGCGACCGTTTCGGGCGACGGCGGTGGTGGGGTGAGGTCTTCCATCGCCGCGGCGGCAAGTGGGGCGCCGACGCGCTTCGAAATTGTCTGCCGCACGACGAGGATGCGGTCGAATCCGGCGATGCGCACGCGCAACTGATCACCGATCCGCACCGACTGGGCGGCCTTCGCCCGGTCGCCGTTCACGCGTACATGCCCCGCACGGCATGCGCTCGTTGCGGCCGAACGAGTCTTGTAGACGCGCACGGCCCAGAGCCAGGCATCCACTCGTACTGTGTCGACGCTCATGCGTTGCCTGCAGCGGTGTCGGCTCCGGCGAATGTCTCTGCGCCCGCCGCCGCGATGCGCCGCGCCCTGATCGTGCGCACGGCGCCGACCGCGATGAGTCCCTGCCCGAGCGTGTAGGTGAGCATGACGGCGGGGTCGGTGAGCGGCGGCGCGAACTGCGGGGTGAAGAGCAAGAAGGCGAGCAGGGTGTCTGAGGCGAGAAACAAGACGCCGCCCCATGTGATGACGCGATTCGCGCGAGTGGATGCCGCGGCCGTGCCGCCGAGCACGATGCCATATGCCGCGACGGCAAATGACAGGCCGCCGAGGTGCGGCCAGAGCACAATGAGCAGCAGGGCCCACCACGCGATGTAGACGAGCGACCAGCGTGCGAGCGGGCGCACGGTGAGGTGGCGCAGGAACAACCAGATGTAGAGCAGGTGCGCGATCGCGAAGAACGCGATCATCATCGGCACGGTCGGCAGTGCCGGGAAGAACACGCCCGCCGAGTCGCCGAACCAGGATGCCGTGATCGCGGCGAGCAAGAGTGCGACGGTGGCGTCGCGCGGCTTCGGCACCGCGATCGCGACACCGAGAAACAGCGCGGGCATGAGCGCGATCTTCGTCGGGCCCGAAATGTCGGTCGCGCCCGCGGCGAGCGTGATCACGTGCACAATCGCGATCAGGGCGTAGGGCGCGAACGCCCAGAGCCAGGCGCGGCCGGTGCGGAGGGTGGTGTGCGTGCTCACCGCCCCATCGTAGGCCGCGGTGCGGTCGCTGGGTCGGTAGCACGGCCGGTAGTGAGCGCCGCCGCGCCGGTGCCGTCCGGCCGATTCACTAGGCTGGGGGCGTGACCGCACCCGCCACCCCTCCAGCGCCGAACGCGCGCACGAGGCCCGCGCGTTGGGCGCGCATCGCGGCTGATCGGGTGCCCACCAAATGGTTCGTGACGGGCGCGACAGGTGTCTTTCTCATCGCGACCGCGACGTTCGGTGGGCTCGCCGATGTCGAGAAGCCCGGGCCCGCGGTCATCGAGCTTGGCGATACGTTCACCTCGCCGCAGCTGTCGCTCACTGTGCGCGAGGTCGTGCTCCTCGATCACCTCGACGACCTCTCGGTCGACGTCGCACCGGGGGAGCGGGCCATCGCCGTGATCGCCACGGTCGACAACGAGTGGACAAAGCCGCAACTCGCCGCGACGCTCTCGTCGGGCGTGGGCGACGTGATCGCGCTGCAGGCGGCGAACACCCACCGTGACACCGCCGAACTGCTCACAATTGCGCGCATCGACGACCCCGAAACTTCTCCGACGATGCAGCCGGGCGTTCCCGTGCCCCTCGCGTTTGTGTGGAGCATTCCCGCCGAGGCCCTCGGCGCCGGCGACGAGGTCACCGTCGAGCTGTTCACCCAGAAGCTCTACACTGGCACGGTCACGGTCTCGGGCCAGTGGTGGACCGACCCCGCACTCACCGCGATCATGACGTTGCCGGTTACCGCCCGCGCATCGCTGACGACGCAGGGCGCGGGCGAAGAGGCGGCGCCATGACCATCTCACGCACCGCGATCCTCTCGGCCGGGGGCCTTGCGCTCCTGCTGGTTGCCACCGGGTTCGTCGCGGCGACGACCCCGAGCGCGAACGACTGGGAACAACCGTTCGCGGTGCATGCACCCATCGGTGAGCACGCGCAGGGCCGCAACATCGCGGCGACCGTGCACGGCGTGACGGTCGCAGACGCGGTGTTCGATAGCCGTTGGCAAAGCACACCCGGCAGCACGTGGGTGATTGTGGATGCCACCGCCGCCGTCGTCACAAACGAAACGGCAGCGCTGATCGGGCGTGCCGCGCTCATCGTCGGCGACCGCACCTATTTGGCGTCAACGCGCCCGTCGGGGTTCGCGCTCAACGCGGTTGCGCTGTCGATCGGGGTGCCCACGCGCGGGTCGCTCGTGTTCGAACTGCCTGGTGACATCCTGGCCGACCCGGCGGCATCCGTAGCCCGCCTCGAATTGGCGATCCCGTCTGACCCACGCATGGACTCGATGCTGGTGACCACGCTCGACCTCACCGCGGCCCCTGTGCTCGACGAGGCAGAGCTCGTCGACGCCGAGTGGGGGATGCGATGAAGAACGAAACACGTGCGCCTGGCTGGTGGCGGCGCAATGCGCTCGCGCTCGGCCTCGCGGCCGTGCTGTTGGTCGCGACCGTGGGCATCACGTCGTGGAAGGAATGGAGCGACTACTTCGGCACGCGTCCCGTGCAGCCGATCAGCGTGGATGTCGCGGCCGAAACCCAGTTCGCGGGTGCGACCTGGCAGTTGGTCAACGTGCTCGCCGGCACCTCCGAGGATGTTGCGCAGATTCCCGACGGGACGACGATGCTGCTCGTACGCGTGCAGGTCACGCCCGACCCGGGCGGCGAGGCAGCCCCCACGTGCAGCGTGCGGCTCTCTGGGCGTGGCGGCGCGCACGGCGACCGCGAGTGGAACAGTGCGGCGTATCGATCGATCGGGTACCGGACGACCGACGGGTTTGAGTCGTACTGCCCGCCCGATGCTGTGGCCCCGTACCAACTCGAGGTGCCGTTCATCATCCCCACCGATTCAGCGGCAGAGACCGGCGACCTCAGCCTCGTGATTGAGGTTGTTGACCAGCTGCCGCAGTATCTTCGACTGGCGTTGCCGGCGGGGTAGCGGCATCCGCTGTGTCTTCGTCTGTCGCCTCGGGTGCTGAAACGGCGGCGTTCATCGTCGCGCCGAGTGAGTGATCGTAGGCCGCCGAGACCAGCGCGATGCGCACGGGTTCGATCAGGAGCATGACGGCGAGGGCGATGAGGGCGTCGACGATCATCCAGAACGTTTGGAGGTCGTGCGGGCCGACGGCGGCGATGATGCCCCACGTGACCCAGCCCTGGAGGGCGACGACGATCGTGTAGGCGAGGATGTAGATGCCCATGGGGATCGCGCCGGCGTGCCAGATGGTCAGGATTGCGCGCCATACCGGGCGGAAGCGGCGGATGAACTGCATGCCAAGGTCGCCGAGGCGGCGGCGGAGCCACGCGGGCACCGAGCGTTCGTAGCGCTGCTGCGCGGCGGTGAGGCGTGCAGGGGCGGCGACGGTGCGCGCCGGGATCGCGTGGCCATAGATCACGCCCGCGATGGTGAGCCATGCGAGGGGGAGGATGATCAGTCCGCCGACCTCTCCGACGGCCCAGGCTGCGGCATCCCACACCCACACGAGCGGAGCGGCGAACTCGGCGAGCCAGCCGCGCATATCGTCGAGCCAGACCATCGCCTGCCGCGAATCGAACCAGCCGGCGATCGCGCCGAGCACACCCGAGATCAGGTAGATGCTCATGAAGACCCAAATGGCTTCGAGGTAGACGCCGATCAGGGCCGCCCAGCGGGGGAGGCGCGACGCGTACCGGGCGAGGGCCCAGCGGCCGCCGAACGCGAGCACGATGATCGAGATCGTGAGGGCGTCGAAGCCGAGTTGGTCGACGTCTGCGAAGCTCGCGCCCGTCCCAAAGTTGTTCGCGGTGAAGTTGTCGATCGCGCCGCGGGAGTATTGCTGCATGTCGTCGCGGAGGAATCCCCACGCGGCGTAGAACGCGAAAAATGGCAGGATGCTCGCGAGCACCGCGCTCTGAAACTCGGCGCGCCGGTGCCGGCGCGTGCGGCTGCGCCGTGTTTCTGGTGTGCCATCGCCGAAGCGCTGCAGGTGCGGCATGCCCGGGCGAAGCACCAAAAACATTGCCACGAAACTGATGAGTCGAGCCAGAATCGCGAGCGGCATGATGAGCAACCCGCCAAGAAGAGTGGATGCCCCCACCACCGCCGCGAGTTCGATCAGCAAGTAGCGTGCCAGCCATCCCGCGAGAAACCAGGCCACGAGGGCCGGCCAATGCGCACCGGCCAGGCGCGCGGTTCGGGTGATGATCGAGAGCACGTCTTCACGCTAGCTGTACTTCCCCGAGAGGTTGTGAACACGTGACATAGAGGAGACCTCCGGCAAGGATGTGGGTTACCACACTCGCATCTCTAAACCGGAGGTCTCCATGACTCACGCTAATGCTCCGTTGACTCCTGAGGGGCGCCGGCGTCTTGCCCTGTTGATAACTCGTGATGGATGGTCGCTTCGCCGTGCTGCGGAGCGGTTTCAGTGCTCGCCAGCGACAGCGAAACGGTGGGTGGATCGGTGTCGGGCCGGGCTGCCGCTGACGGACCGCAGCTCGAAGCCGCTGACGTCCCCGAACCAGCTGCCGCGCACGACCGAGCGGCGCATCGTCGCGTTGCGGTTCACGCGTCGGTGGGGGCCGCATCGGATCGCGTATCACCTGCAGTTGCATCGCTCGACGGTGGGACGGGTACTGACCAGGTACGGGATGCCGAAGCTGACCAACATCGATCAGGCCACCGGGCTTCCGGTGCGTAAGTCGAAGCCGAAACGGTATGAGGTCGCTTCGCCGGGTCAGCTGGTGCACGTGGACATCAAGAAGCAAGGCCGGATCCCGGACGGTGGCGGCTGGCGTGTTCACGGGAGAGGGTCCGTACAAGACCGAGCTGCAGGCGTCGCACGAGGACGAGCGGCGCGCGCCGGCGCGACGGGCTCCCGCGGCTACCGCTACCTGCACCATGCCGTGGACGATCACTCACGGGTGGCGTACTCGGAGATCCTCGACGACGAACGCAAGGAGACCGCGGCTGGGTTCTGGACTCGCGCGAACGCGTTCTTCGCCGGCATCGGCGTAACCGTCACCGCCGTGATGACGGACAACGGCGCGTGCTACCGATCACACGCATTCGCCGACGCGCTCGGCGACACCGTGAAACACAAATGGACCAAGCCCTACCGGCCGCAGACCAACGGGAAGGTGGAGCGATTCAACCGCACCCTCTCGGCCGAATGGGCCTACGCGAAGCCCTACGCCGACGAAGCCGAACGGACCGCCGCCTACGAGACCTGGCTGCATCACTACAATCACCACAGGCCCCACACCGGCATCGACGGCCAAATCCCTTCAGCCCGCGTTCACAACCTCACGGGGAAGTACAGCTAGCGGCTTGTGCAGAGTCGGCGCGAAATCGAGGGGTGTGGGGCTCGGTTCGCAGTCGGCGTTCTAGCCAGCTAAGATAGACGAGTTGCCTCGATGAGCGTGCTCAGATGGGTGAAAGTCACGGGCTGTGGCGCAGCTTGGTAGCGCACCTGACTGGGGGTCAGGGGGTCGCAGGTTCAAATCCTGTCAGCCCGACAAAATACCCCGGAACAACGTTGAGAAATCAACGAAGTTCCGGGGCGTTGTTGTTTCTGGACTCGGCGAAACGAGCCAATGTCACCGCTAGAGTCACCGCTAGTGAAATGGCCATTCCAGAAACGATGAATTCCTTATGTTCCCTGGGTGGGTTGGTGTAACTCGGGGAGGGTTAACGGACGTGTCGTTGGTAGGTGTAGCGGTTGAGGTGCCTTGATCGGGCATTTTTGTGGGCGGGTCATGCGGGAATGCTGCACTCAGTTCGCAAAGTTGTGGAGTAATGCCGCGAACTGGCTGAGCCCTTCACAATG
>JAKOTS010000033.1 GCA_029777095.1 Actinomycetes bacterium | reverse complement strand
GGATGCCAATTTAGCCCGTGACTGCACCGTGAGCGGCAGAGCTCACGAGTCGCGAGTATTTAGCGAGAACGCCACGTGTGTAGCGCGGGGGAAGGGGTTCCCAGCCTTCACGGCGGGTGGCCAGCTCAGCGTCATCGACGAGTAAGTCGAGAGCACGAGCGGCGATATCGACCCGTATCAGATCACCATCGCGCACGAGGGTGACTGGACCACCGTCCACCGCCTCGGGTGCTATGTGGCCAATACACAGGCCGGTTGTGCCGCCTGAGAATCGACCGTCTGTTAAGAGTAATACATCTTTTCCGAGCCCAGCACCCTTAATCGCGGCCGTGATCGCCAGCATCTCGCGCATTCCGGGACCGCCCTTGGGGCCCTCGTAACGAATGACCACGACGTCGCCAGCTTTGATCTCACCCGCTTCGAGCGCATCCATCGCGGCGCGCTCGCGTTCGAAGACACGTGCCGGCCCCTCGAAGATGTCGGCGTCGAAGCCCGCCGTCTTCACGACTGCACCCTCGGGGGCAAATGAACCGTGCAACACGGTCAGGCCGCCAGTGGCGTGAATCGGGTTATCAAACGTGTGCACGACGTCGCCATCGAGCGGGCCAGGGTTGAGCTCGGCGAGGTTCTCGGCGAGGGTCTTGCCTGTGACCGTGAGCACGTCGCCGTGCAGCAAGCCTTCATCGAGCATGGCCTTCATGATGACCGGGATCCCGCCGTGGCGGTCAACGTCGTTCATCACGTACTTGCCGAACGGTTTCATGTCGGCGATGTGCGGAACCTTGTCGCCGATGCGGTTGAAGTCGTGCAGGTCGAGGTCGACCTCCGCTTCCCGCGCGATGGCAAGCAGGTGCAGCACGACGTTTGTCGAACCGCCGAGCGCCATCGCCAGGGCGATCGCGTTCTCGAATGCCTCTTTTGTCAGGATGTCGCGGGTCGTGATGCCGAGGCGAAGCAGGTTGATCACCGCTTCACCAGAACGATGTGCGAAGTAGTCGCGACGTCGGTCCGCCGACGGCGGCGCGGCCGAGCCGGGGAGGCTGAGTCCGAGCGCCTCGCCAATCGAGGCCATGGTGTTTGCGGTGTACATGCCACCGCAGGCGCCCTCGCCCGGGGCGAATGCGCACTCGATGCGCTTGAGGTCGGCTTCGCTCATGTGGCCCGAGAGGCATGCGCCGACGCCCTCGAACGAGTCGATGATCGTGATCTCTTTCTCGGTGCCGTCGCTGAGCTTGACCCAGCCCGGTGCGATCGAGCCGCCGTAGAGAAACACACTCGAGAGATCGAGGCGCGCGCTGGCCATCATCATGCCGGGAATCGACTTATCGCACCCCGCGAGCAAGACCGTGCCGTCGAGACGCTCGGCCATGACAACGGTCTCGACCGAGTCAGCGATGACCTCACGAGAAACGAGCGAGAAGTGCATTCCCTCGTGGCCCATCGAGATGCCGTCCGAGACAGAGATGGTGCCGAATTGCAGCGGGTAGCCACCGCCCGCATGCACGCCCTCTTTTGCGCCCTGCGCGAGGCGGTCGAGCGAAAGATTGCACGGCGTGATCTCGTTCCACGAGCTCGCGATGCCGATCTGCGGTTTATCCCAATCGTCGTCACCCATGCCAACTCCGCGAAGCATGCCACGCGATGTGGTGGCCTCGATTCCATCGGTGATGACACGACTCCGAGGCTTGATGTCGGGCGCCGTTCCTGACGGTTCATACGGGGACATGATCTGAGTCTACGACTGACTCGTCGCGCGCAACCGCACCAAAACATCAAGCAGTTGTGCCAGCGCTTCGGGATCGCTCACGTGCACCTTCGCAACCGACTCTCCCCCGCCGACACGAACACCCAGATCGCCCGCGCCGAGTGTGCGCAGCGCATCCTCATCGGTCACGTCATCGCCGGCGAAAAACACCGCTGTCGCCCCCGTTTGCTCGCGAAGCGCGGCGAGTGCCGTGTCTTTGCCCTCGTGCCGGAACGCGTACTCGACGATATTCTTTCCTGTGCGGCGGCGCCAGTGTGGCGCGCGCTCGGCGACCAGCGCGTCGGTGCCCGCCATCACGGCTTCGCCGTCGGCCGGGCTCGCAAGCCGCACGTGCACGCCGAATCCGAATCGTTTGGGTTCGATCCACGCGCCTGGCACGGCAGAGAACTGGGATACCGCGGCCTCGTAGAGCTCGTCACGAAGCGCCTCTTCGGCGGCGGCATCCGACTCGGCTTCTGCAGAGGTGATCTCGGCGCCGACTGCCGGTTCGAACCCTTCGGGCGGACGGACCTCGGCGCCATGCGAGCCGGCAAGGTAGACCGGCGAGTCCTCGGCATGTTCGGCGATGATGCGCAGATCGTTCATGCTGCGGCCAGACACGAACGCGACGACCGTGTTGGGGAGTGCCGCGAGGGCTGCGACAGCGGCGACACCTTCGGGGGTAGAACGCGCCTCCATCGGCGCATCGTGCAGCGGCGACAGGGTGCCGTCGAAGTCAAGTGCCACGAGCAGCTTCGGCGTGTGCGCGATCGTCTCAAGCGCGGCGATCGTCTCGGGCGGGAACGCTGCGGTGTCGGGTGCAGAGTCTGCCGCGTTGCCTCGTGCGGCTGGGTTGTTGGGTGCGGCTGCGTTGTGTGGTGCAGCTGCGTTGTGTGGTGCAGCCGCGTTGTGTGGTGCGTTCGTCATCGCTGGAGCTCCGTTTCGTGAAGGGGCGTGGCGCCCGCCGCGGGCTCGTGGCCGGCGGCGATGTGGGGTGTGTTCGGGTTGGTGTGTGCCGCTGTGCCGTGGTCGGCGTTGGCTTCCGAGTCAGCGCTGGTGCCGTGGTCGACCTTGGTTCCGTAGTGGGTGTCGGCTTCCGGGTCGGCGTCACCGTGCTGGTCATGCGCCTGGTGCCGGGTGCGCTCAAGCGCGGCAAGGAACGACGTTGACCACGCCGCAATGTCGTGCTTGAAGACTCGGCGTCGCATCGCGCGCATTCGTCGGCCCTGCTCGTCGGTCGGCATCTCGAGCGCACGCACGATGGTGTCTTTCAGCCCCTCGATATCGTGCGGGTTGATGAGCAGCGCGGTCTTCAACTCGTCGGACGCCCCGGCAAACTCACTGAGCACGAGCACGCCCCGATTGTCGACCCGAGCCGCAACGTACTCCTTCGCGACGAGGTTCATGCCGTCACGCAGCGCGGTGACGAGCATCACGTCTGCGGCCAGATACAGCGCCGCCATCTCTTCACGCGGATACGAGTGGTGCAGATACCGAATCGCAGAGTGCCCGGTGCTGTCGAACGTGCCGTTGATACGGCCAACGCTGAGCTCAATCTCATCGCGCAGTTGCATGTACGCGGCAACGCGCTCGCGGCTCGGGCTCGCCACCTGCACAAGCGTCACGTCTTCGACCTTGATGCGCCCCTCGGTCAGGAGTTCGCCATACGCCTTGATCCGGTGACGAATTCCCTTGGTGTAGTCGAGGCGGTCAACTCCAAGCACGATGCGGCGCGGGTTGCCGAGCCCCTCGCGAATCTCTGCGGCACGGGCGATGATCTCGGGCCGACGCACAAGCTCCGCATACGAAGTGGTGTCGATGGCGATCGGAAATGCCTGCACGACGGCGAAGCGCGTACCGCCATCGGCTGTGGGCACTTGGATGCCGCTGGCCCGCGTCTCAAGTTGCAACTGCCGCCGCACGGCCATCGCAAAGTTGCTCGCATCAGCAGTGCGCTGAAAACCGATGACGTCGGCGCCGAGCAGTCCGCGCAGCACCTGCTTGCGCCAGGGCAACTGCGAATAGAGGCCATATGGCGGAAACGGAATGTGATGGAAGTAGCCGATCGTCACGTCTGGACGCAGCTCGCGGAGCAGCTTCGGCACCAGCTGCAGCTGGTAGTCCTGCACCCACACCGTGCCGCCCTCGGCCACCGCCCCGGCCGCTGCCTCAGCGAAGCGCCGGTTGACCCTGACGTAGGCCTCCCACCACGGCCGACTGAACCGCGGGGGCGAAATCACATCGTGGTACAGCGGCCAGATCGTGTCGTTCGAAAAGCCCTCGTAATAGAGCTCGACGTCGTCGGCGCTGAGCGTGACGGGGATCAGACGAGTGCCGTCAAAATCGAATGGTTCAAGCTCGAGATCGGGTTGGCCAGCCCAACCGACCCACGCGCCGTGTGTGCCCTGCATCACCGGCTCGAGTGCGGTGACAAGACCGCCCGGTGATCGGCGCCATTGATCGGGGCTCGTGCCCGCGGCATCCGCTTCGCTGTCGCCGTTTCGTACCCGGTCGACGGGAAGGCGGTTTGCTACGACCACGAGATCTGCGCCGCTCTCGGGCGGCAAAAAGGTCGTCACGAGTGTCCTCCTGAATGCGCCATCGCGTTCGCCCCAGGCTAACAGTGTGTGCATCTCGGCGCGGCCTGAACCGACACCGGGTAGCGTAGGGAGGAGGAGGCCACCCATGCGCAACTATCTGTTCGGCACCGGGATCATCGGCGCGGTCACGAGCGGCATGACGCTGCTGCGCAGCCTGCGCGACGAGACTTTCACGTGGCGTACCGCCCTCGCTTGGCTGAGCTGGGGCATCTCGCTCGCGCTGGCGATCGGGGCGATCGTTGACGTGCGGCGTGCCCGGCACGGTGAGCCACTCCCCTACGACACTCCGCTCAGCGAGAAGGAACAGCGCAAGCTCGCCCGGAGCGGCGCCGCCGCCCGACGGTAGCGGCGCCGCTGCGCGACGGTAGCGACTCCGCCGTCCGACGGTAGCGACTCCGCCGTCCGCCGGTAGCAGCGACGCCGTGGCCGGGCGGTCGTGCCGCGACGCCTCAACGCGTAAGGATCAGCGCCTCGCCCTGACCGCCACCACCGCACAGCGCGACCGCGGCCGTGCCGGTGCCGCGACGCAAGAGCTCGTGCACGGCGTGCACGACGAGTCGATTGCCCGATGCCCCGATCGGATGTCCGATCGCGATGCCGCCGCCGTGCAGGTTGACGCGGTCTTCGGAGATGCCCAGCTCGGCGGCCGAGTAGGCGACGACGGCACCGAATGCCTCGTTGATTTCGATGAAGTCGAGGGCTGCGGCATCCATACCCGCTCGTTGCAACGCCGCCTCGATCGCTCGTGCCGGCTGCGCGTGCAACGACGTGTCGGGGCCTGCAACCTGGCCCGCCGCGCCCACGACCGCGAGCACGGGCCAGCCGTTTTCGTCGGCGTGTGAGCGCGTGGTGAGCACGACTGCCGAGGCGCCGTCAGAAATTTGTGAGGAGTTGCCCGCGGTCAACGTGCCGCCCTCGGCGAATGCGCCGGGCAGGCGGCCGAGCGTTTCGATCGTGGTTCCGGGTCGAATGCCCTCGTCGGCATCGACCCAAAGCGGCTCGCCCTTGCGCTGCGGAACCTCGATCGGCACGATCTCGGCGTCGAAGACTCCCGCAGCCTGAGCGGCGAGCGCCCGCTGGTGCGAAAGCGCGGCGACGCGATCCTGCGCCTGACGACTCACCCCAAACCGCTCATTAAAACGTTCGGTGGATGCCCCCATGCTCTCGTGGTCATACGCATCGGTGAGGCCGTCGTAGGCCATCGAGTCAAGCGCGGCAACCGTGCCATATTGCCAGCCGAAGCGCGAACCCATGAGGAGGTGGGGCGCGCGCGTCATCGATTCCATGCCCGCGGCGACGACGACGGTCGCGTCGCCGAGCCGGAGCATCCGAGTCGCGTCGATGATCGCCGTGAGGCCAGAGAGGCACACCTTGTTGACGGCGACGGCGTGGACATCCCAGCCGATGCCGGCGCCGATCGCCGCTTGCCGGGCAGGGTTCTGGCCGGCGCCGGCCTGCAACACCTGGCCCACGATGACCGCATCGACGACGCCGGGCGAGATGCCTGCCCGGTCGAGCGCGCCGCGAATCGCGATCGAGCCCAGCTCGGTCGCGGCGAAGCCCGCGAGTTGGCCCTTGAGTCGGCCCTGCGGCGTGCGTGCGGCGGCGACAATTACGACGTCATTCTCGGTCATCGGTGCACCATCATTTCTTGGGTAGGGGCCGTCACGGCAGAATCTGGGGGCTCACTCGCGGCGACGTACCCACTCGCAGCAGCGGGCCCAACCGCAGCGGCGCCTCGGTTGCCGCCACCACCTCGTCGGACGTGACCCCGGGGGCGACTTCGACGAGTTCAAGCCCGTCGGCGGTGACGTCAATGACGGCGAGGTCGGTGATGATGCGATCGACGACGCCGCGGCCGGTCAGCGGGAGCGAGCACTCGTTCACGATCTTCGCGCTGCCCTCGCGGGCGACGTGTTCCATCAGCACGATCACGCGCGCGGCGCCGTGCACGAGGTCCATCGCGCCGCCGGGGCCCTTCACCATCTTTCCGGGGATCATCCAGTTCGCAAGGTCTCCCCCGGCCGACACCTGCATCGCACCGAGAATCGCAGCGTCGACCTTGCCGCCGCGGATCATCCCGAAGCTCAGCGCAGAATCAAAGAATGCCGCGCCCGGCATCAACGTCACGGTCTCTTTGCCGGCGTTGATGAGGTCGGGGTCGACGTGTTCGTCGTCGGGGTACGGGCCGACGCCGAGGATGCCGTTTTCGGACTGCAACACCAGGGTCCGTCCTGCCGGCACGAAGTTCGGCACGAGCGTTGGCAGGCCGATGCCGAGATTGACATACGACCCGTCAGCGAGTTCGAGGGCCGCGCGGGCGGCCATCTCGTTTCGGGTGAGCGCCATGGTTATTCGCCTCCCGGGTTGGCTGCGGCATCCGATATCGTTCGTCGTTCGACGCGCTTCTCGATGTCGCGACCCACCTCAATCACCCGGTGGACATAGATGCCGGGCAGGTGCACCTGATCGGGGTCGAGCGCACCGGGCGCGACGAGCTCTTCGACCTGCGCGATACACACGCGGCCCGCCATCGCGGCGATCGGATTAAAGTTGCGCGCCGCCTTATTGAAGATCAGGTTGCCGTGGCGGTCGCCGCGGGCCGCGTGCACGAGGGCGAAGTCGGTGGTGATCGCCTCTTCGAGCACGAACCTGCGGGGTACGCCGTCGACCTCGAACACGCGAACCTCTTTCGCCGGCGAGGCGACCGCGACGCCGCCGCTGCCGTCGTAGCGCCGCGGCAACCCACCTTCGGCGACCTGCGTGCCGACACCGGTTTGCGTGAAGAATGCGGCGATGCCCGAACCGCCGGCCCGCAGCTTCTCGGCGAGCGTGCCCTGCGGCGTCAGCTCAAGCTCAAGCTGGCCGGAGAGAAACTGGCGTTCGAATTCTCGGTTCTCGCCCACATACGACGACGTCATTTTGCGGATGCGGTGCGCGTGCAAGAGCACGCCGAGCCCCCAGTCGTCGACGCCACAGTTGTTGGAGACGATCGAAAGGTTGCCGGTGCCCTGTGCGAGCAGCGCGTTGATGAGTTCGATCGGATTGCCCGCGAGCCCGAACCCGCCCACGGCGATACTCGCGCCGTCACCGATATCGGCGACGGCAGCGCCGGCGCTCTGCACGGTTTTGTCGATGCCACCGCTCATGCCGTCCACCCGCCATCCATCGTGTACGAAGCGCCAGTCACGCTGCGGGCGTGGTCGCTCACCAACCAGCCCACGAGCGAGGCCACGTCTTCCGGATCAATGAGTCGTTTGATCGCCATGTCGGCGAGCATGATGCGGTCGACAACCTCGTCCTCGTCGATGTCATGCAACACCGCTTGGTCTGCGATCTGTTTCTCGGTGAACGGTGTGCGCACGTAGCCGGGGCTCACGCAGTTGCTCGTGACCCCGTGCGATGCGCCCTCCAGCGCGGTGACCTTCGAGAGCCCCTCGAGCCCGTGCTTGGCGGCAACGTAAGCAGATTTGTAGGGGCTCGCCTTTCGGCCGTGCACACTCGAAAGGTTGACGATCCGGCCCCACCTGCGCTCGTACATGCGCGGCAGGGCCGCCCGAATCAGGAGGAATGGTGCTTCGAGCATCACGCGCTGGAGCATCCGCCACTGTTCGGGGTCGAAGCTCGCGACCGACGCGATCTTCTGCACGCCCGCGTTGTTGATGAGAATGTCGATGTCGAGGGTCAGCGAGTCGAGCCCGTGGGTCTCGTTCAGGTCGACGACCCACGCCGTGCCGCCCACCTCATTGGCCGCTGCGCGCGCAAGCTCCGCGTCGACATCCGCCACCGTCACGTGCGCGCCGCGCGCGGCAAGTTCGTGCACACACGCCAGCCCGATTCCGCTCGCCCCGCCCGTCACAAGGGCGCGGCGCCCTCCAAGATCCTGGTCGGTCATGGTGTGCTCCGATCGTCGGCACCCTCGCGGATGATGGCGTTCTTTATCGCACGATGCCGCTCGCTCCTGCGGGCCAGCCTCGGCGCATTGCCGATCAACCGAATCATCTCGCTCACGACGCCGGGCCGCAAGCATCCACCGGTGTCGCTTCTTGAAAGCGAAATATCTGCAAAACTTTCGTCGCAATTTCAAGAAACTTGCCCAGAATTCGCGCGCACCCGCCATAGATTCGGTATTTGGTGCGAACCGATCGCATCGCGCGCCTCCCGATGGTGGGAGCGCGAATGAAGGAGTTGTGCATGACGCGCATTGGCATAGTTGCCGAACAAGAGGGCGAAACACGGGTCTCGGCCACGCCGGCCACCGCCGCAAAACTTCAGGACCTTGGCTATGAGGTCGTCGTTGAGCGAGGTGCGGGCGAGCGTTCTGCGTTCCCCGACACCGCATACGCAGAGGCTGGCGCACTGCTGGTCTCAGGCGATGAGGCATGGGCCGCACCGATTGTCTTGAAAGTGGATGCCCCCACCGACGCCGAGATTGCTCGCCTGGCCGACGGCGCCACCGTCGTTGGGCTTCTCAGCCCGGCGCTGCGCCCCGAGCTGCGTGCCGCGCTCGCGACCCGCGGCATCACCGCGCTCGCGATGGACGCAGTGCCGCGCATCTCGCGCGCCCAGTCGCTCGACGTGTTGAGCTCGATGGCGAACATCGCGGGCTACCGCGCGGTCGTCGAAGCCGCACATGAATTTGGCCGGTTCTTCACCGGCCAGGTGACCGCCGCCGGCAAGGTGCCGCCCGCAAAGGTGCTCGTCGCCGGAGCGGGTGTTGCCGGCCTCGCCGCGATCGGTGCCGCGTCGAGCATGGGCGCAATCGTGCGCGCCACCGACCCACGCCCCGAGGTTGCCGACCAGGTGAAGTCGATCGGCGGCAGCTACCTCGCCGTTGAGGTCGAAGAGCAGATGGTCTCGTCTGACGGCTACGCCAAGGCCACCAGCGAGGCATACGACGCGCGCGCCGCCGAGATCTACTCGGAGCAAGCTGCCGACGTCGACATCGTCATCACCACCGCGCAGATCCCCGGCCGTGCAGCGCCCCGCCTCCTCACCGCGGCAGACGTCGCGAGCATGAAGTCGGGCAGCGTCATCATCGACATGGCTGCCTCGAGCGGTGGCAACGTTGAAGGTTCGGTTGCTGGCGAGCGCATCGTCACCGAGAACGGCGTGATCATCCTCGGTTACACCGACCTCGCCGGACGCCTACCAACGCAGGCTTCGCAGCTCTACGGCACCAACCTCGTCAACCTGATGAAGCTCCTCACGCCTGGTAAAGACGGCGAAATGGTGCTCGACTTCGACGACATCGTGCAGCGTTCGGTCACGATCGTTCGCGATGGCGCCGAGACGTGGCCCCCACCGCCCGTGCAGGTCTCTGCGGCTCCGGTCGCGGCCGCCGTGGAGGTTGTTGCCCCCGAACCGAAGCGCGCAATGGGCAAGGGCACGAAGCTCGCTCTCGGTGTGCTCGGTGGAGCCGCACTGATCGCCATCGTCGCGATCGCGCCCGCGCCGCTTCCTCAGCACTTCACCGTGCTCGCGCTGTCGATCGTCATCGGCTTCTACGTCATTGGCAAGGTCGCTCACGCGCTGCACACTCCGCTCATGAGCGTGACGAACGCGATTAGCGGCATCATCGTGGTCGGCGCCATGCTGCAACTCAGCTCAAGCAACCTCGTCGTGCAGATTCTGGCCGGTATCGCCGTGCTGGTGGCGAGCATCAACATCTTCGGCGGGTTCGCCGTCACCAGACGAATGCTGCGCATGTTCTCGAAGGGAGACCAGCGGTGACCGCTGAAGCACTCGCGGGAGCGGCATATCTTGTCGCTGCCCTGCTGTTTATCTTGAGCCTCGCAGGGCTCTCCAAGCACGAAACGTCCCGTGGGGGCGTCAACTTCGGTATCGCCGGCATGGCGCTCGCAATCGTCGCGACCGTCTGGATGATGGTGGTTGAGGGCGGTTTCGATTCGCCCGAGGTGATGACCGGTCTCGCCATCATGGTCGGTGCGATGGTGATCGGTGCCGCGATCGGTCTGTGGCGCGCACGCGTCGTTGAGATGACCGGGATGCCTGAGCTCATCGCCCTGCTCCACAGCTTTGTTGGCGCGGCCGCCGTGCTCGTTGGCTGGAACGGTGCATTCGACGACGCGGTTCCTGCCGCACTGGTCGACATTCACCACGCCGAGGTCTTCATCGGCGTGTTCATCGGTGGAGTCACACTGACCGGTTCGATCGTCGCCTTCCTGAAGCTTTCGGGTCGCATGTCGTCGAAGCCGCTCGTGCTTCCTGGCAAGAACATCCTCAACATCGGCGCGCTGGTGCTGTTTATCGCGCTCACGGTTTGGTACGTCATCACCCCCGCGCTCTGGTTGCTCGTCTTGGTGACCGCCCTCGCGCTCGCGCTCGGCTGGCACCTGGTTGCGTCGATCGGTGGCGGCGACATGCCCGTTGTCGTTTCGATGCTCAACAGCTACTCGGGCTGGGCCGCAGCTGCCGCAGGTTTCCTCCTCAACAACGACTTGCTCATCATCACCGGTGCGCTGGTTGGTTCGTCGGGTGCCTACCTGAGTTACATCATGTGCAAGGCCATGAACCGCTCCTTCTTCTCGGTGATCGCGGGTGGTTTCGGCATCGAAGCCCCCAAGAGTGGCGACGAAGAAGAGATGGGCGAACACCGTGAGGTGGATGCCGCGACCGTCGCCGAGATGCTCGCAAACGCGTCGAGCGTCGTGATCACCCCCGGCTACGGCATGGCTGTCGCCCAGGCTCAGCACGGTGTTGCCGATCTGGCTCGCCGCCTGCGCGAGCGTGGTGTCGAGGTGCGCTTCGGCGTGCACCCCGTTGCCGGCCGCCTGCCCGGACACATGAACGTGCTCTTGGCCGAGGCCAAGGTGCCGTACGACATCGTGCTCGAAATGGACGAAATCAACGACGACCTGGCCTCAACGAGCGTCGTGCTCGTGATCGGTGCGAACGACACGGTCAACCCGGCAGCTGCCGAAGACCCGTCGAGCCCGATCGCCGGCATGCCCGTGCTGCGCGTCTGGGAAGCCGAGAACGTCATCGTGTTCAAGCGCTCGATGGCTTCTGGATACGCCGGCGTGCAGAACCCGCTGTTCTTCCGCGAGAACGCACAGATGCTTTTCGGCGACGCGAAGGATCGTGTGGAAGACATTCTGAAGGTGTTGTAGCCGCGCTTGTGCTACCAAAGGGCCCCGGTCTCCTCATGGAGGTCGGGGCCCTCTCGTTGTTGGCGAGACGGCGCATTGCTGTCCGCACAGCACAACACGGCACAGCCCACTGCGGGCACTTGCACCGCGCATCCCGCCTTGCGCCCCCACCGAGGCTGCCGACACGTGCGTGCACCCACACCGGCCGGCACGCATCGACGGTCATCCATCACCCCGGCGGTGCCGCGCCGGCCTCGCTCGCAGTCCGCCAACCGGGTCTTTGGGGTGGCGGATCCCACGCCCATGCCACGGCCGACTTCGACCGGAGTGGCACCGCCTGGTCGCTACCCGGCGGGTGCAGCATGAATGGCCCGTCGTCGTCGCGGGTGATCCGCCATTTGTTGTTATGGAGCAGCATGTGGTGATAGCGGCACAGCAGGATTCCGCGGTCGATGTCGGTGCGGCCGAGATTTTCGTGCCAATGGTCGCAGTGATGGGCCTCGCAGTACGAGGCGGGGACGCGGCATCCCGAAAACATGCACCCACCGTCTCGAATCGCGAGCGCAATGCGCTGCGCGGGCGTGTAGAGGCGTTGCTCTCGCCCAACGTCGAGCGGGTTTCCGAGGCGATCAATCGTCACGTCGCGGTGGCCGACGGAGCAGAGCGCGCGGTCGATCACTTCTCCTGGCAGGGCGTCGCCGCGGTCTTCGAGATGCCCGGTGGCGAGCATTCGGCCGAATGGGTCACGAGGGCCGACTGAGTCCTTGATGACGATCATGCGCACTCCGGGTTGGCGCGCACCGAAGACATCGGCGGCGTTCGCCAGGGCGCCGGCCCGGAACAGGCCCATCACGAGGTCGTAACTGAGCTGGTCATTGGTACGCGGGTCGTCAACGAGGTTCTTCGCGGCCGCTTTCTCGCTCGCATCACTGAAGCGCGGCCCGCCCCTGCGCGGCCGAAGCGCCGCATCGCGCACATGTTGCACCCACGCGGCCATTTCGTCATCGAAATCGATGCGGGCATGGTGGCCGCCGTCTGCGTCTGTCCAGGTGCGGAAGGAGCGCGCCTCGTAGCGGCGACGGAACCTCTCTTGCACACCCTCAGCGTCGAGCGTGTCGCGCACATGCCGGGCGCGCTGCGCCAATTCTTCGGCAGACATCTCGTGCGCTTCGTCGACAAGTTGCTCGGCCGCAATCCGCCAGACCTCAACGATGGCCGCGTTGGCAGCCTCCCCCGGCACATCGTCGGCCCCGTCACCCGCGGCAGCACGCGCACCGGCACCGACTCCAGCACCAACACCCGACAAGTCCCGCAGCGGCGGCTGCCCCAACCCACGGAAGATCGCATCGTGCTGTGCCCCGGTCAACCGGCCGTCCAGCCGCGCCGCCGACAACGGCTCGTGCCACGGCACCGCCGCCCCGACCACCGCGCCAGGCGCGCCAGCGCCCTCACCCTCGACTCCCACGGCACCGAGTTCGGTACGGCGGGCTGCCGAGGCATCCACCCCCTCAAGCAACGACTCACCCAACCGCACGGCGCGTGTTGCATCGGCCCGCGTGCTCCCAAAAATGGACTGCACGAGCGACACCGGCGAGCGATGCCCACGCTGCGCCGCGAGCCCCGCGTAGCCCTGCTCGCGCGTTGAACGCTCGGCGATCACGCCGGCGCCGACCGTGAGCAACCGCTCGGTTCGGTTCGCGAGGACAGATGCCTCGGCCATCAACTGCAGCATCGCCTCACCGTCGAGCCCCCGCATCGCGGCGGCCAGCGCATCGGGCTCAACGTCGCCGATGCGCGCTGCGATGGCGTCGATGCTGTCGCGAAGCTCGTTCAAAATGAACATACTTTATGATCTCATGAACCGCAGACATTCGAACAAGTTTGCTATAGTTGTGGATAACTCGACCGCGGGAATGAGGAACTCGACCGCAGGAATGAGCAACTCGACCACAAGAAAGGGGCCCCGCCCGCGACCTCACCCCAACGCGCGAAGATACCGGCGCCGCGCAAACACCTGCACGATGCGGAGCAACGGAAACAGCGCGCGCCATGGCTGCGCCGTCGACGGCGCGGTCAGCGATCGCACCGTAAGAAATACGCTTTCACCACGCCTGTGCACGATGAAGGCTTCTTCGCCAGAGACCGGATGCCCCGGCCGCGTGCGATACGAAAAGCCGACCCGTGCCCCGGTCTCGACCACGTCCACAACCTCGACAGGCTCCCGAACGGTCACGCCGGCAAACCTGGCCGTCACCTGCAGTTCAGTGCGCGGCACCACTTTTCCTGCATCCTCAACGATGAAGCCACTGCGTGTTTTCACGGCCCACCGCAAGACGTCGTGCGTCGCGCGCTCCCATACGCCGTCACCAACCCCCAGAAGCGCCGTCGCTTCCGAGCGCCGATAAGGACTAGAACTACCAACCCGCCACACGACTTCACCCGGCTCGGTCGTGGGCGCCGCCCCCAGCGCCTCAAGCAGGTGCTGGTTTCGCTGCCGAATCAACCGCCGCAGATACGGCACAAGCACCACGCGTTCAGCGAGCCGCCCGAACACCGGCGATCCGATCGTGAGCGTGTCAACCATCACTGTCACGTCACCGTCGCGCGTCAACACGTGCTCGTGCCGAAACGATCGAAAGGGACCACGCGTCTGCGCATCCACGAACCGATGCGGCCGCTCAAGCTCGGTGATCTTCGACGTCATCGTGAACCAGACCCCGAGATGCCGCGCGCGCCACGTCACGCTCTCGCCGAGTCCGATCAGCCCGCCGGTGACGCCGCCAATCGCGCGCTCGCCCGACTCGGCCATGGACGCCACGTGCGCATCGATCGACAGCGACGCATCGAACAATTCCTCCACCGGCACTCGCGCGCGGGTCACGACCGTGAATGAGCTGACCATCCCCCGATCCTCGCACCCCACCGCTCAGCCGACACCCCACCGCTCAACAGTCACAAATTGCCGCTCGGTGGCCGCGAAAGCGACATATCGCGACTGGGGAGCGAAAACACGCAGGGCAAGCGCGCGACGAAAAACACTGGTCGCGCTTCAGCCCCGGCATCCAAAGCACTGAAACCCCCAGGCCACCCTAGAAAGCGAAAAAGCCCGACAGACTGGCGAGAGTCTGTCGAGCTATTCCGTGCACCCCCTCGGACTTGAACCGAGAACCCACTGATTAAGAGTCAGTTGCTCTGCCTATTGAGCTAGAGGTGCGTAGTTTTGGGCCCTCCGAAGAAGTACCCCGAACCAAGAAATGACTCTATCAGTCATAACCGGTGGCGCGCCAATCGAGCCAAGTAGGCTGTTTGAGTGCGCCCAAATTCCTCTGCAGCTGAGCCTTCGGGCACCGCTGGAAACACCCCGATCAACAACATAAACACCACAATCGAGGTGACCCCAGAGCTCCTCGCGGCCGACCTTGAACTCGCCCTGCGACTCGCCGACGCGGCCGATGCGCAGTCGCTCCCCCGGTTCCGGGCCGATGATCTCGGCGTCACAACCAAGGCCGACAGCACCCGGGTCACCGACGCCGACCTCGCGGTCGAACGAGCGATTCGCGAACTGCTCGCCGCAGAGCGCCCCAACGACGGCGTCTTCGGCGAAGAGTATGGCAGCGAGGCCGGCACTGGCACCGGGGCCAATCGCCAGTGGATCATCGATCCCATCGACGGCACCCACGGCTTCCTCCGCGGCACGCCGCTGTGGGGCACAATGATCGCCCTCGCGATCGACGGCGTCCCCGTCGTGGGCGTCGTCAGCGCGCCGGCCATCGGTGGTCGCTGGTGGGCATCAACGGGCGCCGGCGCATGGGCGCGAAATGTGGATGGCTCAGCCCGACGCTTGGCTGCGTCATCCGTAGATCGTCTTGAAGACGCCACGATCAGCTTTCAAAGCGTGCAGCAGTGGGACGGTGCCGGCCAGTTGCCCGCGCTGATCGCGCTCACGCGGCGCGTCTGGCGCGACCGCGCATTCGGTGATGTGTGGCCCTACATGCTGGTCGCCGAAGGACAGATCGAGATGGTCGCTGAGTTCGACGTTGCCGAGTATGACATCGCCGCCGCGGTGCCGATCGTGCGCGAAGCTGGCGGCATGTTTACGGCATTTGATGGCGTTGACACGCTTTCGGGGCGCTCCAGCCTCGCGACGAACGGGATCCTTCACCAGGATTTTCTCGACTTCTTGGGCGAAGATCGCCCAGGGACCATCGGCTCGCGCTAACTCGCCCCACGAGCGGGCGTGCCGCGGCCCCACGCAGCACATTCCCCACCCCTGCATCCCCAACAGGAGCCATGAAATGACCCCTCGACCGCTTGCCCGAATTGCGGCCGCCGCCTCCATCGTCACCCTCGCAACACTCCTTGCCGCATGCGCTCCGAACAGCACCGAAGATTCCAAGTCGGAGCCGTCGCAGAGCAGCTCGCCGGACGCCGGTGCATCGACCCCACCGTCGGGCAAACCGGGCAAACCAGGCAAGCCGGCGAAACCCGCACCCGTCGAGGCCACGTGCGAAAACATTGTTTCGGAGCACACGCTCGAGCAGTTCACAACGGCCCAGTGGACGGTGAAGAGCCACGAGTTCATGATCGGTGAAACACGGCTGCCGCGGGGCGCGTACTGCGTGTGGGGCGACTACAACGGCCCCGCAAGCGACAACGTCGCGATCTTCGGCTGGTCGCCCACCACTGAGAAGGAAGCGACCGCGGCGCAAGACGAACTCATCGCCGCGGGCTGGTTGCGCGAGGACGGCAATCACGGCACCTACATCACCGAAGACCCGGCGTACGCGATCGGAATCGACGACGCCGGATACGGCATGACCTACCACTTCGGCGACGGCTGGGTCTCGGTCTCAGAGACGAAGCAGAACCTCCAGCTGATCAACGCACCGCGCGCATAGTGGCAATCAATAAGGGTGTTCGCTCGATAGGCAGTGGTACCGCCACAGTTGTCGCCGCGCTTGCCCTGGCTGTCGCGCTGACCGGTTGTGCGGCGATCAATGTGTTTGGAAACAGCAGCGGCGACCCCGAGCGCGACAGCGAGACCCAAGAGATCACCAGCGCGGGCCAGGCGGACGTGTTCAGCATCAAGGTCGGCGATTGCCTGCACGCGGTGCAGAACGACACGGTCGAGGCGGTGCCCGTCGTGCCGTGCGGCGATCCTCATGACGAGGAAGTCTTCGCCGAGTTTTCGCTGCCCGATGCAGAATGGCCGGGACGCGACGCAATTGATGCGGCCGCCACCGAGCAGTGCGGCCCAGCGTTTCGCGAGTTTGTTGGCCTTCCGTGGGAAGAATCAGCGCTCAACTGGTATCCGCTCACGCCGACCGAACAGGGCTGGGCTGAGGTCGGCGACCGCCTCGTGCAGTGCGTCATTTACGACCCGGCCGGCAAGGTCTCCGGATCGCTCCAAGCGGCCGGGCGGTAGACCGATATGCCCACGACTCCCCCACCAGCGGGCGCAAGAGCATCGAGCGACCCCGCGTCGAACGACACCCGGCCCATCGCGCTGCTCCTCGGCCTCCTCCTCGCCTTCGTGGTGATCCTCGTCGGCGCACTCGTGTTCGCGATCCCGGCGTTCTGGATCGACGGCATCACGATTGCGACCGCGACGGTCGGCTTCTTCACCGCGCTGTGCGTGCGCGTGCGCCACAGCCCCTGGTGGTGGGTGGGAATCGCGTGTGGCGCCCTCACCTTTGCGATGCTGATCGCTCAGCAGCTGCCGTGGTTACCCCGCGCTGTCTGGGGCTAGCGACCGCTATCGGGGTTGCGCATCGACGGCCGCCCGCGCAGCGCGCTCGCCCGTCACGCCCGCCGCAATCGTCCACGACAGCAACCATGCCGCCGAGGCGAGCACCGTGAAAAGAAAAAGACCAGCGGATGCCTCAGCCCCCAGCCCTGCAACCCCCACCAGCGCGGCAACGCAACCGCCGCCGATCGCGCCCCATCCGGCGAGTCGAATCCGCGGTGCGGCAGCCCGCTGCGCCGGATACCAGGCTTCGTCAGATGCGAGCGTCAGCGCGGTTCGCACGCCAGCGAGCTGATTGCGCTGGAGGCGACCCGCTTCGCTGCGCCGCGCCATCCAGAGAAAAAGAACACCAGCCCCCACCAAAACGAGGCCGGTGATGGCATACCCGATGGCGATGGCTCCTGCGTCAGACACACCTCGAGCCTATCTCCGGCCTGCGGGCGCCCCGCGCCCTAGGCTGGGGGCGTCGGAAGGGGCGCTGCGTGAAGAAGCAGATCAATGTCGTGGGTGCCGTCATCGTGCGCGATGGCGAAGTGCTCTGTGCCCAGCGCGGCCCGAATGGCGCACTGGGCGGCATGTGGGAGTTTCCCGGCGGCAAGATCGAGGCCGGCGAGACCCCGCGCGAAGCGCTGCGACGCGAGATCGTCGAAGAGCTCGAGTGCCACGTGACGACCGGCGACCAGGTTGAAACGACGACCTACGAATATGACTTCGGAATCGTCACGCTCACGACGTTTTATTGCGAACTTGTGGATGCCGCTACCCCCACGCTCACCGAGCACGCCGAGGTTCGCTGGTTGACGCCTGACGCACTGCTCGACCTCGACTGGGCACCCGCCGACATCCCGGCCGTGGAGCGCATTCAGGCCGACTTCGCGCGCAATGTCGGTTGACTTCGAGCCGGCGAAATTTTCGCTCGACCTCGACCTCGACGTGCGGTTTGGCTACCTCGACCGCGACGCTCGATCTCCACGGCACTACAACCCACACGTCGTCCTGAACACTGACAGCGACTCGATGCTTCGCACACTGCGCGAAGAGATCAGCCGGTGCAATGGGTTCACCATGTCGGTGGCGTTCGTTTCACCGCGCGCAATCGCACTGCTCAAGCAGGAGCTCGTCGAGTTCACCGGCACCGGTTGCATCGTGACCTCCGACTACCTCGGGTTCAACTCTCCACAGGCATTCGCCGAACTCCGAAACCTCAACCAGTTCGGCATCGAAACGCGTCTGCACCGCGACGCTGCGTTTCACCCCAAGGGGTATGTCTTCGACTATGCCGACCGCGTCACAGCGATTCTCGGGAGCTCGAATCTCACAGAGAGCGCGCTTGCTCGCAACCACGAGTGGAACCTCCGGGTGTCGGCATCACGCGACAGCGACCTCTCGGGCCAACTCGAACGACTCGTCGAGAGCCAATGGGCCGATTCGATCCCCATCACAGATGAGTGGATCAACGAGTACGAAACGCTCTACGAAAAGCCGGCGCCCCCACGCGTGCCCTCGCGTCGAATCGCCGCGCGCCCACACCCCGCAACCAGCGACCCGAGCGATACCCGCCCGCCGCTCGTGGCGAATCAGATGCAGCAGGATGCCCTCATCGCGATCGAGGCGATGCGTCGCGACGGAAAGTCTCGCGTGCTGGTGATCTCAGCTACCGGCACAGGCAAGACGATCCTCTCTGCGCTCGACGTTCGCGCCGCGCGCCCCGAACGCATGCTGTTTATCGTGCATCGCGAACAGATTCTGGATCGGGCGATTGACGAGTTCCGCCGCGTACTTGGCGCGCCCGCTGGCGATTTCGGCAAGTTGACCGGCACCCACAAACAGCACGACCGCAAGTACGTCTTCGCGACGATCCAGACGCTCTCCCAGCCTGGCACCCTCGAGATGCTTGAGCGCGATGCATTCGACTACATCCTCGTCGACGAAGTGCACCGGGCCGGCGCCGCCAGCTACGCGCGTACGATCACTCACTTCGCTCCCAAGTTCTTGCTTGGAATGACCGCAACCCCCGAGCGCACCGACGGTGCGAGCGTCTTCGAAATGTTCGACTACAACGTTGCCTACGAGATCAGGCTCAACCGCGCGCTCGAAGAAGACATGCTCAGCCCGTTCCACTACTACGGCGTGGCAGACGTCGCGTTCGACGATGGAAACACCACATCGGCCACAACCGATCTCGCGCGCCTGTCATCGAGGATCCGCGTCGACCACGTGCTGAATGCCCTCGACACCTATGGGCAGGCGGGGGTGCAGCCCCGCGGCCTCATCTTCTGCAGCCGAAAGGACGAGGCCCACGCGCTCGCCGCAGCGCTCAATCGTTCGACGCTCCGCGGCCGCCCGCTCCGCACGGTCGCGCTGACCGGTGAAGACAGCATCGCGCAGCGCGAACGAGCCGTGCAGCGTCTTGAGGCCGGCGAAATCGACTACATCTTGACCGTCGATATCTTCAATGAAGGCGTCGACATCCCCTCTGTCAACCAGGTGGTCATGCTGCGGCAAACACAGTCGGCCATCGTCTTCGTGCAGCAGCTCGGCCGCGGGCTACGCAAGCATGCCGACAAAGAATACGTCGTGGTCATCGACTTCATCGGAAACTACGCAAATAACTACCTGATCCCGATCGCCCTCTTCGGCGATGACTCGCTGAACAAGGAATCGATCCGCAAGAACCTCATCGCCGCCGAAGAGGCAGGCGTGCTCGCTGGACTCTCAAGCGTGCGGTTCGACCGACTCTCTCAACAGCGCGTGCTCAAGTCGATCACCGAGACAAAACTCGACAGCATGCAAAACCTCAAGGCTGCGCTCGAGACGCTGCGCAATCGCCTGGGGCGGGTACCCGCGCTGCATGATTTTCTGCGTTTCGAATCCGTCGACCCGGTGCTGCTGGCAAAGCGACTCGGCAACTACCCCTTGCTCGTCGAGCGCCTACTTAAAGACGAGTCGCAACTGAGTGAGAGCGAGCAGCATGCCCTGACCCTCCTCTCGTTTGAGGCGCTCGATGCCAAGCGGCCGCACGAGCTACTCCTTCTCCGAACGCTGCTCCTCGAAGGCCCGGTCAGCAATGCTCGGATGCGTGAGGTCTTCGCAGAGCACGGCGCGTCGTCTGAGCTGCAACACGTATTGAGCGCCATCCGCAGCCTTGACCTGTCGTTTCACACCGAGGCTGAACGCGCCAAATATCGGAGCGGAATTGTCGAGGCATCCGGCGGTCATGTGCGATTGACGGACCACTTCTCATCGGCATACTCCGACTCAGCAGCATTCAGGCTGGCGGTCGATGACCTCATCGTCACTGGCCTCGAACTCATCGCGGCCCGCTACCTCCCCCTGCAGCCGTTCACGCCCGGCCGCCAGTACTCGCGCAAGGATGCCTGTCGTCTGCTGTGTTGGGACAAGAACGTGATGGCCACGATCTACGGCTACCGGGTCGACAAGCCAACCAAGACCTGCCCCGTGTTCGTGACCTACCAAAAGGCCAGCGACGTCGCGGCGAGCACCGCGTATGAGGATGAACTGCTCGACCGCCGAACCATGCGCTGGTTCACGCGGAGCCGTCGAACGCTGCGCAGCGCCGAGGTCGCGGCGATCGTCTCGAACGACGTCGCCACATTCGCATTCGCGAAAAAGGATGATGCGGAAGGAAGCGACTTCTATTTCTTGGGAGCAGCCCGTGCAACCGGTGCGACTGAAACGCGGATGCAGCGAGGCGAACCGCTCCCCGTCGTGCAGGTCGACCTGCAGTTTGATGCGCCGATCAACTCGGCCGTCTTCGACTACTTCCACCCGATCGTGACGTTGTAGCTACCGCCTGCCGAAGCAGCGGCATCCCTCACGAAAACACACGCAGCACCGGTTAACACACAGTGCCGAAATCATCCATGAGGAGATTTCGGCACTGTGTGTTTCGCGTGACCGCGGCAATGGTGGAGATGGGGGGAATTGAACCCCCGTCCACCGCTGTGATTCTGCGCCTTCTACGGGCGTAGCCTGTAAAAACGTTCTACTCGGCCCCGACCTTTGCCACAGGCATCTAAGTCGACAGGCCCAGCCAGAGTAAGAGTCCCGCGTGACGCTCTAGGCATCATCACGCAGCAAGTCCCCTAAATGACGCCAGGGTCCGTGTCGGGAACACACACGGTCTGACGGACTATCGGGCTCGCTTATGCAGCGAGGGCGAAGTCAGTGCGCTTTGCATCGGCACTTATTGTTTTTGCAGAGATCGTTTACGAGATAACCCTGCATCCTCGGCCCGCTTCTCGCAGGTTCGCAGGCGATGTCGAAACCGATCATCCCCATGAACCCCGCTCGATGCTTTCGCAGGGGCCGCAGTCACACGCTGTTGAGTTACAACTCCGGTGTCCCGGAGCATTGAAGTCTATAACACGAACGACCGCAAGAGCATTCCCGACCTTGACGCGTCGCCGGTAGAGTCGCCCACATGAGCGAAGTCACCATCACCGTCCGCGGCAATCACGAAGCACGTATCGCCCCAGAACTCGGCGTCGCCCGCGTGAGCGTGCGGCTCGATGGCCCCGAGCGCGCGGCCGTAGTTGCCGAGTCCACCGCCCTCGCGATGACGCTGCGCGAAGAGATGCAAGCGCATCAGGATGCCGGAGCCATCGCCGAGTGGTCAAGTGACCGTGTCTCGGTCTGGTCAGATCGGCCGTGGAGCCAAGACGGCACGCAACTGCCCCTCGTGCACCACGCATCCATCGGTGCGCGTGCCGAGTTCACCGATTTTTCTGCGCTCTCAGACTGGGTGACGCGCATCGCTGATCGCGAGGGCATCACTGTCGAATCTGTCGGCTGGGCGCTGACTCCCGAGCGTGCGCGCCTCGCCGAGCGCGACGTCGCCGGCGGTGCCGTGCGAGTCGCGGTCGAGCGCGCCGAGGCCTACGCCTTGGCGATCGGCCGCACGGGCGTCGAGCCTCTTGAAATCGCCGACGTCGGCCTGCTCGGTCGCCCCGGGGGCGACGAATCGGGCCCGCAGCCGCGCATGATGGTCATGGCCCGCGACGGCATTGGGCACGGCGAGCCAGGGCTGCAGTTCGAGCCACAACCCATCGTCGTGACCGCGGCGGTCGAGGCACGGTTCACCGCCCGCTAAACAGACGCGCGGCGTCAGGCAGAGCAAACGCCCCAGGCGCGGCAGAGCAATCGCTCCACTCGCGGCAGAGCAACGCCCCGAGCGCGGCAGAGCAAACGCCCCGGAGTGGAACCCCCGGGGCGCTTGCCCGTCTCTCGCTGAGCGTCAGGTCACGCGATAGCGTCGTCCTTGCGGCCGCTCGCACGGGTGTCTTCCATCTCGGGCACAAGGCCGAAATCGGTCAGGAGCTTGCCAATTTCGGTCTGGTCGAATTTGTGCACGAGGTGACGCTTGGCGAACTCGGGGCCCGGCAAGTGCAGCTGTTCGCCATCGGCCAGGATCTTCGTTGCGTGTAGCAAGAAGCGCAGGTCGTAGGTCGAGTTGAAGACCTCCGGGATGCCGCGCTCGACGCCCAGCAACTCGTAGGTGGCGACCATCGCCGTGCGCACCGAGTACTCGGTGGTGAAGATCGTGTCGCGGCTCGTCTCGGCGAACTGCCCGATGAACGCGAAGTTCACACTGCCGGAGGGCACCACGTCAGGGCGGTCGCCCGCCTTGCGCGGCATGAAGAATGACGTGACGTACGGCATCATGACCGGCACGGTCTTGGCACCGGTCGCGGCCATCTCGTCGATCAGATCGACGGGAACACCCATGTGGTAGAGCCATTCCTGCGTGATTTCTTCGCCGGTGCAGTCCTGCATCGACTTCTTCACGTAGGCGCCCGGGGTGTCGACGTACAAGCCGTAGACCCACACCACAATCTCGGTGGGCTTCTGCGCCTTGAAGTGTGGCTGACGGTTCACAGTCCAGCTCATCAGCCACGGCGAGTCGCGAGCCGTGACGATGCCGCCCGTGACGACCTTTCCAGAGAAGGGGTCGCGCTCGGAGATCTTCTGGATATACGCGGGGATCCGGGCATCCAGCGTCGTCACCGTTGCCGACTCCCACTTGCTCTCGTCGACGTTGCCGCAGAACACCTCTGGGTGCCCAAAATCGGGCGACTTCTTCGCGATCGACTTCCACAGATCCCACGCCGGGGCCGGGCCAGTATTGAGCACGGCGGCGGTCTTGTGGTCGCCGTCGTCAGAGTTCTCGGTCAGTGAGCCAATCGTGATCAGCGCCAGGTCGTTCTCGGTGAGGTCGACGCCGCCCGCGACGCCTTTCTTCACCCAGTCGATGCGCGTGGCCTGCTTGCGACCCGCCTGGATGTCGAACTGCACGTCTGTGACGGTCGTGTCGAACTGGAAGGTTACCCCGTGCTCGAGCAGCCAGGTGTACATGGGCAACACGAACGACTCGTACTGGTTGTACTTGGTGAACTTGAGCGCCGACATGTCGGGGAACCCGCCGAGCTGGTGCACGAACCGGTGCAGGTACAGCTTCATCTCAAGGGCGGAGTGCCACTCTTCGAAGGCGAACATTGTGCGCCAGTAGAGCCAGAAGTTCGAGTCGAGG
>JAKOTS010000026.1 GCA_029777095.1 Actinomycetes bacterium | reverse complement strand
CGCGCAATTGCGCGGCACACCACCCTTCTTTGCCTGTGACTACTGGCCGTCGCGCTCCGCCGCCAGCAGCGCTTGGCGCGCCTCGCGGCGCAACTTCTGCTCCACCGGGTCGGGAACCGGCACCGCGGCGATGAGCCGCTGCGTGTACGGGTCGCGCGGGTGTCGGAGGATCTGCCCGGTCGCGCCCTGCTCGACAATCTTGCCGTGCTGCATCACGATGATGCGGTCAGAAAGCGTGTCGACAACGGCGAGGTCGTGGCTGATGAACAGGCAAGCAAATCCAAGCTCGTTTTGAAGGCGTCGCATCAGCTCGAGCACCGTCGCCTGCACCGAAACGTCGAGCGCCGAGGTCGGCTCGTCGGCGATCAGCAACTTCGGCTTCAGCGAGAGTGCGCGGGCGATACCCACGCGCTGCTTCTGGCCACCTGAAAGCTCGTGCGGGTACCGGTTTCGATACGCGCGGGGCAGCTCGACCGCGTCGAGCAACTCTTCGACACGGGCATCCAATTCACGTCCCTTTGCCGCGCCGCTCAGCAGCATTGGCTCACCAATGCTCTGTCCGATCGGAAGCCGAGGGTTCAGCGACGACGAAGGGTCTTGGAACACGATGCCGACGTCTTTGTGCACCTCGCGCAGCAACGGCCGCTTCGCGTGCGAGATGTCGCGGCCGACAACCGTAGCCACGCCGTCTGCGATCGGAATCAGGCCGATCGCCGCACGCCCAACGGTCGTCTTGCCCGAGCCAGACTCGCCGACCAGGCCGACGACCTCACCGGGGAAGATGGTGAAGTTTGCGTCATCGACCGCGCGGAATGCGGGCACGCGGCCGCGCTTGGGGTACTCGATCGCGACGTGCTCAAACGACAACACAGGCTCGCCAAGGCTGGCCCGGCGCTGCACGTCTTCTTCGGCAGCCTGAGCGGCCAACTCGATCGCCGTGGTGTCGGCACGCAGCGCGGCGGTGGTGTCGATCCGTGTGCCATCACCGTCACCGATACGCGGAACCGCGCCCAGCAGCTGCTGGGTGTAGGGGTGCGTCGGGTTCGCGAACACGCCAGCGACCGTGCCGCGCTCGACGATCTCGCCCTGGCGCATCACAACGATGTCATCGGCGAGATCGGCGACAACACCCATGTCGTGAGTGATCAGGAGGATCGCACTGTTAAGGCGGTGCCGCAGATCGCGCATCAGGTCGAGGATCTCGGCCTGCACGGTCACATCGAGTGCGGTGGTCGGCTCGTCTGCGATCAGCAGCTTCGGGTCGCACGAGATCGACTGCGCGATCATCGCCCGCTGACGCTGCCCGCCCGAGAGCTGGTGCGGGTACGAGTTGAACGCCTTCAGAGGATCGGGAAGCTCCACCATGTCGAGCAGTTCGAGCGCACGCTCGCGCGCCGCGCTCGGGCTCATGCCGAAGTGGATGCGGAGGGTCTCGATGATCTGAAAACCGACGGTGTACACGGGGTTCAGTGCCGTCATCGGCTCCTGGAAGATCACGGCGATATCGCCACCGCGCACCCGACGCATCGCATCGGGCCGGAGCCCACGAAGCTCGCGACCCGCAAGCTTCACACTGCCCTGAATGCGGGCGTTGCCCGGCAACAGATCGAGGATCGCCATCGAGCTCGCGCTCTTGCCCGAGCCAGACTCCCCCACGATGGCGAGGGCCTTGCCGCCCTCCACCGCGTAGTTGAGTTTCTTGGCGGCGGGCACCCAGAACCCGTCCACCGCAAAGTCGACCGAAAGGTCGGTGACTTCAAGGAGCGGGCCAGTGGCCGCGCCGTGTTCGTGAGCCGCGCTCATGCCAGACTCCCGTCGTTCTCGTCGTTCTCAGCGTTCTTGCGTCGTTCACGCCGGCTCACAGCGGATCCTCCACCGAGGCCTGCGCCCGTGGGAACCGCAGCTTTCGTGCCCTCGGCGCTGACCGCGATCATGTTCTCGGGCAGCTCTTTCATCTTGCTGATGCGCACGCGCTTCTGCCGCGGGTCGAAGGCATCGCGCAGCCCGTCACCGATGAAGTTCACGAGCAGCGAGAGCACAACGATGAAGGCCGCAGGCCACCAGAACAGCCATGGGCGCGTGGCGAATGCCGCCTCATTGTCGCTAATGAGCTTGCCGAGCGACACATCGGGTGACTGCACGCCGTACCCAAGGAAGCTCAGCGAGGTCTCGAGGATGATTGCCGCAGCGATCAGCAGTGTCGTCGCCACGATCACGACGCCCATCGCGTTGGGCAGGATGTGCTTGAAAATAATGCGCATATCGGATGCCCCGGCCACACGTGCTGCCTCAACAAACTCGCGCTCGCGCAACGACAAGAACTCGGCGCGCACGAGGCGTGCCACGCCCGTCCACGCAACGAAACCGAGAAGGACAGCAAGCACCAGCGGGCCAAGACCGCCAGCGGCAACACCGACCACGGCACCCAACACGATCACCGGGATCACGATGACGATGTCAGTGAGGCGCATCAGCACGGCATCCACCCAACCGCGGTAGTACCCCGAGATTGCGCCGACAACCACACCGATGAAGGCTGCGATCAGGCCGATGATGAACATGATGTAGGCCGAGTTCATCGTCCCGCGCATCACCATGGCGAAGTAGTCCTTGCCAACGTTGTTCTGGCCAAACGGGTGCTCGCCGAGCATGATGCCCTCGCCGCCGAGCCACTTGGGCAGCAGCGAGAGCGTCGGCTTGCCGTTGTTGTACGGGTCAAGGAGCTGGGTGTAGTTCCACTTCCACCAACCCGGGATGCTCCCGACACCTGTTGCCGAGACCGCGAGCGTGATGATCAGGACCAGGAGGACGATGCTGATCAGCGCCGGCTTGTGCTTCAGGAAGCGTCGCAGGATGAGCTTGCCCTGGCTGACGCCGGTCTCGCCGGCCTTCTGGACCGCGATGCCTTCGTCGTCGATCGCCGGCGCTGCGGGCGGTTCGAAATCGGGATCGATTGGAATAGTCATTATTTAGCCCTGACTCTCGGATCGAGCGCCGAGTAGGCGAGGTCCGCGAGGAAATTGAAGGTAATCGCGAAGATCGCAATCACGACGAAGTACGCCATCACCGGGTTTGGATCGCCTGCTTGAAGGCCGCTGTTGAAGAGCGCCCCCATGCCGCTGAACGCAAAGATTCGCTCAGTGATGATCGCGCCACCGATCAGACCACCTACATCGGCCGCGATGATCGTCGTGATCGGGATCAGCGAGTT
>JAKOTS010000017.1 GCA_029777095.1 Actinomycetes bacterium | reverse complement strand
CGCCGACGCGCGAAGTCGAACGAGCCCGGGTGCTGCTGGCGTACGCCGATGGGCAATCGCCCACGCAGATACAGCGCGCACTGGGTACATCCCGCCCGACGATCTACAAATGCATCGACAAGGCCTTGGCGACGGGTGTGGCGACGGGGTTGCAGGATCGCTACCACCGGCCGCACCCACCGCAAATCACCGATGACGCTCGTGCGTGGGTCGTGGACTTGGCTTGTCGCAAGCCCAAGGACTTGGGCTACGCCGCAGAGCTGTGGACGCTGTCGGCGTTGGCCGCGCACGTCAGCGCGAACGCACACAGCGCGGGCTTCGCGCGACTGGCTCGGGCGGGCAAGACCACGGTCTGGCGCATCCTCGACGCCCACGAACTCAAGCCACACCGCGTGCGCTACTACCTTGAGCGGCGCGACGCGCAGTTCGAGCGCAAGATGGCCGAAGTGCTGATGGTCTATCGCGACGTGAACCTGTACCGCGCCGATGCGGTCCACGACGCGCGTCCCGCGTCGATCTATACCGTCAGCGTCGATGAGAAGCCGGGCGTGCAGGCACTCGGCGTGACAGCCCCCGATCTGCCGCCGGTGGCCGGCGTACACCCCGGCGTGGGGCGTGATCACGAATACGTGCGCCACGGCACCTTGTCGATCATTGCAGCGCTGGACCTGCACAGCGGCGAGATCATCGCCAACGTCGAGCCGCGCCATCGCAGTCGCGAGTTCATCGCACTGCTCGAACGCCTGCATGCGCACTACCCGAGCGAGGCCGTTATCCGCGTCGTGCTGGACAACCACAGCGCCCACATCTCCAAGGAGACGATGGCCTACTTGGCGAGTCGCCCCGGACGTTTCGAGTACGTGCATACCCCAAAGCACGGCTCCTGGCTCAATCTCGTCGAGTCGGCCTTCTCGAAGATGGCTCGCTCGTTCCTGCGGCACATCCGGGTCGCTTCGCTCGACGAACTCAAGCTGCGCATCCTCAAAGGCATCGACGAGATGAATGCCCAACCCGTTCGCTTCCAATGGAAGAGCTTCGACTTCCAAATGGCTGAAACGTAAAGCTTTTGCGGAAACGATGTACTAG
>JAKOTS010000004.1 GCA_029777095.1 Actinomycetes bacterium | reverse complement strand
TCGACCGCCGCATCGAGGGCACGCACGTAGTCGTCCAGGCCCCAGTGCCGGTGCTCGACCGTCGGGTTGCGCCAGCTGACGACGAACAGCTGCACGCCCGAGTCGGTCGCCCACTTGACGAGGCTCTTGTCCGGCGTCAGGTCGATGGCGTAGTACTTGTTGACCTGCGGCGGCGACATCACGAGTGGGCGGGCGTGCACCTGCGGCGTCGTCGGAGCGAACTGCAGCAGCTCGAACATCTCGTGGCGCAGCACCACCTGGCCGGGCGAGGTGGCGATGGTCTCGCCGACCTTGAACGGCGTGGCGTCGACCATTGAAGGCAGCATGTGGTTGTGGCGCGCGTCGTGGATCAGGTTCTTCAGCCCTTTGACGAGGTTGTCGCCCCCGGTGTCGACGATCTTGCGCACCGCCGCAGGGTTGCCGAACAGCCAGTTGCTCGGGGCGAGCGCGTCGGTGATCAGCGAGGCGAAGAAGTGCGCGCGACCCTTCTCGAGCTTGTTCAATGCGGACTGGTCGATGAAGTGCGACAGCTCCTTCTGCGTCGCCAGGTACGACTGCATCAGGCGCGCGTACAGGGCGTTGCTCTTCCACGCCGGATCGGCGAAGCGCCGGTCCTTGGGGTCGGGCACGAGCTCGGACTTCCCTTTCGCGACCTGGCCCAGTTCCTTCACGTAGCGGCCCAGGTGCGTGCTGGCGCGCCGCGGCGTGCTGGCGACGGCCTTGAGCAGCGAGCCGGCGGCGCTTGCCACGTCGCGCTTATTCAAGCCGATCAGCGGGTTAATCGCGAGCGTGTTGCGGCTGGCCTCGGCGACGAGGCCACCGAGATCGCTGGCCGTGCCGAGCGCAGACAGGCCGGCCTTGCTCGCGCTGCCGGACAGCTTCGCGGCGGTATCCGCCGCGCTGCGCGCCTTCTTCGCGACGCGAGTGGCAGCGGTGGCGGTAGTGGCGGCGTCGGACTTGCCGACCACACGCTTGGCGCCCGCCGCGGCGGTGGTGCGGACGGCCGGGGTGGTGGCGGCAGCCGTCTTGCCGGCGGTACGCTTGGCGCCTGTCGCGGCGGTGGTGCGGGCGCTGCCCGCGGAGGTGGTCTTGGTGGCCATGGTTTGGTCGTCCTTCGTCGCTCAGCCGAACACCATCGCGAGCGTGGTGGCCACCAGCGCCGGCTTGTCGCTGCCCTCGATCTCGACCGTGTTCTCGAGCGAGAGCAGCCAGCGGCCGCCGCCCTTGTCCTCGGCAGCCGCGAGCTTGATGCGGTTGCGCACCCTCTTTCCGGCCAGCACCGGGGCGAGGAAGCGCACCTTGTCGAGGCCGTAGTTGAGAATTTGCTTGGCGCGCACGCGCGGCACCAGGATTTCCATCCCGGTGGGCGCCAGCAGCGCGAGGGTCAGGTAGCCGTGCGCGATCGTGCCGCCGGCCGGGCTCTCCCTGGCCGCGCGTTCGACATCGACGTGAATCCATTGACGGTCTTCGGTGCAGTGCGCGAACTCGTCGATGCGCCGCTGGCCGACTTCGATCCACGATGAAACGCCGATCTCCTGACCGGTCATGTCCGCCAGTTCGGCGGGGCCTATGGGTGCAGTGCTCATGTTGAGTCTCCTGGTTCGAAGAGGTGTTCAGGCTTTGTCGAGGAATTCGTTGATGGCACGTACCGACTCCTCTTGGCGTGTCATCAGGAAGAGGTGGCCGCAGTCGAACAGCTTGAGTTCGCTGTTCGGAATGAGTGATCGCATCAGCCGGGCATTGAAGGTGTGGATCAGCGGGTCGTCACGGCCGGCCATCACCAGCGTGCGCTGCTTCAGGCGGCACAACCAATGCACGCTGGTCCAACCCGTCGCGGCGCCGATCTGCAGGTAGTAGCCCCAGCGCGACTGCCACTTGACGTGCTTCATGAACTCGGCCGCCAGCTCGGGCTGGCGGCGAAAGTCGCCGCCGTAGATGTCGCCGCTGACCTGGGTTGCGTAGGCCTTGCTCATGTAGCGCCGCGGCGTGACCATGCGCGCGATTGCCTTCGGATGCCCCGGCAGCATGAACATACCCGATGTGGTGGCGCACAGAATCAGCCGCCGGCAGCGCTCGCCCGCCGTGCGTGCGAATTCCTGCGCCGCCACGCCGCCCCATGAGACACCGAGCACGTCCGCCTGCGCATGCCCGAAGTGATCGAGCACGCCGAGCGCCCAGCGCGCCAGGGTGCGCAGCCGGTAGGGCCGGCGCGGCATCGGCGAATGGCCGACGCCCGGGACATCGAACACGATGACCTCGCGCGCGGGCATCGCGCGTGCGAGCGGCTCGAGCAGCTCGATGCTGCCGCCGATGCCGTTGAACATCAGCAACGGCGTTGCGCCGCGCTGCGAACCCGCCTGGCGGCCGACGCGCAGCAGTTGGCCGCCCACCTGCAGCATCTGGATCTCGAGCGGATGTCCGCCGGCCTCAGCGGTGCGGGCGGCGGCTCCGTTGCGGCCCGCCGGCGATTCGGGAGAGCCGGTACCCGGCGCCGGGACGGCGCCCATGGCATCGCTGGTCATACGCCCGCCTCAATCAACGTTGCGCAGCTCGCGCCGGAGAATCTTGCCGACATTGGATTTCGGCAGCGCGTCGACGAAACGCACGACGCTCGGCACCTTGTAGCCGGTCATGCCGGCGCGGCAATGCGCGATCACCTCGGCCTCCGTCACGCCGGCGCCCGGCAGGCGGACGACGAACAGCTTGACCGCCTCGCCGGTTTTCGCATGCGGCACGCTGATGCACGCCGCCTCGGCCACGCCGGGGCAATTGGCCACCACGGCCTCGACCTCGTTCGGGTAGACGTTGAAGCCGGAGACGATGATCATGTCCTTCTTGCGGTCGACGATCTTCAGGAAGCCCTTGTCGTCGAAGACGCCGATGTCGCCCGTTCGGAAGTAGCCGTCGCTTGTGAACGCAGTGGCGTTCGCGTCGGGCTTCTCCCAGTAGCCGCGCATCACCTGCGGCCCCTTGACGCAGATCTCTCCCGGCTGCCCCAGCCCCACTTCGAGGTCCTTGTCGTCGAGCAGCTTGACGTCGGTCGACGGCATCGGCAGGCCGGTCGTGCCGGTGAACTCGGTGATGTAGGCCGGGTTGAACGACACCACCGGCGAGGTTTCC
>JAKOTS010000127.1 GCA_029777095.1 Actinomycetes bacterium | reverse complement strand
CTCGACGACGTCACGTACGACGCGCGCGAAGCGGCGGCGGCGTTCCAAGACTGAGCCGAGGCATCCGCAAGACACACCACCGGGCTCAGCATTCTCTGGGGTCTTGGCGCCTACCCTAGACGGGTGACCCGTGGACTGCATGAATCGAGCGAGCCGCTTGTCGGCGTCGTGATGGGATCTGACTCGGACTGGCGGGTGATGAGCGATGCATCGCAGACGCTCAGCGACTTCGGCATTGCGCACGAGGTTGAGGTGGTCTCTGCCCACCGCACGCCCGACAAGCTGATCAGCTATGGCCGCGAGGCGCGTGCGCGCGGCATCAAGGTGATCATCGCTGGTGCCGGCGGCGCCGCACACCTCCCGGGGATGCTCGCGTCGGTGACGCCGCTGCCCGTGGTGGGCGTGCCCGTGCCGCTCGCGACCCTTGACGGCCTCGATTCGCTGCTGAGCATCGTGCAGATGCCCGGCGGGGTGCCCGTTGCCACGGTGTCGATCGGCGGTGCGAAAAACGCCGCGCTGCTCGCGGTGAAGATTCTCGCGACGTCGGATGACGCACTGTTGAACCGACTTGAGGCGTACGCCAATAACCTCGCCCTGGAGGTCGAGGAGAAAAACGTGAGGCTCAAGGCCACGCTGCGATGAGCACGTTCGTCTCGAGCCCGATTCGCTACCCGGATCTCGGCTCGCCAGAGCTGATGACTCGGCGCGGCTGGTGGCTCGTGGCGATGAACTTCCTCCTGCCCGGCTCGGCGCAGTCGCTGGCCGGGAGTCGCAAGCTTGCTCGCATCGGCCTGACGGCGACGCTGACGATGTGGGCGCTCGTGCTGCTCGCGCTCCTCAGCCTCCTGCTGTGGCCGCAGCTTGTTGTCGGTATCGCAACCAACTTCTTTGGCCTCCTGCTGATTCAGGTGATCCTGATCGCGTACGCCGTGCTGTGGGTGGTGCTGACCTTTGACACCCTGCGGCTCGTGCGATTCGTGAAGGCGCGGCCAAAGGCCAGGCCGGCGATCGCCGTGTTGTCGGTGGTGCTGATGGTGGTGGCATCCGGAGGCGCGCTCTATGCGTCGTATCTCACCGGCGTCACCCGCGGAGCGATCGAAGCGATCTTTGGCGACGGTGGGCCGAGTGTCCCGCCGAGCGACGGCTACTACAACATTCTGCTGCTCGGCGCCGATAGCGGCGACGGCCGCGACTCGATGCGGTTCGACAGCATCTCGGTCGTGTCGGTCAACGCCGAAACGGGTGCGGCGACGATCACCGGCATCCCGCGCGATATTGCACACACGCCCTTCGCGCCCGGGCCGATGCAGGAGCGCTACCCGAACGGGCACGAGAGCCATAGCAACGTGAACTGTGGGTGGGGGAGCGGAATCAACCAGCTCGTCACCGAAGTTGAGGTGTGCGGCGACGGCGATGCGATGTATCCGGATGCCAGGGCCAACGGCTCGACACCCGGCATAGAAGCAACCAAGGACGCGGCCGAGGGCATGCTCGGCATCACGATTCCGTACTACGTGCTGATCGACATGCACGGTTTTGCGGCGCTGGTCGACTCACTCGGTGGCGTCACAATTAATGTGACTGAGCGCTTGCCGATGGGCGGCCCGCAGTACCCGACGCAGCCTGTTGATGAGTGGGCGATCGGGTGGATCGAGGTCGGCGAGCAGCACATGAACGGCGACACCGCCCAGTGGTACGCGCGCTCGCGCTACACGACCAACGACTGGGACCGCATGAAGCGCCAGCGCGAACTGCAAGAGGCGATTCTCACGCAGTTCAATCCCGCAAATATTCTGGCTCGTTTTCAGGATGTCGCGGCCGCCGGTAGCGACATCATTCAGACCGATCTGCCGCAGTCAATGCTCGGTTACTTCGTCGATCTTGCCGTGAAGTCGCGCGCCCTGCCGGTGCAGACGATCGAGCTCACGCCCGCGAGCGGCGTCGACCCAGAGAATCCCAACTACGAGTACATCCAGCAACTCGTGCAGCAGGCGCTGCACCCGCCCGTGGCGACTGAGGGGCCG
>JAKOTS010000114.1 GCA_029777095.1 Actinomycetes bacterium | reverse complement strand
CATCCAGTCGATGTCGGGTTCGCGAGCCTCACCCGCGCAGATAACAGCCAGGAAGAGCATGCATTCGTCGTGATGGCGGGCATCGGTTTGGATGCCGCGATGATCGCGAATACGAACAGCAAGCTCAAGAAGACGATGGGCTGGGTGGCATACATCGACGGCGCCGCCCGTTCGTTGCCAACCGCTCAGCCATTCCGGGTGATGTACCAGCTCGATGATCGGCGGATCCAGAACGCGAAGGTGCAGTCGGTGCTCTTTGCCAACTGCGGCTCGCTTCCGGCCGGCATCGAACTGATCCCCGAGGCATCCATCGCAGACGGCCGGATCGATATCGCCGTCATCCAACCGCGCGGGCCGTTCGGCTGGATCGCCGTGTGGCGAAAGGTGTGGTGGGAGAACAGCGTGCTGCGCCGCACGAAGGCCGGCCGACGGGTGCTCGCGCTGCGGCCCCGCAACACGTCGATTCGCTTCTACGCCGGTGAATCATTCGATGTGGCTACGAGGCCCGGCCGACCGGTGCAGATCGACGGAGACGAGTTTGGCGAAGCGATTCGCATGCACTGCCGATTGGAGGCTGCCGGCCTCCTGGCCGCGCTCCCTGAAGGCCACGACACCAGCACGCTCTAACAAACGCTCTATCAAGATGGGGTGGCGGCGGAATAGCCCCACCACTCGAAAGGTTGCCAACGAAGATGACTGAGACACCAGCCCCCGCGTCCCTTGCCCTGTCTGTGCTCGACCTCGTGCCTGTGCGTACTGCGCAGTCAAGCGCGCAGGCAATTGCAGCATCGATGCGACTTGCCGAGGCCGCCGATGAGCTCGGCTACACGCGGTACTGGTTCGCCGAGCACCACAACATGCCCTCGGTGGCATCCACCACCCCGCCCGTCCTCGTGGCCGCGGCGAGCGCACGCACCGCACGCATTCGGGTGGGTTCGGGCGGAGTCATGCTGCCCAACCACTCGCCCCTCGTGGTCGCCGAGCAGTTCGCCGCCCTCGAGGCCTTGGCACCCGACCGCATCGACCTCGGCATCGGCCGCGCCCCTGGCAGCGACCCGGTGATCTCGCAGTTGCTGCGCATGTCGGGCACCACGAGCGACGTTGAGCGGTTCCCGAGCCACATCACCGACATCCTGAGCCTCGTCTCACCCGAGGGCGCAACCGTACGGTTCGCCAGCGGCGGCGAATACGGCGTGCATGCAACGCCCGCCGCGGCCGGCGCGCCCCAGGTCTGGCTGCTCGGCTCGAGCGACTACTCGGCACAGCTGGCCGCGCACCTCGGGTTGCCGTACGTGTTCGCGAATCACTTCTCGGGCGACGGTCTCGAGCGCGCCCTCGATCTCTACCGCACCGGCTTCGTCGCCAGCGAGTGGCTGAGCGAGCCGGCAACCTTCCTCACGATTAACGCCGTGGCAGCCCCGACCGACGAAGAAGCACAGGCCCGCGCCCTTCCCCAGCTGCGCGCGATGGCGCGGTTGCGCTCGAACAAGCCGTCGATCCCGCTCGAAACCATCGAGCAGGCGCAGGCCGGCAGCGTGGCCGACGCCGATCCCGCGGCCGAAGACAACCTGCGTCGCATGCGTTCGCGCTGGCTCGTCGGCGACGCCGCGCACGTGGCAAGCGAACTGCGCGCCTTCGCGACGCGCTACGGCGTGAATGAAGTGATGGTTTCGCCAGTTTCTGGCAGCTTCGACGGTGAGGCGATGGATGCCGCCCCCGGCCGCGTACAGACCCTCGGGTTGCTCGCGAGCGAGCTCATCGCCGACGCCGCGACCGCGAAGTAACCGCCACCGCCACCGCCCGCTTCGGCTGGCGGCTGGCGGCTGGCGGTGAGTCCTACGCCTCGACGGCGTTCGGCTCGCCGCCCAGCAAGCCCTGCAACCACTCGCGCGCCTCGACGAAGATCTCGTCTGAGTAGCGCTGCTCGTAGGTCACGATGGTGCGGTCGGCGCGCGGGTACGAACCGAGGAAGACGAGGTTCGGGCTGAACCGACGAAGCCCCAGCAGGGCATCGGCCATGCGCTCATCGGCGACGTGCCCGTCGGCGTCGATGACGAACCGATAGCGACCGAGCTCGTCGCCAATAGGCCGCGACTCGATCAGCGACAGGTTGATACCCCGGGTCGAGAACTGTTCGAGCAGCGAGAGCAGTGCTCCCGAACCGTCTTCGGGAAGTTCGGCGATGAGCGAGGTCTTGTCGGCCCCGGTCGGCTCGGGCGAGGGCGCCGTGCGGCTGACCAGGACGAAGCGCGTGACCGCGTTTGCGTTGTCGCCGATCTCGCTTGCGAGCACCTCAAGGTCGTAGTGCGCCACGATTCCGGGGGGCGCGATCGCGGCATCCGCTTCGCTTGTGCCATCGAGCAGACTCGCAGCGCTGGCAACATTGCTGAGTGCGGGCACGTGCACGTGGGTCGGCAGTTCTTCGTTGAGCCAGCGGTAGCACTGGGCGTAGGCGACCGGGTGAGCGTTCACGACGCGCACGTCTTCGAGCTTGGTGCCGGGGCGGGCGACGAGCACAAAGTTCACGGGAACGAGGTATTCGCCGATGATGCGCAGACCGGGCAGCGTGGCGAGGGCATCTTGCGCGTTCGAAACACCGCCCTCGATCGAGTTCTCGATGGCGATCATCGCGGCGGTCGAGCGACCCTCCAGCACGTCATCGAGCGCCTGCCCGACGTTGTGCACCGAACGCCACTCCTGGCCCCGAGCCTCGGCGACCTGGGCGAGTGCGGCCTCGGTAAAGGTTCCGGCCGGTCCCAGATAGCTGTATGTGCGGCGTTCGGGTGACTCAGAATTCATAAGTTTCAGCCTACCGGGGTGTCTGGGCGCCGCGACATCCGGCTCCATGCCTGAGACAATAGGAGGATGAGCACCCGCGCAGGACTTCCGGCCGAGGCATCCGATCTCATCGATATCGATGCACTGATCGACGCCTATTACGACAGAAAACCGGATGCCACGATCCCGGAGCAGCGCGTCGTGTTTGGCACGAGCGGCCACCG
>JAKOTS010000098.1 GCA_029777095.1 Actinomycetes bacterium | reverse complement strand
GGTGTATGACTTCCAGGCGAGCAACAGCGCGCTGTGGCAGGGCGGCCCGCTCGGCCTGAGCGCCGACACCGGGGCGGTCATCTACAACCTCGGCGACCAGTGGGACCCGATGTTCATCATGCCGCAGAAGATCGAGATGCCCGCGCCGCCGCGTCAGAACGGCCTCGGCGAGACCACGTTCTACCACATGCGCATCGGCGGTATGCGGGTGGCGGACGCCCGGCGCATGCAGTACATCCAGGGCCTGTAGCCCTCGGCGCCACGGCGCTGCGCAGACCGCCGGCCTTCACTGGCGCGGCGGTTTTGTCGTGCCTCCCAACGTGCGCGCATGACGCGCCGCCTTTCCGGCGGGCGTCAGGCGAGGGCGCCGCGAGCTACGCGGCGCTCGCCCTCGGGAGCGCACCGGTCATCGGCGGGTACGAGGGCAGCCTCGTTGGAGAGGGGAAGGTGGAAGCCAGGGCAGGATCGGGCGCCCGTTCCGGGGTCCCTCTCTCCCCTCCCTGCGGCGAGCGGGTTTGCCGGCCCCTCCGCACCTCCCGGAGGATCGTCACACGGATCCGCTCTGATCTAGTAGCGGGTCGAGTCACCGCCGCCCACCCTCGGCGCGATGGCCACGAACGAAGCCCGCGACACCGCCGATGCCCCCACCCTCTCGCCCGTGTGGGACCGCGACCCGATCGTCGTCGCGTCCCGCCGGCCGCGGGTGATGCACTTCCCCAGCAAGATTCTGCTCACCGACCCGTCGCCCGCCGACCTGAAGCGATGGACCGGCGCCGAGTCGACCGGCATGGACCGCGGCGATGTTGCCGTGCGCATCGAGGCGGGAGTCACTTTCCTCGGTGCCTTCACCACACAGTGGGCCTTGCGCGGCGTGCAGTCGATGGCGCAGGCGCCGAAGTCCGCGCCGGGGCATGACCTGTGCTCTGTGCTCTGGCCGACCGGCGGCGCGGACAACACCATCCGCAGCGCGCAGGCGTTCAAGGTGCCGGACACCAAGGAGATGAACCCAGCGGCCGTCAACGCCGCGTGGCTGCGCGTGTTCAAGTACATGCGCGACCAGGAAAAGCGCGTGCTCACCGAGTCCGGCGAACCGTCCCTCGCGCTGTTCACCACACTGGACGGCTTCGACGCACCGGAGATCGTCATCACGAAGTTGTCCGACATCCTCGGGCAGAAGACGCAGGAGGGCCAGTGGGCGCACCCGCACCTGAGCAACGCCATCGCGTATGCGAAGAACGGGGCCCACCTCGGCGCGCTGCATGACTACGCGGTGCGGACGCCCGGCGCGTGGAGCATC
>JAKOTS010000068.1 GCA_029777095.1 Actinomycetes bacterium | reverse complement strand
TGCGCCAGCGCAACCTGATCGACGACCCCCTCGCAGAAGCCACCTCGCTGTGGGCCTCCTACATTGAAAAGGTAATTTCTTGACCTCGTTTTACTTTGAAGACATCTTCGAGCGCTACGCTGCCGAAATCGACGACCTCCGCTCCGACTCCGAAGGCAAGGACGTCCTGAAGAAGCGCCTGCGCGACAAGCACAAAGAGTTCGCCTTCCTGCTCTCCATGATGGACACTGCCCCCGAGATGGTCGCCCCGGCCTTCCACGGCGCCTTTGCCTTCCGCAGCCAGCCCCTCGTCTATGGCGCCGCCCACAGCGAGCCCGGCGAAGACGACTTCCCCGCGTGGAGCGAACTCGCCCGCACCCTCGACATCGCCCCGTGGGCCGAGCCGCTGATCGCCCAATGCCTCGCCAAGGACGGCGGCGACAGCTTCCTCGTCACCGCCGCGGTGCTCGAACACATGCTCGGCAGCGGCCTCGCGGTGCGCGCCGCCCCCGCCAGCGCCCGCGACGATGAAGAGGCCGACGAAGACCTGGGCGAAGCCGGCGACGAATGGATGGCCGAGCAAGGCTTCGACTCCGTCGAGCGATGAGCTGCGCCCCGGCCCGCGCCGGGTGAAACCCCTGCACACCCCAGATCGAGATCTTCCATGAACGACCTGATCATCAAACAGACCCACGCCCTGATCCAGGCCGGCGAGATCGCCGAAGCCGAAGCCAACCTCGTCGTCATCGCCGAGCAGGAGGGCGACCACGCCCTCGTCGAGGTGCTCGACGAGATGGCCCCCAAGGACGTGCTCGCGGTGATGCGCGAGTTCGACGCCAGCAAGGAATCCATCATCAACCTGGTGGTCAGCCCCGAGCAGTTCGTGCAGGCCATCGTGCTCGAGCGCCAGTACGGCGAACCCCTCGAACGCTACGTGCCGCGCCTGCGCAACACCATGAACGCGGTGATGCACCGCAACCCCGGCGCCTGCGCCGAGGCCCTCGAATGCCTCGCCGAGCACGACGAGGGCGTGCGCGTGCTGGCCGACTACTTCACCGACCACTACGACTCGCTGCAGGCCCTGGCCTACCACGGCGTCTTCGAGGCCGAGCTCGACCTCGAGAAGGC
>JAKOTS010000048.1 GCA_029777095.1 Actinomycetes bacterium | reverse complement strand
GCTCCTGCGCCTCGCAGGGCACGTCCTCATCGAGCAGCACGACGAATGGGACGGCGCCGACCGCCGCTACTTCTCCGAACACTCCATGAAACTCCTCACCGCGACCGACGAGGAGGTAGCGATCCCGGAACTCAACGCGGCATAATCAAAGCACTGACCGCACGGCGTCGAGAAACTCCACCAATCAGCGGGACGTCACCCGGGCGGAGCGGGGCGTGGTGGGCTGGGCTGGCCGTGCCGACAGTCGGCGCACGCGGGCGCGCCGCGCTGGTTGTGCGGCCGCGGCCGCTGCCGTTCGGCTCATCGAACGCCAGGCCGGACGACACTATCTCAGGAAAAACGGTGGGCGGATGCCTCAGATCCCGCGTATTTCCGCGGGTCGCGGTCGTACGGGTCGTAGTTTTCCTGAGTTAGTGCTGCCCCCACAGCGAGGCACCCACTCCACCCCGCCCCAACCCCAACCAACCCCTACAAAGCCGCCGGGTTCCGCCGTCCGGTCGACCGGCGAATCACGAGCTCGGGCTCCAAGAGCACCTGCCGGTGCTGGTGCGAGCCGTCGCGCGACGAGTGCTCGAGCAGCAGATTTGCAGCACCAGATCCGAGCTGGTCGATCGGCTGGCGCACCGAGGTGAGTGGCACGACCCAGTCTTTTGCGAAGTCAATGTCGTCGTACCCGACGAGGGCGATGTCGTCGGGTACGCGGTATCCGGCATCGATCAGCCCGCGGTACACACCAAACGCGAGCATGTCGTTACCGCAGAAGATGGCCTCGGGTGGCCCGGATTCAAGGAGAAGTTCGACCGCGCGGCGGCCGTCTTGGATGCCGATGCCCGAAACTGCCACTTCGAGCAGCGCGTCGTCGGGGTCGAGCCCCGCCTCGGCGATCGCGAGCCGTGCGCCGTACGCACGCTGCGCAAATTGGCGGAGCCCGGTCGGACCGCCGACGAATCCGATGCGCGTGTGGCCGAGATCGAGCAGGTGCTGCACGGCGAGGCGCCCGCCGGCGATGTTGTCGACCGAGACGGAGCAGTGCTCGGGGCCCGCGTCGTAGTCGATCAGCACGACGGGGAGCTCGCCGGGCAGGTGTGTGTATCGATCGGCATTGTCTGAGGATGCCGGGGCCAGAAGGACGCCTCGCACGCGCTGTGCGGCAAGCATCGTGAGCAGGCCCGCTTCGCGCTCGAGCTCGCCCTCAGAATTGCAGAGCATGACGACGTGCCCCGATTCGCGGGTCGCGCGTTCGATCGCGTGGGCAGCTTCCATGTAAAAGGGGCTCTCGACGTCGAGGACGACGAGCCCGATCACGTTGCTCGAGGCGCCGGTGAGCACACGCGCCTGCTGGTTCGGCACAAATCCGAGCTTGCGGATCGCGTGCTCGACGGCGGATCGCGTGCGGGGGTGCACGCGCTCGGGGTGGTTGATCGTGTTGGATACCGTGCCGGTCGACACCTCTGCCAGTGCCGCGACGTCGCGGATCCCGACAGGACCGCGGGGAGGCGCTGCATTCGCACTCATCGCGGGCTCACCTCTTTCAATGCTTCAGTAACGTCTTCGTTCACTCTATGGCGGGGTCGCATCACCGCCTGCGCGCATGTCACTGTGCGGCGTCGCACAGATGTTTGCGAATGGGATATCACCAGTGTACGTTTAAACCGCTTCAGATTATGAAGCGTTTTAAAGACGAAGACGAAGACTACGACGCAACGACGTAACTGTGCGCATGCCCCTGCCCGACAGCGTCCGAGCATTCTGCATTCACACGAAGGAGAAACTCATGAAGCAGCGACGCTTTGCTGGTCTCGCGCTGGGACTGGCCGCGGTTGTCGGCCTCGGACTGACCGGATGTTCCGCCGGTGGCGGCGACGCCGCACCCGGTGCTGAAGGCGGCGACGGCGACTACACGATCGTCATCGTCCCCAAGGACGCAACGAACCCCTGGTTCGTGCGCATGGAGGACGGCGTCAAGAGCTACGCCGCCGACTCTGGCCACAAGGTTTACCAGAAGGGCCCCGCTGAGACGGATGCCACGATGCAGGTGCAGGTCATCCAGGACCTCATCGCGCAGGGTGTCGACGCGATCGGCGTCGTTCCGGTTGACCCGGGCGCACTCGAGACCGTGCTGAAGCAGGCACTTGACGCCGGCATCGTCGTCGTCACGCACGAGGGTGCAAGCCAGCAGAACACGATGTACGACATCGAGGCGTTCAACAACACCGACTACGGCGCGTTCATCATGGACAACCTCGCCGAGGCAATGGGCGAAGAGGGTGTGTACACGACCATGGTCGGTCACGTCACCAACGCTTCGCACAACGAGTGGGCCGATGGCGCCGTTGCTCGTGCCGCAGAGGAATACCCGAACATGACGCTGCTCGAGGCTGAGCCCCGCGTCGAGTCGCAGGACGACGGAGAGGTCGCTTACCAGTCGGCCAAGGAGCTCCTGAAGAAGTACCCCGAGATCCGCGGCATCGTCGGCACCTCGTCGTTCGACGCTCCCGGCGTTGCACGTGCGATCGAAGAGCTTGGCCTCACCGGCAAGGTCTTCGTCAGTGGCACGGGCATGCCTGCGGCCAACAAGTCGATCCTCCAGAAGGGCCTCGTCCAGACGCTGACCCTGTGGGACCCGGCCGACGCTGGCTACGCGCTCGCGGCACTCGCCACGAAGATCCTCGATGGCGAGACCATCGCCAACGGCCTTGACCTTGGTGTCAAGGGCTACGAGGACATGCAGTTCGCCAAGGGCAGCGACAAGGTGCTCGAAGGCAACGGTTGGGTTGTCATCAACAAGGACAACGTTGACGAGTTCGGCTTCTAAACGAAACCGATCGTAGTTCGCAACCGCATTTGAGTGCGGGGTGGGGCGCAACCCTGCCCCGCCCCGCACTCTGCACTCACCGTTCACGCGTGGAAAGGACTCGTCGATGGTCGACAATGTCATCGCAGTACGCGATATCCGCAAGGCCTTCGCCGGCGTCCAGGCGCTCGACGGCATTACGTTAGAAATTGCACCGGGAGAGATTCACTGTCTCGCCGGTGAGAATGGCAGTGGCAAGTCCACGCTCATCAAGGTCATTTCTGGTGTGCACTCGCCAGACAGCGGCACAATTGAGATGAACGGCAAGACGTTCTCTCACCTCAATCCGAGCGAGGCAATCGCAAACGGCGTCCAGGTTATCTACCAGGACTTCTCGGTGTTCCCGAACCTGAGTGTCATGGAAAACCTCGCGCTCAACGCCGAGGTGGCCGCGGGCCGCACGTTCATCAACTGGCGCCGCATGCGCGCCACGGCAAAAGCCGCCATCGCCAAGATCGACTTCGACATTGATCTCGACGCGAAGGTCGGCACGCTCTCGGTCGCGCAAAAGCAACTCGTCGCGATCTCGCGGGCCCTGATGAGCGACGCCCGCCTGATCATCATGGATGAGCCGACCACCGCGCTCACCAAGCGTGAAGTTGATGCCCTCTTCAAGATCATTCTCGATCTGAAGGCACGCGGCATCGCCACGTTGTTCGTCAGCCACAAGCTCGAAGAGGTCTTCGAGATCAGCGAGCGCTTCACGATCATCCGCAATGGCGAGTCCGTCATCACCTGCCTGCCCGAAGATCTTGACCACAAGAAGTTCTCCTATTACATGACCGGGCGCGAGTTTGATGACGCGCGGTTCACTCCCGAGCTCGTCGTGCAGGAGCCTGTGCTCGAGGTATCCAATCTCGGCGTCGATGGTGCCTTTGCCGACGTCAACCTGACGCTTTGCCCGGGCGAGATCCTCGGCATCACCGGTCTGCTCGGTTCGGGTCGCACCGAACTTGCGCTCTCGCTGTTCGGCGCGCTGCCGGCCGACACAGGCCAGATCCGCCTCGACGGCAAGCCGGTCACGCTTGCCAGCATCCGCTCGGCAATTGCCCACGGCATTGGCTATGTGCCCGAGGACCGCCTCACCGAAGGCCTCTTCCTCGAGCGTTCGATCGGATCGAACATCATCATCTCCGAGATCGATACTTTCGTCTCGAAGGTCGGGGTTTTCGATAAGGCCAAGGCGGATGCCGCGGCCGCCGATTGGGTGAAGGAACTGCGTATCGCAACCCCGAACCCCGAGAACGCGGTCAGCACGCTGTCGGGTGGAAACCAGCAGCGCATCGTGCTCGCGAAGTGGCTCGCCACCAAGCCGAAGGTGTTGATCCTCAACGGCCCGACCGTGGGTGTCGACATCGGATCGAAGCACGACATCCACCGCATTTTGCGTGAACTCGCGGCCGAAGGCCTTGCCGTCATCATCATCTCTGACGACATTCCCGAGGTCATCCAGAACTGCAACCGCGTCATGGTCATGAACGCTGGACGCATCGTCGCCGAGGTTGACCCCGCGGTGACCACCGATTCTGAACTCGCCCAACTGATGTCGAAAGACTCAGCCAGTCTCAACGGGAAGGGCTGACACATGGCCGCGCTTCTGCGAAAACTCGTCAAGACCAACGAGTTCTATCTCTTTCTCGTCATCGTTGTGCTCAGCGTTGTGATTCAACTGCGCAGTGGCCAGTTCTTCACCGCGAACAACCTCGTCGACTTGGCAAACGCCATGGTGGTCCCCGGCATCTTCGCCGTGGGTGCATTCATGGTGCTGGTCTCGGGCGGCATTGACGTTTCGTTCCCCGCACTCGCTTCGCTCTCCGTATATGCCACGACGCGCATCCTTGTCGATGGTGGATACGAAGGGGGGATGTGGCTGCCATTCCTGCTCGTGATTGTGCTCGGCGCGATCCTCGGTGCATTCAACGGATTGTTCACCTCGAGGTTCGCCGTACCGGTGCTGATTATCACGCTGGGTACCGCGAGCGTGTTCTCTGGCATCATGCAGGGCGTGCTCAGCTCGGTGCAGATCCCGAACCTCCCGCCCGCCATGACCGAGTTCGGCCGCGCGACACTCTTTGTCGCAACGAACCCGAAGTCGGGGCTGACATCGAGCATGCCGGTCTCATTCATCCTGCTGATCGTCGTCGTCGCGGCCGCCTTCGTGGTGCTGCGCTACACGACATTCGGTCGCGGCCTCTACGCCATGGGCGGCGACGAGAGTGCCGCCGAGCGCGCAGGCTTCAAGGTGCGCCGCATCAAGTTCTGGCTCTTCGTCATCGTCGGTATTATCGCCAGCCTCGCGGGCCTCGTGCGCACGACGTCGATGGACTCAATGCACCCGACCAACCTGCTGGGCATGGAGCTCATGGTCATCGCGGCCGTCGTGCTCGGTGGCGCATCTATCACGGGCGGTAGCGGCACGCTGACGGGCGCAATGCTCGGCACACTCCTGATCGTAATCGTGCAGAACAGCATGATCCTCATCGGGGTCCCCACATTCTGGCAGGGCTTCGCGCTCGGCGTGCTGATCATCGTCGGCACCGGAATCTCCGCCGTCCAAGTCACAAGAGCGCGCAAACGCGCTCGAGTGCTGATCTGAGGAGAGGGATAGACAATGTTTGCAACGACAACATCGAAGCCGACCTTCCAGTCCGTCAAGAACCGTCTCTTCAGTGACCCACACGTCGCTCGCCTGGGCATCATTCTTGCCCTGCTGCTGGTGTTCTTCGCCATCGTCAAGCCGAACAACTTCTTCGGCCTGGCCACCTGGCAGTCGATGGCGGTGCAGTTCCCCGAGTTTGGCCTGATGGCCCTCGGCGTGATGCTCACCATGATCATCGGCGGCATCGACCTCTCGGTCGTTGGTATCGCCAACATGACCGCGATCGGCAGCGCCGTGCTGATGCTGCAGATTGCGCCGGCCGGGTCAGACCCGAACCAGGGCTACCTCGCCGTCATCGCCGCCATCGTGTGCTCGCTCGTCGTCGGTGCCCTTGCGGGTGCCTTCAACGGCTGGCTGATCGCCAAGGTGAAGATTCCCGCGATCCTCGTGACGCTCGGTACGTTCGAGCTGTTCACCGGTATCGCCGTCATCATCAGCGGTGGCAAGCCGACAAGTGGTCTGCCACTCCAATACGGCGAGATCATGGCGAACCGCGTGTTTGGCGTCATCCCGATGCCGCTGATCGTCTTCATCGTCGGCACGATCGTCATCGGTCTGCTGATGTACAAGACGCCGTTCGGCACCAAGCTCTACATGCTCGGCTCGAACGAGACCGCCGCGAAGTTCAGCGGCATGAAGACCAACAACCTCATCATCCGCACCTACATGACCTCGGGCATCTTCGCGGCTGCCGCCGGCCTGGTCATGCTCGCGAACTACAACTCGGCGAAGGCCGACTACGGTTCCACGTACACGCTGCTCGCGGTGCTCATTGTGGTGCTCGGCGGCGTGAACCCCAATGGCGGCTCGGGGCGTTTGTCTGGCGTGATCCTCGCGATCATCGTCCTGCAGGTGCTGTCGTCGCTGTTGAACACGTTCCCAGATATCAGCAACTTCTACCGGCCGCTCATCTGGGGTGGTGTGCTCCTGCTTGTGATCGTGGTCAATGAGTTGAGCAATAAGGGCAGTCTTGCCCGATTGCTCAAATGGAAAGGAAACCAGTCATGAAGTTGATCAAGGACCGTCAGGTTGTCGTCAGCGCTGACTTCGCGGGATTTCCGCTGAAGGAAGCCGTCAAGGAGCACCTCGAGTCGCGCGGCTGGACCGTCACCGATTTGACCCCCGTGCTCGAAGATTCGCCGATGTATCACCGCGCCGGGTTCATGGCTGGGGCGAAGATCGCCGAGCGTGAGTTCGAGAAGGCGCTCGTGTTCTGCGGCACAGGCATGGGCATTCACGTCGCCGCCAGCAAGTGCCCGAGCGTGCACGCGGCCGTCGTCGAAAGCGTGCCCTCGGCCCGCCGTGCGTCGACCGCAAACAACTGCAACGTGCTGGCGATGGGCGCGTTCTACATCGCGCCGCGCCTCGGTATGGCGATGGCAGACGCGTTCCTCGAGAGCTCCTTCGGCGATGGCTACGAAGACTGGGAAGGCTTCGCCGAGTACCACCAGATCGGTTTCGACGAGTGCGAAAACTTCGACTACGAGGCATACCGTGCAAACGGCTTCGAGGTCGTCAACCCCCGAGAGGCGCTGCTGGGGCCCGAGCCCCAGGGCCTCGCTTACTAAAAGGAGTACGTCATGGCAAAGATCCTGCTGGCAGGTGAGTCATGGTCGACCACGTCGATCCATACCAAGGGCTTCGATTCTTTCTTCACTTCGTCCTACGCCGAGGGCGGCGCAGACTTCATCGCGGCTGTCGAGCGTGGTGGCCACGAGGTTGATTTTCAGCCGAACCACGTGGCATCCGAAAAGTTCCCGACCACGCTCGAAGAGCTGTCGAAGTACGACGTCGTGGTGCTGAGCGATATCGGCGCAAACACGCTGCTGCTCCCGAACAGCGTGTTCGGCGAGGGCAAGGCAATGCCGAACCGTCTTGATCTGCTGGTCGAGTGGGTGCGTGCGGGCGGTTCGCTTTTGATGGTGGGCGGATACCTCAGCTTTCAGGGCATCGAAGCGAAAGCGAATTACCGCAACACCTCGCTCGCTCACGTGTTGCCCGTTGAGATGGAAATCGGCGACGACCGCGAAGAGACACCGCAGGGCGCGGTGCCGGAACTTCGCGGCACGCACGCGGTGACCACGAACCTCGACGCGCAGTGGCCGCCCGTACTTGGGTACCACCGCCTGGTCGCCCGCGAGGGCGCCGAGGTGCTCGCGCAGGTTGGCGAGCACCCGATGCTCGTCGTCGATGGCGAAGGCGCCGGCCGTGTCGCCGCGTTCGCGAGCGACATGGGCCCGCACTGGCTTCCCGCGCAGTTCCTTGCATGGGACGGCTTCGGCCCGATGTGGTCGCAGCTCATCGGGTGGCTTGCCCGCGAGACCGACTAGTCGGGCACGGTTGATAACGCGATGATGGGCCATGTTGTCGCCCTTGACTTTGGCGCGACCAGCGGCCGCGTCATCCTGGGCGAAGTTGCACGCGATCATTTGCGGATGCACGTCACCGGGCGGTTTCCGAACCGCCCGGTGAACGTCCGCGGCCGGTTGCACTGGGACGTGCTCGCGCTCTGGCAGGGCGCGATCGATGGGCTGACGGTGGCGCTGCGCGAGGCGCCAGAGGTTTCGTCGATCGCGACCGACACGTGGGGCGTTGACTACGGGCTGCTTCGCGGCGGTACGTTGCTTGGCAACCCCAGCCACTATCGAGACGAGCGCACCAACGCGGTTGTCGATCGCGTGCAGGGGCGGATGCCGCATCCGGAGCAATATGCACGCGCTGGCATACAGTTCATGCCGATCAATACGATCTACCAGCTCGCAGCCGAGGCCGACGACGAACTGCTCGCAATGGCCGACCGTGCGTTGCTCATGCCCGACCTGTTTACCTACTGGCTGAGCGGCGAAGAGGTCGCGGAGCGCACGATGGCCTCGACGACCGGGCTCATGGACGTGCACACCCGCGAGTGGAGCGACGAGCTCCTGCGCGTGTCGGATGTGCCGGCGGGCCTGTTGGCGCCGCTGGTCGACCCGGGCACGCGTGTGGGTGCGCTTCAGCTCGATGTCGCTCGCCAGGTGCGCGCGTCGTCTCCGATCGAGATCGTTGCCGTCGGCTCGCACGACACCGCCTCGGCGGTGGCGGCCGTGCCGATGGAGTCTGGGGCCGCGGCCTTTATCTCGTGCGGCACCTGGGGTCTGGTCGGAGTGGAGCTGGAGCATCCAGTCGTCACCGACGAGGCCCGCGAACTCGGCTTCACCAACGAGGCCGGGGTCGACGGGCGCATCCTGCTCATGCACAACGTCATGGGACTCTGGGTGCTCAGCGAAACCGTGCGCGGTTGGGAACTGGCTGGCGAGCAGATCAGCCTGCAGGCGCTGTTGGATGCCGCAGCCGCCGTCACCCGCGAAATGCCGGTGTTCGACGTCAACGACGCTCGGTTCCTGCCGCCCGGTGACATGCCCGCGCGCATCGCCGAGTGGTGCGCGGAGCGCGGACTCCAAGCCCCGCAAACCCAGGCAGAGATCGCTCGCTCGATCATCGAATCGCTCGCGCAGGCATTTGCCGACGCGGCGCTTCGAGCCGGCCGCATCGGGGGAGTGCCTACCTCGTCGATCCATATTGTTGGCGGCGGCTCGCAGAACCAGCTGCTCTGCCAGCGCACCGCCGATCGCGCGGGGCTGCCCGTGCTGGCCGGCCCGGTCGAGGCAACCGCGCTCGGCAGCGTGCTCGTGCAAGCGCGCACGATGGGGCACATCGACGGCACGCTCGACTCGCTGCGCGACCTCGTGCGCCGCACGCACACACCCGTACGCTTCGACCCGCGCACACGCGGCTAAGCACATCTCATCTACATATCAACGTCACATATCTACGAAGGAATGCATCATGACGGCACGTATCGCTCCCGAACTGGTCGGCGCCGAGCTGCTCGATCTCACCCTGCGTCTCGGCCTGCCCGAGCGTGAGCTGGTGATTCTGGCCGAGGGCAACACGAGCGAGCTGCTCGACGACGACACGCTCGTCGTGAAGGCATCGGGTTCGTCGATGATTTCGGCCACCGCTGCCGATTTCGTGACGGTCGAGATCGCACCGCTGCTGGCAGTGCTCCGCGACACCGATGCGCAGCAGGAGGCGCTCACAGCGGCGCTCGACGCAGGCGAGGTCGACGGCAAGCGCGTGCGTGCCTCGATCGAGACCCTCATCCACGTTGCCGTGCGCGCATTCGCGCCCGCGCGCTACGTTGCACACACGCACCCGACCTCGGTCGTCGCGCTTCTTGCCAGCGTGCACGCCGAGAACGCGTTCACCGACGCCGTGTATTCCGATGAGCTCATGGTTCTCGGACGCACCCTCTACGTGCCATATGCGCAGCCGGGCATCGAACTCGGGCAGCTCTTCATGGAGCGCCTCGCAGCCCACGTCGAAGAGTTCGGCGAGGTCCCCTCGCTGGTGCTTCTCGGCAACCACGGCATCGTCGCGATCTCTGACTCGGCCGCCGGTGCCGAGGCAATTTCGCTCATGGCGGTCAAGAGCGCACGCGTGCGTTTGGGTGCGCTGCAGGCCGGCGGCATCGCCAGCCTCGACGCCGCGGCAACGGCGCACTACTTCGACCGCCCCGACTTCCGCGAACGCCGTGCAGCGCTCGCGGGCAAGAACAACGCGTAGCACCGACTGCGCAGGCGCCGTGCGTCGTCCCCGATTCGGGGCTTCGCACGGTGCCGACTAGGGTCGTAACAATGGGTCAAGTGGATGCTGCGGGTTCTCTGCACGAGGGGTCAAGTGCTGCACAATCTCGCGTGCAGCGCGCCGTGCGACACCCAAGCGTGATGCGTTGGGTCGGTCTTGCCGGCGCCGTGCTCATCGGAATTCTCACCGCCGTGCAGGCGCGCATCAACGGCGCGCTCGGCATCGAGCTGGGCGATGGACTGCTCGCCGCGCTGATCTCGATGATCCTTGCGCTCGTCGTCATGATCGTGCTCAGCCTCGTCGTGCCCAACGGCCGCCGCGGCGCCCGCGCGCTCTACTCGGGCTTGCGCAAGCGCACCATCCCATGGTGGATGGTTGCCGGAGGCGCGGCCGGAGCGCTCACCGTCGCGACGCAGGGGCTCACCGTCGCCGTTATCGGCGTGGCGTTGTTCAGCGTCGGCGTCGTCGCAGGCCAGACGGTCAACGGGCTGGTGCTCGATCGGGTCGGTTACGGCCCCGCCGGCGTCGTGGCCATCACACCGGGCCGCCTGATGGGTGCAGTCATCGCGCTTGCCGCCGTCGCGCTCTCGATCTCACCCGAAGTGCTTGCAACCGTTCCGATCTGGATGCTGGTGCTCCCCGTCTTGACCGGCGCCGGCATCGCCTGGCAACAGGCCACGAACGGTCGCCTCCGCCACCGCACGGGCAGCGCGCTCACCGCGACCCTCGTGAACTTTATCGGCGGCACGATCCTGCTCGCGATCGCCGTCGCCATCAACATCTCGATCGTCGGCTGGCCCGTCACCTTCCCCACCGAACCCTGGCTCTACGTCGGTGGGCTGGCCGGGATGGTGTACGTGTTGTTGTCGGCAAGTTTGGTGCGATTTACCGGGATGCTTCTGCTCGGCCTCGCCGCAATCGTCGGCCAGTTGACCGCGTCTGTGCTCATCGATATCTGGTGGCCCGCAACGTCGGGCGCCGGCCCGTGGCAGGCACTCGCGATGGTCGTGCTTGCGCTCATGGCTGTGGCGGCCGCGGCGATTCCGTGGGGCCGGGTTCCCTGGCGCCGTTTGCTCCGCCGCGCGAAATAGGCGGGCCGGCCCGGCTCTAGCCCTGCAAGGTGTCGTTCTTCGGCTTCGACGCTGCGCGTGGCTGCGGCATCCCCGATACGAACTTCGCGGCAGCGATCGCTTTGATGCGTTCTGGTCGAGTCGAATCCGGCTTGCCGCCAACGTAGAGCCAGCCGAGCAGGCGCTCGTTTTTGGCGAGGCCGTGCGCCTTCGCGACGGGCTTGCTCCGCGTTGCGTGACCGGTGCGCCAGATGACGCCCCAACCCGCCTCGTCGAGGGCGAGGCTCAGCATGTGCGCGACGCCCGAGGCGACGGCTTCTTGCTCCCAGCCGGGCACCTTTGCGCTCTTCTGGATGGTCGCCACGACCGCGATGAGGAGCGGGGCACGCAGGGGTTTGGTCGAGCTGCCCTTCTCACCGTTCGCCTTGTTCAGCGCGCGGCCAAGGTGCACGCGGTCATCGCCGCGAAGCTCGACGAGCCGCCACGGTGCCATCGACGAGTGGTCGGCGACCCGACCGGCACCCGCGACGAGCGCAAGCAACTCTTCGTGCGACGGTGCGGTGTCGTCTACTTTTGAGCGCGACCGGCGCCCCAGCATTGCCTGAAGCGCGGGCCCCGATTCAGTCATCGGTGCTGGGGGTGAACTCGAGGGCGATCGAGTTCATGCAGTACCGGTCGCCGGTGGGCGTGCCAAACCCGTCGGGAAACACGTGGCCCAGGTGCGAATCGCAACTCGCGCAACGCACCTCGGTGCGCACCATGCCGAGCGTCGAGTCTTCAATCAGGGTGACCGCCTCGGGCCGGATCGATTCGTAGAAGCTTGGCCAGCCGCATCCGGAATCAAATTTCGTGCCGCTCTTGAACAGCTCTGCGCCGCACCCCGCACAGGTGAAGAGCCCGGCGCGGTGCTCGTCGAGGAGGGGACCGGTCCACGGGCGCTCGGTCGCCGCCTGTCGCAGCACGGCGTACTGGTCGGGGTCGAGTGCTTCGCGCCACTGGGCGTCGGACTTTTGGATGGGGTGTGTCATGACGACCTCCTATTGCTCCCAGCGTATGCAACGCCGGCGCCCCGCGGGGTGTTCCCGGACGAAATGCGCGCCCGCGGCGTCAAGGCAAAATAGACGTGTGACTTCCCACGCACATCCCGCACGCGGCTCGGGCGAGCCAGCCCCCGGTGCACTCGACCCCGCCGCACTTGACCCGGCTGCCTCCGCTCCCGCTGAGCTCGAAGCCGCCGACGTCGTGCGCCGCTACGAGCGCTTCGCCCTGCACGAGGCCCCGGGCCGGTCGGCGCTGTATGAGGAGTGGGCGTTGGGCGTGGCATCCACCCCAGAAGTGTGCCGCGTGCTCGCGCGCATCCCGCCAACGCGCCGCCAGCCACCACTCGTGTTCGCGGTCGCGCGCCTGCTCGGTGCGCCGCTGGCCAGCTGGGAAATCGTGCACGAATGGATGCTCCAGCATGCCGACGCCCTCGTCGCCGAGTGTTCGCGGCGCGGCGTGCAGACCAACGAACCCCAGCGATGCGCCGCGCTGCTGCCGGCGCTCTCGTTGATCGAGGGCCCGATCGCGTTGCTCGAAGTTGGCGCATCGGCGGGGCTCTGCCTCTTCCTGGATCGATACGCCTATCGCTACCGCGACGCCGATGGCGGGTTGCTCGTGCGGGTCGACCCCGCCGCCGCTGCCGACCCCGCCGCCGCTGCCGACCCCAGCGCTGAGCTCGAGCCCACCGCTACTGCCGACCCCAGCTCCGAGCTCGACCCCGGCCCCAGCCCCGACGACACCCCCAACGACGACGCCCTCGTCGTCTTGGACTGCGAGCTTCGCGGGCCGGTGCCGCCCCTGCGTATGCCCGAGATTGTCTGGCGCGCCGGCATCGACCTGCAGCCGGTCGATGCGCGGGATCCCGCGGGTCGCGCCTGGATCACCGGCCTCGTCTGGCCGGGCGAAACGGGCCGCGCCGAGCGGATCACCCGTGCCCTCAACGTCGTCGCCGGCGAGCTCGAGGCCGCCGGCCCGGGCACCGCGCCGCTCGTGCGCGAGGGCGACGCCGCCGAGCTTTTGGCCGAGCTGGCGGCCGAGGCTCCGCCCGGTGCGACGCTGGTTGTCACGACGCCCGGCGTCTTGGCTCATGTGCCGTGGGCCGCACGCCTGCAAATCATCGAGACCGCCACGGCGCTGCCCGGGCACTGGATCACGCTCGATAATCCGGGACTGCATGAGGCGTGGCATCCACCGATCGATCTTGACGACTGGCCCGCAGGCGGTTTCGCGCTCGCAATTGATGGGATGCCGGTCGCCGCCGTCGACCCGCTGGGCAGCTGGGTGGCGTGGCGCGGGTTGCCGGCCGCAGGTGCACCTACCCTTGAAACATGAGCATGTTGGATGACCGCGACCGCGCGATTCTCGACTTCGAACGCGGCTGGCAACAGCACGTCGGTGCCAAAGAAGAGGCGATCCGCGCTGAGCTGGGCCTGACCCCGACGCGGTACTACCAGTTGCTCGGGCGCGTCATCGATAACGGAGACGCCCTCGCTTACGACCCGATGCTCGTCAAGCGACTGCGGCGGATGCGCGATGTGCGCGAGGCGGCACGTCGATCGCGCGGGATCGAGACACTGCGGTAGTTGGGTTGCGCGGGCTCGCAGGGTTGGCCCGGTAGCATCGGGGGGTGCCAAACACCATGCCGCCGAGCGATCGCTTTGACGACGTCGAGTCGTCCCCGAACCGCGTCGGCGCGCACCGTGCGGAGAACCCGCGCGTTCGCGGCTGGGTGACAGTGCTGTGGGCGCTTGCCGCCACCGTGTTGATCGTTGCGATCGGCATCTTCGCCACACTCGTGGCATCCGGTCGGGTCCAGCTCTTTCCGGAGCCGACGGCCGAACCGTCGCCGGTGCAGACCGTCGACCCGATCATCGATACGAACTTCACCGTGCTCGTGCTCAACGGCACGACGCAGCACGACCTCGCCACCCTCGTTGGCGACAAGGTACAGGCCGCCGGATGGGCGCCCGAGCTGGTGCTCACTGGTGCCGCGGGCAGCCGCGATGTGGAGAAGACGACCGTGTACTACTCGGCGCTGGGCGACCGAGCTGCCGCACTCGGCTTGGCGGGCGTGATCGGTGGCGCCGAGGTGGTGCAGAACGATTTCTACCAGCCGGGCGACAACCCAGACGCGTTGCAGTTAACCGTGGTCTTGGGCGCCGACTACCTCGGACCGGCTCCGTCGGGCACTCCAACGGACAAGCCGTCATCCAAGGGTTGAAACCCACCAACCTCACAGCGAGTCCGTCTCTGGCGTGGCTTGCACTCTCCCTGGTCGAGTGCCAGTATTGGAGTTAGCACTCGTATTCTTTGAGTGCTAATCCGAAGCTACGTCCGGGAGGGACGAAACACACAATGGCTAAGATCATTGCTTTCGACGAAGAGGCCCGTCGCGGTCTCGAGCGCGGCCTGAACACGCTCGCCGACGCCGTCAAGGTTACGCTCGGCCCCCGCGGTCGCAACGTCGTTCTCGAGAAGAAGTGGGGCGCCCCCACGATCACCAACGATGGCGTCTCGATCGCAAAAGAGATTGACCTCGAAGACCCCTACGAGAAGATCGGCGCAGAGCTGGTCAAGGAGGTCGCCAAGAAGACGGACGACGTCGCCGGTGATGGCACCACGACCGCAACCGTCCTCGCTCAGGCACTCGTGCGCGAGGGGCTGCGCAACGTTGCCGCAGGCAGCGACCCCATCGCTCTGAAGCGCGGCATCGAGAAGGCCGTCAAGGCCATCTCGGACGAACTGCTCCGCACCGCCAAGGAGGTCGACTCGAAGGAGCAGATCGCCGCCACCGCGTCGATCTCGGCTGCTGACACCACCATTGGTGACCTGATCGCCGAGGCGATCGACAAGGTTGGCAAAGAGGGCGTCGTCACCGTCGAGGAGTCGAACACGTTCGGCACCGAGCTCGAGCTCACCGAGGGCATGCGTTTCGACAAGGGTTTCATCAACCCCTACTTCGTCACTGACCCCGAGCGCCAGGAAGCGGTCTTCGAAGACCCCTACATCCTGATCGCGAACTCGAAGATCTCGAACATCAAGGACCTGCTCCCGATCGTCGACAAGGTGATCCAGGAGGGCAAAGAGCTCCTGATCATCGCTGAAGACGTCGACGGTGAGGCACTTGCCACGCTCGTCGTGAACAAGATCCGCGGCATCTTCAAGTCGGTTGCCGTCAAGGCGCCCGGCTTCGGCGACCGCCGCAAGGCACAGCTCCAGGACATCGCGATCCTCACTGGTGGCCAGGTCATCAGCGAAGAGGTCGGTCTCAAGCTCGAGAACGCAACGCTCGACCTGCTCGGCCGTGCTCGCAAGGTCATCATCACCAAGGATGAGACGACCATCGTCGAGGGCGCTGGCGACGAAGAAGCCATTGCTGGCCGCGTCACCCAGATCCGTCGCGAGATCGAGAACACCGACAGCGACTACGACCGCGAGAAGCTCCAGGAGCGCCTGGCGAAGCTCGCCGGTGGCGTCGCCGTCATCAAGGCCGGAGCCGCGACCGAGGTCGAGCTCAAGGAGCGCAAGCACCGCATCGAGGACGCCGTTCGCAACGCGAAGGCAGCCGTCGAGGAGGGCATCGTCCCCGGTGGTGGCGTCGCGCTCATCCAGTCGGGCACCAAGGCCCTCGACGCTCTCTCGCTCTCGGGCGACGAGGCGACGGGCGCGAACATCGTCCGCGTCGCGATCGAGGCTCCGCTGAAGCAGATCGCCATGAACGCCGGGCTCGAGCCGGGCGTCGTCGCGAACAAGGTGTCCGAGCTCCCCGCGGGCCAGGGCCTCAACGCAGCCACGGGCGAGTATGTCGACAT
>JAKOTS010000046.1 GCA_029777095.1 Actinomycetes bacterium | reverse complement strand
CATCGACCGGGCCGACGCTCGCCGCGACGACGTGACCGTTGCCCGAGCATCCGTAGGTCGGGTACTTGGCAGCGTTGCCGTACATCACCGAGCCGCACACGCCACACCGCACGGTGCCCGTCAGGAGGTAGTGGCGCGCGTTCTTCCTCGGCACTCGGGAGCGCACCTCCTCGGGGCTGAGCGCCACGACAACGGCATCGTGTGTGGCCTGATCGAGCACCGGGGTCCATTGTCCTCTCACCGGCTGCCCATCACGACCGAGCGCGATCTTGCCCTGGTGGATGCGCCACCCTGCCAGCCGAGGTGACTTCATCATCCGTGCGAGGAGGTGCCCCTGCCACGGCCTCCCCGTCGAGGTCGTCACCCCGGCAGCGTTCCAGCGCTTGGCAATCCCGTAGGTGCCGACCCCCGCGATGATCTCGGTAGCGGCCTCTCGGATGAGCTTGGCCTCCTTGGCGTCGAGCTGTCGCCCTCCCGGCTGCCAGCCGAACGGTCGAGTACCCGCTACCGGCTTGCCCTCCCGCGCGCTCTCGAGATGCTTCCGGGCCACACGCTCGGCGGTGCGCTCTGCCTCGGCAGCATCGACGCTGGACTTGATGCGCGCCACCATCCGGCCGTCTGCCGTGCTGAGGTCGTCATTGCCCGACACGACCGTAGTGATGCGCACCGAGTGCTGCTCGTACAGCGTGATGAGTTCTTCTAGCTCCAGGGGCCGACGTGTGAGCCGGGAGTTGGAGTACGCGATGATGACGCTGAACTCACCCGCTCGCGCTCGCCGCAACATCTCGGCGTACTGGGGCCGGGTCTTCTTCCGAGAGCGGGTGCTGGCCCCGGTGTCGTTATCGGAGAACACGGCCACAACGTCGAGGCCGTCTCGAGCTGCGAGGTCTCGGCAGTCCTGCTGCTGCCGTGCAACTCCGAGCGCCTCACCTTCCGAGTCGAGGGAGATGCGGGTGTAGATGGCTGCGTTGGTCACAGTCGAAGTTTAGTGCATGGTTAGCGAACCTGCTGGTCAAGCAGCATCCCGATCAACAGCGCCAGCGGATCCGCGCTCAGGAGCGCATCTGCACCGGCATCGCCAGTGATGTGCAGGTCGTGGCTCATGAAGTCATCATGGCACGGTGGTGCGCGCGATCGCTCGTGATGTTCGGGTGCGGCAATGCTCAGGCGATGGATGCCTCAGCCGGCGTTCGGCAGTGCGGGGTGGGTCTCCTCCAGCGGTGCGCTGCGGCGGGGAATGAAGAGCGTGAGGATCAAACCAAGCGCCGCGACGCTGGCCGCGAGGATAAACGTGATCTCGAATCCCGCGAGCGAGGGCACCTGCACGCCGTTGTGCTCGAACGCGCTCGATGCGAGCACCACGGCGACAATCGTGGCGGCGGTGCTGGTGCCGAGGGCTCGAAAGAGGGCGTTCAGGCCGTTGGATGCGCCGGTGTCGCTCTGCGGCACGGAGCGCATGATGATCATCGGCATTCCGGCGAAACTAAAACCGATGCCCATGCCGACGAGGACGCTGGCCAGGAAGATCTGCCAGACATGCGCGCTCGAGAACGCCAGCATTGTGTACGCAATGATCTGGGCACAGCCGCCCACAATGAGCAGCACCCGGGGGCCTAAGAGGTTCGACAGGCGGCCGGCGATCGGTGCGATCACCATCATCACGATGCCCGTCGGCATGATGATCAGGGCTGAGACGAAGAGCGAGAGCCCGAAACCGGAACCCGACTCGACCGACAACTGGAGTCGCTGCGGGAAGGCAACGTTGCCGGAGAACATCGCGAAGCCCGTGCAAATTGCCGTCAGGTTGGTGAGCAGCACCGGGCGGCGCGAGGCGACGCGAAGATCGAGGAGGGGTTCGTCGATCCGGAGTTCATACCACCCCCATGCAAGCAACACGAGGATTCCGCCGATGCCCAGGCTGAGCGTCATCGGCCCGAACCAGCCCCAGTCGTTGCCGCGTGAGACGGCAAGCAAGACCCCGACCAACCCGATGCTGAGCAGCGCGGTGCCGATGTAGTCGAACTTGCCCTCGGTGCGCAGCGTGCTGGGCGGCACGACCAACACGACGAGCACGAAACAGAGCGCCCCGAGCCCCGCGGCCATCAAGAACAGCATGTGCCAGTCGCCGATCTCGGTGACGTAGGCGCTCAGCGGCATTCCGAGCCCGGCTCCCATCCCCATCGTGGAGCTCGTCAACGCAATCGCGGTGTCGATGCGGTTCTGATGGAGGGTGTCACGCAGGATCGAGATGCCTAGCGGCACGACACCGGTCATGGTGCCCTGCATGGCGCGGCCAACGATGACCAGCGCGAGCTCGCTCGTGTTCGCCGCGATCAGCGAACCGATGATGCTGGTCAACAGCAGGATGAGCACGATTCGTCGTTTGCCATACATATCGCCCAGGCGCCCGGAGATCGGTGCCGAAATCGCCGCCGCGACCAGCGTCGAGGTCACCACCCAGGCGGTGTTCTCGCGCGTGGAGTTCAGCAGTTCGGGCAGCTCGGCCTGAATGGGCACGACCAGGGTGAACATGAACGACGAGGTGAGCCCGGCAAATGCGAGCACGGCGATGATGAGGCTCTGCGGGGCCTTTCGGGTGAGCCGCTTGCGGTTGTCGCCGCCCCTCACGGTGTCGTGCCGCCTCGTGTGCCGGGCAGGTGAAATGTGCGCTCAACGAGCATGGGTGCAGGTACTTTCTGTTCACCGGATCGGGAGAACCCGATCAGCGGCGGAGGATGCTCGCGCGGTGTTCGCGCTGCGCAGCCAGACGCTGCGCAGCCAGACGCTGCGCGGGGCACGAGGCCTGCATCGCTGCAGTGCATCGGCGCTGGGATCACCAGCGATGCCCGTGAAACCATCATGACACGGCGGTGCGTGGCTGGCCGTGTGGGGCGGTGAATATTGTGCGAGCCACCCCGCTCGTAGACTTTGACCATGAATCTTGACGATGCCCGCACACCCAACGAGCGTGCCGCGCAGGCCCGTGTGGTCGTCATCGGCGGTGGCATCGCCGGCCTCGTTGCGGCGCTGGAGTGCGCGAAGGTTGGCATGCGGGTGACGCTGGTTGAGGCATCCGCTGTGCTTGGCGGCACGATTCGCGGTGCCGAACTCGCGGGGCACACACTCGACGTGGGCACGCAGGGGTTCCAGGCACGCGACGGTATGGTGCGCGAACTCGTCGATGAGCTGGGGCTTGGCGATGAAGTTGTCGCACCGCTCGCCGGCACCGCGTGGGTGGCCGGATTGCCCGGTGGGGCCGTCGCCCCAATGCCTGCCGGCGGGGTGCTCGGCATTCCGGCAAACCCTTTCGCCGCCGAGGTGATGCGAGTGGTCGGCTCGGGCGGTTCGTGGCGCGCGTATGTTGACCGCATTCGGCCCGTGCTGACCATCGGGCGCGAGCACAACCTCGGCCGCCTCGTGCGCTCGCGCATGGGCGCGAAGGTGCTCGACCGGCTCGTCGCGCCGGTAACGCGCGGTGTGTACGGGGTAAATCCCGACGACATTGACGTTGATCTCGCGGCACCCGGCCTCAACACCGGGCTCACGCGCACCGGCTCGCTCTCGGGTGCGGTCGCCCAGATGCAGGGCGACGACGAGGCGCGTGAAGCGCACGTGATGGGCATTCGCGGGGGGATGCTGCGACTCGTCGCCGCGCTCGAAGCGCGGCTTGCCGACCTGTCTGTTGACGTGCGCGTGGGGGTTGCGGCTGCTGGGTTGTTGGCGCCGGCTCGTGCGGGGGGAATGTGGCAGGTCGAGTTGGTGGCCGTTGCGGAAGATTCGGATGATGCGGACGATGACACCGTGCGCGCCGGCGAAGAGGTTGTGCCGAACGCGCCGCTCGAGGCCCTTGCGCCGCTCGATGCGGACTTTGTGATCGTTGCGGTGCCTGAGGTTGTGGCCCGCGGGTTGCTCGCAGACGAGTTGGCGCTGGGCAACGCGGAGGTCGAGGCAGGGCAAGGCACCGCCGAGGCGACAGAGTCGCCGATCGAGGTGGTGACGCTCGTGCTCGATGCGGCCGCGCTGGATGCCGCGCCGCACGGCCCCGAGGTCTTCGCGGTGGCGGGTGCGACGCGGGCGACTGCGCTGATCCACGAGACGGCGAAATGGCCGTGGCTCGCAGAACAGCTGGCCGCTGACGTCGCCCACCGGCATGTTGTGCGCGTCACGTTCGGCATGGTCGGTGAGGCGCCGGCGACAGCCGGGCTTGATCTTGCCGGGGCGACGGCGATGGCGGTGGCGGAGGCATCCACAATGCTCGGTGTGCCGCTGACCACCCAGCAAGTGGTGGCGAGCGATCGAGCGATCTTTTCGCAGGCACGCCCGGCCGCGACGATCGGGCACCGCGAGCAGTCGGCTGCGGTGCGCGCGGCGCTTGCCCGCACCCCCGGCGTCATTGCGGTGGGTGCGTGGTTGGCGGGGAGCGGGCTTGCGCAGGTGATTCCGGATGCCCGGGCGCAGGCCGAGACCGTTCGGCAGGCCGCGCTGTGGGGTGGCAACGACGCGGTGTAGCGGCGCGAGCACGCAGCGGTCACACGCGTCACAACGATGGATGCCGAAATTGGCATACAGGGTTACGCTGGATAAACACCACCCCGCGATCTGCGCCGCCCGCGTACATCGCACTGGTTCTCAAGCACAGGGAGGCCCCATGAAGGGCAAAGTCGGACTCGTGGTCGGTTTGTCGGTCGGCTATGTGCTGGGAACCCGCGCGGGGCGCGAGCGCTACGAGCAAATCAAGACGCAGTGGCTGAAGGTGTGGCACCTCGATCCGGTGCAGCGTCAGGTTGTGAAGGCCGAGACGTTCGCGAAGTCGGCGATCGTTGCCGTGCCGGGAGTGCTGTGGGAGGGCGCGAAACGCGTCGGCAAAGCCGTCGCCGCACAGCAGCAGGCTGGTTCGGGCGATGACGTGCGCAAGGTCGTGCGCGAGACCGCTGACGAACTTGGCGACGCGGTAGAAGACGCTGCCGACGCCGCAAAGCGCGCTGCCGACGGGGTCTCGAAGGCTCCCAAGACTGACGGGAAGTGACCATGTCATTTTCTGGTGCTCGCCGTGACCGCCAAGACGACGGCCTGCTGACACTGATCGGTGATCTGCCCGAGCTCGTGCGCAACCTCGTTGTCGCCGAGATCGACGCTGCCAAGACCTGGGTTCGACGTGCGGCGAAAGACGCCGGCATCGGTTCTGGCTGGATGGCCGCCGCGCTGTTCTGCCTGTTCTGGACCGTTCCCATGGTCGGCCTGACACTGATGTTTGTGCTCTACATCTGGCTGCCGCTCTGGGCCTCGGCGCTGATCATGGTTGGCGTCGGCCTGGTGGCAACCGCGCTGTTCGCACTCCTCGGCATCCTGCGGTTCAAGCGGCTCACCCGCAGCGAAAATCCCGTGCAGGCCGCCCAGCACGACATCAACATCATGAAGGGTGACGACGGTGACTTCTAACGCTTCGGCATCAATTCCCTCGCGCACCCTGGTGCCCGAAGGCCTCGACCCGGTCGCGCAGGCGCGTGCTGAATTGAAGGCCGCGCTCGCCGCGATCGAAGAGAAGGCGAACGTCCCAAAGCGCATGGGCATCGCCGTCGATACCTACGTAAACAAGGGGCAGAAGCTCGCGAAAGAGCGCCCGGCCGCCGCACTCGCACTCGCGATTGCCGGGGCGGCAGCGATCGGTTGCGCCGTGTGGGGTGCCGTGCGGGTTTACACGCGCTAGGCCGCCGCTGCGGCATCCAGCGTCCACTCGGCAGGCTTCGCCTGATATGACCTTCCGCGCGATGCGGGGTATATTCAAGCGTGACGGCAGGCAATGGTGCGGATGCTGTCGATGGTGCAGACCGTTGTGCATGCAAATGCAAAATGGTGATTTTCCATTGGCTGCTTGAACGCGGGGCAGTCAATTTTGTCCCACGAGAGTTGTCGAGATGAACGCAGAGCGATCGGCGCGGCCCGAGAAACCCCTCGAAGGCTGGCGCGTTCTTGTCCCCCGAGGCGGTTCTTGGGGTGAAGGCATCGCGGCCAGTCTGCGTGCAGAGGGTGCGGTGCCCGTGGTGGCGCCGCTGATCAACTTCGCTCCGGTGAGCGACGCCGCGTTGCTCGCGCAGTCGATTGCTGACCTCGAAGCGGGAATGTTCGACTGGCTGACGATCACCAGTGCGACCACGGTCGATGTGCTCGACGCGCATGAGGTGAAGCTTCCCCCGAACACAAAGGTCGCGGCCGTGGGAGAAACCACAGCCGCCGCGCTGCAGGCAGACGGCTTTCGCGTCGACCTCGTAGCCCGTGAAGACAACTCGGCTGAGGTCATGGCCCAGCAGTTGGTCGAGCTTGAAACCGAGCCGCGCAATATCTTGACGCTGCGAAGCTCGGTCGCAAAGCCGGTTTTGGCGCAGATTTTGGCCGATGCAGGGCACCACGTGCGAAGCGTCGTCGCATACCGCACCGTCGGCGAACCGGTCACCGAACGCGTTGCCCGCGACGTGGCCAGCGGCCGCATCAACGCAATTCTCGTGACCTCCGGCCTCGTGGCTGAGCAGGTGCGCGAACAGTTTCCGAACATTCCCGATGGCACCGTGATCGCGGCCATCGGTGCACGCTCGTCGACCGACGCCGACAGCTTCGGGCTCACGGTTGATGCCGTTGAGTCGTCCGAGGCTGTCGACGCACTCATCGTCGCGGTATCGCGCCTCGTGCTCCCGCACGCGGCCGACGAGACCAGAGCGTAGCGAGCCCGTGCAGTTCGCGCCGAGCGGCGCGGAGATAACGATTCGGGATGCCGCGGCATCCCATTGCCCGCCCTAACGCGCGCCGCTCGACACAACCTGGCAGACTGTTTGCATGGTGACGTTGATGCTCGATTCGGAGCAGCTCGAGGTCGTGCTCACCCGCGCAGAGCGCGGATTCGCATTGCGCGGCGAGAACATCGTCATGCCGCGGGCCACGATCACCAAAGTCATGCTCACCGATGACGCCTGGATCTGGCTTCGCGGGTTTCGTCGGCGCGGCACGCATGTTCCCGGGGTCATTGCCGCAGGCACATGGAAGTCGGGCAACGGCGAAGACTTCGTGCTGGTGCGCGGGCATCGCCCGAGTGTGGTGATTGAGCTTGACGGATCGGGTGAGTTCATCCGCATCGTGCTGACAACTCGGCACGGCATCGAGCTCGTCAAAGCGCTGCGTTTGGACGTCGAAAGCGAAGCGTCAGACGTCGCGGAGCTCGTCGGCGGCGCACCCGAGCAGGAGCCGCCCGCCGCCGAGGTACGGCCAGCGAAGCCGCGCCGTGCGAGGGCGCCGAAGACCGCACCAGCGCCCGCGTAGCGTTCACGCGCGAACCCCGGTGATGACGTGCGCTGGCGCGATGACGTGGGCTGTCGCGATGAGGTGACGTCGCGGTTAGGTGACGTCACGCCGCCAGCTGAACAGCTGGCCGAGCACGGCAAAGATGATCGCGAAGCCCAGCAGCACGAGGCCGCCCTGCCACCACTCAAGCGCGCCGCTGTCGGCCGCGGTGACGCCACCGAGCGACGAGGAGAAGCTCTTGCCGACAAGTGCATCGCTGGCGGCGCCGGGCAGGAACCGCGTGAGCGTGTTGATCCACTCGACGAAGGAGCCGACGATCCGCAGGATCGGCTCGATCACCTGGGTGAAGGCGAGCACGATCACGATCGCGGCAACTTGGTTGCGAATGAGTGCGCCAAGCCCGACGCCGATGAGCGCCCAGAGGATCAGCGCAGCGAACGCGCGTGCAAGGAACCACCAGGTATCGGCGGTGCCGAGGCCGGTATCGATGCCCAGGCTTGCAAACACAAGTGCCGAGGGCACGACGACCGCGATGATGGCAACGAGTGCGTAGAGCGCGCCAATGAGCAGCGCGGCGGCGAGCTTGCCGCCCAGCGCCACACCGCGTCGCGGCGTCGCTAAAAAGGTGGGAGTCAGCGTCTGGTGGCGAAACTCGCTCGTGGCCATGAGCGTGCCGATCAGCAGCGGAAAGACGTAGCCGATCGAGCTGGCCACGCTGTACATGGTCGGGGCGAGCGTGCCGGGCGCGACCGGAGGGGCGCCGGTCGTGACATCGGCCGGGAGCGCGCCGGTTTGCAACGCGCCAAACAACCACGACAACCCGCCGGCGGTACTGCCGACATAGACGACCAGGACGACGGCGAGGATCCACCAGGTCGAGGTGGTGAGGACCTTGGTGACCTCGGAGCGGGTTGCAGCAAGGAGGCTCATCGTGCCGCACCGCCTTCTTCGTCTTCGTTCTCGTGCGGGGAATCGTCGGGGGGCCCGAAGAGGAGCGAGTCGAACGACGGGATGACACGTGCGGAGATGGGCTGCGCGGGGGCCGGCTCGCCAGTGTCGGCTGCTTCTCCGTCGTCATCGTCATCGTCCCCGTGGGTGTTGGCCTCGGCCGCGGTTTCGATCTCGGCCTCGACCTCGTCTTCGTCGGCATTGCCGGCGTGGGGTTCTGGCTCGGGCTCGGGCTCCGGCTCCGGCTCCGGCTCGGGCGTCGGCTCCGGCTCGGGCCCCGGCGCCGTCTCCGGCTCGGGCGTCGGCGTGAGCGTGGGCTCGGGCCCCGGCGCCGTCTCGGCGACGAGCAGGGCTTCGGGTTCCGGGTCGACCTCAGTGACCGCGACCGCGTCCGCGCTCGGGTGCGTCCGCACCCCGCTGACCAGGTCGAGGAAGATCTCTTCGATGCCCCCGCCCTTGCGCGCAAGGCCCGACAGCGGCACGCCCGCGGCCAGTGCGATCTGCCCAAGCGCGGCGGGTTCTTGCCCGCGCACGACCAAGCCCGAGCGCAGCGCATCAAAGTCGAGCGCGGCGGCGGTGAACGCGGCGGCAAGT
>JAKOTS010000043.1 GCA_029777095.1 Actinomycetes bacterium | reverse complement strand
TAGAAGTCCCAGTCGTCGTCTTCGGTAGCGACGGCCTTGCCGATGACGTACGACGAGCCCGACCCCGAGAAGAAGTCGTGGTTCTCGTCGGCGTTCGGTGAGAGCGCAGCGAGGATCGACGGGTTCACGTCGGTCACGGCCTTCGGGAACATCGGCTCGTAGCCGAGGTTCATGAGGGCCTTGTTGGCGTTGTAGTGCAAGAACTTCTTGACGTCTTCGGTGAGGCCCACCGCGTCGTAGATGTCTTGCGTGTACTTCACCTCGTTCTCGTAGAGCTCGTAGAGCAACGAGAACGTGTAGTCCTTGAGCTCTTCGCGCTCAGCCTCGCTGACCTTCTCGAGGCCCTTCTGGAACTTGTAGCCGATGTAGTAGCCGTGCACGGCCTCGTCACGAATGATGAGACGGATCATGTCGGCAGTGTTCGTGAGCTTGGCACGCGACGACCAGTGCATCGGCAGGTAGAAGCCGGAGTAGAACAGGAACGACTCGAGCAGGGTCGAGGCAACCTTGCGCTTGAGCGGGTTGTCGCCCTGGTAGAAGTCGACGATGATCTGCGCCTTCTTCTGCAGGTACGGGTTCTCGACCGACCAGCGGAACGCCTCGTCAATCTCCTTCGTCGAGCACAGCGTCGAGAAGATCGACGAGTATGACTTCGCGTGCACCGACTCCATGAACGCGATGTTCGTGTAGACGGCCTCCTCGTGCGGGGTGATCGCGTCAGGAATGAGCGACACGGCACCCACGGTTGCCTGCACCGTGTCGAGCAGCGTCAGTCCGGTGAACACCCGCATCGTCATCAACTGCTCTTCAGGCGTGAGCGTCGCCCACGACTGCACGTCGTTCGAGAGTGGAATCTTCTCGGGCAACCAGAAGTTGTTGACGAGGCGGTTCCACACCTCGACGTCCTTCTCGTCCTCGATGCGGTTCCAGTTGATCGCTTGGACGCGATTGGTCAGTTTGAGGTGTGCGGGAGTCATGAAATCCTGATTTCTCGTTCGAAAGCGGCCGGCAGCGAGCGGTCTAGAGCATGCAGCTGACGCAGCCGTCAACCTCGGTGCCCTCGAGGGCCATCTGGCGAAGACGGATGTAGTAGATCGTCTTGATGCCCTTGGTCCACGCGTAGATCTGCGCGCGGTTGATGTCGCGCGTCGTCGCCGTGTCTTTAAAGAACAGCGTCAGCGAGAGGCCCTGGTCAACGTGCTGCGTCGCAGCCGCGTAGGTGTCGATGACCTTCTCGTAACCGATCTCATACGCGTCCTGGTAGTACTCCAGGTTGTCGTTGGTCATGAACGGCGCCGGGTAGTAGACGCGGCCGAGCTTGCCTTCCTTGCGAATCTCAACCTTCGCGGCGATCGGGTGGATCGACGAGGTCGAGTTGTTGATGTACGAGATCGACCCGGTCGGCGGCACAGCCTGAAGGTTCTGGTTGTAGATGCCGTGCTCCTGGATCGACGCCTTCAGCGCCCGCCAGTCGTCTTGCGTGGGCAGGGAGTGACCCGCAAACATCTCGGCCACGCGATCGGTCTCGGGCGCCCACACCTGGTCGATGTACTTGTCGAAGAATGCACCCGACGCGTACGTCGAGTCTTCGAAGCCCTCGAACGCGGTGCCGCGGTCGATCGCCAGCTTGTTGGATGCCGTCAGCGCGTGAAAGAGGACCGCATAGAAGTAGATGTTCGTGAAGTCGATGCCCTCGGGCGAACCGTAGAACACGCGCTCACGAGCGAGGTAGCCGTGCAAGTTCATCTGGCCGAGGCCGATGGCGTGCGTGCGGTCGTTGCCGTCTTCGATCGAGCGCACCGAAGAGATGTGGCTCTGCTCGCTGACGGCGCTGAGCGCCCGGATCGCCGTGTCGACGGTCGCACCAATGTTGCCGGCATCCATCGTCAAAGCAATGTTGAGCGAACCCAGGTTGCACGAGATGTCTTTGCCGATCTCGTTGTACGAGAGGTCGTCGTTGTACGTCGTGGGGGTGTTGACCTGCAGGATCTCGCTGCAGAGGTTCGACATGTTGATGCGGCCCTTGATCGGGTTGGCCTTGTTCACCGTGTCTTCAAACATGATGTACGGGTAGCCCGATTCGAACTGGATCTCGGCGAGGGTCTGGAAGAACTCACGCGCGTTGATCTTCGTCTTCTTGATGCGCGCGTCGTCGACCATCTCGCGGTACTTCTCGGTCACCGAGATGTCGCCGAAGGGCACGCCATAGACCTTCTCGACGTCGTAGGGCGAGAAGAGGTACATGTCTTCGCCCTTCTTCGCGAGCTCGAAGGTGATGTCGGGGATCACAACGCCGAGCGACAGCGTCTTGATGCGCACCTTCTCGTCGGCGTTCTCACGCTTGGTGTCGAGGAAGCGCATGATGTCGGGGTGGTGCGCCGAGAGGTACACGGCACCGGCACCCTGGCGAGCACCGAGCTGGTTGGCGTAGCTGAAGGAGTCTTCAAGCAGCTTCATCACGGGGATGATGCCCGAGGACTGGTTCTCGATCTGCTTGATCGGGGCGCCGGCTTCGCGGATGTTCGAGAGCAACAGCGCGACGCCGCCGCCGCGCTTGCTCAGCTGCAGCGAGGAGTTGATGCCGCGCGAGATCGACTCCATGTTGTCTTCGATACGAAGCAGGAAGCAGGAGACGAGCTCGCCGCGCTGCGCCTTGCCCGAGTTGAGGAACGTCGGGGTCGCGGGCTGGAAGCGACCCGCAAGGATCTCTTCAACGATCGCGGTCGCGAGCTTCTCGTCGCCATCGGCGAGCCCGAGGGCGGTCATCACCACACGGTCTTCGAACCGCTCAAGGTAGCGCTTGCCGTCAAAGGTCTTCAGCGTGTAGCTCGTGTAGTACTTGAACGCACCGAGGAAGGTGTCGAACCGGAACTTCTTCGAATACGCGAAGTTGTTGAGCTCGGTGATGAAGTCGAAGGAGTACTTCTCAAGCACTGCGGGTTCGTAGTACTGCTTCTCGACGAGGTAGTCGAGGCGCTCACGAAGCGAGTGGAAGAAGACCGTGTTCTGGTTGACGTGCTGCAAGAAGAACTCGCGGGCGGCCTCACGGTCTTTGTCGAACTGGATTTCACCGTTCGGCCCATAGAGGTTGAGCATCGCGTTCAGCGAGTGGTAGTCCATACCGTTAGCGGCGACCACTTCGGTCATTGTTGCTTCCAAAATTGATCCAATCCTTTGCGGACGTTCTCGACGTCTTCTGGGGTTCCGAAAAGTTCAAGCCGATACAGGTGCGGCACTGCGCACTTGCGGGCGATGATGTCTCCGGCGAGGCAATAGGCGTCGCCAAAGTTGGTATTTCCTGCGGCGATCACGCCGCGTATCAAGCCACGGTTGTGCTCATCGTTGAGAAAACGAATGACTTGTTTGGGAACGGCACCATGGCCGTCTCCGCCGCCGTACGTCGGGGTGATCAGCACGTATGGCTGTTCGACCCGGAGTGGCGTTTCTTGTCGATAGAGAGGAATTCGAAGAGCAGGCTGACCGAGCTTTTGCACGAACCGGGCGGTGTAGCCCGAGACGCTCGAAAAGAACACGATCTTGGCGCCTGCGACATCGACCGGTTGCTCGGCCGAAGGCGCGGTGGCGAGGGGCTCCTGTTTGGGCCGGATGCCTGCGGTCATTGCTGACGACATGGCGTGCACCTCACCGGGTCGGTACTGGAGTTCTTGGTCGTCCTGAATGTTGCCGACAAAAACACTGCCGGCAAACTACGCCAGGCGAGCGGCCAGTTCGTCGATCTTGTCGGGACGAAAGCCCGACCAGTGGTCTTCATCAGTGATCACAACGGGCGCCTGGAGGTAGCCCAGCGACTTGACCTGCTCGAGCGCTGCAGGGTCGACAGAAAGGTCGAGGACCTCATATTCGATGCCCTTTGAATCCAGTGCGCGGTAGGTTGCGTTGCACTGCACGCATGACGGCTTGGTGTAGACGGTAATTGCCATGTCTGCTAGTTCTCCCCTCGTGAAATCTTGATTGTTCCCGGCAGACCCCCGCCGGGCTTCTAATACTACATATAGGTGCGTGCTTTAGAAAGCACCACAAGGTCTAGTAGTTACATCTCTGTAGTTTTCCCCCGCTCCCTCCACAGATTTTGGTGATTCTCCACCGATTGCTCCACAGAAAGACAACGCCGAACCGGCTCGAAAAAGTCCAAAAAGACGCGAGTTCGGGGCAACCTGCCGGGGAGTTATCCACAGATTTCACGCTAACCCCACCCTCCGACATTCGACCCCCTGTGGATTGTCGTGACGCGCTTCTAGACTTGGCTCTCGTGGCCGGATACAGAGACCTTCTTCGTACACGCGGCGTCGGCCGCATCATCGCCGCACAGCTCGTGGCACGCTTCCCCGCAGGGATGATCTCGCTCGCGGTACTGCTGCACGTAGAGCACATCACCGGGTCATACGGTGCGGCGGGGCTGGTGCTCGCGGCAACCTCGATCGGGCAGGCCGTCGCGGGCCCGGTCACGAGCCGGTGGATGGGCATCTGGGGCATGCGGCGCGTGCTCACCCTGACGACGCTCGTGTGCGCGGCGTCGATCTCGACGCTCGGCCTCGTCCCGATGCCCCTGCCCGGCTACATGGTGCTCGGCCTGCTCTCGGGTCTCAGCTCACCGCCCGTGCAGGCGGCCGTGCGCACGATCTACCCCAAAATGGTGAACTCGCGTCAGCTCACGCCGCTTTTTTCATTGGATGCCTCAGCCCAAGAGATCATTTGGGTCATCGCCCCGGTGGTGACGACGTTCGTTGCCATGCAGGTGGGCACCGTGCAGGCAATCATGCTGATCGTCGTGATCATGCTCGGCGGCGGAACCTGGTTCATCACCTCCCCCGAACTCGGCCGCGTCCGCATCCCGCGCAGCCGGGGCGGCATCGGCAAGGTGCTGGCCAAGCCGCCGGTGCTGCTCGCTACCGTCATCGGCTTCCTGCTGATTGGCGGATGCGCCGCACTCGAGGCAGGCGTCGTCGCAACCTTCCGCGAGGGCGGCCTTGAGGCCGGGCTCGTGCTCGCCGTGTTCTCGCTGGGCAGCCTCGCCGGCGGCCTCTCGATGGGACACCTCCCGATCGGGCGGTGGGCGATGGCCCGGCGCCTCTCGGTGGTTGCGGTCGGCATGACCCTCGCCGCGCTCTCGCTCAACATCTGGTGGCTCGGCGGCACGCTCTTGCTCGCCGGCATCGGCATCGCCCCGGCGCTCGCGGTGCTCTTTGCCATGGTTTCAGCCAGCGTGAAGTTCAGCGAAACGGCCGAGAGTTACGGATGGGTCGGCACCGGCCAGCTGATCGGGGCCGCCGCCGGCTCTGCGGCCGCCGGCTTCCTCATCGACAGCACCGGCCCCTCGGGTGCCTACTGGGCCGCGGCCGGGTTCCTCATCGTGGGCACGATCGTGGCGGTGCTGTGCGTCCGTTGGTTCCCCGACCTCCGCGGACGCGACCCAAGCCCGTTACCAGATACCGAAGCGGTCCCGGTGCTCTCCCCCTAGAGTGAAGAACATGACGCCCGTTACTCTCAACACTCTGTCGTGGGGCCGCGCCGAAGCGCCCCTGCGTGCACTCCTTGTTCACGGTCTCGGATCAAACGCCCCGCTGATGTGGCGTTTCGGGACCACCCTTGCCGACGCCGGCTGGCACGCCACGGCCGTCGATCTGAGGGGCCACGGCCTCTCACCGCGCGCGCTCGAGTACGCCGTCGAGGCGCACGCCACCGACATCGGCGCCACCACACCAGAAGACGGCACCGCCTGGGACCTGGTGATCGGCCACTCCCTCGGCGGCGCGTCAGCCATCGTCGCGGCCACCGCCGACCCCGACTGGGCACGCCGCCTTGTGCTGATCGACCCGGCAGTCATCGTGACCTCGAAGGCGCAGGCGAATATGCGCGGCAGCATGGCCGACACCGTGACCGAGACGGTCGAAAGTGTCCGCGCCGCGCACCCCGAATGGCACCAGCAAGACGTCGAACTCAAGGTGCTTTCGGTGCAGCAGGGCAGCCCGTGGGCGGTCGAGCAGTCGAACATGCACAACGAGCCGTGGGACGTTCGGGCCGCGGCATCCCGTCTCACAATTCCTGCCCACGTCATTGCCGGCGATCCCGCCGTGATGTCAATCTTCGCGGGCGCGCTCGCGGCCGAGGTCTTGCAAAACCCCGTGTTCTCAATGTCGGTCATCGAGGGCGCCGGGCACTCGCCCCACCGCGACAAGCCCGAGGCGACCATGGCCGAGCTCCTGCGGGTGCTCGGGGAGTGAGCGCCTTCGATCCCGCCACCTACCTGCCCGATGACCTCCTCGCCCGCGTGCACGAGCGCGCCGCAATTCACGACCGCGAGAACACGTTTCCTGAGGCCGATCTTGCAGAGCTGAAGGCGGCCGGATACCTCAGCATTCTCGTGCCCAAAGACCGTGGCGGCGCGGGGCTCGGCCTCGCCGAGGCAGCCGCACTCCAGTCGCGTCTGGCGGCGGCGGCGCCCGCAACGGCGCTTGCGATCAACATGCATCTGGTGTGGACGGGCGTCGCGAAGGTCATGCGCGACCGAGGCGTCGACGACCTCGCCTTCGTGCAGCACGAGGCTGCCCAGGGCGAGCTTTTCGCCTTCGGCATCAGCGAGGCGGGCAACGATCTCGTCCTCTTCGGCAGTGATACGGATGCCGCACCCGACCCCGACGGCGGCTATCGGTTTACCGGCACCAAGATTTTCACCTCGCTTGCGCCGGTGTGGACCCGGATGGGCCTGCACGGCCTCGACACCACCTCGCCCGATGGGCCGTGGATGGTCTACGCGTTTATCGACCGGCCGGAGGCCGATGCCGGGGATGCGGCATCCATCGTCACAAGAGATGACTGGAACACCGTGGGGATGCGCGGCACGCAGAGCCGCACCACCGAACTGCACGCGGCATATGCCCCGGCGAACCGGGTCGCGCGTCGCGTCGCGCCGGGCCCGAACCCCGATCCGATCGTGTTCGGAATCTTCAGCGTCTTCGAGATTCTGCTGGCCGCCGTGTACGACGGGATCGGCGCCCGCGCGCTCGAACTCGCGGTCGCGACGGTACAGAAGCGTCGCTCGAAGCAGTCGGGCACGACCTATAGCCAGGACCCCGACATCCGGTGGCGGATCGCCGACGCCGCCCTCGCGCATGACGCGATCGCGCCGCAGATCCAGTCGCTGGCACGCGACGTCGACGGGCTTGTCGACCACGGCGCACGCTGGTTCTCGCTGCTCTCAGGCGTCAAGGTGCGCTCGACCGAGACCGCGCGCAAGGTGGTCGACGATGCGATCCGCGTGTCGGGCGGCTCGTCGTACTTCGCCTCGAACGAGCTCTCGCGCCTCTACCGCGATGTGCTCGCCGGGATCTTCCACCCGAGCGACGACGAATCGGCGCACGCGACGATGGCTGCGGCGCTGCTCGGCCCAGTCGCGACGCCCACCGACAAGCCTGCCTAGCGCGGCCGGCACCCTGGAGTACTCTGGCGCCCATGCCCACCAACCCGCAGTTGCTCTCGCCCGCAGACGCTGAACGCTTGCGCGGCCTGCGCTTCATGAAGGGTGTGGCGCTTGCCGGACTCATCGTCATGGCGGTGATCTTTGCCGTCGGCTTCGCGCTCCAGGAGCGCATACCGGCGATGGCATATGTGCGCGCGTTCGGCGAGGGCGGCATGGTCGGCGCGCTCGCCGACTGGTTCGCGGTCACCGCCCTCTTTCGCCGCCCGATGGGCCTGCCCATCCCCCACACCGCGATCATTCCGCGGCGCAAAGACGAGATCGGGCGCACGCTCGGCGAGTTCGTCGAGACCAACTTCCTCTCGGCCGAGGTCGTACGCGGCAAGCTCGACAGCGTCGATATTGCGAAGCGCTTGGGCGAATGGATGCGCGAGCCCGACCATGCTGCACGACTGACGGATGAGGCATCCATCGCCGCAGCCCGCGTCTTGCGGGCACTCGGAGACGACGACGTCCGCCAGTTGATCGAAGACCTGGCCCGCACACACCTGATCGAGCCCGAATGGGGCCCGCCGCTCGGCGAATGGCTCGGGCGCGTCATCGAGGCCGACGCCCATCACGGTGCCGTCAACCTCGCCGTCGACAACATCGTCACCTGGCTCGAGAACAACGAGCCCGTCTTCGAGGGGCTCGTCTCGCGGCGGCTGCCCAGCTGGGTGCCATCGCTCGCACACCGGCTGATCGATGACACGGTCTACCGCGAGGCGGTCGCGTTTGGGCATGCGGTGCAGGCCGACCCGCAGCATCCCGCCCGCATCGCGCTCGATGGCTATTTCGGTCGCCTCGCCGACTCGCTGCAGCACGACCCCGCGACCATCGGCAAGCTCGAAGATGCCAAGTACGGCATGTTCGACAGCCCCCGCGTGCGGGCGCTCGCCGGCCAGGCCTGGCAAACCGCGAAGGGCGCCCTCGCCGATGCCCTCGCCGACCCCGAGAGCCCGCTGCGCCGACGCGTGCATGACGCCGTCATAGAGTTTGGCGAACGCCTCACCAGCGACGACGCGCTCCGGCATTCGGTCAACACGTGGGTCATCGACGCCGCCGTCTATCTTGTGGATCGCTACCGTCATGACATTGCCGGTGTGATCACTGAGACGGTCGAGCGGTGGGACCCGGAGGAAACGACGGAGAAGATCGAGCTGATGGTCGGCCGCGACCTGCAGTACATCAGGCTCAACGGCACCTTCGTGGGCGCGCTCGCGGGGCTCGTGATCTTCGCGGTCGCGCACGCATTCTTCGGCGGTTAGCCGGTCACGTTCACCGCACCACGAGGCGCGGCGTCACCAGTGCATGCGACGGTCCCGCGGCCGTTGCCGCGTCGCGCGCATCGGTCTCGTCGATCGTGTCGGTCGTGTCGGCCGTGCGTGGCGTCACCCGGCTCCCCGAATCGCCCATCAGGAGCTTGAGCACGCCAGCGGCGACCTTCTCTGGTCGCTGCTCGACGCTCGAAAGCCCGAGCGCTTCGGCCACCGGGGTGTTGTCGAAGCCGATGATCGGCAGGTCTGGGAGCCCTGCCCCGACCGCCGCGAGATGGGCCCCGACGGCGAGCGTGTCACTCACGCAGACGATCGCGTCTGGCGGCCCGTCGGCGAGTGCGCGCAGCACGGTGATGCGCGCGACCTGGACGTCTTCTTCAGCGACCAGGCGTTGCGCGGTAGCGCCACGGCCAGCGGCCCCGCCAGCGCCAGCGGCCGCGCCCATCGCCGCGTGCCACCCCCGCTCGCGGTCGTCTCCAGTCTCTGAGCCGCCCGGCCACCCGAGAAACGCGACGTTCGGGCCAGCAGTCGCAAGCGCGTGCTCCGTGGCGGCGCGGGTGCCCGCGGCACCATCGACATCAACCCAGAGGTGTGCGGGATCATCGAGATCGTCACTCCCCCATGGCCGCCCGAACGACGCGAACGGCACGCCCTGCGCGCCGAGCCATTCGAGGCGAGGGTCGCCCGTGAAGGTCCCGGTGAGGATGACGGCATCGATTTCGCCGCCGTCTCGCAGATCTCGGATCCGCTCGACCTCCTCCGCAGGATTGCTCGCCGCATAGACGAGCACCCGAAGGCCGCGTGCGTTGGCGCGCTCTGTGAGCGCGTGCACAAATCTGTCGAGCACCACGCCCGAAATGCCACCGGCATAGGGGTCAAGGTGCACGCCGATCGTGGAGCTGCGCCGGGTGCGCAGGCGCCGGGCCGACGCGTGGGGTGCATACCCGAGCAGGGCGATCGCCGCCTTCACGCGCGTTCGGGTGCGTTCCCGCACGATCCCCGGCGCGTTCAACACATTGCTCACGGTCTGGCGCGAGACGCCCGCCTCGCGCGCAACGTCGTCGATCGTTGGTCCTCGTGACATCGGAGTTTCATACCCCTCCCGCGGAGCCCCTTGACACCCGCTCAGGCCCAATCTAGCGTGTGCCACAGCGATTTGAACGATCTAATTTGATCGTTCAAAGGCGCAATTGCTGCGTAGGTGAAGCACGTCTGGAATGAACGGACACCAAGGAGAGACACCATGAAGCAACACATCGGCCGCACCCTTCTGGGTACGGGGGCAGTGATCGCAACGGCGGGGCTCGTGCTCACCGG
>JAKOTS010000042.1 GCA_029777095.1 Actinomycetes bacterium | reverse complement strand
GGCTCATCCCAATCGAGGGTGTAGGAGTTGGGGTCTGAAGCCGCCGGACTCGAGGAGGCATCTGGCGATGTAGTTGGTGAGGTTGCGGAACCCGAGGGCGGAGCCGCGTAGGTGTTCGAGTCGTCCGTTGATGGCTTCGGTGGGTCCGTTGCTGGTGCCGGGGCGGTCGAAGTAGGCCAGGACGTCAGCGGCTCGGGTCTTCAGGGTCCGGCCGAGTTTGGTGACCTCGACCAGCGCGGTGGGGACGCCGGTGCTGACGGAGTCGATGAGCTTGACCATCAGCTCACGTCCTGTCGCGCGGTCTTCGTGCCGGTAGGCGGCGATCATTCTCTGGTAGATGCCCCAGGTCGCCTCGACCTGCACGTGCTCGTCGGGCGTGAACAAGGCGGTCAGCCGCTCGGCCTGCTTATCGGTGAGCAGGTCAGCGCCGGTGTGCAGGGTCCGCCGGGCCCGGTAGAGCGGGTCGCTCTTGCGGCCGCGGTGGCCGTGCAGGTCTTGTTGGACGCGGCGCCGGCAGGTGTCCAGGGCGTCCCCGGCCAAGCGCACGACGTGAAAGGGATCCATGACGGTGACCGCGTCGGGTAGTTCCTCGGCGGTGGCGGTCTTGAACCCGGTGAACCCGTCCATCGCGACCACCTCCACGGCGTCGCGCCACGCTTGGGGGCGGTGCGCGAGCCAGGTCTTGAACGCCGCCTTGGAGCGGCCCTCGACCATGTCGAGCAGCCGGGCTGGGCCGGTGCCGTCACGGATCCCGGTGAGGTCGATGATCACGGTGACGTACTTGTCACCCGTGCGGGTGTGGCGCCACACGTGCTCGTCGACGCCGATCGCGCTGACGCCGTCGAAGCGTCCCGGGTCGTCGATCAGGGCCCGTTTGCCCTCGGCCAGGACGGCGTCGTTGGCGGTGTTCCACGCGACCGCGAGTCCTTCGGCGACCCGCGCCACCGTGAGGTGTTTGAGCACGATCGCCTCCAGTGCCCACCGCAGCCCCTGACGTGACAACTTCGCCCGCGGCTCCGCCGCGGCGGTGGTGTCTTGGCGCCACACGTGTCCACAGTGCGCGCACCGGTACCGACGGACCGTCACCACCAGCGTGGTCGGGCGCCACCCGAACGGTTCGTGCGCCAACACCCTGGTAACCGTGTCCCGCGGGGCGCCCTCGCACCCACACCGCCGGCACCACTGATCAGGCTCGACCACCCGGCACGCGATCACCGCACGGTCACGCTCCACCCGCTGCCCTACCGCCTCGAGGCCGAGCTCGTCAAGGCGGGCGAACGTGGTCAGGTCAGGGCTGGTGAAGGTAGCGTCAGGCACGTCGAGGTCTTCCAGGTGGGCAGCGTCAGAACTTCCATCCTGCGAAGGCCTCGACGCCTATCCCCGCACCGACGCGCCGACCACGGCGAAGTCAGGTCCTACACCCTCGATTGGGAAGAGCCGCGAAAGACGCCGGCAGGAAGGGTAGGCATACGCGATTGTGGCACTCGGTGAGCACCGCGACGCGGCGGATCGGAACGCCCACCACCTGCGGTGCGAAGTTCACTCCGTGGGTTCCAGAGGTCAGTGGTTGCGGACAGGTCGTCACGACCCACGGTGACCTTAGTTCGTCGGGGTCAGCAGCAACGGACTCGAGGAGCAGACCCAGACAAACGAGTTCGCCAGTCCATCGGGTGGCGTGTGGGTGGTCACGAAACCGGCCGCGGCCAAACGTCGCACAGGACCTTGGCCAGTTTCACCGATCGCTTCCGGATGTCTTCCTCGGTCCAGGCCTCGGCGTGGTGGTCGACTATCTCGCGACTGAGCAGCAGCACGCTGTACTTGTTCAGCAGGGAACGCTTTCCAAGGCCCTTGTTCTCGCCAGTTGTCTTGAGCGGGGCGGTGGCGGCGTCAGTCCAAGGTCGGTGCGACAACGTCCCATTGAGGTCGGAGGTGACCAGGGTGAGGTTGCCCAGGGTGTTGACGAGTTTGTCCCGGTCCGCTGCTGCTTCGGGCGACAGTTTGGGCTCGGGGTCCCAATGGCTGCGCCATGCCTGAGGCATGACGTGCTCAACCGAGAGTTTGGAAGGCACGGAGACAGCCTCGTGGCGCTGGGTACGCATGTTCATTTCCAGCGCCTCGAGGACTACTCGGAGTCGGGATTGCCGCACGTTGCCGTAGAGCTTGATCCCGGGCAGGGTCGCGATCATGTCGTCATCGCTTGGCCACGTTCGCGCGTCCGAGGTCTGGTTGGCGAGGTAGTCCCTGACGGCCCCGCCAACCTCGTCGACGAGGACATCATCGAGGGTCCCCAGGATGGCGACCATCATCTTGTTGACGTCTTTCATCGTGCTGCGCAGGAGCGTGCGTCGAATAACCCAGCTCTCGAGCGCACCGAGGGCGATCGCGATCTGGCCCTGCGGGACGGCGTGGTTCTCCGACAACATCCAGAGAAGCAGAGGGGTTGTCGAGGCTAGTTCGAGCGACTCCACGACTCGCCCGTAGAACTGGCCTTCGACACTGTCTCTCGACAGTTGGGCGAACCCGCGGAACGTGTTGGCGTCTCGGCGCAGTTCGCTGAGGAGTACCTCAGCGTCGGCAGTCGTGGTCATCAGGGGCTTTGCGTAGGCGACGAACTCCCGGAACACCTCGTCGGTGAGGACGTCGTCACGGCGGCGCATGGTCAGCCAGTACTGGAGGAAGATGTCGATCCGGGAGCGCATGTGTCGGCCCTGTGTGATCTCGTCACGCCACCAGGTGTCGTCGAAGTCGGCCCAGTACTTCTCGGGCCAGGAGTCGACGTTTGCGTGGAGTTGTTCCCCCACCTGGAAGATCCAGTTCTTGATGAGATCGGCCTTGAGCAGCGGGGTGCCGCGGTCGTTGAGGGTCTCGAAGATGACCTGGTCGTCGTCGTGGCCGGTCAGGTTGATGGCGACGACGTAGAGCCGGGACTGGACCACGTCAGACAGCGCGGCGACGCGGGCCTTCTCGTCACCGAGAGGCTGCTCGCCCTCGTCGACTATGCCGGCCAGCCAGTTACCGACCTCAGTCCGGAAGAATTCATGGGCTTCGACGATCAGGTGATCACCGTTGTGAGCGCCAGCCCCGTCCATCGCGAACTCGAAAGCGGCTCGGTCCGAGCGTGATGGCCATAGCTTGAAGCGTTCGGGTCGGCCGGCGAACCGCTTTGCCTGGTTCAGTATGAGCTCTTCAATCGCCTCTGCCTCAACTTCGTGGCCACGGCGCAGCACTGCTTCATGGACTGCGTCGAGCATGATCTGCAGTGTCGTGCTGCGTTGCTGACCGTCGATCACAGACTGCCTTGTGACATCGCCTGCGGTCGCTGACTTCAGCTTGAAGACGACTGCGCCGAGGAAATGACCGCCCACGGCCTCGAGTGAGGCTTCGTCCCCGTCAGCAGCGATGATCTTCTCGGCCACACGGCGAACGTCTTGCCACAGGGGCTGCCATTGGTCGTCGAGGGTCCACACGTACGGGCGCTGGAATGCCGGGATCTCGTAGTGGACGGTCGTCCCAAAGAGTTCACGCGGGTTGAGTGCGTCGGCTTTCACAGTGCCCCCTGTTGAATCGGTGCCGGCTGCAGGCTAGCCGGTATCACTGTTTCAGCGGGGCCCTTCGGTCGACTTCGGCTATCACGGGCCACCTCGACTCGGTGCGTGGATCGGCGCTGGCCTTGCCATGTTGCCGCGGCGGCCGCCAGGCAGATGACGGCGACGACGGCACCTCCCACGTTCGCTTGACCAACCCATGCCGCTGCAGCAAGGGCGTAGCCCGCCACGACCAGTGGCGGCCCGGCCGCTCCGTAGTGCCTGCTGGTGAAGGCTCCGATGATGAGCAGGCTCGCGGCGAAGGTGCAGATGGGCGCGAGGAGCGCGAGGGGCGGCTGAGGGATGCCAACACTGAGCGCCGCTGGAGGAAGGTTCGCCCCGGCGACCATAGGTATTGCAGCGAGGCCGGCAACCCAAGTTGTCAGAGACCGGCGCCGGCCCTTCCGCAGCGCCAGTTCGCAATCGCGATCGCTGACGGTAAGTCGAGCTAGACGATTCGCTCGACGAAGCGACACTGTCGGCGCACTCATACCGTAGGCGATCCCCAAGCAGGCTGCGAGGACAAGCAGGCCAGTGGCACCTGCGTTGCGCATGAGTGTGGTGGCGCTCACGACTGTGCCTGCGGCGAGTATCGGGGCGAGCGCGCGCACCCACCGCGCGCCCGTCAACCCCACATGAGTGTCGTGCAGCAAAGCCGTCGGTGTGCACCGCCCACGCCGGCGCGCCGTTGCCACCCAGTGGCGGGTCGCCGAACTGGCTGTAGACGTCCTGGTGCATGTCGAGCATCACGGAGTAGCCGCGTTTGGCATACCACCCGACCATGGTCTCGACCCGGTCGAGATAGGCCGTGTCATAGCGACCCGGTTCGGGCTCGACCATCCGCCACGAGATG
>JAKOTS010000126.1 GCA_029777095.1 Actinomycetes bacterium | reverse complement strand
CATGCTGCCCGAGTACACCGAGGTCGTGCTGTTCGGCTCCGGGAACAGCGGTCTCTCCGGCGACGGCAAAACCGGGGAGTGGCAGAGCTATTACAACAACGTCGCCGCGTTCCAGCGTCAGAACCTGTGGCAGGCGGGGGCCTTCGGTGGCGGCATGCAGCAGGCCGTGCGCCTCGCCATGCTGTGCAAGACCGGCCCGACGAAGGGCCAGATGGACATGAGCGTCAAGCCCGTGTGGCCGCCGCTGTGGACCGAGTCCGCCAAGGCCACCGCGGAGACGCGCAAGCTCAACGCCGAGGCCCGTGCGATCGACCGGGCGAACCTTGGCATGACACCGCACGCCTTCCTACGGCACGACGTGACCTGCGCCGGTGCGCCGGGGTCCACGTACCCATCGCTCGACGTGGACGAGCAAGCGCTACCAACCATTGCCCCCGGCGGCGGTGCACTCGAAGCCCCCGCCTCCGGGCAAGGAGAGGCCGCTGTCACGCCCGCCACGGCCCTCGGTGCAGTCGCCGAGGACAACGCCGCAGTCAACCCCGGCGACCCCGCTGCGCCCGTCACAGACGCCGCTCCACAACTCCCGCTGTTTGAACCCGTCGCGCCGACACCCGCCGAGGAAGCCGCATCCTCCACCAACGTCGCCGCGACCATGGCCGCCTCACTCCCCGCCGACATCGCCACCGAGAAGGAACTCGCCAAAGCCCTCGCCATGTCGACCATCGCCTTCCGCAAGTGGGTCGACACGACGAACGTCACCACTTACCCGACGCCCCCCGGCACCCGCGGAGGCCACCGCTACAGCCTCGGCGAAGTCCTCAAAGCGTGGAACGATGCGGCGCGTCGGCGGGTCGACTCGATGCGGCGCGACGCTGCATCAAGCCGCCCTCGTGATGTCGCCGAGTGACATCGTCGACCGTGCGCCGCCTGTATTGCTTGGGCCTCACCGGCGGCGGGTTGCCCTTCACTGTCGGCCAAGGACGTATAGGCGGCGCTGGGCCGCCTCACGGGTTGCCTGTACGTCCTTGGCCGTCTCGGCGTCGTCCAGGTCCCGGAAGAAGGCGCGCTGCGTATAGGCGGCGGAGCGGCCCTCCTCGGTGATGGCAAGGGTGACCATCTCGGAGCGGTGTGGGAGAGTCGCCGCGATGTATGCGTGACCGGCGCGGAGGAGAGACTGGACCTCGGTGTCGGTGACGATGACCCACAGGCAATCACCGGCGGCGAGGCGTTGGATGAGGGGCGGGGTGGAAGCGGTCGCGGGGGATGGC
>JAKOTS010000008.1 GCA_029777095.1 Actinomycetes bacterium | reverse complement strand
CGCAACCCTCGCACGCATGGCGTCGAGTTCATCGCGCTTCGCCGCGTCTGGGCGTCGAGCGTCCTCGTGGTCGCGTGACGGGGAATCGTTGGCAGATGGCATCGTTGTGCCCTTCCGGTCGGGAATGGCGCAAATCTATCGAACCCGTCGCGGTTTGCGCCGTTGCACCCCGAGAAATCGTCATTCCGGGGTGATGAGGTTCACCCGCTCATCACCTACACGGCGCGAAGGACCGCCACGATCTTGCCCAGCACGGTTGCCTCGTCACCGAGGATGGGTTCGAACGCCGAGTTGCGGGGGAGGAGCCACGTGTGACCGTCGCGCTGGCGAAAGACCTTCACCGTTGCTTCGCCGTCGAGCATTGCCGCGACAATGTCGCCGTTCTCTGCGGTGTGCTGCTCGCGCACGACCACCCAGTCGCCGTCGCAGATTGCCGCATCGATCATTGATTCGCCCGTGACCTTGAGCATGAACAGTGTGCCCTTGCCCACCAACTGGCGGGGGAGCGGGAACACCTCATCGACCTGCTGGTCGGCGGTGATCGGCACCCCGGCCGCGATGCGCCCCACGAGCGGCACCATTGCGGCGTCGCCCATTGGCGGCGACGTGTCGGCAGGGTTTTCGGTTGAAAGGCCCGGCAGGTCGATCAGGACCTCGAGCGCCCGGGTCTTGCCGGGGTCACGCCGGAGGTAGCCGCTGAGCTCAAGCTGGCCGAGTTGGTGGGTGACGCTCGACAGCGAGGAGAGGCCGACTGCATCGCCGATCTCGCGCATGCTCGGCGGGTAGCCCTTTTGGTTGACCGACCGCTGGATGACTTCGAGGATGGCGAGCTGCTTCTCGCTCAGGCTCTTGCGCCGCCGCGTGCGGGGCTTGTTTGCGGACGCATCGGCATCCAGCGCAGAGATATCGGCCGCCTCGACAGTCGCGTCGCGGGCCGTCGTGTCCTTTGCTTCGCTCATCATGTGCCTCTCGTGGGAGTGAGTGTGTGCATCTGCGCCGATGCGGCGGGCTTCGTTCGAGGCCCAATGTCGGAGGTAGCTGGTGTGATCTTCCAACGATCGAAACTCTATCTCCAAGCAGCCGCTGCTTCACATGTTTGTTCTAGTGTGTCGCGAAATCTGTGGATAGAACTTCGAATTCAACCTTGACAGTTCGAACAGTCGAAGATAACTTCGGTACAGAGTTACGAATCAACGCACATGTGGGTTCCGCTCTTCGTACCCGGCATTCCCGGCCGAATGCCGGGTACGAGCCCAGCCGAGGTCCAGCACAGAGGAAGACACCATGAGCACTGCAACGATTCCCGCCACCTCGCTTTCCATCTCGCACGAGGCTGACCGCGCAGTCCCGACCCGTCTGCGCCTCACGCGCCGCGGGCGGGTGGTGCTGGCGTCGTTGGTTGCGCTCCCACTTGCAGGAGCGCTTGCATGGTCGGCGCTCGGGGCGAGCTCGGCTGTGGCGGCGCCAGACGACAGTGCCGCGCCGGGTGTGGTGTTCGCGACCGTCATGGTGGCACCGGGAGAGACGCTCTGGGCGATTGCCAGCGAGGTCGCCCCGACCGCAGACCCGCGCGATGTTGTTGATGCGATCAAACGGCTCAATGCACTCGACTCGGCGCAGCTCGTCGCAGGGCAACGGCTCGCGATCCCGGCGCAGTACGCCGCGGCGGGCTAGACCGAAATAAGGGTCGACGCTGTCTTACGATTGCCAGGTGAGCGAATTTACTCTTGACGATCTTCCACTGCGCGACGAACTGAGAGGGCAAGCGCCGTATGGTGCGCCCCAGGTGCCGCTGCCCGTTGCACTGAACGTCAACGAGAACGCGCATCCGGTGCCGGCTGAAGTGTCTGCTGACATCGTCGCTCGCATCGCGCGGGCGCTCGAGAGCGTCAACCGCTACCCCGACCGTGAGTTCTCAGAACTTCGCGACGCTTTTGCGGGGTACCTGGGTCACGGCCTGACACGCGACAACATCTGGGCGGGCAACGGTTCGAACGAAGTGTTGCAGCACGTGCTGCAGGCTTTTGCCGGCCCCGGCCGCACCGCCTTCACGTTCGACCCCAGCTACTCGATGTATTCGCTGCTGACGCTCGGCACCGGCGCGACGTGGGTCTCGGGCACGCGCAACGCCGACTACACGCTCGACGCGGCAGATGCGGCGGCCCAGGTTGCCGAGGCCGCTTCCGACGTCGTGTTTCTCTGTTCGCCAAATAACCCGACGGGCACCCCCGTCTCGCTCGATGTGATCGAAGCGGTGTACGAGGCATCCCGCGGTATCGTCATCATTGACGAGGCCTACTGGGAGTTCGCGCCCAAAGATCAGCCGTCCGCGTTGACGTTGCTTCCAGGCCGCCCGCGACTGGTTGTCTCGCGCACCATGAGCAAGGCGTTTGCGTTCGCTGGCGCTCGCGTGGGTTATCTCGCCGCCGACCCGGCGGTCATCGACGCGTTGCGGCTTGTGCGTCTGCCCTACCACCTGAGTGCGCTCACGCAGGCGGCCGCGCTGGGTGCGCTGGCCCACGCGCCGGCGATGCTCGCGATGGTTGACGACATCGTGGTGCAGCGCGATCGAATCACTGCGCGCCTCATCGAGCTTGGGTATACGCCGTTGCCGTCATGGTCGAACTTCGTCATGTTCGGGGGAGTCGACGACCCCGCGGCAGTGTGGCAACACCTTTACGATCGAGGCATCCTGGTGCGTGATCTTGGCATCCCCGGGCACCTGCGTGTCACCGCCGGCACGACCGAGGAGACCACCGCGTTTCTCGATGCACTGGCTTCGCTAGACTGACCAGCATGAGCACCCAGGCGCCCGTTGATGGCCAGATCGATCTTCAGAGCGCACCCGCACGCCCGGCCCGTCGGGCCGAGCGACGCCGTGTGACGAGCGAGGCGACTGTCGAGCTCTCGCTCGACCTCGATGGCACCGGTGTCAGCGACATCGACACTGGCGTGCCGTTTTTCGACCACATGCTGACGGCGTTCGCGAAGCACTCGCTCACCGACCTTAAGGTGCACGCGACCGGAGACATCGAGATCGACGCGCACCACACCGTCGAAGACATCTCGATCGTGCTCGGCCAGGCGATCCGCGAGGCGCTCGGTGACAAGACCGGCATTGCTCGGTACGGCGACGCCCTGGTGCCGCTCGACGAGGCGCTCGCGCAGGCTGTCGTCGACATCTCGGGTCGCCCGTTCCTCGTCCACAGCGGCGAGCCCGCAGGCTTCGAGTTTCACCTCATCGGCGGCCACTTCACCGGTTCGCTCGTGCGCCACGTGTTCGAGGCAATCGCCTACAACGCCGCGCTCACGGTGCACGTGACGCTCATCGGCGGACGTGATCCGCACCACATCGCAGAGGCCGAGTTCAAGGCGTTCGCCCGCGCGTTCCGTCAGGCCAAGGCCTACGACGCGCAGGTTGTTGGCGTGCCAAGCACCAAGGGTGCGCTGTGACCCGACGTCCTCGGGTCGTCGTGCTCGACTACGGATCCGGCAACGTCCACTCCGCCGTCAAGGCGCTGCAGGCGGCGGGAGCCGATGTCGAACTGACGCGGAGCCGCGTCGCCGTGCTCGAAGCCGATGGGCTGGTCGTGCCCGGTGTCGGCGCGTTCTCCGCGGTCATGGCGGCGCTGCGAGCCAGCGGTGGCGATGGGCTGATTGATCGTCGCCTTGCAGGGGGCTTGCCTGTCTTGGGCATCTGCGTCGGCATGCAGGTCATGTTTGAGCAGGGTGTCGAGGGCGGGGTCGAAACCGAGGGCCTCGGCGAATGGCCGGGCGTTGTGAGCGAATTGGATGCCCCGATCCTGCCCCACATGGGCTGGAACACTGTTCAGCCGGGCAAAGGCTCGAGACTGTTCGCGGGCATCGAAGACGAACGCTTCTACTTCGTGCACTCGTACGCCGTGCAGTCGTGGCTGTTTGACGTGCAGCCGCCCTTCCCTGAGCCCATCGCGACATGGGCCGAGCACGGCGTGCCTTTTTTGGCGTCCATCGAGAACGGGCCGCTCTCGGCCACACAGTTTCACCCGGAGAAATCCGGTGAGGCAGGGATTCAACTCCTGCGCAACTGGGCCGGCACCTTGCCGGACGCCAGCATTTAGCCCTGCATGTGCCAACGCACACCGAACCGCCGCGCCGCGGCATCCAAGGAATCATGAACGACTTCACTTCTACTCCCGAACTCGTCCTGTTGCCCGCCGTTGATGTTGCGGGCGGCAAGGCGGTGCGCCTCACCCAGGGTGAAGCTGGCACCGAGACCAACTACGGTGACCCCGTTGACGCGGCCGCCGACTTCGTCAGCCAGGGAGCCGAATGGATCCACCTGGTCGACCTCGACGCCGCCTTCGGCCGCGGCAACAACGCCGCCGTCATCCGCAAGGTGATCCGCTCGATCCGCGGCGTCTCGATCGAGCTCTCTGGCGGCATCCGCGACGATGCAACGCTTGAGGCTGCACTCGAGACCGGCGCATCGCGCATCAACCTGGGCACCGCCGCGCTCGAAAACCCCGAGTGGGCGGCCGACGTGATTGCGCGCTATGGCGAGGCTGTCGCGGTCGGGCTCGACGTGCGCGGCACGACGCTCGCCGCTCGCGGATGGACGCAGGAGGGCGGCGACCTCTGGACCGTGCTCGACCGGCTCGAGGCCGCTGGCTGCAGCCGCTACGTGGTGACCGACGTCACGAAGGACGGCACCCTGCAGGGCCCGAACCTCGAACTGTTGCGTCAGATCACCGCACGCACCGACCGCCCGGTGATCGCCTCGGGTGGCGTCGCCAACCTCGACGACATCGCGGCGCTGCGCGCCCTGGTGCCGCTCGGTGTCGAAGGTGCAATCGTCGGCAAGGCGCTCTACGCGGGCGCGTTCACCCTGGCCGAGGCGTTGGATGTCGCATCCGAGTGAGCTGAGCGATTCCGCCGGCGTTCCCTGGGAAGGCCGGAGCTTTCAGTCGAACCCGCACGCGGGAGACGACGGCAGCGCGTCACCCGAGCTTGCCGCCGCGCTCGCGGCGTTCATCGCGGGCACGGGGGAGCAGCGCGCCGTCATCGATGCGCTGCGCACCGCACGCCTCCTGATACCGCTCTTGACCGAGCGCGGTGATGAGGGCGTCGGCCCGAATGGGTTCCTGGTCGACAAGACGCAGGAGCTCTCGATCGTGACGGTCGCCGCGCCCGACGGACGCCGGGTGCTCCCGCTGTTCAGTGACGTCGCGGCAATGGGGCGATGGGATGCCGCGGCCCGCCCGGTTCCTTCCGACGGCGTGCGCGCCGCCCTCGCGGCGGCGGCAGACGACACCGATCTGATCGTGATCGACCCGGGTTCCGACACGGAGTTTGTGGTTCGACGGCCCGCGGTCTGGGCGATCGCCCAGGGCACGCCGTGGGAGCCAAGCTGGCAATCGGCGGATGTGCGCCACGCACTCCTCGAAAGCATTGCTACCGAGCTCGCCGTGATCGACGTGCGCCTCGCTGCGGGCGACCCGCAAGCGCGGCTGCGCGGACCCGAGCTCGTCGTGAGCCTCGAGCTCCTCGCCGGGCTCAGTCAGGCCGAGCTCGACGCCGTCCTGGCGCGCCTCGCTTCTCGCTGGGCTGCCGATGACCGCATCGCGGTGCTCGTCGACTCACTTACCGTCAAGCTGGTCCGCGCCGCGTAAGCGATGCCCCTCACCCGCTGGATGCGTGGGGAGGGGCACAGCACTTACGCGGGCGCAGCACTTACGCGGGCGCAGTACTTACTCGGGCACAGCGCTACCGCGGACAGCGCCGCCGTCTTAGTTGACGGGGCCGGTCCACTTCTCGCCCGGGCCCTTGCCGATCGGGTCGGGGAACGTTGACGCCTCACGGAATGCCAGTTGCAGCGAGCGGAGGCCGTCGCGCAACGATCGTGCGTGCATATCGCTGATCTCGGGTGCCCCAGCGGTGATGAGGCCGGCAAGCGCGTTGATGAGCTTGCGCGCCTCGTCGAGGTCTTGCTGTGTTTCGGGATCGTCGGCCAGGCCGCACTTGACCGCCGCGGCGCTCATCAGGTGTACCGCCGTCGTCGTGATGACCTCGACGGCGGGAACATCGGCGATGTCGCGCGACGCCGCGTTCGACGCGGCCTCTTCTGCCGCCCACTGGGCTTCGCGCTCGGCCATTGCCGCGGCATCCACTGTGCTTTCCTTCTTCGAAGGGGTGGATGCTTCGTTGGCGCTCGTCGCGCCCGGAGTAGTAGTCACTGCTCTTCCTCTGCTAGAGTGGTGCGGGCTCCGGGGCATTGCCTCGGTGCGAAAGAGGATTCACGTCCCACCCGCGTTAACCGCCTTATTAGGTTACCGGGTCTTTGCACTCCGCGAGATCGTGCCGCAAGGCGCAGAATCGTTGATCGGGTGCAGAACCGGCATGACGATATACATCGAATGCCGGGGTGCCGTGAGCGATCTTTTGCCCGGCACACGACCTTCGTGTTTCGGTGGCCACCACAGCACGAAGAGGAGTCCCGCATCAGCGATCCCCGCACCAATGAGCGCATTCGCGTGCCAGAGGTCCGACTTGTCGGTCCAGCAGGCGAACAGATCGGCGTTGTCCGCATCGAGGCTGCACTGCGCCTCGCCCAGGAGGCCGAACTCGACCTCGTCGAGGTCGCGCCGAACTCGAAGCCGCCCGTGGTCAAGATCATGGATTACGGCAAGTTCAAGTACGAGGCCGCCCAGAAGGCGAAAGAAGCACGCCGCAACCAGGCCAACACCGTCCTCAAAGAGGTGCGGTTCCGCCTGAAGATCGACGCCCACGACTACGAGACCAAGCGCAAGCGCGCCGAAGGCTTCCTCCAGTCAGGCGACAAGGTCAAGGCAATGATCCTGTTCCGCGGCCGCGAGCAGTCGCGCCCCGATCAGGGTGTGCGTCTCCTCCGCCGCTTCGCCGAAGAGGTCGCCGAATACGGCACCGTCGAGTCGAACCCGACGATTGACGGCCGCAACATGGTCATGGTGATTGCACCGCACAAGAACAAGTCCGAGGTCAAGGCAGAGCAGAACGCTCACCGTGACGCGGTTCGTGCCACCAAGCACGCTGTGCAGGGCGACGCTGAGGCCCCCCAGACTGACGCCGAAGACAACTCGGCTGTCTCGCAAGACACCCCGGCAGAGACCCCCTCAGCCGAGTAGCCACCCATCCCCGCCGTGCGAGCGGCAGGGACGAGAGAAGAACGAAGGAACACGATGCCGAAGCAGAAGACCCACTCGGGTGCCAAGAAGCGCTTCAAGATCACCGGCACCGGCAAGCTCAAGAAGCAGCAGGCCGGCATGCGTCACAACTTGGAGGGCAAGAGCGGTCAGCGCCGTCGTCGCCTGAACCAGGACCAGGTGCTGTCGAAGGCAGACACCAAGGTCGCGAACAAGCTTCTCGGTCGCTGAGCTACGCGCTCACACCCAATACGTTAGGAATTTGAGAAATGGCTAGAGTCAAGCGGGCTGTCAACGCCCACAAGAAGCGTCGCGTCATCCTGGAGCGTGCCTCCGGGTACCGTGGCCAGCGTTCGCGCCTGTACCGCAAGGCGAAGGAGCAGGTTACACACTCGCTCGTTTACGCCTACCGCGACCGTCGCAAGCGCAAGGGTGACTTCCGTCGCCTCTGGATCCAGCGCATCAACGCTGCCGCCCGTGCCAACGGCATGACGTACAACCGCTTCATCCAGGGCCTCGGCCTTGCCGGTGTGCAGGTTGACCGTCGCATGCTCGCTGAACTCGCAGTCAGCGACGCCAAGACGTTCACGTCGCTGGTGGCAACGGCGAAGGCAGCACTGCCCGCCGACACCTCGGCACCGCGGGTTTCTGCATAGCAACCTGAGTCTTCTCAAAAAGGGGCGTGTCCTTCGGGACGCGCCCCTTTTGTGTTCCCGGGCGACGCTCGGTGCCGGGTGCGGATGCCGGCGGCGACACGATCGCGATGCGAAGCTGGTGCTCCCGCTCGGATAGGCTGGGCACGTGCTCGAGAACCCTCGCTCGCCCCGTGTTCGTGCGGTTGCGAAGCTCACGAAACGTGCCGCTCGCGTTGAAAGCGGTCTCTTCCTCCTCGAAGGCCCGCAAGCCGTCAGCGAGGCCCTGCAATGGCGACCCGATGCTGTGGTCGAGTTGTTTGGTACGCCCACGGCGTGGGAGCGGTATCCCCACATCGGCGAGGCGGCCGAAGCGGCCGGTGTGCCCTCCGAGTTTGTGAGCGAAGCGGTGCTCGCGGCGATGGCCGACACCGTCACGCCACAGGGGCTGATTGCGGTCGCGCAGCAGTTCCCGAGTTCGATGAAGCAGATCTTCGCCGACAACCCACGGTTGATCGCGATCTGCGAAGAGGTGCGAGACCCGGGCAACTTGGGCACGATCATTCGGGCAGCGGATGCCGCTGGTGCAGACGCCGTCGTGCTCACGGGGCGCACGGTCGATCTGTATAACCCCAAGGTCGTGCGCGCCACGACCGGCTCGCTCTTCCACCTCCCCATCTCGGTCGGTGGCGACCTCGTATCCGTCCGCCAGCGCGCGCACGAAGCGGGGCTTCGCATCATCGCCGCCGACGTGAAGGGGCAAGACCTGCTTGAGGCCCGCGCGGCCGGCACACTTGCCGAACCGACCGCATGGCTGTTCGGCAACGAGGCCCACGGGCTCACCGACGAAGACCTCGAGCTCGCCGATCTCGCGCTCCGCCTCCCGATTTACGGGAGCGCAGAGTCGCTGAACCTGGCAACCGCGGCCAGCGTGTGCCTCTACGAGAGCGCGTTCGCGCAACGCGCGGCCAGCGAGTAGCACCGTCGGATTCATCACCATTCGGTAAATCTCGCGCCGAGGGCTGTTCAGGTGTCGGTGCGGCCCCGTAGGTTGGGGACATGACAGAGCGCACGTCAGACACACCGCTGGTAGTGGTGAAGGACGTTCAGAAACACTACGGCGAATTCCAGGCGCTGAAAGACATCAACCTCTCCGTAGGGAGGGGTGAAGTTGTTGTTGTGATCGGTCCTTCGGGCTCCGGCAAGTCGACGCTGTGCCGCACGATTAACCGGCTTGAGACGATCACGAGCGGCACCATCACGATCGACGGCAAAGAGCTCCCCAAAGAGGGCAAGGCGCTCGCCGCGCTCCGTGCGGATGTCGGCATGGTGTTCCAGTCGTTCAACCTCTTCGCGCACCTCACGATTCTTCAGAACGTGACGCTTGGGCCGATTCAGGTCCGCGGAATGAAGCGCGCCGACGCCGAGCGCGAGGCGAAGATCCTGCTCGACCGGGTCGGTGTCGGGGCACAGGCATCCAAGTTGCCAGCGCAGCTCTCGGGCGGTCAGCAGCAGCGCGTCGCGATTGCACGCGCGCTCGCGATGAACCCCAAGGTGATGCTGTTCGACGAGCCGACGTCGGCGCTCGACCCCGAGATGATCAACGAGGTGCTCGACGTGATGGTCGGGCTCGCACACGACGGTATGACGATGATCGTCGTCACGCACGAGATGGGCTTTGCTCGCAAGGCCGCCGACCGGGTCGTGTTCATGGCCGACGGGCAGATCGTCGAAGAGGCAACGCCCGAAGAGTTCTTCGCGAACCCCAAGAGCGCCCGGGCCAAAGACTTCCTCTCGAAGCTCCTCACGCACTAACCGCGCCTCGGCGCCCTTCTTTTCTGAATCAACCGCACCATTCGCACGACAAGGAGATATCACATGCGAAAGTCACGAATTATCGCAGGGCTGGCCGTCGCTTCGGCAGCCGCGCTCGTTCTTATGGGCTGCAGCAGCGGCACGCCCGGTGAGACCGCAAGCTCTGGGGCACCCGTCGACGCAGAACCATTCGTGGTTTCAACCGACGTCACGCTGACAGGCAGCCCGACGTTTGACCGCATCACGAAGGCCGGCAAGGTTGTCGTGGGCGTCAAGGAAGACCAGCCCGGACTCGGCTACCTCGACCCCACCACGGGCGAGCGCACCGGCTTCGACGTCGACATCGCCCGCTGGGTCGCGGCGACGCTTGGCTACGGTGAGAAAGACATCGAGTTCAAGGCGATCCCGTCGGCAAACCGCGAGCAGTCGATCATCAACGGTGACATCGACTACTACGTCGGCACGTACTCGATCACCGACAAGCGCCTCGACCAGATCTCGTTCGCTGGGCCGTACTTCATCACGGGCCAGGGCCTCCTCGTCGCCGCTGACAGCCCGATCAAGGGTGTCGACGACCTCGCGGGCAAGAACGTCTGCTCGGCGACTGGATCGACGTCGATCCAGCGCATCAAGGACGACCACCCCGAGGCGACCACGACCGAGTTCGACACCTACTCGCAGTGTGTCGAGCAGCTCAAGAGCGGCCAGGTTGACGCAGTCACGACCGACGAGGCAATCCTGATCGGCTACGCCGCACAGGACCCGAAGAACCTCAAGGTTGTCGGCGACGTCTTCAGCGAAGAGCGTTACGGCATCGGCGTGCAGAAGGGCGACACCGCGTTCGTTGACTACATCAACACGATGCTCACCGACGGCGGCGCGATCTGGGAGACCATCTTCCAGAACAACCTCGGCGCCTCAGGCGTCAAGGGCGTCCAGCCCAAGGTCGACGCAGCGAAGTAAGCACCACCGTCGGGCGGGGCATCCATTGTCGGGTGCCCCGCCCGGCGCCACCTTCGCCGCCGACGTCTCGCACTCGGCGGGAGGGATGCAAGATCGGAGAACGATGAACGTCCTTTTCGACTACCCAAATCTGTGGCTCGAGGCCCTGGTTGGCACGCTCGTGCTGTTCTTTGCCGGCGGTGCGATCGCGATCGTGCTGGGCTTGATCATCGGTGCGATGCGCGTGTCGCCGATCCCGATCGCCCGCGGCGTGGGGACGGTGTACGTCAACACCATCCGCAACACGCCACTCACGCTGATCTTCTTCTTCTTCGCGTTCGGCGTCCCGCTGCTCGTCGACTTCCGTGTCGACTTTCTGACGCTTGCGATCATTGCGCTCGGCATCTACACGGCCACCTACGTCGCCGAGACGCTGCGCTCGGGTATCAACACCGTGCCGATTGGCCAGGCCGAGGCGGCTCGCGCCCTCGGGCTGCCGTTTGGCAAAGTCATGGGCTTGGTCGTGCTCCCGCAGGCCGCCCGCTCCGTCATCCCGCCGATGATGAGCGTGCTCATCGCACTGCTCAAGAACACCACCGTGGCGGCGGGCTTCTCAGTCTTCAATCTCGGCACCATCCGCGCCACCATGAGCGAGAAGGGCGAGAACCAGATGGTCACGCTGCTGTGGGTCATGGTGATCTTCGTCATCCTTGTGCTGCTCCTTGCCTGGCTGCAGCGCGTGCTTGAGAACCGTTGGAAGGTGGCGCGATGACCTCCGTGTTGTATGACGTCCCGGGCCCCCGGGCGATCGTTCGCAACCGCATCCTCGGCGTGGTCACCATCGTCGTCGTGGTGGCGGTGGCCGGGTTTCTGATCTGGCGACTGGCCGAGTCGGGCCAGTTCACCGCGCAGAAGTGGCAGGCCTTCGGGTACTCCCGCATCTGGGAGCAGTTCGGCATCGCGACGCTTCGCACGCTCGCCGCGTTCGCTGCTTCCGCCGTCGGCGCGATCGCGCTCGGTTTCCTCCTTGCGATCGGCCGCATGTCGGACCACGCCTGGCTGCGTTGGCCCGTGACGGCAATCGTCGAGGTGCTCCGCGCCGTGCCCGTGCTGATCATGATGATGCTCATCTACTACGGCCTCCCGGTGGTCGGCATCAAGCTCGAAAGCTACTGGGCAGTCGTCATCGCGCTTGTCGCCTACAACGGCTCGGTGCTCGCCGAGGTGATCCGTGCCGGGATCGAGTCGCTCCCGCGCGGCCAGGGCGAGGCGGGCTACGCCATCGGCCTCCGCAAGGCCGGCGTCATGCAACTCGTGCTGCTGCCGCAGGCGATCCGGGCGATGCTGCCAGTGATCATCGCGCAGCTCGTCGTGACGTTGAAAGACACCGCACTCGGCTTCATCATCACCTACCCTGAGCTGCTCTACTTCGCGAAGCAGCTTGGCTCGAACGCCGTGCTTGGCTCGCCGCTGATTCCGTCGGCAATCGTCGCGGGCGCCATCTACATCACGATGTGTCTGCTGCTTTCGCTCGCGGCGATGAAGGTCGAACAGCGCCTTCGCCGCTCGCCGAAGGCGGGCGACACCCCGGGCGGGGCGGCACCGCTGCTCGAGGGCACCGACACCGAATTGATTGTGACGCAGAAGGGCGAGTGACGCTGGGTAGACTTGACCCTCGTGTCTGACCTTCCAGAGATCACCCCAGAAGCGGTCGACGCCGCCGTAGCGAATGCCCTTGCGGCGATCGCGGCGGCCGGCGATACCGCGGCCCTGCGTGCCGCCCGCGCAGCCCATGTCGGCGAGGCGTCGCCGCTTGCGTCGTTTAATGCCGCGCTTCGCTCGGTCGCACCCGAGCGAAAGGCCGAGTTCGGCAAGCTTGTCGGGCAGGCGCGTGGCCGTGTCAGCCAGGCGCTCGCCGCCCGCGAAGCCGAGCTCGCCGAGGCAGAAACCGCGGCCCGCCTGCTCGCCGAGACGTTGGACGTCACGGCGTTGGCATCGCGCGCACGCGTGGGGGCGAGGCATCCGCTCACGCTCTTGCAAGAAGAGGTCAGCGACATCTTCGTGGGCATGGGGTGGCAGATCGCCGAAGGCCCCGAGCTCGAGCACGAGTGGTACAACTTTGACTCGCTCAACACTGACGCCGATCACCCCGCGCGCAGCATGCAAGACACGTTCTATGTCGACCCTGTCTACCGGCACCTGGTGATGCGCACGCAGACGTCGCCCGTGCAGATGCGGTCGATGCTTGAGCGCGAGATCCCGATCTACGTGCTCTCGCCCGGCCGCGTGTACCGCACCGACGAGTACGACGCGACGCACCTGCCGGTGTTCAACCAGTTCGAAGGCCTCGTCATCGACAAGGGCATCAACATGGGGCACCTGCGCGGCACGCTCGAGCACGTCGCGCGCATTCTTTTCGGCGACGAGGCGAAGATTCGCCTGCGCGCCAACTTCTTCCCCTTCACCGAGCCGAGCGCCGAGCTCGACCTCTGGCACCCGACCTTCAAGGGCGGCGCGCGCTGGATCGAGTGGGGTGGCTGCGGCATGGTGAACCCCAACGTCCTGCGTTCCGCCGGCATCGACCCCGAGGTCTACTCGGGCTTCGCGTTCGGCATGGGCGTCGAGCGGACGCTGATGTTCCGTAGCGACGTGCAAGATATGCGTGACATGGCCGAGGGCGATATTCGCTTCTCGCAGCAGTTCGGGATGGTGGTCTGATGCGGGTTCCGCTTTCGTGGCTCGGCGAATACGTCGACATTGCGCCGGGCACGACCCCGGAGGACGTGCTCGAGGCGCTCGTGCGCGTCGGCTTCGAAGAAGAAGACGTGCACACGTTCTCGCTGCAGGGCCCGATCGTTGTCGGCCAGGTGCTGGAGTTCGTCGAAGAGCCGCAGGCAAACGGCAAGACGATCCGTTGGTGCCAGGTGCAGGTCGCGCCCATGGGCGAGACCGCGGCAGACGGCGGCGACGCGGTGCACGGCATCGTGTGCGGTGCTGGCAACTTCTTCGTCGGCGACAAGGTCGTGGTGACGCTTCCGGGGGCCGTGCTGCCCGGGCCGTTCCCGATCGCGGCGCGCAAGACCTACGGCCACGTCTCTGACGGCATGATCGCCTCGGCGCGCGAGCTGGGTCTCGGCAACGAGCACGACGGCATCCTGCGCCTGACCGAGCTGGGGCTCGACCCCGAGGTTGGCACCGACGCGATGGCACTGCTCGGCCTCGACGATGTCGCGGTCGAGATCAACGTCACGACCGACCGCGGCTACGCGCTGTCGATGCGCGGCGTCGCACGCGAGTACTCCCACGCCACCGGCGCGAACTTCACTGACCCGGGCGACCGTGCGTGGGACGAGGTGCAGCCCGGTTCGGGCTTCGCGATCGCGATCGAAGACACCGCGCCCGTCCGCGGCAACGTGGGCGCCACCGAGTTCGTCGCACGTGTCGTGCGTGGTGTGGATGCCACGGCCCCAACCCCCGCATGGATGATCGCGCGCCTCACCCTGGCCGGAATCCGCTCCATCTCGCTCCTCGTTGACATCACGAACTACGTGATGCTCGAGCTCGGCCAGCCGCTCCACGGCTACGACCTCGACAAGCTCACCGGCGGCATCACCGTGCGGCGCGCGGCGAAGGGCGAGAAGCTCGTCACGCTCGACGAGCAGACCCGCGCCCTGCACCCCGAAGACCTGCTCATCACCGACGAGTCGGGGCCGATCGGCCTCGCAGGTGTCATGGGCGGTGCGAAGACTGAGATGGGCGCCGAGACCACCGACGTGCTGATCGAGGCCGCGGTGTTCGACCCGATCACGGTTGCGCGCAGCGCGCGCCGGCACAAGCTGCCCTCCGAGGCATCCAAGCGCTTCATCCGTGGCGTTGACCCGATCATTCCGTTCGTTGCGGCGCAGCGCGCGGTCGACCTGATGGTCGAGCTCGCCGGTGGCACGGCCGACCCCCTGGGCGGCCTCATCGGCGCCGAGGTGTTCGTCCCCTCGATCGAGCTGCCGCGCACATTTGTGCAGGGGCTGATCGGCGTCGAATACACCGACGACGAGATCACCGGTGCCCTCGAGACGATCGGATGCTCCGTCACGGCGCAGTCCGAATCGTGGGAGGTCATCCCGCCCACGTGGCGCCCCGACCTCACCGACAAGTGGACGCTCGCCGAAGAGGTTGCGCGCATCGAGGGCTACGACCGCATCGGAAGCTGGCTGCCGACGCCGCCCGCGGGCCGGGGCCTCACTTCCGCCCAGGTGGCGCGGCGCCGGGTCGCGAACGGCCTGGCAGCAGCCGGGTACACCGAGACGCCGTCGTTCCCGTTCACCACGGTGGAGCTGAACGACCAGTTCGGTTCGGCGGATGGCGGCCCCGTGGCATCCATCAAGCTCGCGAACCCGCTCGACGGTCAGGCGCCGTTCCTGCGCCGAAGCCTGCTGCCCGGTCTCATGGCCGTGGCGCATCGCAACGTCGCGCGTGGCTTCACCGACCTCTCGCTGTTTGAGGCCGGCTCGGTGTTCCTGCCCGAAATGGGCGTCACCTATGGCACCGATGAGGTGCCCGTTGCGGCGGAGCGGCCCGACGCCGAGACGATTGCCGCGCTCGCCGCGGCGATCCCGCCGCAGCCGCGCCACGTGGCCGTGCTGCTGCTCGGCTCGCTCGTGCCGAAGCAGGCCGGGCAGCCCGCGATCGCCGCGGGGCTCTCGGACGCGCTCGACGCCGTCCGCACGATTGCCTCCGCCGTTGGCGTGCAGATTGACGTGGTTCAGGGGCAGCATGCGGCGCTCCACCCGGGCCGCACCGGCATTCTGAGCATCGAGGGCGAGCCCGTCGGCTACGTCGGCGAGCTGTTGCCGGCGCTCGCCGAAGCGGCAGACCTGCCTTCGCGGGTCGCGGTCGCCGAGCTTGATCTCGAGCGTGCGATCGCATTCGCTGGCCGCGCGGTCATCGCGGCGACGCTCTCGACGTTCATGCCCGCGACGCAGGACGTCTCGCTCGTCGTGCCGGTCGAAACGACGGCCGGAGACGTGCGCGCGGCGCTGCTCGACGGCGCGGGCGAACTGCTCGAGTCGGTGCGACTTGTCGACGATTATCGCGGTGAGGGTATGCCCGAGGGTTCGAAGAGCCTGAGCTTCGCGCTGCGCTTCCGCGCACCGGATCGCACGCTGACCGCGGCCGAGGCCAGCGAGGCCAAGCTGGCCGGTGTTGCTGTGGCGAGCGAGCGTTTCGGCGCGAAGATCCGCGACTGAGCGCGAGAAATCGGGAATGAGTTTGCGGGGCATGGGGTTGGCGCGCTATCGTCGCCCCATGTCTTCGCAATCGCAGCCCCTCGTCTCGCGCTTCTCGCGCGCGGGTGCTGTCGCGCAGCGACGTCTGGGCTCGCGCCGACGTTAGGCGACCTCGCGTGGTGGCATCGCCACCGGCGTTTGCGAGTGTCGCCGGCCCATGGCTTGTCCCCGTTTGGGGAACCACACCAGACCGTAAGGTAGAGACATGACGTATTCGGTCGCCGTTTCAGGCGCATCCGGCTATGCGGGCGGCGAAGTTCTGCGCCTTCTTGCCGATCATCCCGACTTTGAGATCACCACGGTCACGGCGCATTCAAACGCCGGGCAGTCGCTGATCTCGCAACAGCCGCACCTGCGCTCGCTCGCGCACCTGACGCTGCGCGAAACGACCCCGGAGATTCTCGCGGGCCACGACGTCGTGGTGTTGGCGTTGCCGCACGGGCAGTCCGGGCAGTACACCGACGCCCTGGGCGACGCGGCGCTGATCGTTGACTGCGGCGCCGACCACCGCCTCGAGAGCGAGACGGACTGGGCGGCGTTCTATGGCGGCGACTTCCACGAACCGTGGACCTACGGCGTGCCCGAACTGCTGATCCCTGGCGGCAAGCAGCGCGAACGCCTCGTTGGTGCCAAGCGCATCGCGGCCCCCGGGTGCAACGCGTCAACCGTGTCGCTCAGCCTCGCGCCGGGTGTCGCCGCGGGTGTCGTTGACCCGGCCGACATCGTGACGGTGCTGGCGGTTGGGCCCAGCGGCGCGGGCAAGAGCCTCAAGACCAACCTGCTTGCGAGCGAGACTCTCGGTTCGGCAAACCCATATGCCGTTGGCGGTACACACCGGCACATTCCCGAAATCCGCCAGGCGCTCGTCGCCGCGCGGGCTGCGGGTGCGGCGGGCGGGGCCGCGGTTCCCGCTGCCGAGACCGGCGCCAACCAGGGCATCCGGATCTCGTTCACACCCGTGCTCGTACCGATGGCCCGAGGCATCCTTGCAACGACGTCGGTGCCGATCGCGAACGGCGCGACTGACGCCCAGATTCGGGATGCCTGGGAGTCGGCGTATGCCGACGAGCCCTTCGTGCACCTGCTCCCCGCCGGCGAGTTCCCTCGCACGGCAGACGTGGTCGGCGCGAACACCGCGCTGCTCGGCCTCGCGATCGACCGGGCGGCAAACCGCGTCACGATCGTCGCCGCGGTCGACAACCTGGCAAAGGGCACGGCGGGTGCCGCGGTGCAATCGATGAACATCGCCCTGGGTCTTCCCGAGACCCGCGGCCTGAGCGTGAACGGAGTGGCACCGTGAGCGTGACCGCGGCAAAGGGATTCGAGGCGGCCGGGGTCGCCACCGGGCTGAAGAGCACCGGTGCGCTTGACGTCGCCATGGTTGTGAACCGTGGGCCGCTGCGCTCAGCCGCCGCCGTGTTCACGAGCAACCGCGCAAAGGCCAACCCGATCCTGTGGTCGCAGCAGGCGGTCCGCGACGGCGTCGCCGATGTCGTCGTGCTCAACTCGGGCGGGGCGAACTGCTTCACCGGCTCGTTCGGGTTCCAAACCACGCACCTCACCGCCGAGCGCGCGGCCGAACTTCTCGGCCTTGCGGCGGGCGATGTGCTCGTGTGCTCGACGGGGCTCATCGGCACCGGCGATGAGACCTTTCGCCAACGCGTGCTGAGCGGCGTCGAACTTGCGGCCGCCGCGCTCTCGACGACGGGTGGCAGCGACGCATCGCGTGCAATCATGACGACCGACTCCCACCCGAAAGAGGCATCGATCTCGCGCGATGGGTGGACGATCGGCGGCATGGCAAAGGGCGCGGGGATGCTTGCACCCGGCCTCGCGACAATGCTCGTCGTGCTCACCACCGACGCCGTGCTGAGCGCTTCCGAACTCGACCGCGCGCTGCGCGCAAGCACGCGCGTGACGTTCGATCGCCTCGACTCCGACGGTTGCATGTCGACCAACGACCAGGTCACACTCCTCGCGAGTGGTGCCTCGGGTGTCGCTCCGGAGCCGGCCGCCTTCGCGGCTGCGCTCGCCGAGCTCTGCCAAGACCTCGCCCTGCAGCTGCAGGGTGACGCCGAGGGCGCAAGCCACAACATCGCGATCGAAGTTGTGGGCGCGGCATCCGAATACGATGCCGTCACCGTCGGACGCTCGGTTGCCCGCAACAACCTCTTCAAGGCGGCCGTCTTCGGCAACGACCCCAACTGGGGTCGGGTGCTCGCGGCTATCGGCACGACCGACGCACAGTTCGACCCCTACGACGTTGATGTCTCGATGAACGGTGTGCGCGTGTGCACCGCAGGCGGCCCCGATCGCCCGAGCGACGAGGTCGACCTCACCCCGCGCGCCACCCACGTCTTGATCGACCTTCGCTCGGGCAACCACGAAGCGACGATCTTGACCAACGACCTCACCCACGATTACGTCCACGAGAACAGCGCCTACTCCTCATGACTGATATCCAGCAGACCGACCCCACCGAGGCATCCGCCCGGGCCGCCATGCTCGTCGAATCGCTTCCCTGGTTGCGCCGCTTTCGCGACCAGATCGTGGTGATCAAGTACGGCGGCAACGCCATGATCAGCGACGAGCTGCAAGATGCGTTCGCCGAAGACATCGCCTACCTGCGCTACGTCGGCGTGCTGCCCGTGGTGGTGCACGGTGGCGGCCCGCAGATTTCGTCGATGCTCGAGCGGCTCAGCATCCCGAGTGAGTTTCAGGGCGGATACCGCGTCACGAGCCCCGAGGCAATTTCGGTCGTCCGCATGGTGCTCACCGGGCAGATCAACCCGCAGCTTGTGGCAAAGATCAACTCGCACGGCCCGATGGGCGTCGGGCTCAGTGGCGAGGACGCCGGGCTCTTCGGTGGTCGCCGCCGCGGCGTCGTGATCGATGGCAAAGAGGTTGACCTCGGGCTCGTCGGCGACGTCGTGCAGGTTGACCCGACCGCGGTGCTCGACCACCTCGCGGCGGGCCGCGTGCCCGTCGTCTCATCGATTGCCCCTGATCTTGATCACCCGGGGCACTCGCTGAATGTGAACGCGGATGCCGCGGCCGCAGCACTTGCTGTCGCGCTCGGCGCCGCGAAGCTCGTCATCCTCACCGACGTGCCGGGACTCTATCGCGACTGGCCGAACCGTGATTCGCTGGTTTCGCACATCGACGCGGCCGAGCTGCGAACGATGCTGCCGAGCCTCGAATCGGGCATGATCCCGAAGATGACGGCATGCCTTGACGCAGTTGAGGGTGGTGTCGACACCGCCGCAATTATCGATGGCCGGGTGCCGCACTCGGTCCTCGTCGAGATTTTCACCGAGCAGGGAATTGGTACAGAGGTGGTGGCAGGATGAGCGCGCAGGAACAGGCAACGCAGGCCGACTGGCAGCGGGGGATCGACGAAGACCTCGTTCGCAACCTCGCGATGCCGCTCATGCAGCTGGTGCGCGGCGAGGGCAGTTGGGTGTGGGACTCGGAGGGCAACCGCTACCTTGACTTCCTCTCCGGGATCGCCGTGCTGGCGCTCGGTCACGCGCATCCGGTGTTTGTCGAGGCCGTCGCAAGCCAAGCGGCAACGCTGACGCACGTCTCGAACTACTTCTCGACTCCGCCGCAGATCGCGCTGGCGCGCACGATCAAGCGCCTCGCCGGCACGGGCCCCGCGGGTCGCGTCTACTTCTGCAACTCGGGCACCGAGGCCAACGAAGCGGCGTTCAAGCTTGCCCGCCTGCACAACAGCGGCGGCACGCGCACAAAGATCCTGACGCTGAACAAGTCGTTCCACGGTCGCACGATGGGTGCGCTCGCACTGACGGGCCAGCCGGCGCTGCACGAGCCCTTCGCGCCGATGGTGCCTGGGGTCTCGCACATCGACGCGACGGTCGAGGCACTCGAGGCATCCATCGACGACACCGTCGCTGCACTGTTTGTCGAGCCGATTCTTGGCGAGGGCGGCGTGCTCCCGTTGCCGGAGGGCTTCCTGCAGGCGGCGCGCGAGATCACCCAGCGCCACGGCGCGCTGCTGATCATCGACGAGATTCAGACGGGTGCGGGCCGTACCGGTGCCTGGTTTGGGTACCAGCACGCGGGGATCACCCCCGATGCGATCACGATGGCGAAGGGGCTCGGCGGTGGATTCCCGATCGGCGCGCTCGTGACGTTTGGCGCGGCATCCGACCTCTTCTCGCCCGGTTCGCACGGCTCAACCTTCGGCGGCAACCCGCTCGCGACCCACGTCGCCGGGGCTGTCCTCGGCGAAATCGAGCGCGCGGGCCTGGTCGACAATGCCGCCGCTCGTGGTGCGCAGCTGCGCGAAGTGATTGAAGCGATCGGCTCGCCGCTGGTCGAGGGCGTTCGCGGCCAGGGCCTGTTGATCGGCGTTGCGCTGACGAAGCCGCTGGCCAAGCAGGTGCTCGTCTCGGCGCAGGCCCACGGCCTGATCATCAACGCGCCCGGCGAGAACATCCTGCGAATCGCGCCGCCGCTGAATATCGGCGATGCCGAAGTTGCCGAGTTCGGCGAAAAGTTTGCGGCGGCGCTCGCCGCCGTGCAGAGTGCACACGATGCCGAGGCATCCACTGAGGAGACCGCATGACCCGCCACTTTCTCCGCGATGACGACGTCACGCCTGCCGAGCAGGCCGAAATCCTCGATCTCGCGGTTACCCTGAAGCGCGACCGCTGGGCAGACAAGTCGCTCGCGGGCCCGCAGACCGTCGCCGTGATCTTCGACAAGTCGTCGACCCGCACGCGCGTGTCGTTCGCGGTCGGTATTGCCGACCTCGGTGGCTCGCCGCTGATCATCACGACCGCGAGTAGCCAGCTCGGCGGCAAAGAGACCCCAGCCGACACGGCCCGGGTGCTCGAGCGCCAGGTCGCGGCGATCGTGTGGCGCACCTACGCGCAGGCTGGCCTCGAAGAGATGGCCGCCGGCACGCGGGTGCCGGTTGTCAATGCGCTTTCCGACGACTTTCACCCCTGCCAGCTGTTGGCCGACCTGCTCACCATTCGTGAGCACAAGGGCGAGCTGAAGGGCCTGACCCTCTCGTTCTTCGGCGACGGCCGCAGCAACATGGCGCACTCCTACGTGCTTGCCGCTGTCACCGCGGGCATGCACGTGCGCGTCGCATCGCCCGAGAGCTATATGCCCCGCGAAGATGTGATCGCTTCGGCGCACGCGATCGCCGCCACAACCGGCGGGTCTGTCACGTTGATGACGGATGCCGGTGCGGCGGCCGAGGGCGCCGACGTCATCGTGACCGACACCTGGGTGTCGATGGGTAAAGAAGAAGAGAAGCTCGCGCGCATCCGTGATCTTGGCGACTACAAGGTCACGAGCGAGATCATGGCGAAGGCCACGCCCGAGGCGATCTTCATTCACTGCCTTCCCGCCGACCGCGGATACGAGGTCGACGCCGAGGTCATCGACGGGCCGCAGAGCGTGGTCTGGGACGAGGCCGAGAACCGCCTGCACGCGCAAAAGGCGCTGCTGGTCTGGCTCCTTCGCCAGCCGTAGCCCTTTCGCCGCCGGCCATGCGGCCGCGTGCCCACTGAATGATCGACCCGCAGAGACCACAACCCCGGAGTGAACACATGAGCAGCAGCGAATCCTCAACCAACGAGGGTGCCCTCTGGGGAGCGCGCTTTGCGGGCGGGCCCTCGCCCGAACTTGCGGCGCTGAGCCGTTCGACGCACTTCGACTGGGTGCTCGCGCCCTACGACATCGCGGGCTCGAAGGCACACGCCGCGGCGCTCGCCGCTGCGGGCTACCTCACGCCCGACGAGCTCGAAGGCATGCAAAACGCACTCGACCTCCTTGGCCGCGATGTTGCTTCCGGAGCGTTCGTTGCCGCCGAGAGCGATGAAGACGTGCACGGCGCCCTCGAGCGTGGGCTGATCGAGCGCGCCGGGGCTGAGCTGGGCGGGCGCCTTCGCGCCGGCCGGAGCCGCAACGACCAGATCGCAACGCTGGTGCGGCTCTACCTGCTCGATCACGCGCGGCTGCTTGCACGCGACATCCTTCGTCTTATCGACGCGATCGTCGCACAGGCAGAAGCGCACCCCGCCGCGATTCTGCCGGGCCGCACACACCTCCAGCACGCGCAGCCGGTGCTGCTTGCCCACCATTTGCAGGCACACGCGTGGCCGCTCGTGCGCGATCTCGAGCGCCTGCGTGACTGGAGCGTTCGCGCATCGTTCTCGCCGTATGGCGGGGGAGCCCTCGCGGGTTCGACCCTCGGGCTCGACCCGGCACTCGTTGCGAGCACGCTTGGGCTTGCACGTCCGAGTGAGAACTCGATGGATGCCACAGCCGCTCGCGACGTCGTCGCCGAGTTTGCCTTCATCACGGCAATGGTCGGCATCGACCTCTCGCGCTTTGCCGAAGACATCATCATTTGGAACACCCGCGAGTTTGGGTTCGTCACGCTGGACGATGGGTACTCGACCGGCTCGAGCATCATGCCGCAGAAGAAGAACCCCGACATCGCCGAGCTTGCCCGAGGCAAGGCTGGCCGCCTGATCGGCAACCTCACGGGCCTGCTTGCGACGTTGAAAGCGTTGCCGCTCGCTTACAACCGCGACCTGCAGGAAGACAAGGAGCCGGTCTTCGACTCGGTCACGACGCTCGAGGTCGTGCTGCCGGCGTTTGCTGGAATGGTCGCGACGCTGCGGTTCGACATGGATCGCATGGCCGAGCTCGCGCCGCAGGGCTTCAGCCTTGCGACCGACGTTGCCGAGTGGCTGGTCAAGCGCGGCGTGCCGTTCCGCGATGCGCACGAGATCTCAGGTGCGCTCGTCAAGTTCTGCGAGGAGCGCGGGCTTGAGCTGCACGAGCCGACCGACGAGGAGCTCATCGCGGTCTCGGCGCACCTCGCGCCCGAGGTGCGCGATGTGTTGAGCGCCGCAGGTTCGGTCGCGAGCCGCACGGGTGCCGGCGGCACCGCGCCCGAGCGCGTCGCCGAGCAGCGCACGGAGCTCATCGCGCGCACGCAGTCGGTCGCGCACGCGCTCGGGCTGTAGGCGCGGCGGGCGCCCGCTCCCGCCTCGCCCCCCGCACGCCCGCACATTTTTCGCTCACCCGTCGCGATTTGTCGCTTTTCGCGCGTTAAGCGACAAAGCGCGACGGGGGAGCAAGAGAGGGGGTGGAAGCGGGAGACAGGGGAGCGCGAGGGGACGTGCAAGAGGGGGACGCGGAGGAGCAGGACAAGCGCATAAGGCATCCGCTTATGTTCAGCGAATATAAGTGATATTCTTATCGCATGACCGTTGCTGTGCTCGCCGATATCGTCGGATCCCGGGGTTTGCCCGACCGCATCGATGCGCAGCGGATGCTCGACGAGACGATCGCAACCGTCGAGCGTGAGCTGCCAGCGCCGCTTCAACCTCTGCGTCCGACGGTGGGCGATGAGCAGCAGGCGTTGTTCAGCACGCTCAACCAGGCACTCGCGTTCATCCTGTTGCTGCAGCTTTCGCTGCCGGAGGGCCTCGAGTGCAGGTTTGGTGTGGGGATCGGGGATGTGCGGGCCGTGGCATCCACCTCGGGAGATCTCAGCGACGGCCCGGGCTGGTGGGCCGCGCGCACCGCGATCGAGACGGTGCACGCGAGGCAACAGCGGAGTATCCCGCACGCGCGCACCTGGATTGTCGCAGGCAAGGAGCAAGATGGAGGAGTGCACACGCTCGTCGACATCAGCAACGCCTACCTGCTCGCGCGCGACGAGCTCGTCGGCGCGATGAATGAGCGGGCCCGGCGGCTTACCGCGGGCCGCTGCCTCGGGCGCACCCAGCGCGAACTCGCACACGAAGAGGGCATCACGCAGCCCGCGGTGTCGCAGGCGCTCGCTACCGCGGGGGCTGCCGCGCTTGTCGAAGGATTCCGTGCGCTCAGGCGGGAGGCAACGACGTGATTGTGACCGCGCTGCTGTTGATCGCCGTTGGCACCACCGACGTGATCCGGCAGGCTTTCGGGGCCCGCCGTGCTTCCGCGCCCGTCCCGAACTCCGCAGCGCAAGACCACGCAGCCCCAAGCCACGCAGCCCCAAACCACGCGAACCTGCCCCGCCGCATCACCCTCGCGGCAGCCGCCGTCGCAATCCTGCTGCTGAGCATCGCCGCCGGCGCCTGGCCCGCGGGCGTGCTCGCCGTCGCGTGCGCGGCCGCATGGATCTGGCTCATGCCCACAGACGCACCCGCCCGCGCGGGCATCTGGCCGGCCGTCGCCCTCGCGATTCTCGCCGGGGCGTTCATCGCGCTCCTCGGTTCGCGCGCCGACGTCGGCCTGCTCGGCTCGGTCTGGTCGATGCCGTCACCGTGGGGCGCGCTCTCGCTCGACGCCACCCTCCTGGTCATCGGTGTGGTCCTGTTCCTGCTCGAATCTGCCAACCTCGTCGTACGCGCCGCATTGACCCACGAGATGGCGACGGATGCCACGGCCACCCCAACAACGAACCCCAAAGCAGCGGCATCCCCAACGCTCAAAGGCGGGCGCCTCATCGGCCCGCTCGAGAGGCTCCTCGTGTTCGCGCTCACGCTCTCGGGCATGTACACACTGCTCGCCGCGGTGCTCGCAGCGAAGGGAATCGTGCGCTTTCCCGAGATCTCTCGCGATCGCGACGCTGGCAACCGGGCCGAATACTTTCTCGTCGGCAGCCTGGTGAGCTGGGTGATTGCGCTCGCCGCGGCGTTCCTCGTCTGGTGGGGCTTCGCAACCCCGGGTGTCTAACGGCCGGGCGCGGCGCGTTCCCGCCCGCTGGTAGCCTGGAGCGCGTGTCATCGATCACCACTGCACCCATTGCCAACGACCCGTCTTTCGAGAACGTCTGGCAAGAGCTCGTCTATCGCGGGCTTGTGCACGTGTCGACCGATGCGGTGGCGCTCGAAGCGCTCCTCGCTGGCGACCCCATCACCTACTACTGCGGGTTCGACCCGACAGCGCCGAGCCTGCACCTCGGCAACCTCGTGCAGATTCTGGTGCTCCGTCGCCTCCAGCTGGCCGGCCACAAACCGCTCGGCCTCGTCGGGGGTTCGACCGGCCTGATTGGCGACCCGGGCGGGCGTGATTCCGAACGCGCGCTCAACCCCGTCGAAACCGTCGAGGAGTGGGTCGGTTACCTCCGCGCGCAGATCGAACGCTTCCTGAGCTTCGAGGGCGACAACGCCGCGCGCATGGTCAACAACCTCGACTGGACCGCGCCGATGAGCGCAATCGACTTCCTCCGCGGGATCGGCAAGCACTTCCGGGTCGGCACAATGCTCAAGAAAGACTCGGTCTCAGCGCGTCTGAACTCCGACGCGGGCATCAGCTACACCGAGTTCAGCTACCAAATCCTGCAGGGCATGGACTTCCTTGAGCTCTACCGCCGCTACGACTGCGTGTTGCAGACCGGTGGCAGCGACCAGTGGGGCAACCTCACCAGCGGCACCGACCTCATCCACCGCGTCGAGGGCACCTCGGTGCACGCGATCGGTACACCGCTGATCACGAACAGCGACGGCACCAAGTTCGGCAAGAGTGCCGGCAACGCGATCTGGCTCGATCCGGCAATGTGCAGCCCGTACGCGTTCTACCAGTTCTGGCTCAACTCCGACGATGCCGATGTTGCGACGCGGCTCAAGGTGTTCACGTTCCTCACGCGCACCGAGATCGAGGCGCTTGAGCAGAAGATCGCCGACGAGCCGTTCCGCCGCGAGGCGCAGCGACGGCTCGCGTGGGAGGTGACCGCGTTTGTGCATGGGGCGGATGCCGCATCCGCTGCGATCGCCGCATCCCAGGCGCTCTTCGGTCAGGGCGAGCTCGCCTCGCTCGACGCCGATACCCTCGCAGCCGCGCTCCGCGAGTTGCCCAACATCACGGTCCCGTCGGGAATCACGGTGGCGCAGGCGCTCGTCGACACGGGGCTCTGCGCGAGCCTCGGCGAAGCGCGCCGGGCTGTTGCCCAGGGTGGGGTGTCGCTCGATAACGAGAAGGTTGCCGATGAGGCATCCATCATCACTGGCACATTGCCCGGCGGCGTCTCGGTCTTGCGTCGCGGCAAGAAGACCCTCGCGGGCATTTTCATCGAAGGCTAGCCCGGACGCGGGTCCGAGCACTGGTTCGAGAGTCGGTCGCGCATGCCGTTCACAGTGAGTCATGCGGTCGTCGCGCTGCCATTTGTGCGCACGCCGCTGATCCCGGCCGCAATTGCGATCGGGGCGATGACCCCAGACCTGCCACTTTTCGTACGGATGCTTGTTCCCTCCTACGCGCGCACCCACGATCTTGCGTGGCTCCCGGTCACGATCCTGCT
>JAKOTS010000058.1 GCA_029777095.1 Actinomycetes bacterium | reverse complement strand
CGGCCCCGAGACCGTCGCGCTACGCGGACTCCCCCAGCGCGTCGACCTGCGCCCAGAGCCAGCCCGCACCCTGCACGGTCGCGCCCAGCGCGCCCACGCGGTCGGCGAGTTCACGGTCTGATGTGACAACCGTGACGTCGGCCGCCGCGCGTCCCGCCGCGATCTGGCGCGACACCTCGGCAACGAGCTCGCCGTCACCATCGCGCGCGGCCTCGACCACGGCGATCGGGCCGTCATCGGCTTCAAGCGAGCGTGCCTCGCCCTCGAGCACCATCGTCATGTCGGCAAACCAGCGGGTTCCACCGAGACCGAGGGCCGTGGCATCCACCCCCATAGCGCGAAGCGACGACAAGCCCTCACGAAGGCGCCCGGCCGCAGCCGGGCGATCCTTCCACCAACCATCGGGGCGCGCGCCCACAACGTTCGCGGCATCGACGATAAGCAGCGGATGCCGCGGCACCACGTCGCGCAACGCCGGCCACGAATCAGCAAAACCCGGGTGCAGGGTCAGCTCATCGACCTTCTCGATGGGCACCCACTCGAGGGCCTGGCTCTCGAAGTCAGAGATGTACGGTTCGAACGGCGTCGTCACATCGGCGATCACGGTCGTGTACGACCAGAAACCGAGATCGAGCACACTCGTCGCGCGCGGCGCCAGGGCGTCGGGCGGCGAGTCGGCCTCTTCTTCAGATTCGCGAAGCGCTCCGTCGACGGCCGACTCGAACTGCTGCAGCGCCCCGCCGGGGATCCCCCAGGTGCCACCAAAGTGGCTCCACGGGATGCGGTGTTGCAAGAGCACGCCGCGCTGCGGGTCGATCGCGAGCAGGCCGGCGGCGCCGAAGCGCCCCCAGTACCGCTCGCCGGTCGGCGCCGTCACCCAGGTGTCGCCCGTCAGGCTCGGTTCGTTCGCGCGACGGATGGCGCCTGTCTTTGGATCGATCTCGCTCACGGTGCTCCTCAGTATGATGACGCCCGCGCCGACGAGCCGCGTGCGGGTGTGGGACTAGCGGGTCCGGCGCTCGCGCACGCGCATGTTGATGACAAGCGGTGTGCCCTCGAAGTCGTAGAGTTCACGCAGTCGCCGCGCGATGTAACGACGGTAACCCGGGTCGAGGAACCCGGTCGTGAACAGCACGAATGTCGGCGGACGCGACGATGCCTGCGTGCCGAAGAGCACGCGCGGCTGCTTGCCACCGCGCACGGGGTGCGGGTGCTCGGCCACGAGCTCGGCGATGAACGCGTTGAACTTGCCTGTGGGGATGCGGCGATCCCACGACTCGAGCGCCTTCTCAAGCGCGGGCACGAGGCGTTCCATGTGGCGACCGGTGCGGGCCGAGATGTTGACGCGCGGCGCCCACGCGACGTGCGCGAGGTCTTGCTCGATCTCGCGCTCGAGGTAGCGGCGGCGATCGTCGTCGAGCTGGTCCCACTTGTTGAACGCGAGCACGAGCGCACGGCCAGATTCGAGCACGAGGTCAATGATGCGCACATCCTGCACGCTGATCTCTTGCGTGACGTCGATCATGACGACGGCAACTTCGGCTTTCTCAAGCGCGGTCGTCGTGCGAAGCGATGCATAGAAGTCGGCGCCCTGTTGCAGGTGCACACGACGACGGATGCCGGCGGTATCAACGAATCGCCACGTCTTGCCGGCCAGCTCGACGAGCTCATCGACCGGGTCGCGGGTGGTGCCCGCGAGGTCGTTGACGACGACGCGCTCTTCACCGGCGGCCTTGTTCAGCAGCGACGATTTTCCGACGTTCGGGCGACCGAGGATGGCGACGCGACGCGGCCCACCCACCTCGTCTTTTGCGACGGCCGAGATCGCGGGCAACACCTTCATGATCTGGTCGAGCAGGTCGGCAACGCCACGCCCGTGGATCGCCGAAACGGGGTACGGCTCGCCGAGGCCGAGGCTCCACAGTGCTGCGGCCTCCGGCTCGTGCCGCACATCGTCGACCTTGTTCGCGGCCAAGAACACGGGCTTGCCGCTCTGGCGCAGCATCTTGACGACAGCCTCATCGGTGCTCGTCGCACCAACCATGGCGTCGACGACAAACAGGACGACGTCGCACAGTTCGATCGCGAGCTCGGCCTGAGCCGCGACCGATGCGTCGATGCCGCGCGCGTCGGGCTCCCACCCGCCGGTGTCGACGAGGGTGAAGCGGCGGTCTGCCCACTCGCCCTTGTAGTTCACGCGGTCGCGGGTCACGCCGGGGGTGTCTTCGACAACGGCCTCGCGGCGCCCGAGAATGCGGTTCACGAGCGCAGACTTGCCCACGTTCGGGCGGCCAACGATCGCGATAACCGGCAGCGCCGGCGTGTAGGTGACGGCGTTCGGGTCGTCAGAGACGCCCGCCAGCAGCTCGGCGTCGTCTTCGTCGAGGTCGTACTCTGCAAGGCCGGCGCGCAGCGTGGCTGCGCGCTGCGCAACAAGCTCCTCGTCAAGCTCAGCGAGGCGCTCGGCGAGCTTGTCGTCGTGGCCTTCGTATTCGTCGTTAGCCATGGGTGCTCCCTGTAGTACACGTGTCGATGACGCCGAGGACGGCATCCACTGTCTGGTCAAAATTTAGCTCGGTCGAGTCAACAACGGTCACGCCGGGCGCGGCCGTCAAGAAATCGACCACGGTGCTGTCGGATGCATCGCGCTGATGCAGCGCTTCAGCCACGGCCGCGGCATCCTGAGTCTGCACTTCGGCACTGCGCCGCGCGGCGCGCACATCGGGCGCGGCCGTCAGCAGAATACGAACGGGGGCGTCGGGTGCGACGACGGTCGTGATGTCACGGCCCTCGACGACGATGCCGGCATTGGGCGCCGCGGCGATGATCTCGCGAAACAGCTCGGTCACGCGGGCGCGCACCTCGGGCACGCGCGCAACGCCGCTGACAGCGGCAGAAACGTGCGGCTCGCGGATCGCCTCGGTGACGTCGGTCTCGCCCACGCGCACCCAATACTTGTCGGGCTCGGTCGAGATGGCGTAGTCAAAGTCGTTGGCCGCGGCGATCACCGCTGCCGCGTCGGCGGTGTCGGCCTCTCGGGCGAGCACGTGCCAGGCGAGCGCGCGGTAGGCGGCACCCGTGTCGAGGTAGGCGAAGGCGCGGCGGCGCGCGACCTCTTTCGAGACGCTCGATTTTCCGCTGCCGGCGGGTCCGTCGATCGCAACGACGAGGGGTGAATTAGTCATGGGTGGTCCCCGCAATCTGCCAGCCGCGCGATTCGAGGCCATCGAGCGCGTCGCGTGTCGACTGCGGCACGATGCTGAGCTCGGCGAGGCCGAACTGGGCGCCGGGTGAGTGTTCGAGGCGGAAGTCTTCGACGTTGATGCCCAACTCACCGAGGTCGGCGAAGAGCCGGCCGAGCTGGCCCGGGCGGTCATCGACCATCACGATCACCGAGTCGAAGCGGCGGTTCTGGCCGTGCTTGCCCGGCAGACGGTCGACACCCTCATTGCCCTGCTTGATGGTTTCGGCGATCGTGCGGCGTGCGCCTGAGGCATCCGGGGCACGAAGCGCGTCGACGACGTCGGAAAGATCTGCGGCGAGCGCATCGAGCACCTCGACCACGGGGGCGGCGTTTGCGCCAAGAATCTGCACCCACAG
>JAKOTS010000019.1 GCA_029777095.1 Actinomycetes bacterium | reverse complement strand
ACACGGATCCGGTCGGTGACATCGGTGAGTTTCAGTTCCCCGAGGAGCTCGAGGAGGGCAGACTGGTCTAGAGCCATCGTGCTTTGTGTCCTTACGTGAGTAACTTTGAACGGTTCTCACTGACCATCGCACGATGGCTCACCCACGTCTACGACGAAGACAACCCTGCCGAATCCTCCACCAATCCAGGGGACGTCGCCGCGCCTTCAGGTCGGTGCCGCACGTTCCGCAGTCGCGAAACGCCGTAGCGAGTCCCGAAAAGCGGCAATTTGCGACGGGGGAACGATCGGGAAGGCGGCGACGGGCGATGGGCGAACGGCGCGGCGCGGCGAGGGGACGGCGGCGATGGGTGACGGGCGACGTGCGGGGGAGCACGGCGAGGGCGGTGCGACGGCGCGGCGCGGAGACGGCGGCGACGTGCGGGGGAGCACGGCGAGGGCAGTGCGGCGGGCGACGCGGGCCGCACAGTACGATGGTCAGGATGCCGCGACTCTCGCGGCGCGATGTGTGAGGAGCCTGGAATGAAGGGTCTCGTGTGGTTTGTCGCCGGTATTGCCGGGGGCTTCGTGGTCGCGCATTTCGCTAACAAGACTGCGCGTGGGCAGCTGCTTTTTGCAGAGCTCGACGCGCGGATCGGCGAATTTTCCGACCTCGTTTCACATGCATATCGCGAGCAGGAGGCGAAGTTCGCCGATACTCCCGAGGAAACAACACCATAAATGAAGACCGCTGAAATCAGCCGCCGGTACCTTGAGTTCTTTGAGCAGCGCGGCCACACGATCGTGCCGTCTGCCTCGTTGGTGTCAAGCGACCCCACTCTGCTCTTTACCGTTGCAGGCATGGTGCCGTTTATCCCGTACCTCAATGGCGATGTTCCCGCGCCGTACCCGCGCGCTGCAGACCTGCAGAAGTGCCTCCGCACGAACGACATCGAAGAAGTGGGCAAGACGCCGCGCCACGGCACCTTTTTCCAGATGATGGGCAACTGGTCATTTGGTGACTACTTCAAAGAGGGCGCAATCACCTTCGCCTGGGAGTTGCTGACGGGTGCTGAAGCCGACGGCAAGCTCGGCTTTGACCCGAAGGACCTCTGGGTCACCGTCTATGAAGAGGATGACGAGGCGCACGCACTGTGGAGTCGCATCGCCGGGCTGCCTGACGAGCGCATCCAACGCCTCGGAAAAGACACGAATTACTGGAGCACCGGTCAGCCGGGGCCCGCCGGCCCGTGTTCCGAGATCTTCTTCGACCGCGGCCCCGCATACGGCGCCGATGGTGGCCCCGCCACCGACGACGATCGCTACGTCGAAATCTGGAACCTCGTGTTCATGCAGTACGCCATCGATGAGGTGCGCAGCCAGAAAGACTTCCGTATTCTCGGCGAGCTGCCGCAGAAGAACATCGACACCGGCATGGGCCTCGAGCGCGTCGCGTTCATCAAGCAGGGCGTCGACAACATGTACGAGACCGACCAGGTTCGCCCTGTGCTCGATCGCGCCGCCGAGCTCAGCGGCCGCACCTACGGTGCCGATCACGCCGACGACGTGCGCATGCGCGTCATCGCCGACCACGTGCGCTCGTCACTCATGCTCCTCAGCGATGGCGTGACGCCGTCGAACGAGGGCCGCGGCTACATCCTGCGCCGCCTGATGCGCCGCGCGATCCGCGCAATGCGCCTCCTCGGTGTCGAAGGCGCGACCTTCCCCGAGCTCTTCGCAGCGTCGCGCGACGCGATGCGGGAGGCATATCCGGAGGTCGCAAGCGACTGGGAGCGCATCTCAAAGTACGCCTTCGCCGAGGAGCAAACCTTCTTGCGGACGTTGACGGCGGGCTCAAGCATCCTGGACGAAGCACTGCAGGCAACGCGCGGCAAGGGCGAGGCGGCACTCGACGGCCCCCAGGCGTTCCTGCTGCACGACACGTACGGGTTCCCGATCGAGCTCACCCTCGAGATTGCCGAAGAGGCGGGCCTGAGCGTCGACCGCGCCGCGTTCAACGAGCTCATGCAGGCCCAGCGCGACCGCGCGAAGGCGGACGCCAAGTCGAAGCGACGCGCGCTTGCCGACCACAGCGTGTATCGCGAGTTCCGTGCGCTCGGCGAGACCGAGTTCGTTGGCTACACCGAGCTCGAAACCCAGTCGCGCGTGCTCGGCATTCTTGTCGATGGCGTCTCTGTCGACCGCGCTCGTGAAGGCCAGATCGCCGAGATCATCCTCGCCGAGACGACCCTGTACGCAGAGGGCGGCGGCCAATCGGCCGACAAGGGCCTGATCGTCGGCGCGGGCTTCGAGCTTGAAGTCCTCGACGTGCAGAAGCCGGTTCCGGGCCTGTTCAGCCACATGGTGCAGGTTGTCGCCGGTGAGGTGGGGGTGGATGCCCCAGCCACGACCGTCGTCGACGCCTCAAACCGTCGCGGCGCGACGCAGGCCCACTCGGGCACGCACATCGTGCACGCGGCGATCCACCAGGTGCTCGGCAAGAGCGCCCATCAGTCTGGCTCATTCAACAAGGCTGGCTATTTGCGGTTGGACTTCACCTGGAGCGAAGCGCTTTCGGCAGAAACCCGCGGTGAGATCGAAGAGATCTCGAACAACGCGATCCGCGACAACCTTGAGGTGACCACGCGCATCCTGCCGATCGCCGAGGCGAAGTCGCTGGGTGCGATGGCGCTGTTCGGCGAGAAGTACGGCGACACCGTGCGCATGGTCGATATCGGTGGCCCCTGGTCACGCGAGCTCTGCGCGGGCACGCACGTGTCATCGAGCGCCGAGATCGGGCTCATCAGTGTCGTCGGCGAACAGTCGGTTGGGGCATCCAATCGTCGTATCGAATCGCTCGTGGGCATCGAGGCATTCCGCGAACTCGCGGCAGAGCGAGCGATCGTTTCGACGCTGAGCTCCTCGCTGAAGACGCCGCGTGAGCAGCTGCCGCAGCGCATCGCGGAGCTGACCGCGAACCTGCGTGCTGCCGAGAAGAAGATTGCCTCGTTCGAAGCTCGTGCGCTCCTCGAGCGTGTGCCTGCGCTGGCGGCCAGCGCGAGCCGTGCCGGTGGCGTGGCGTTTGTGTCTGACGAGCTCGGCGCGCTCGGCTCGCCGGATGACCTGCGTTCGTTGGTGCTCGGCGTGCGCGACAAGCTCGGCGCAGAGCCGGCGGTCGTGGCGCTCGGGGCAATCGTGGGCGAGCGCCCCGTCGTCATCGTTGCAACCAACGATGGCGCGCGTGGCCTGGGTGCGAAGGCCGGAGCCCTCGCGAAGGGTGCCGCCGCGGTGCTCGGCGGCGGCGGCGGTGGACGCGATGATGTGGCCCAGGGTGGCGGCACCGATACGACAAAGCTTGCAGAGGCTCTGGCATCGGTCGCACAGGGCCTGGAGGCGACCCGCGCGTGAGCGGTTTTCGCCCCGGCGTTCGTGTCGGCGTCGACGTCGGCAAGGCGCGCATTGGGGTAGCCCGCTGCGACATGCACGGGATGCTTGCAACACCCGTTGAAACGGTGCTGCGTGCGACCGGCGACCCGGTCGCACGCATTATCGCCATCGCGCACGAGCTCGACGCGTTCGAGCTCGTCGTGGGGCTTCCGCTCAGCATGTCGGGCGGCGAAACGGCCTCGACCGCAGACGCTCGCGGCTTTGCCGAGTTGCTCTCGGCCGCTTGGCACGCGGCTGGGGGAGAGGCCCCAGTGCGCATGGTCGACGAACGGCTCAGCACCGTGTCAGCACACGCGGCGCTGCGTGGTGCCGGAAGATCACAGCGTTCTTCTCGTAGCATTGTGGATCAGGTCGCCGCCGTCGTGCTGTTACAGCACGCGATCGACACCGAAAAGCTCACCGGCACGCCGATGGGCGAGACCTTGCAGTCCCCTCCCACAGGCGATGTCGCCGATTCCGCCACGGCGGGCGGCGCGTAGTCTCCAAGCGCTGAACAACACGGAGCCCACCGCATGACTGACAAGTCGACGCCGCCCGATGACGGGTTTACCGACGTCTTCGGTGATCTGCCGGATCCTCGCGCGGGGGCGGGCGCGGGTGCGGGGGCAGCGGATGGCGCTGCCGCGGCGGACGCCGCTGCGACGGCCCCAGGGCCAGAGCAAACCGGTGAGCCCGTCTCACGACGTGACGCGCGGGCAGCCGCAGCTGCGCCGACACCCCCAGCAGTGGATGCCGCACCCTCCGCGCCCGCTGGCGAAGCGGCATCCTTCCTCACGCTCGATGCCCTCCTGGCAGCAGACGACGCGAACGGCAACGGCGGTGGCGGTGGCGGTGGCAACGGAAGCAACGCTGCTCGCAAGCGCGGCGGCAAGGGCAAGTGGATCGCGCTCGGCATCGTCATCGTGCTGCTCGGCGGCATCGCGGGCGCTGGCGTATGGGCCTGGAACACGTACGAGCCGCAGATTCGCAAGGTGCTCGGCTGGGAAGAACCGAAGGACTTTGAGCCAGGACTCGCGAGCGGCGAAGCAATCGTCGAGGTACACGCGGGTGACAACGGTCTCGCGATTTCGCGGACGCTCGCAGAGGCGGGCGTGATCAAGACCCCCGATGCCCTCTACGACATGTTGCTCAAGATGCCGACACAGCCCGTGTTTTACCCCGGCGTCTACGCGCTGCAGCTCAAGATGACCGCGGCCGACGCGCTGGCCGCCCTTCAAGACCCGGCGAACCGCCGGGAACACTCGACCCTTGTGCGCGAGGGGCTCACGGTCGCGCAGACGCTGGTGATCCTCTCCGACGACCTCGGGATCCCGCTCGCAGATTTTGAGGCCGCCGTCGCCGACCCTTCGGCCTATGCAATCAAGGCTGATTCGCTCGAAGGATGGCTCTTTCCTGCGCAGTACATCTTCAGCCTCGATGTGACGGCGCCGGAGGTTGTGCAACGCATGATCGACCGCGCGGTGCAATCGCTGAACAACGCGGGCGTTGCCGTCGAAGACCGCCAGCGCGTGCTCACGATCGCGTCGATCATCCAGCGCGAAGCACGCACAACCGAAGACTTCTACAAGGTCTCGCGCGTGATCGAGAATCGCCTGCAGCCCGGCAACACCGAAACGTTCGGGCTGTTGCAGATGGACTCGACCGCGCAGTACGGCTACGGCGAGATGCACGACGGCACGGTGAGTTCGTCAGGCGCCGCGCTTCGCGACCCGAACCCGTGGAACACCTACGTGCACCCCGGCCTACCCATCGGCCCGATCTCGAACCCCGGCGACGTCGCAATCGACGCGGCCGCGCATCCCGTGGACGGCCCCTGGTACTACTTCGTGACGGTCAACCTGAACACCGGCGAGACCGTGTTCTCGACCACGGCGAGCGAGCACGAAGCCGCCCGCAACGAGTGGATCAACTGGTGCCGCGCAAACCCTGACGCCGGTTGCTAGCGGCGGCGCGAACAGAGGAACGCAGTGACAGCCATCAATCTTGCGGTGTGGGGCGACCCGATCGACCACAGCCGTTCGCCCGACCTCCATGCAGCCGCGTACGCGGTGCTTGGCCTCGATTGGAACTACGGACGCCGGCAGGTCGGCACCGCGAATTTCGCGGGTGCATTTGAGGGTTTGGATGCCTCGTGGCGCGGCCTTTCCCTCACGATGCCGCTCAAAGAACTGGCGTTCGCTGCGGCCGTCAGCCGCGACCGTCACGCGGCGCTGACCGGCGCGGTAAACACGCTCCGCTTCGGCGCGGACGGGCCGCGGGGCTTCAACACGGATGTTGGCGGACTCGGCCGGGCGCTGCGGCGGCAGGGCATCGACGGGGTGGGCACCGCCCGAATCGTCGGGGCTGGCGCGACCGCGGCATCCGCGCTGGTGACGCTTGTCGACCTCGGGGCCACCCAGATCGAGATTGCTGCACGGGCGCCGCAGAAGGCTGCCGCGCTCGTCGCGCTCGGCGATGAGCTTGAAGTAAAAGTGTCGGTGCGGGAGCTGGCGGCGGACGCGGGATCGGCGATGCCCGAACAGGTCGACGTCACGATTGGCACGCTGCCTGGCGGCACGGTGCTTGCCGAGCCAATCAGCGCGGCACTTGCGGCCCGCGGCGGTGCACTGCTCGATGTGGGCTACTCGCCGTGGCCAAGCGCACTCGCGACCCAGTGGCAAGCGCAGGGGCGGGCCGCGGCATCCGGAATCTCAATGCTGGTTGAACAGGCGCTCCTCCAGGTACGCATCTTTGTTGCGGGCGACCCCGCTGCCGAACTCGAGAACGAAGACGCGGCGCTCAAAGCGATGCGCGCCGCGGTGAGCCTCGACGAAGACGCCGAGCTTACCCAAGGCTGAGTTCGGAGCTCGCGCCGCCGTCACCTTGCTCGCGCTTATGGGATGATGGGGCACATGCTTCGCGTGCTCACGGCGGGCGAGTCCCATGGACCCGAACTCGTCACAATCATGGAGGGTCTGCCCTCCGGCGTTCCCGTTTCGATCGCCGCCATCCAGGCCGACCTCAACCGCAGAAAGCTCGGCTATGGCCGCGGCTCACGGATGAAGTTCGAAGAGGACGAGCTGACGCTCTCGAGCGGCGTCGTACACGGCCTCACCATTGGCAGCCCGATCGCGATTCGCATCGGCAACACCGAGTGGCCCAAGTGGACTGAGGTCATGAGCGCCGAGCCGGTCGAGTTGACCGAACGCTCGCGCGGCCGCGGTGCGGCCCTGACGCGCCCGCGTCCCGGCCACGCTGACCTCGTCGGCATGCAGAAATACGACTTTGATGAGGCGCGCCCGATCCTTGAGCGCGCAAGCGCCCGCGAGACGGCCGCACGTGTGGCCCTCGGCGCCGTGGCGCGCTCATTCCTCTCCGAGCTCGGTGTGCAGCTTGTCAGCCACACCCTCTCGATCGGTCCGGTCGTCGTGCCCGAGGGCGCGCCCCTGCCCGGCGCCGACGACGTGGCTGCGCTCGACGCCGATCCACTCCGCTGCTTCGACCCCGAGACGTCGGCCCGCATGGTGGCCGAGGTTGACGACGCCCGCAAGGCGGGCGACACGCTCGGCGGCATCGTCGAGGTACTCGCCTACGGGCTGCCGCCCGGGCTCGGCTCGCACGTGCACTGGGACCGCCGTCTCGACGGCCAGCTCGCGCAGGCGCTCATGAGCGTGCAGGCGATCAAGGGCGTCGAGATTGGTGATGGATTCCTCACCACGACGCGCCGCGGTTCGGCAGCGCACGATGAGCTCTTTGTGACCGAAGACGGGCTCACCCGTTCGAGCGATCGCGCTGGTGGCACTGAGGGCGGCATGAGCACCGGCACGGTGCTGCGTGTGCGCGCCGGCATGAAACCCATCGCGACGGTTCCTCGCTCGCTCCGCACGGTCGATGTCGCGACCGGCGAAGCCTCGGGGGCACACCACCAGCGCTCCGACGTCTGTGCCGTGCCCGCGGCGGGTGTCGTGGCGGAGGCAATGGTTGCGATCGTGCTTGCGGGATCATTCCTCGAGAAATTTGGGGGCGACTCGGTGGGCGAAACCCGCCGCAACCTCCAGTCGTACCTCGCGGCAATCCCTGCATCGCTGCGCACCGCATCGGCATCTGATGCGGGGCTCATCGCCAGTGACTCCTGAGGTGACCCCAGAGGTGACCCCGCAGGACGAGGCCGCCACGACCGCGCACCAGCGGGGGAGTGAGCGACCCTCGGTCGTACTGGTTGGCCCTATGGGGGCCGGCAAGTCGAGCATCGGCCGGCGGGTAGCGAAGGCGCTCGGCGTGCCGTTTACCGACAGCGACACCGTGATCGTTCGCGCGCACGGTCCGATCTCGGCCATCTTCGATACGCACGGCGAACCCTACTTTCGCGGCCTCGAGCGTGCGGTCGTACACGAGGCGCTCGCGCGCCCAGGGGTGCTCGCACTCGGCGGCGGCGCGGTGCTTGACCCCGAGACGCAGGCCGAACTGGCCGAGCACCGCGTGGTGCTGCTGGCGGTCGACGCCGAAGTTGTGGCATCCAGACTTCGTGATGACTCGCGCCCGCTGTTGCGCGGAAGCGGCATCGACGAATGGCAGCGCATCTTCGCGGAGCGCAAGCCCGTGTATGAAGCCGTCGCAACTGCGACGTTCGATACTTCCCGCGGGCCGCTGCAATCGGTGGTCGACGCGATTGTGGCTTGGACGAAGGAGACAGCATGACATCGCAGCACGCACAGGACACGACGACCATCACGGTGGCTGGCGAACCCGGTTATGACATCTTTGTCGGCCGCGGCATCCTGAACCTGATCAATGACGCCCTCGGGAGCGAGGTCAACAAGGTGCTCCTCGTGCACCCGCCGACACTCGGTGCGAAAGCCGCCGAACTGCGCGAGATGCTCGCGGACAGCCGGCAGGTGTTGCTCGCCGAAGTGCCCGATGCTGAGGGCGGAAAGCGTGTCGAGGTCGCCGCGTTCTGCTGGCAGATCATGGGGCAGGCCGACTTCACGCGAAACGACGCAGTCGTCGCGCTCGGTGGGGGTGCGGTCACCGACCTCGCCGGGTTTGTTGCGGCGACGTGGCTTCGAGGCGTCAAGGTCGTGCAGGTTCCGACGTCGGTGCTCGGCATGGTTGACGCGGCCGTTGGTGGCAAGACCGGCATCAACACCAATGAGGGCAAGAACCTCGTAGGCGCGTTCTGGGCCCCCGCGGCCGTCGTTGTCGACCTCGAAGTGCTCGACACCCTGCCGCGCAACGAGATCCTCACCGGATTCGCCGAGATTGTGAAGGCCGGGTTTATCGCGCGCCCCGAGATTCTTGAAATTCTCGAAGCAGATGTGGATGCCGCAACCGATCCGTCGACCCCCGAGTTTCGGCGTTGCATCGAACTGGCCATCGAAATGAAGGCCGAGGTTGTCGGGAAGGACTTCCGCGAGGCGGGCCTTCGCGAAATTCTCAACTACGGGCACACGCTCGCCCACGCCATCGAGCACGCGGAGCGGTACCGCTGGCGTCACGGCGCCGCGGTGTCGATCGGGATGGTGTTCGCGGCCGAGCTCTCGCGGCTCGCCGGGCGCCTCAGCGATGAAACGGTGCAGCGGCACCGCGACATCCTCGAATCGCTGAGCCTGCCCACCAGCTATCCGGGCGGCCGCTGGCCGACGCTGCTCGCAACCATGCAGCGCGACAAGAAGACCCGCAGCGGCATGCTGCGCTTCATTGTGCTCGACGACATCGCCCGCCCCACGATCATGTCGGCGCCCGACGACTCATTGCTGTTTGCGGCATACCAAGAGATCGCAGACTAGGAGCCGTCATGGCGACGATTCTTCTGGTCAATGGGCCGAACCTGAACCTGCTCGGCATTCGCGAGCCAGAGATCTATGGCCACGAGACGCTTGCCGATGTCGAGGCGCTCGTGCGCGAGACCGCTTCGGCCCGCGGTTTCGAAGTCGTGGCAGTGCAGAGCAACCACGAGGGGGTGCTCATCGACGCGATCCACGATGCGCGCACGACGTGTGCGGGCATCGTCATCAACCCGGGCGGGCTCACGCACACGTCGGTCGTGCTGCGCGATGCACTCTCGGGCGTTGCCCTCCCTGTCGCAGAAATTCACATCTCTGATGTGTACGCCCGCGAGGCGTTTCGCCATCATTCGTATGTGGCCGATGTGGCCGCTGTGCATGTGATCGGCGAAGGAATCTCGGGATACGGGGTCGCCACGGCGCGGCTCATCGACCTGATCACCGGCACCAACACAGACTGAACACGTAGTATTGAATGTCGCGCCTCGGCGTCGACTCGCCTTTTGCACCGAAATTTTCATATTCGAGAACGGAATCGAACCCCATGGCTTCCACCGCAGACATCAAAAATGGCGTCGTCCTCAGCATCGACGGCCAGCTCTGGAACGTCGTCGAGTTCCAGCACGTGAAGCCCGGCAAGGGTGGCGCGTTCGTGCGCACCAAGCTGAAGAACGTCGTCACCGGCAAGTCGGTTGACCGCACGTTCAACGCGGGCGCCAAGGTCGAGATTGAAAACGTCGACCGCCGCGACTTCACGTACCTCTACGCCGATGGCGACGGGTTCGTGTTCATGGACGCGCAGGACTACGACCAAATCACTGTCACCGACACCGTCGTTGGCGACGCCGCCAACTTCCTGCTCGAGAGCCAGCCCGTCACGATCGCGCTGCACAACGGCAACCCGCTCTACGTCGACCTGCCGGCCTCGGTCGTGCTTGAGATCACGTACACGGAGCCCGGCCTCCAGGGTGACCGCTCCTCGGCGGGCACGAAGTCGGCAACCGTTGAGACCGGCTACGAGATTCAGGTTCCCCTGTTCCTCGAAACCGGCACCAAGGTCAAGGTCGACACCCGTACGGGCGACTACCTCGGCCGCGTCAACTAGGTTGCTGCACACCCGATGAGCGCACGTACCAAAGCGCGCAAGCGCGCCCTTGACATCCTTTTCCAGGCAGACGTTCGCGTCGAAGAGCCCGGAATCATCCTCGCTGCCGAAGCGAAACGCGCCGCGAGCGAACCCTCTCGCGAGTCGTCCTGGTTGTACGCACGCGAGATCGTTGATGGTGTGATCGATCACCGCGACGACATCGACGAACAGATCGCCACGTACTCGCGCGGCTGGACCGTAGCGCGCATGCCCGCGGTCGACCGCGCGGTGCTGCGGATCGCGATCTGGGAGATCCTCTACAACGACGAGGTCCCCGCGGCGGTCGCGATCGACGAGGCCGTGACGCTCGCGAAAGAGTTCTCCACCGACGAGTCAGGCTCCTTCGTGAACGGGGTCCTCGGCCGCGTCGCACGCACACAGTAACGCGCGTCGCGCACGGGAACGTCCGTCGCACGCTGGAGCGCGCGTTTCAGGCCCGTGTCGGCGGGTGATGTCAGACTTGAGGTGCCTCTGATCGGGGCACGAATGAAAGGCGAATCACATGCGCATCACGGGCCTCGGCCATGCCGGCATGTTCATCGAAACGACTGGCGGAAGCATTCTGTGCGACCCGTGGGTGAAGTCCGCGTTCTTTGGCTCGTGGTTCCCGTTCCCCGATAACCGCGCGCTCGACTGGGAGAAGTACGGCAAGGCCGACTACCTCTATGTTTCGCACCGCCACCGCGATCACTTCGACCCGTGGCTGCTCGAGCAGTACGTGCCGAAAGACATCGAGGTGTTGCTGCCGGACTACCCGACCGACGAGCTCGAACAAGATCTTCGGGCGCTCGGCTACAACAACATCACGTACACGCAGGCCGGCGAGATCATCGAGCGTGGCTCGCTGCGCATGATGGTGACGCCGCTTCGGGCGCCCTCAGACGGTCCGATCGGCGACTCGAGCCTCTCGATCGACGACGGCACCGCGAGCATCCTGAATCAGAACGATTCGCACCCGCTCGACCTCGAAGCGCTCCTCGCGTTCGGCAAGCCCGAGGCGTACTTCACGCAGTTCTCAGGGGCCATCTGGTGGCCGATGGTCTACGAGCTGCCCGAAGACGCGAAGCAGAACTTCGCGAAGCTCAAGCGCGAGGCGCAGCACAAGCGGGCGATGTTCTACATCGATAAGGTCGACGCGCCGCACGTGTTCCCAATGGCTGGCCCGCCGATGTTCTTGCGTGACGAGCTGTTCCGCTACAACGGCGCGGGCGAGCACAACGACTCGATCTTCACCGATCAGGCCGAGTTCATCGCGCGGATGCAAGCCGAGTCGCCGGCGCACACCGGCCACGTCTTCATCCCCGGCACGGTCGTAGAAATGAACGGCGGCGAGGTGAGCGTCGAGCAAACGCTTTACACCGACGCCGAGGTCGAGCAGATGTTTGCCGACAAGTGGAGCTACTTCGAGGCGCAGCGCGCAGCACGCCAGGAAGAGATCGCTGCCGAGGAGGCATCCCGCGCCGAAATCTTGCCCCCCGCCGAGATGCTTGCAGCGCTCAAGGCCTGGTGGGAGCCGCTCATGCGCCGCGGCAGGATCTTCCGTGATGGCATCGGCGGGCCGGTGCGGTACACGATCGGTGAGCTCGACATGGTCGCCGACTTCCCGAAGGCGAAGCTCCGTGAATATGCGGGGGAGGAGACCAACTACTGGTTCCGTATTCCCGCAGATCTCGTCTCGACGAACATTCGTGATGGCGAAGTCGACTGGTCGAACTCAATCTTCCTCTCGATGCAGTTCGAGACGGGCCGCGTCGGCAAGTTCAACGAATTCTTGTACACGTTCATGAAGTGCCTCTCGCGCGACCGCATCGAATACGTCGAGAACTGGTACGCCGAGCAGGCCGACACGTCTGAAGACATCGAACTCGAAGACTGGGTCATGCAGCGTCGCTGCCCGCACCTGCGCGCCGACCTGTCGAAGACCGGCACGGTTGAAAATGGCGTGCTCACGTGTAGCTTGCACGACTGGAAGTGGGACCTTGCCAGCGGCAAGTGCCTGACGAGCCACGGCCACCCGATTCGCGCGGCGAAGACGGGCGAAGAGCTCACCCGCGAGGCGTTGGCTCCGGCTGAGTAAAAATCCCGCCAAGGCACCAGCACCGCTGGAGAAAGAATGATTTGAAGTTCGGAAAACTCCTTGCGATCGTGCTCCTCTGGGTGCCGGCCGCGGTCATCGCCCTCACCTGGAACCTCTGGAAAGCACTGCTCCCCAGCGAACTGCCGACGCACTGGTCAAATAGCGGGCCGGCCGATGCGGCGTCGAGCGCGCCGGAGGTCTTCGGTTGGTCTGTTGGCATCGCGGCCGGGGTCGCGCTGGTGGCGACAGTCCTGATGTTCGTGCCGCTGGCGGGGGCGTGGACGCAGCGCGCCACCGCGGGCATCGGCGCGGCAGTCGCGGCGTTCGTCCTCGGCATCTGGCTCGGCAGCTCGGCCTCGTCGATCAATGTGACCGACCCGTACACGGTCGAGCTTGGTGCGTGGCTCCTCTTCGCGTTTGTGCTGCCGCTGTACGGCCTGCTCCCGCTGTGGCTTTTGCCCAAGGGCGACGCTCGCCCCGTGCGGCTGTCAAATGCCGATGCAGTGGCTCCGACACGGCTCGCGGCAGCCGGCGGCTCGTGGCATCACGTCGTGACCTCGAAGCTCTTCATCATCGTCGCCGCGATCATGCTGATCTTCACGGTGTTCATGGTTTCGACCAGCATCGGCTCCGGTGACGGGGCAGTGAACTTTTCGATGATCTTGATGGTGCTCGCGACGCTGATGGTGGCCGTGCTCTGCGCGTTCCGCGTGAGCGTCGACGAGCGCGGCTTTCGGGTGACGTCGATGCTGTTCGGCATCCCGATCAAGCGCATCCGCGTGGCCACGATCGACACCGTCGAGGTTGCCGTGCTCGAGCCCATGGCCTGGGGCGGCTGGGGCTACCGCGTGACGCCCGGGCGCTCAGCGATCGTGCTGCGCACGGGTCCAGGCCTTGTCATCACCCAGCGTGATCAGAAGCAGTTTGCGATCAGTCTCGATGCACCCGAAGCCCCCGCAAGTCTCCTGCTGGGGTTGCTCGGACCGGCCGAAGACCAAGCAGGGTAAGCGGCAAACGGTGCCCCAGCCTCGGGTATGATGGATCTGTACAGCAACCTTTAAGACCGTCCAGAGAGACGGAGAAGGGAGCGGCACATGAGCACACGAACCGTGCTGCAAGAGGCCGACATTACCCGAGCGTTGACTCGCATCTCACACGAGATCCTTGAGTCCAATCGTGGTGCGGAGGGTCTCGTGATCCTCGGCATTCCTACCCGCGGCGTCGAACTGGCACAGCGCATCGCCACGCTCATCGCGGGCATCGCCGGCGTTGACGTTCCGGTCGGGGCCCTTGATGTGACCATGTACCGCGACGACCTCGCGCACCACCCCACGCGAACCCCGCAGCCGACGAGCATCCCAGAATGCGGCGTCGATGGCCGCGTCGTGATTCTGGTGGATGACGTGCTCTTCTCGGGTCGGAGCATCCGTGCCGCACTCGATGCGCTGCAGGATGTGGGCCGTCCCGCCGCCGTGCGCCTCGCGGCGCTGATCGACCGCGGTCACCGCGAGCTGCCGATCCGCCCAGATTTCGTTGGCAAGAACCTGCCCAGCGCGAAGAGCGAACGTATCAACGTGCGCCTGAACGAGACCGATGGTGTTGAAGAGGTGACGATCGAAGGATGAGCGCACTCACTCATTTGCTCGACACGAAGAGCCTCAGCCGCGACAGCGCGCTGGCGATCCTCGACGTGGCCGAAGACATGTCCGACACGCAGCAGCGTGAGATCAAGAAGCTGCCGACACTGCGCGGTAAGACCGTCGTCAACCTGTTCTTCGAAGACTCGACGCGCACGCGCATCTCGTTTGAGGCAGCGTCCAAGCGCCTCAGCGCCGATGTGATCAACTTTTCAGCGAAGGGCTCGAGCGTTTCGAAGGGCGAGAGCCTCCAAGACACCGCCCAAACGTTGCAGGCGCTCGGTGCCGACGCCGTCGTGATTCGCCACGGCGCATCGGGCGCGCCGCGCACGCTCGCTGCGAGCGGATGGATCTCGGCCGGTGTCATCAATGCCGGCGACGGCACGCACGAGCACCCCACCCAGGCGTTGCTCGACGCGTTCACGATCCGCAAGCGCCTGCACGGCGGAGCCAGCCGCGGCCGCGACCTCGACGGCATCGCCGTGACGATCGTCGGCGACGTGCTGCACTCGCGGGTCGCGCGATCGAACGTGTGGCTGCTCAACACGCTCGGCGCCGAGGTCACGCTGGTGGCCCCGCCGACCCTCGTGCCGCAGGATGTTTCGGCGTGGCCGGTGCGGATCGAATACGACCTCGACGCCGCGATCGCAGCCGCCCCAGATGCGCTGATGATGCTGCGAATTCAGCTCGAGCGCATGCGCGATGCCTTCTTCCCCAACGAGCGCGAGTACACGCGCATGTGGGGACTCGACGATTCGCGGCTGGCCGCCCTTCCGCTCGGTACGATGGTCATGCACCCCGGTCCGATGAACCGTGGTCTCGAGATCTCTTCGGCGGCCGCAGATTCGGCCCGGTCGACGGTGCTCGAGCAGGTGTCCAATGGTGTGGCCGTTCGCATGGCGGCGTTATACCTGCTGCTTGCGGGCGATCGAGAGGGTGAACGATGAGCGAGAATATCCTGATCCGGGGCGCGAGCGTTGAGGGTGGCGCGGCACGCGACATCCTGATCTCTGGCACGACGATTGTTGACGTCGGCGAGCGAGTGGATGCCACTGGCGCGCGCGTGATCGAAGCTGAAGGTCTGATCGCCCTGCCGGGCCTGGTCGATCTGCACACACACCTTCGCGAGCCCGGGTATGAGGCATCCGAGACGATCTTGACCGGGACGCAGGCCGCGGCTGCTGGCGGATTCACTGCGGTCTTCGCCATGCCCAACACGTCGCCCGTCGCCGACACTGCCGGTGTCGTCGAGCAGGAGCTTGCACTTGGCCTGGCCGCTGGCTACGCCACGGTGCAGCCGATCGGTGCCGTCACCGTGGGGCAGAAGGGCGAGCGCCTCGCCGAGCTCGGCGCGATGGCGCACTCGCGCGCAAACGTTCGCGTGTTTAGCGACGACGGTTTCTGCGTCTGGGACCCGCTGATCATGCGCCGGGCGCTTGAGTACGTGAAGTCGTTCGGCGGCGTCGTCGCCCAGCACGCGCAAGACCCACGCCTCACCGAGGGCGCGCAGATGAACGAGGGCTCGGTCTCGGCCGAGCTTGGCCTGACCGGCTGGCCCGCGATGGCCGAAGAGTCGATCATCGCCCGCGACGTGCTGCTGGCCGAACACGTAGGTTCGCGCCTGCACGTCTGCCACCTCTCGACGGCAGGCTCGGTCGACATCATCCGCTGGGCCAAGGCCCGTGGCATCAACGTGACCGCCGAGGTCACCCCGCACCACCTGCTGCTCACCGACGAACTCGTGCGCGGATACGACGCTCGCTACAAGGTCAACCCGCCGCTGCGGCGCGAAGAAGACGTGCTCGCCGTGCGGGCAGGGCTCGCCGACGGCACCATCGACATCGTTGCCACCGACCACGCGCCGCACCCGGCGGAGGCAAAGAGCTGCGAGTGGCACGCCGCCGCAAACGGCATGGTCGGGCTCGAGTCCGCGGTGCACGTGGTGCAGCGCGTGATGGTCGACTCGGGCATGCTCTCGTGGGCCGATGTCGCGCGCGTCATGTCGCGCACGCCCGCACGCATCGGTGGGCTCACCGGGCACGGCACGCCGATCTCGGCGGGCTCGCCGGCCGAGATCACCCTCTACGACCCGAGCGGGAGCCGCGTGTTCGGCACACGCGACCTCCAGGGGCGCAGCCTGAACTCGCCGTACCTCGGGACCGAACTTCCGGGCCGCGTCGTCACGACCATCCACGACGGTTACCTCACGGTCGACGACGGCAACCTGGTCGATGCCGACACGGCCGCGGCGCACGCATCTCGCGTCGCAATCGCCAGAATCCAGGCATCCGGTGGTCGCGCATGAGTCGTGAGCTTGCGGTGATTGTGATGCTTGCCGTGGCCTGCACCATCCTCGCGCTCATGCTGTGGGGCTGGGCGCGTCGCCGGCGTCGCGACCTGGGCGTCACGGCCCCGTTCGACACTCGAACCGAAACCGAGGTTGCCGCTCACGGCGGTGAGACGATCGGGGGCCTGTATGTGGCATCCACCGCGCATCGCGCCCCGCTTGACCGCCTCGCGATCGCAGGCCTCTCATTTCGCGCCCAAACGACCATCACCGTGTCGATCGCTGGCGTCGCCCTGAACCTCGCGGGGGAGCGGCCCGTGCTGCTCGCCGCCGAAACGCTGGTTGGCGTCGAGCGTGCCACCTGGACAGTTGGCCGCATCGTCGAACCCAATGGCCTCGTGCTGATCGCCTGGCGCACGACGTCGGGCACTGTGGTCGACTCTTACCTCCGCTTGCAAGACAGCGATCCCCGAGCGCTCATCGCCCAGATCGAAGCGCTTGTGCCCAAGACCAACACCCTTCCCGCCTCGACACCCACAGAGAGCACCGAATGACTCCTGAAACAGTGAACACTCGTTCCTCACGCCGCTTCGACCCCGCCGTTCTGGTGCTCGAAGACGGCAGCCGCTTCACCGGCAATGCCTACGGCGCCCGCGGCACCACGCTCGGCGAGGTCGTCTTCGCCACCGGCATGACCGGCTACCAAGAGACACTCACCGACCCGTCATATGCGGGCCAGATCGTCTTGATGACGGCGCCGCACATTGGCAACACTGGCGTCAACCGCGAAGACATGGAGTCGGACCAGATCTGGACCGCAGGGTTCATCGTGCGCGATCCCTCCCGCGTCGTCTCCAACTTCCGTGCAGACGGCTCGCTCGACGACGAACTCGCACAGGGCGATGTCATCGGCATCAGCGGTGTCGACACGCGCGCGATCACGCGCCGCATCCGCTCCGCCGGCAGCATGCGCGGAGCTATCTTCTCGGGCCCCGCGGCGGAGCTTGACCCCGACGAGCAGCTGCGCCAGGTGATGGATGCCACTCCCATGGCCGGCCGCAATCTCTCGGCCGAGGTATCCACCCGCGAGCCCTACCGCGTCTCGGCACCGGGAGAAACGCTCGGCACCGTCGCAGTGATCGACCTCGGCATCAAGCGTTCGACCACGCAGTTCTTGGTCGAGGCTGGCTTCGATGTGATCGTGCTGCCGCAGTCGACGACCGCCGCAGAGCTGTTCGCGCTCGAGCCGGCCGCCGTCTTCTTCTCGAACGGCCCGGGCGACCCCGCCGCAAGCGAGGGCCACGTCAAGCTGCTGCAGGAGGTGCTCCGCGCTCGGGTGCCTTACTTCGGCATCTGCTTCGGCAACCAGCTGCTCGGCCGCGCGCTCGGTTTCGAGACCTACAAGCTGCCCTTCGGCCACCGCGGCATCAATCAGCCGGTGGTCGACAAGAGCACTGGTCGCGTCGAGATCACGAGCCAGAATCACGGTTTTGCGGTGGATGCCCCGATCGATGAGATCGTCGAATCGCCGGCGGGCTTCGGTCGCGTCGAAGTGACGCACTTCTCGCTCAACGATGATGTCGTTGAGGGCCTGCGCGCGCTCGACTACCCCGCATTCTCGGTGCAGTACCACCCCGAAGCCGCGGCAGGACCGCGCGACGCCAAGTATCTCTTCGCTCGCTTCCGCGACATGGTGCAGAACAACTCGCACGACAACAAGAAGGACGCCAACTAATGCCAAAGCGTGACGACATCAAGAGCGTCCTGGTCATCGGCTCCGGCCCGATCGTGATCGGCCAGGCCTGCGAGTTCGACTACTCCGGTACCCAGGCGTGCCGTGTGCTGCGCGAAGAGGGTGTGCGAGTGATCCTCGTCAACTCGAACCCGGCGACGATCATGACCGACCCCGACTTCGCCGATGCGACCTACATCGAACCGATCACCTGGCAGGTCATCGAGACGATCATCGCGAAGGAACGCCCCGACGCGATCCTCGCGACGCTCGGCGGTCAGACGGCGCTGAACGCCGCAATCGACCTCCACAACAACGGCATTCTGGAGAAGTACGACCTCGAACTGATCGGCGCCGACTTCGACGCCATCAACCGTGGCGAGGACCGCCAGATCTTCAAGGAGCTCGTGATTGCCGCGGGCGCCGAGGTGGCCCGCAGCCACATCGCACACACCATCGACGAGGCACTGGCCGCGGCTGACGACCTCGGGTACCCGCTGGTTGTGCGCCCGTCGTTCACGATGGGTGGCCTCGGTTCGGGCTTCGCGTACAACGAAACCGAGCTTCGCCGCATCGTCACGGCGGGCCTGCATGACTCGCCTACCAACGAGGTGCTGATGGAAGAGTCGATCCTCGGTTGGAAGGAGTACGAGCTCGAGCTCATGCGCGACAAGGCCGACAACACGGTCGTCGTCTGCTCAATTGAGAACGTCGACCCCGTCGGCGTCCACACCGGCGACTCGATCACCGTTGCGCCCGCGCTGACGCTCACCGACCGCGAGTTCCAGAACCTGCGCGACATCGGCATCGACATCATTCGCGCCGTCGGCGTCGACACCGGTGGCTGCAACATCCAGTTTGCAATCGACCCGAAGAACGGTCGGATCATCGTCATCGAGATGAACCCGCGCGTTTCGCGTTCCTCGGCGCTCGCGTCGAAGGCGACGGGCTTCCCGATCGCGAAGATCGCGGCGAAGCTGGCGATCGGCTACCGCCTCGACGAGATCTCGAACGACATCACGCAGGTCACGCCGGCGAGCTTCGAGCCGACGCTCGACTACGTCGCGGTCAAGGTGCCCCGCTTCGCTTTCGAGAAGTTCCCCGCGGCCGACACCACCCTGACGACCACCATGAAGTCGGTCGGTGAGGCCATGGCGATGGGCCGCAACTACGCGACCGCACTGCAGAAGGCACTCCGCTCGCTCGAGAAGCGCGGTTCGAGCTTCCACTGGGGCGAAGAAGCACGCTCGGTAGAAGAGCTGATCGAGGTCTCGAAGACGCCCACCGACGGTCGCATCGTGGTCGTGCAGCAGGCGCTGCGCAAGGGCGCGACGATCCAGCAGCTCTTCGACGCCACCGCGATTGACCCGTGGTTCCTTGACCAGATTGTGCTGATCAACGAGATCGCCGACGAGGTGCGGGATGCCGCCGAGCTCGACGAGTCGCTCCTGCGCCACGCCAAGAACCACGGCTTCTCTGATGTGCAGCTGGCCGAGCTTCGTGGCACCACCGAGCCTGAGGTGCGCGGCATCCGCCACGCGCTGTCGGTGCGCCCCGTGTTCAAGACTGTTGACACGTGCGCGGGCGAGTTCCCGGCCCTCACGCCGTACCACTACTCGAGCTACGACACCGAGACCGAGGTCTTGCCGTCGGAGCGCACCAAGGTCGTCATCATCGGTTCGGGCCCGAACCGCATTGGCCAGGGGGTCGAGTTCGACTACTCCTGCGTGCACGCCTCATTCGCGCTGTCAGATGCGGGCTACGAGACCGTCATGGTCAACTGCAACCCCGAGACGGTTTCGACCGACTACGACACCAGCGATCGCCTCTACTTCGAGCCGCTCACGCTTGAAGATGTGCTCGAAGTGCTGCACGCCGAGGCGCAGTCCGGCGAGATCCTCGGTGTGATCTGCCAGCTGGGTGGCCAGACGCCCCTCGGGCTCGCCAAGGGCATCGAGGCCGCCGGCTACACGATTCTTGGCACGAGCCCCGAGGCGATCGACCTTGCCGAAGAGCGCGCGCTGTTCAGCGGCATCCTCGAAGCTGGCGGCCTTGTGGCACCCCGCCACGGCACCGCGATCAACGTCGACGAGGCCGTCTCGATCGCCGAAGAGATCGGTTACCCGGTCTTGGTTCGCCCGAGCTTCGTGCTCGGTGGCCGCGGCATGGAGATCATCTACGACACCGAATCGGTTCGCGAGTACTTCGTGCGCACCGCGGGCGAGGTCATCGTTGGCGAGGGGATGCCGCTGCTCGTCGACCGCTTCCTCGATGACGCCATCGAGATCGATGTCGATGCCCTGTACGACGGCAACGAGCTGTACATCGGCGGCGTGATGGAGCACATCGAAGAGGCCGGAATTCACTCCGGCGACTCGGCCTGCACCCTGCCTCCCATCTCGCTCGGCCGCGCCGAGATCGACCGCGTGCGCACGGCGACGCTTGCGATTGCCAAGGGTGTGGGCGTGCAGGGGCTACTGAACGTGCAGTTCGCGATCAGCGCCGGCGTGCTCTACGTGATCGAGGCGAACCCGCGCGCCAGCCGCACGGTGCCGTTCGTGTCGAAGGCGCTCGGTATTCCGCTGGCAAAGGCCGCGAGCCGCGTGATGACCGGCAGCACGATCGCGCAGTTGAAGGACGAGGGACTCCTGCCTGTCATCGACGGTTCGCGCGTGCCGCTTGACTCGCCGGTCTCGGTGAAAGAAGCGGTCCTGCCGTTCAAGCGCTTCCGCACCAAGGACGGCCAGACCGTCGACTCGGTGCTTGGCCCTGAGATGCGCTCGACCGGTGAGGTCATGGGCATCGACAAGGACTTCCCGACCGCGTTCGCGAAGAGCCAGGAGGCCGCTTATGGCGGTATGCCGCTCTCCGGCACCGTGTTTATCTCGGTTGCCGACAGCGACAAGCGTGCAGTCATTCTGCCCGCGCATCGCCTGCAGCAGCTTGGCTTCACGCTCGTTGCGACCGAGGGCACGGCAGAGATCCTCGCCCGCAACGGCATCAAGGTCACGGTCGTGAACAAGTACAGCGCGTCGCAGACCACGGGGGAGCGCAACATCGTTGACCTGATCAACGATGGCGAGATCGACATCATCGTCAACACCCCGAGCGGTCGCTCGGCGCGTGCCGATGGGTACGAGATCCGTGCCGCAGCCGTGGCGGCCGACAAGGCCCTGTTCACCACGATTGCGGTGCTCGGTGCCGCCGTCAGTGCGATGGACGCGATCCGTGACGGCTTCGAGGTGAAGAGCCTGCAAGAGTACGCCATCGAGCGCGCGGCATCGTTGTGAGTTTCGCAGCACGGCTGCAGGCGGCATTCAACGCTCACGGCCAGTTGTGCGTCGGCATCGACCCCCACGAGCACTTGCTCGCCGAGTGGGGGTTGGATGCCTCCGCCGCTGGTGTGCGTGAATTTGGCCTGCGCGTGGTCGAGGCCTGTGCCGGGCACGTGGGCATCGTCAAACCACAGGTGTCGTTCTTCGAACGCTACGGTTCGGCGGGCTTCGCCGCACTCGAGGAGGTCATGGCCGCTGCCCGTGCGGCCGACCTGCTCGTGATCGCAGACGCGAAGCGTGGCGACATTGGCACGACCATGGACGCCTACGCGCGCGCGTGGCTCACCCCGGGTTCGCCCCTCGAAGCCGATGCGCTCACCGTGAGCCCGTATCTCGGTGTGGGTTCGCTGACCGACACGTTCGCGTTCGCCCTCGAGCACGGCAAGGGCGTATTTGTGTTGGCCGCAACGAGCAACCCGGAGGGCGCCGCGCTGCAACGCGCCGTGCCGAAGGGGGCGGCGAGCATCGCCCGCGCCGTCGCCGACGAGGTGTCGGCGTGGAACCTTGCGACGACGGGGGAGGGCCTTGGCAACGTGGGCCTCGTCGTTGGTGCGACTATTGATCGTTACGCGTCGGGCTTGCCCGAGGCGTTGACTCCATCTGCACCACTTCTTGCGCCCGGTTTCGGCGCGCAGGGTGCACGATTGAACCAGCTTGCGACACTCTTTGGGGCGGATTCTCCGTATGTGATCGCGAGCGAAAGCCGAGGCGTTCTCGGTGCAGGACCAGATGGCATCACCCGCGCCATTGGGGAAAAGAAAAAAGAACTTGGAGTTTCCGGTGGTTGAGCGTCAAAGGCCCCCCGAGGTCGATCGTGTTGCTGCATCACAGAAGGCGGTTGCCGCTCGTCGCGCGCGCGCATCGCTGAAGCGCGACATCAATACCCGCGTGATCACACCGCAGGAGGCACTGCGGCGCGCATTTTCGGCGCCAGACTCGGCGGCCGGCACCCTGCGCGTGACCGAGTTTCTCACCAGCATTCCGGGAGTCGGCGCAAGCAAGCGCGACCGGGTGCTGGAAGAGCTGGCGATCTCGCCGGTGAAGCGGCTTGGCGGGCTTGGTGCACGCCAGCGCGCGGCGCTTCGCGGGTATCTCGACGGTCGCCGCGTCGAACCGGTGCAGCGCCCCGCGCGCAGCCGGCTGATGGTGTTGGCCGGGCCCACGGCCGTTGGCAAGGGCACCGTTGCCGCACGTATTCGCGAGGAATACCCCGAGGTATCACTCTCGGTGTCGGCAACCACCCGCCCGCCACGCGCGGGCGAGGTTGATGGCATCCACTATTTCTTCGTCGACGACCAAGAGTTTGATCGCCTGATCGCCGATGGTGAACTGCTCGAGTGGGCAACCGTGCACAACGCGCACCGCTACGGCACGCCCCGCAAACCCGTCGAAGACGCCCTCGCGGCGGGCCGCACGGTCTTGCTCGAGATCGACATTCAGGGTGCGCTGCAGGTGCGGGCCGCAGAACCGTCGGCCGCGCTCGTGTTTTTGCTGCCGCCAAGCTGGGACGAACTTGTTGACCGACTCGTCGGCCGCGGTACCGAAGACGAAGAGGAACGCCGCCGCCGTTTGCGCACCGCGGTGACCGAATTGAAGGGCCAAGATGTCTTCGATTTCCGCGTTATCAACGATGACGTCGCCCGCGCCGCTCAAGAAGTCGTAGAATTGGCACAGGCTCCCGCGCGCCGCGAAGCCTGATCGTCGCGCTTTTGCGATTTTTCGCGCCGCGCATCACCCGCCAGCACCGCGATATCCCGCTGTGCAGCATCTACGACATCATCGTCCACGACACGGATTGAGGTACTCCCATGGCCGAGACACGGACTCAGGGCATCATTGACCCGCCCATCGACAACCTGTTGACCAAGGTCGACTCGAAGTACCAGCTCGTCATCTTCGCGTCCAAGCGGGCGCGTCAGATCAACGACTACTACGCAGATCTCCACGAGGGCAACCTCTTCGACAACGTTGGCCCGCTGGTCGACTCCACCGTTGAAGACAAGCCGCTCACGATCGCGCTGCACGAAATTCACGAAGACAAGTTGCGCCTGCGCCACGTCGAGTAACCACGCAGATTGGGCGTGGCATCCACATCGTCTTTTGCGAGACGAATGTCGGATGCCTCGCCCATACTGCTTTCACGGGGCCAACACGACCTCGGCACCAGCACGGAAGATGACTTCGGAGCACCATGAGCGACCTGCGCCTGTTTACCTCGGAATCGGTCACAGAGGGCCATCCCGACAAGATCTGTGACCAGATCTCTGACTCGATCCTCGACGCGATTCTGGCCGCAGACCCCCACGGGCGCGTGGCCGTCGAGACGCTCGTCACCACCGGGCTCGTGCACGTCGCCGGCGAGGTTTCGACCACCGCCTATGTCGAGATTCCCGCAATCGTGCGTGAGGTGGTCAACAAGATTGGCTACACCTCGTCGGCGACCGGGTTCGACGGTGACTCCTGCGGCGTCAGCGTGTCGATCGGCGCGCAGTCTTCCGACATCGCGGCGGGCGTCGACCGCGCGATGGAACAGCGCGAGCAGCGCTCGGCCGACCCGCTCGATGAGCAGGGCGCCGGCGACCAGGGCATCATGTTTGGGTTCGCGACGAACGAGACCCCGCAGTACATGCCAATGGCCATCTGGACCGCGCACCGCATTTCGGAGCGACTGGCCGAGGTGCGGCGTTCGGGCGAACTGCCCTTCTTGCGCCCCGACGGCAAGACGCAGGTCACGCTCGGCTACGACGGGCACACACCCGTCACCGTCGACTCGGTGGTGCTCTCGACGCAGCACGACCCAGACATCGACCAGACCGAGCTTCGGCAGCTGGTGCAAGAAAGCGTGATCGACCCGGTGCTGCGCACAACGGGCCTCGCGCTTCCCGACGTGAAGTACTACGTCAACCCTGCCGGCCCCTTCGTGATCGGTGGCCCCAAGGGCGACGCGGGCCTCACCGGCCGCAAGATCATCATCGACACGTACGGTGGCGCGTCGCGCCACGGTGGCGGCGCGTTCAGCGGCAAAGACCCGTCGAAGGTCGACCGTTCGGCCGCTTACGCGATGCGCTGGGTTGCAAAGAACGCGGTCGCCGCGGGTCTCGCCGACCGCCTCGAGGTGCAGGTGGCGTACGCCATCGGCAAGGCGCAGCCGGTCGGCCTCTATGTCGAAAGCTTCGGCACCGGCAAGGTCGATGATGCGACGATGATCCGGGCGATCAACGACGTCTTCGACCTCCGCCCCAAGGCGATCATCACCGACCTCGACCTCCTCCGCCCCATCTACGCCGAGACGGCGGCCTACGGCCACTTCGGCCGCGAGCTCCCGAACTTCACGTGGGAGCGCCTTGACCGCGTCGATGCGTTGCGCCGCGCGGCCGGGCTCTAGCCGAGGCACAACGCAATGACACAGCGCCGCATCGCGCGGGTGCTGCTTGATTCCCCGCTTCCGCAGCTCGACCGGCTCTTTGATTACGCCGTGCCTCTGCCGCTGCGCGACGCGGTGGCCCAGGGTGTGCGCGTGCGTGTGCCGCTGCGCAGCGCGGGCCGGATCGCCGATGGCTTCATCGTTGAGCTGGTCGACGGCGACGATGCAGAACGACCGCTCAGCGATATCGATGCCGTGGTCTCGCCGGTGCGAGTGCTACCCGATCGGCTCGTGCGCCTTTCGAGGCGTGTGGCCGACCGGGCCGCAGGATCGGCGATCGATATTTTGCGCTTGGTGATTCCTAAACGGCAGGTTCGTGTCGAGAAGGCGTGGTTGGCGCGGGGCGCGGCAGGCGAGCAGGCCGCGGTGGCCCCTGGCGGCGCGGCCGTTGCCGACACGCACGGCCCGGCGTCACCGCGAATTGAGCCCGGTGTGGCCGAGGCATCCCGCGCCGTGCTCGCAGAATTTCCCGGTCTTGAGGTCGCGCTCTCCGAACGACGTCGCGTCGCACTCCAGGCGATTCCGCACCCCACGCGCCTCGCTTCGGGCGAGACGGTCGGGTCATGGGCCGAGCTGCTCGCGGCGGCCGCGCTCACGACTCTTGCCGCCGGGCGCAGCGCGGTGCTCGTCGTGCCCGACTACCGTGACCTGGCACAGCTGGAGGCGGCGCTGAAGGGTCGGGTGGCCGACGACGACCTCGTCCGCTTTGACGCCCGACGCCCGAACCCCGAGCGCTATCGCGGCTTTCTGCGCAGCCTCGAAGAGACGCCATGCATCGTGATCGGCAACCGCTCGGCGGTGTACGCTCCGGTCCATGAACTCGGGCTCTTGGCGGTCTGGGACGACGGTAATCCGCTGCTCGGCGAACCACTCGCGCCCTACGTGCACGCCCGCGACGCGGCGCTCGTGCGGCAAGAGCTCGATTCCTGCGCCCTCCTGTTTGCCGGCATCACCCGCACGAGCGACGTGCAACGGCTTGTCGACGTTGGTTGGGTGCACGAAGTCAGCACGGCGCGGCGGGTGAGTCCTCGAGTCGTGCTCTCGGCGCCCGCCCAGGGCGAAACACCCGGCGCCCGCATTCCGTCGGCCGCCTACCGCGATCTTCGCGCGGCGCTCGAACACGGACCCGTGCTCGTGCAGGTCGCACGGCCCGGCTATTCGCCCGTACTCGTGTGCGCAGAGTGTCGCTCTCCCGCCCGGTGCCTCCACTGCGGAGGCCCGTTGGAGGCGCGAGCCCCCCGCGCGCCCGCCGTGTGCCGGTGGTGCGCCCGCACCGCGCTCGGATGGAACTGCACGCACTGCGAGGGCGAGAAACTCCGCTTTGCGTCCTCTGGAAGCCGCCGCACGGCCGACGACCTCGGCCGCGCGTTCCCCGATGTGCGCGTGATCGTCTCCGACGGCGAGCGCCCAATCATGCACGTCGACGCGACCCCGGCACTCGTGATCGCCACACGGGGCGCCGAGCCCATCGCCGACGGCGGCTACCAGGCAGTGTTGCTCCTCGACGGCGAGCGGATGCTGCTGGCCGAGTCGCTGCGCATCGGCGAGTCGTGCTTGCGCTGGTGGTCTTCGGCCGCGGCGCTGGCGGCCCCGGGTGCCCCCGTGCACCTGGCCGGCGTGGTCGGCCCGGTCGCGCGGGCACTCGCGACGTGGACGCAGCCGGTCTATGCGCGCAACGAGCTCTCCGAACGTGTGCCCCTGCTCATGCCCCCGGCGGTGCGCGTGGCGGTCGTCGAGGGCGACACCCCCGCGGTGGAGCTTGCCCTGCAGGAGCTCACCGCCGCGGTGCCGGGGCTTCCGCCACTCGCGGTGCTTGGGCCCGTGCTGCAAGAAGACGGCGCAAGCCGCGCGCTCGTGCGTTTTGAGTATGCGCAGGGCGCTGAGGTGACCGCATCGCTGCGCGCTTCTCTGGTCGCCGCCGCGGTGCGAAACCGCCGACCGGCACGCCCCGTCGCCCGCCGCAACATCGACCCGGCGACACCGCCCCGGCGTCAGCGCAATACACTCAAGGTGCGTGTCGATGACCCGGAGCTGCAGCTCTGACCGCCGCATTCCTGCCCCCAGCTGTTGAGCAAAACACCATGACGGAGACCCCCATGCGACTCGTTTTCGCCGGAACCCCCGCGGTGGCGGTCCCATCGCTGAAGCGACTCGCGGCCTCGGAGCACGACGTGACCGGCGTGCTCACACGCGTCGATGCTACGGTTGGGCGCAAGCGGGTCATGCAGGCCTCGCCGGTTGCCGATGCGGCATCCGCGCTTGACCTTCCCGTACACAAGACCAACCGGCTCGACGACGTGGCCGAAGCGTTCGTGGCGGCGCAGACGCCTGACCTCGGGGTCATCGTTGCCTACGGTGGCTTCGTGCGCGAACCGCTGCTGTCGCTGCCGCGCCTGGGCTGGATTAATCTGCACTTCTCGCTCCTTCCTGCCTGGCGGGGGGCGGCGCCCGTGCAGCACTCGTTGATTGCGGGCGACCCCGTGACGGGGGCATCCGTGTTTCAACTCGTTGCCGCGATGGATGCCGGCGATGTCTTCGCGATGCGCGAGTTCGTTCCAGCGAAAGACGCGACGGCCGGGAGCGTGCTCGATGATCTCGCGATCCTCGGCGCCGAACTGCTCGGTGAGGTCGTCGACGCCCTCGGCGCCGGCACGGCCGTTGGCACACCCCAGGTGGGGGAGCCGACCTTCGCACCCAAGCTGAGCGCCGAAGATGGCCGGGTGCGCTGGGCTGAGCCCGCAGCACGGGTCTTGGCGCGCATCCATGGCACGACACCCGAGCCCGGCGCGCACACCCGCATCGCCGGCGCGCGACTCAAACTTCTCGAAGCCTTCACCCCAGACGAAGCGCCCACACTGCGACCGGGCGAGTTCGCGCTCGACGCTGGCCAGCTGTTCGTGGGCACCGGCACCACGGCGATTGGGCTGCGCCGCGTGCAACCCGATGGCAAGAGCGCAATGGATGCCGCAGCCTGGTGGCGCGGACTCCGCACCGACACCCTTGAGGCAGAACTTTGGAGCCCAGATCTCGATGAACGAGCCTAAAAACCCAGAACACGCACCCCGATCCGGAGGGCGCGGAGGCGCGCCCCGTTCGGGAGGGCGCACAGGTGGGCGCTCCGGCGCGCCCCGCTCGGGCGGCGGCCGTGCGGCACAGCCTGGCCGCGCAGAGCCGCGCTCCGGTGCCGGGCAGGACGCTCCGCAGCGTCCCGGTGCGCGCCCACACCTCCGCCCCAGCGCCCGGACGGTGGCTTTTGAGGTGCTGCGCGCGGTCAACGAAGCCGACGCCTACGCGAACCTCCTGTTGCCGCGCGCCATCGAGCGCGCCGGCCTCGACACAGCCGACGCGGCGCTGGCGACCGAACTCACCTACGGCACCCTCCGGCGCCAGGGCTATTACGACGCGGTGATTGCACTGGCATCCGCTCGCGCCGCCGACAGGATCGACCCGCCCGTGGTCGATGCCCTCCGGCTCGGTGCGCATCAGCTGCTCTCGACGCGAGTCGCGACGCACGCTGCCGTCAACGAGAGCGTCACGCTCGCGCGCACGGTCAGCGGGCAGTCGACCACGGGTTTTGTGAACGCGGTGCTGCGCACCATTTCTCGCGACACGCCAGAGAACTGGATGCAGCGGGTTGTGGATGCCGCCCGCTCCGACGATGAACGGCTCTCGCTTGAGTACTCCCACCCCGTGTGGATCGTGCGCGCGTTTCGGCGGTCGCTCGCGGCCGAGGGCCGCGCCGACGAGCTGCTCGATCTGCTCGCGGCCGACAACCTCGCGCCAAGCGTCACGATGATCGCGTTGCCCGGCCTTGCCGACGTGCCCGCGGGCGTCGAGCGCACCGCGTTCTCGCCGTACGGCTATCGCCTCGGCGGCGGCGATCCCGAGGGCATCGTGCGCACGTCGGGCGGCCGCATTCGCGTGCAAGACGAGGGTTCGCAGCTCGCCGCGCTGGCGCTGACCGGCGCCACGCCCGTACGCCCGGGCGAGCGCTGGCTCGACCTGTGTGCCGGCCCCGGAGGCAAGACGGCCGTGCTTGCCGCCGACGCGCTCCGGTCGGGGGCAACCCTCGATGCGAACGAGGTCTCGCCGGCACGCGCCGGGCTCGTCAGGCGCGCGGTTGCCGGGGTGCCGCTGACGGTGCCCGTGAGCGAAGAAGATGGGCGAGAGCGGCACATCAACCTGCCGGGCGCATACGATCGCGTGCTCGTCGACGCTCCGTGCACCGGGTTGGGCGCGCTCCGGCGGCGCCCCGAGGCGCGCTGGCGCAAGCAGCCGGGCGACATCCCCGAACTTGCCCAGCTTCAGCAGGAACTGTTTCTTGCAGGCTTCGAAGCGCTCGCGCCCGGCGGCGTGCTCGCCTACGTGACGTGTTCGCCGCATCTGGCCGAGACCACCTCGGTTGTCGCCGAGGCGCGACGCGTGCTTGGCGACGCGATCGAACCGATCGACACTGCCACGGTGATTCGCCGGGTCGCGGCATCCGAAATCGACGTTGTTGACAACGAGGCCGACGGCCACGTCCAGCTCTGGCCGCACCGTCAGGGCACGGACGCAATGTTTATCAGCCTGTTTCGGAAGGTCGATTCGAACCCGGTCGCGTAGCGCGCCGCTCGACAGTGCCCGGCTCAACAGCACCGATCCGAGCGCGCTGGCGGCGATACTCGTGCCATGTGAGGACCACGATGAGCGCGTCGAAGATGCTCAGCAGGATGAGCCCCACCGATGGCGACAGCGCGATCCGGTAGCACTGGTACGCGATGAAGGCGACGAGCACGCCGATCATCCAGGGGTATGCCCACATCCGTTTGCGGAGGAGCGCAACGACAAGCACCACCTTCACCGCGCCGTGCAACAAGAGGTAGATGGCGGCGAAGACGACCGTGCCGGAGGAGAGGCCAATCGTGCTGTGCAGAATGTGGGTGGCAATGAAGTCGTTCGGATCCTCCGATAGCTCGTGCTGAGTGAGTGCGGCGGCAACCCGATGAATCTGGGCGGGGGAGACGAACAGGAGCAGGATGCCGCCAACGAGCTCGAGCACGCCGTCGACACCCTTCGCGACGATGCCGATGGCAAAGAGCCGGTCCCACCAGTCCCGGCGCGTGTGCCTGTGCATGTGTGTCCGTCCGGGGCGTCGCGTCACGACCGTTTCGTCGGGCGCATCAGGCCAAGAGTACAAGCGCCATAATGAGTGAGTGCGTATAAACCCGAGCATCCTGGCCGCAGATTTCGTCAACATGCAGAGTGAGCTCGGCCGTATCGCCGATGCCGACTTTGCGCACGTCGACGTCATGGACAACCACTTCGTGCCCAACCTGACCTTCGGACCCCAGATGGTGGGCCGCATTCAGGAGACGAGCCCCGTGCCGCTCGACGTGCACCTGATGATCAGCGACCCCGAGCGCTGGGCGCCGGAGTACGCCGAACTGGGCGCGGCCTCCGTGACCTTTCACATCGAAGCCGCAACCGAACCCGTGTGGCTTGCACGCCGGCTCCGTGAGATTGGCGCGCGCGCCGGGGTGGCGGTCAAGCCCGGAACGCCCATCGAACCGCTCTTCGAGATTCTCGACGAGTTCGACCAGGTACTGATCATGACGGTCGAGCCCGGGTTCGGCGGTCAGTCGTTCATGCCCGAGACGATGCCCAAGTTGGCGGCGCTCGCTCGCGAGGTCCGTCGTCGAGGCTCCGCAGCGTGGCTGCAGGTCGACGGCGGGATCACCGAAAGCACGATCGTGCAGGCCGCAGAGGCCGGGGCCGACACCTTCGTTGCCGGTTCGAGCGTGTTTGGGGCGGAGCATCCTGGACTTGCCATCGCAAGATTGCGCGAAGCCGCGCGCGCACACGCCCACACACACTGACCCGCGCGGGCCCGCGTGGCCGGGCGCAGCCCCGGGGGAGCGGTGCGCGGAAATACCGTCGCGCCAGCGCGGTACGCTTGAGGGGTGAAGTCTTTCGACGAACTCTTTGATGAGCTCAGCCGCACCGCCATTGAACGCCCCGCCGATTCAGGCACAGTGGCGCGACTTGACGCGGGCGTGCATGCCATCGGCAAGAAGATTGTCGAAGAGGCCGCCGAGGTGTGGATGGCCGCCGAGTACGAATCACCGGCGGCGTTGGCCGAAGAGGTCTCCCAGCTGCTCTACCACCTGCAGGTCATGCTCATCGCGAAGGGTCTCACCCTGGAGGATGTCTACCGACATCTCTGAGCTGCTGCGACGAGTCTTTCGCCGCGGTGACCCTGTCACGTTGTTCCTTCCAGACGAAAGCATCCGCATCCATGTTGCGCATCGCAGTGCCGAATAAGGGTTCCCTCGCCGAGGTTGCCGCCGAAATGCTCACCGAGGCCGGCTACACCGGTCGTCGTGATCCCAAAGACCTTCACGTCATCGATCCCGCGAACGACGTCGAATTTTTCTATCTCCGCCCCCGCGACATCGCGACCTACGTGGGCGCCGGCGCGCTCGATGTGGGTATCACCGGGCGCGACCTGCTTCTCGATGTGCGCTCCGAGGCACGCGAGATCGAAGACCTGGGTTTTGGCGCCTCGACGTTCCGCTTCGCGGCCGAGCCCAGCCGCTTCACCGAACTGAGCGACCTCGAGGGGTTGCGCGTCGCGACGAGCTACCCGGGGCTTGTCGAAGACTTTCTCGTGCAGCACGGCGTCAAGGTCAAGCTTGTGCCGCTTGATGGCGCGGTCGAGTCGGCGGTGCGCCTCGGCGTTGCCGACGCGGTTGCCGATGTCGTCTCGACCGGCACGACGCTGCGCCAGGCGGGCCTTGAGATCTTCGGCCCCGTCATTTTGCAGTCGCAGGCCGTGATGATTGGTTCGCCGACCGAGGCCGAGGGCACCCAGCGGCTCCTTCGTCGCCTGCGTGGCGTGCTCGTGGCCCACCGTTACGTCATGGTCGACTACGACCTCCCGCTTGAATTGTTGGATGCCGCGACCGCCGTGTCGCCCGGTGTCGAGTCGCCGACCATCTCGCCGCTCCGCGACCCCAACTGGGTCGCCGTCCGCGTGATGATTCCGCGCAAGGGCGTCAACGGTGTCATGGACGAGCTCTACGCGCTCGGCGCGCGCGCGATTCTCGTCACCGCAATCCACGCCGCCCGGTTGTGAGCGCGCGATGACCGTCACATGCCGCGTGATCCCGTGCCTGGACGTCGCCGATGGTCGCGTTGTGAAGGGCGTGAATTTCGAGAATCTGCGGGATGCCGGTGACCCGGTCGAGCTCGCAACGCGCTACTACGCCGAGGGCGCCGACGAGATCACCTTTCTCGATGTCACCGCGACGGTTGACGAGCGTGCGACCACCTACGACGTCGTGCGGCGCACCGCCGAGCAGGTGTTCATCCCGCTCACCGTCGGTGGCGGCGTGCGCAGTGTCGACGATGTTGCGCGCCTGCAGGCTGTGGGTGCCGACAAGGTTGGCGTGAACTCCGCGGCGATTGCTCGCCCCGCGCTCATCGGCGAAATTGCCGACCGCTTCGGCGCGCAAGTGCTGGTGCTCTCGCTCGATGTGAAGCGTTCGACCACCACCCCTTCGGGTTTCGTCGTGACGACCCATGGCGGCCGCAAAGAAACGACGCTCGACGCGATCGACTGGGCCCGCGAGGCCATCGAACGCGGCGTGGGCGAACTGCTGGTCAACTCGATCGATGCCGACGGGACGCGTGAGGGCTTCGACCTCGAGCTCGTACGGCTCATGCGGGAGGTTTCGCACGTTCCGGTGATCGCCTCCGGCGGAGCCGGCGAAGCCCGCGATTTCGCGCCGGCAGTGCGCGCCGGCGCCGACGCGGTGCTTGCCGCGAGCGTATTTCACAGCAGACACCTCACCATTGGCGAGGTCAAGGCGGCAATGGCCGCAGACGGAATCTTGGTGCGGTAATGAGCGACATCGACCCTCGTATCGAGCGCGTCCGTTTCGGCGCAGACGGCCTGGTGGCCGCCGTCATCCAGCAGTGGGACACCTCCGAGGTGCTGATGCTTGCGTGGATGGATGCCGAGGCTCTGCGCCGCACACTTACCTCCGGTCGTGTCACCTTCTGGTCGCGGTCGCGCCAGGAATACTGGCGCAAGGGCGACACCTCGGGGCACGTGCAGTACGTGCGCGAGGTGCGGCTCGACTGTGACGGCGACACCCTGCTGGTGAAGGTCGACCAGGTTGGGGTCGCATGCCACACGGGCACCCGCACCTGTTTTGACGCCGATGACTTGCAGGCGGTTATCGGGGCCGAAGGCGTGCGGCATGACTGACACCAACACCGCTGAGCCTCGCGTCGGCCGATTCGCCCGCGGGCGGATGCCAGCCGTACTTTTCGTGCTGCTCATGGGTGCGCTCGCGCTGATCGCATCGACCCAGACCTGGTATTTCGTCGAGCTTCACGATGTGATCGAACACCCGCTCGAAGTCTCGGGCACCGACGCACTTCCCGTCCTCGCACCCCTCGCACTGGCCGCGATGGCCGCCGCTGCGGTGCTGGCGATCGTCGGCCGCATCATGCGCATCGTCTTTGGTGCGTTGACCGTGGTCATCGGCGGCCTGCTCGCGGGCCTTGCTGCGCCGCTCGCGTTCGCGACACCGATCACGGCCGTGGCGTCGAGCGTGACCGAGGCGACATTTATTACCGGCGACGCATCGATCGTCGCGCTCGTCGCGACGATCACCCCCATGGTGTGGCCGGTCTTGACACTGGTCGCCGGTGCGATTATCGCCGTGTTTGGCGTCTTTGTCTTGATCTCGTCGGGGCAGTGGCAGAGCGCCAGCCGGCGCTTTAGCACCTCCGACGCCTCGGGCGCGGCGAACGCCGGCCCCGTCGACGCGATCGACGGATGGGATGGGCTGTCGCGCGGCATTGACCCCACCGGCGCGGAGGATTCCAACACTCCACCGCCCTCCCGCTAGACTGTTTTTTGAACCATCGAAGGAGCAACATGAGCAACCCCATTGCAGATCCCGGTCACGGCCACTCTCCCGCAGCGTGGATCGCGGTGACGATCATGCTGCTCGCCTTTACCATCGGCACTGTTGCATTCGTGATGGATGCGCCCACCGTCGTGTGGGCATCCGCTGGACTGCTGGTTGTCGGACTCATTGTTGGCGTGGTGCTGAAGGCCATCGGCTACGGCGTCGGCGGCAGCAAGGTCGCGGCGAAAGCCCACTGACCGTGCTGGCCGATCTGACGGCCGGCGCTGTACACGACGCACAGTCTCGGGAGTCGCTGAAGCCGTTTGCGACGCTCGAGCGTGAGGCGCTCGCGCAGCGCGCCCCACTTGATGTGTTGCGTGCGCTGGCGCCCGCCGACGTGGTCAAGGTCATCGCCGAGGTCAAGCGCGCGAGCCCCTCGCGCGGCGACCTCGCCGAGATCGCTGATCCCGCAGAGCTTGCGCGCCTCTACGAGATTGGTGGCGCGAGCACGGTGAGCGTGCTCACCGAGGGCCGCAAGTTCAAGGGCAGCCTCGCTGACCTTGAAGCGGTTCGTGCGGCAGTTGCTATTCCGGTGCTCCGCAAAGACTTCATCGCCACGCCGTACCAGGTGTTCGAGGCTCGCGCCGCGGGCGCAGACCTGGTGTTGCTGATCGTCGCCGCGCTTGAGCAGCCGCTCCTCGTAGAGCTCTACGAGTTGATCTTGCAGCTGGGCATGACCCCGCTGGTCGAAACGCACAACGCCGAAGAGCTCGAGCGTGCGATCGGTCTCGGCGCGCAGCTGATCGGCATCAATGCGCGTGACCTCAGCACCTTCACGCTCGACCGCGACCTCTTCGGTCGCCTTGCCGGTCGGATTCCTGCGGGCGTCATCAAGATCGCTGAGTCCGCGGTGCTGGGTGTCGACGACATCGTGCACTATCGCCGCTCCGGTGCCGACGTGGTGCTCATCGGCGAGGCGCTGGTCACCAGCGATCCGGTGGCCACGCTCACGTCATTCATCGAAGCATCCCGAGCAATTCAGCCAGGAGGCGCCCTCGCATGAGTCTGCGTGAGGTTAAAGGTCCATTCTTCGGCGACTTCGGTGGCCGCTACATGCCCGAGTCGTTGATCGCTGCGATCGACGAGCTCACCGCGGCCTACGAAAGCGCGATCGTCGATCCCGTCTTTCAGGCCGAACTCACCGATCTGCTGCACAACTACGCGGGCCGGCCGTCGGCGTTCACCGAGGTGCCCCGCTTCGCAAAGCACGCGGGCGGCGCACGGGTCTTCCTGAAGCGCGAAGACCTCAACCACACAGGTTCGCACAAGATCAACAACGTGCTCGGCCAGGCGTTGCTGACCAAGCGTCTCGGCAAGACGCGTGTCATCGCCGAGACGGGCGCGGGCCAACACGGTGTCGCCACGGCAACCGCAGCCGCGCTCTTCGGGCTCGACTGCACCATCTACATGGGCGAAGTCGACACCGAGCGTCAGGCATTGAATGTTGCACGGATGCGACTGCTCGGCGCAGAGGTGAAGCCGGTGAAAACCGGCTCGCGCACTTTGAAAGACGCGATCAATGACGCGTACCGCGACTGGGTTGCCACCGTCGAGACGACGAACTACATCTTCGGCACCGCGGCGGGCCCACACCCGTTCCCAGCGATGGTCCGCGATTTTCAGAAGATTATTGGCGAAGAGGCGCGCGCGCAGATTCTTGACCGCACCGGCACCCTTCCGGACGCGGTCGTTGCCTGCGTCGGTGGCGGCTCGAACGCCATCGGCATGTTTGACGCGTTCCTCGACGACGAGGGCGTACGGCTCTATGGCGTCGAGGCGGCCGGCGACGGCGTCGACACACCCCGGCACGCGGCATCCATTGGTCGTGGGCGCCCCGGTGTGCTGCACGGTGCGCGCACGTTTGTCTTGCAAGACGAAGATGGCCAGACGATCGAGTCGCACTCGATCTCAGCCGGGCTCGATTACCCGGGGGTTGGCCCCGAGCACGCATGGCTTGCATCGATTGGGCGGGCCGAATACATTCCGGCCACCGACGACGAGGCAATGCAAGCGCTGCGCCTGCTCTCGCGTACCGAGGGCATCATCCCGGCGATCGAGTCTGCCCACGCGCTGGCCGGCGCGCTGCGCATCGGTCGCGAACTCGGGCCCGACGCGACGATCGTGATCTGCCTTTCGGGGCGCGGCGACAAAGACATGGACACGGCAGCTCGATACTTCAAGCTGTACGACGAGCAGGAAGGGGCGGGCGCATGAGTGCACGCACCGAAGCCGCGCTCGTTGCGGCGGCGCAGGATCGCAAGGGCGCGCTGATCGGGTACCTCCCGGTCGGCTACCCCGATCTGCAGACCAGCATCGACGCGGCCGTTGCGCTCGTCGAGAACGGGTTCGACATCCTCGAGCTCGGCCCGCCATACTCCGACCCTGTCATGGACGGCGAGATCATTCAGGAGGCAACGCAAACCGCGCTTGCCGCCGGGTTTAAGCTTCGCGATCTGTTCACTGCGATTCGCGAGATCACTTCACGGGTAGATGCGCCGGTTCTCGTCATGAGCTACTGGAATCCGATCGTGCAGTACGGGGTCGACCGCTTCGCCGACGATCTGAAGGCAGCCGGCGGTGCGGGGATCATCACCCCCGACATCACGCCAGAGGCGGCCGAGGAGTGGATCGCGGCATCCAAGCGCACAGGTCTTGACCGCGTCTTCCTCGCGGCGCCGACGTCGACCGAAGCGCGCCTCGAACTCATTACTGAGGCATCCACCGGATTCATTTACACCGTGTCGACAATGGGGATCACGGGGGAGCGGGCATCACTCGATGCCAACGCGCGCACCCTCGTCGGCCGATTGCGCGAGCACGGCGCGGCACGTGCGTGCGTCGGGATCGGTATCTCGACCGCGGAGCACGTCGCTGGTGTGCTCGAGTATGCCGACGGCGCGATTATCGGCACCGCGCTCGTGCGCGCGCTTCGCGATGGGGGTATCGAGGGCATCTCGAAGACCGCCCGCGAGCTCGCGCTTGGCGCGGCGCGCTCCCACTGACTTGGCAGACTCGAACTAGACTTCATGGAGCACACGACGCTCCGAACCCTCCAGCAAGGATGATCGAACGATGATGAACGCCGCACTGCAAGTGGTCGCGAGCATCCCCAGCCCCGGGGTCAGTTATTTCGATATCGGTCCCTTGCGGATTCACTTCTACGCGCTGTGCATCATCCTGGGCATCATCGTGGCGGTCTTCCTGACCAACGCACGGTTGACCAAGCGTGGCGCCGAGCCATGGGTCGTGATTGACATCTGCCTGCTCGCGATTCCGATCGCAATTATCGGTGCGCGAATCTTCCACGTGCTGACGCACCCGGGGTTCTACTTCGGTGAGGGCTCGGATTTCTGGGCGATCTTCCGCATTTGGGAAGGCGGCATCGCGATCTACGGGGCCCTGATCGGTGGCGCCGTGGGCGCCTGGTTGGGCTGCCGCTGGACCGGCATTCGCTTCTGGACGTTCGCCGACGCGCTCGCTCCCGGCATGCTCATCGCGCAGGCGCTCGGCCGCTTCGGCAACTGGTTCAACCAGGAGCTGTTTGGTCTGCCGACCACGCTGCCCTGGGGCCTCGAGATCAGCCCAGACAACCCCGCCTGGCCCGTCGGGCTACCCGCCGGCACGCTGTTTCACCCCACCTTCGCCTACGAAGTGGTCTGGAACCTGCTTGGCGCTGCAGTGCTGCTCTGGGTGAGCAAGAAGTTCATCACGTTGCAGTGGGGCCGCGTCTTCGCCCTGTACCTCATCTGGTACAGCGCCGGTCGCGTGGTGTGGGAGTCGATTCGTGTCGATCCGACAGAAATTTTCCTCGGCCTGCGGGTCAACGTCTGGTGGTCAATTTTCGCGATTGTCCTGGGACTTGTGATCTTCTTCGCCCAGAAGAAGCGGCACCCGGGCCTCGAGCCGAGCCCCTACATGCCCGGTCGTGGCTGGAGCGGCGCTCCGGCTGTTGTACACTCGCAAAACAGCGAATCCGACTTCGTCGACGTGAGCGAGCCCCCCGTGGGCAAGCACCAGGTTGCCGCCAAAAGTACGGCCCACATCACGAAGTAGGCGCAAGACCCCGCGTCGCCACGGTGCAGTTGCATTCCTGCCATTGTCCCGGGCCAACGTCGTCCCACAGCAAATTCAGTGAGGACGGTCGCGATGACCTCGAGCCCCCAAAAATCCACCGTGTCTGGGTATCCAGCGCGCCAGGGGATGTATAACCCCGCATTCGAGAAGGATGCCTGTGGCCTTGCCATGGTGGCAACGCTGCGCGGTACCGCGGGCCACGACATTGTGGAAGCGGCGCTCACAGCGCTGCGCAATCTCGAGCACCGCGGGGCGATCGGCTCTGACGCGGGCACCGGCGATGGTGCCGGCATCCTGACGCAGATGCCCGATGAATTCTTGCGCGCCGTGGCTGGCTTTGACCTGCCGCCGGTGGGGGAGTACGCGGCCGGGCTGGCGTTCTTGCCGCTCGAGCGCATCGAGCGCGAGGCAATGAAGCGCGCCATCGAAGACATCGCCCTTGCCGAGGGTCTCGCAGTGCTGGGTTGGCGCGAAGTGCCGACCGATGAAGCACACCTCGGCACACTCGCACGTGACGCGCGCCCCGCGTTCGAACAGCTCTTCGTCACTCGAACCGGGACCGGGTTCACTCCTGCACTTGCTGGGGTCGAACTTGACCGCCGCACCTTCCGTCTACGCAAACGCGCCGAGCATCAGCTCGGCGCGTATTTTGTTTCCCTTTCGGCCCGCACGCTCGGCTACAAGGGGATGCTCACGACGTTGCAGCTTGAACCGTTCTTTCCCGACCTCAGCGACCCGCGTTTCGCGAGCATGCTCGCCGTCGTGCACTCCCGCTACTCGACGAACACGTTCCCCTCGTGGCCGCTTGCGCAGCCGTTGCGAATGCTCGCCCACAATGGCGAGATCAACACGGTCAGCGGCAACCGAAACTGGATGCGCGCGCGGCAATCGCAGCTCGCTTCAGAGCTGCTCGGCGACATCCGCCCGCTGCTGCCCATCTGCACACCCGGCGCGAGCGACTCGGCGTCGTTCGATGAGGTGCTCGAACTTCTCACCCTGAGCGGCCGCAGCCTGCCGCACGCCGTCATGATGATGGTGCCCGAAGCGTACGAAAAGCAGCCGGGTATGGACCCGGACCTCCGCGCGTTCTACGAGTACCACTCGATGCAGATGGAGCCGTGGGACGGCCCCGCCGCGCTCACATTCACCGACGGCACGCTCGTCGGCGCCACACTTGACCGCAACGGGCTGCGGCCCGGGCGCTGGACCGAAACGACCGACGGCCTGATCGTCGCCGCGAGTGAGACCGGCGTGCTCGAGTTCGCCCCCGAGCGCATCAAGCGCCGCGGGCGCCTGCAGCCTGGCAAGATGTTCCTCGTCGACACCGCGGCCGGCCGCATCATCGAAGACGACGAGATCAAGTCGGATCTTGCGTCACTCTCGCCGTGGGGGCAGTGGCTGGATGCCGGTGCCATCCATTTGGCATCGCTCCCGGAGCGCGAGCACATCGTGCACCCCGCGGCATCGATCACCCGGCGCCAGCGCACCTTCGGCTACACCGAAGAAGAGGTCCGGATCCTGCTGACTCCGATGGGCCAGCATGGCGCCGAGCCCCTCGGTGCGATGGGCAGCGACACACCCATTGCCGTGTTGAGCGAGCGGCCGCGCCTCTTGTTTGACTACTTCACGCAGCAGTTTGCGCAGGTCACGAATCCGCCGCTCGATGCGATCCGCGAAGAGGTTGTGACGTCGCTCTCGCTCGGTCTCGGACCCACGCAGAACCTGCTTTCGGAGGGTCCCGATCATGCACGGGCCGTCATCCTCGACTTCCCGGTGATCGATAACGACGAGCTTGCGAAGATCCAGCACCTCGGCCGGGCGTTCCCCGAGCGCTCATCGGTCACGATTCGTGGGCTCTACCACTTCGATGCGGGCCCCGGCACGATGGAGGCGCGGATCGCGGCGATGTGTGCTGAGGTCGACCACGCGATCGCGGCTGGTGTCGAGTACGTCGTGCTCTCTGACCGCGACTCAAATAAAGACCTGGTGCCAATCCCGTCGTTGCTGATGGTCTCGGCGATCCACCACCACCTCATCCGCAACGAGAACCGCATGAAGGTTGGCCTCGTTGTCGAGGCGGGTGATGTGCGTGAGGTGCACCACGTCGCGACCCTGATCGGCTACGGCGCATCTGCCGTGAACCCGTATCTGGCGATGGAGACCGCCGAGCACCTGGTCCGCACTGGTGCGATCACGGGCATCACGCCCGAGACCGCGGTGAAGAATCTCATCTATGCCCTCGGGAAGGGCGTGTTGAAGATCATGTCGAAGATGGGCATCTCGACCGTCTCGTCGTATGCCGGAGCGCAGACATTCGAGGCCGTCGGGCTCTCACAGGCGTTCGTCGACGCCTATTTCACCGGCACCGAGTCGAAGCTCGGCGGCATCGGCATCGAAGAGGTCGCTGCAGAGAATCAGGCCCGTCACGACTACGCCTACCCCGAAGACGAAGCGGCGCGCGCGCACGAACGCCTGTGGAACGGCGGCGAGTACCAGTGGCGGCGCGATGGTTCGCCCCACTTGTTCAACCCCGAGACGGTCTTTCGGCTGCAGCACTCCACCCGCACCCGCCGCTACGACGTCTTCCGCGAATACACGGCGCTGGTGGATGAGCAGGCATCCGAGCTCAAGACGCTGCGAGGGCTGTTCCGGTTCAAGCACGGGATCCGCAAGCCGGTGCCGATCGATGAGGTCGAGTCAGTGGCATCCATTGTCAAGCGCTTCTCAACCGGAGCGATGAGCTACGGCTCGATCTCGAAAGAGGCGCACGAGACGCTCGCGATTGCGATGAACTCGATCGGCGCGAAGTCAAACACGGGCGAGGGCGGCGAAGACCCCGAACGGCTCGTCGACCCGGCCCGCCGCAGTGCGATCAAGCAGGTCGCATCGGGGCGCTTCGGGGTAACGAGCCAGTACCTCGCGACCGCCGACGATATTCAGATCAAGCTCGCGCAGGGCGCGAAGCCGGGCGAGGGCGGGCAGTTGCCACCCGGCAAGGTCTACCCGTGGGTGGCGCGCACTCGCCACGCCACCCCCGGTGTCGGGCTCATTTCGCCGCCCCCGCACCACGACATCTATTCGATCGAAGACCTCAAGCAGTTGATCTTCGACCTCAAGCGGGCGAACCCCGAGGCGCGCATTCACACGAAGCTCGTGAGCCAGTCGGGCATCGGTGCGGTCGCCGCCGGCGTGGCGAAGGCGCTGAGCGATGTGATCCTGGTCTCGGGTCACGACGGCGGAACGGGCGCCAGCCCGCTCAACTCGCTCAAGCACGCCGGCACGCCCTGGGAGCTTGGGCTCGCAGAGACCCAGCAGACGCTGATGCTCAACGGCATGCGCGACCGCGTGGTCGTGCAGGTCGACGGGCAGTTGAAGACCGGGCGCGACGTCGTGATCGGCGCGCTGCTCGGTGCAGAAGAATTCGGCTTTGCGACGGCGCCGCTCGTGGTCTCTGGCTGCATCATGATGCGGGTGTGTCACCTCGATACGTGCCCGGTCGGCGTCGCGACACAGAACCCCGTGCTTCGTGAACGCTTCACCGGAAAGCCAGAGTTCGTCGTGAACTTCTTCGAGTTCATCGCCCAGGAGGTGCGCGAGCACCTTGCCGAGTTGGGCTTCCGCTCGATTGACGAGGCGGTCGGGCGCAACGAAATGCTCGACATCAACGGGGCGGTCGAACACTGGAAAGCGAGCGGGCTCGACCTGGCACCGATCCTCACCGGCCCGGTGTTTGATGCCGATGAGCCCCGCCGCAACACGCGCTCGCAAGAGCACGAACTCGGCGAGCACTTCGACGCGCCCCTGCTCGCGCAGGTCGGCGGTGTGATCCGCGACGGTGGATCGATTGCCTTCGACCTTCCCGTTCGCAATACGGCCCGAGCGGTCGGCACCATGCTCGGCAATCACGTCACGCATGCGCACGGCGAAAAGGGGATGCCGGCTGGCTCGATCACCCTGAATCTCACGGGTTCGGCGGGGCAATCGTTCGGCGCTTTCATTCCGCGTGGCATCACGCTCCGGCTCGAGGGCGACGCGAACGACTACGTCGGCAAGGGACTCTCGGGAGGCCAGATTTCGTTGCGACCGCCGCGCGATGCGGCCTTCGTCGCCGCCGAAAACGTCGTCGCTGGCAACGTGATCGGCTACGGCGCCACGAGCGGAACCATGTTCCTCTCCGGTGTTGTCGGTGAACGGTTCTTCGTGCGCAACTCGGGCGCCACCGCGGTCGTCGAGGGCGTGGGCGACCACGCGCTCGAATACATGACCGGCGGGCTCGCGGTGATCCTGGGCCCGACCGGGCGAAACCTCGGGGCCGGAATGTCGGGTGGCACGGCGTACATCTACCGTCTCGAGGCGGAACGGGTGAACCGCGAGGCGCTGGCGTCGGGGGAGCTCCTGCTCTCCGAACTCGATGCCGCTGATGCCGAAACGCTTCGTGAACTGCTCACGGCACACGCCCTCGAGACCGGTTCGGTCTTGGCCGCGGGTGTGCTCGAGCAGTTCGACTCTGCAGTGAATGACTTCGTGCGGGTGCTGCCCCGCGATTATGCGGCCGTGCGCGACCTGCGACGCGATGCCGTGGCCACGGGGCTCGACCCCGATGGCGAAACTGTGTGGAACCGAATCCTGGAGGTGACTGGTGGCTGACGCAAAAGGCTTTATGAAGGTGACGGAACGCGAGTTGCCGGCACGGCGCCCGGTACCGGTGCGAATCATGGACTGGAACGAGGTGTACGAGCCCGGCGACGGGGCAGTGCTGCGCCGACAGGCCGGTCGTTGTATGGACTGCGGCATCCCGTTCTGTCATCAGGGATGCCCGCTCGGAAACCTGATTCCGGAGTGGAACGATCTGACCCGTCGCGGCGAGGGCCGCGAGGCGAGCGAGCGGCTGCACGCAACGAACAACTTTCCTGAGTTCACCGGGCGTCTGTGCCCGGCGCCGTGTGAGAGCTCGTGCGTGCTCGGCATTAACCAGCCCGCCGTCACGATCAAGCAGATCGAGGTATCGATCGTTGACCAGGCATTTGCGAGCGGTTGGATCGAAGCCGAGCCACCCGGACGCCTGACCGGAAAGACTGTCGCGGTGGTTGGTTCGGGGCCTGCGGGGCTCGCGGCCGCGCAGCAGCTGACCCGTGCCGGCCACACGGTTGCCGTGTTCGAGCGCGATGAGCGAATCGGCGGGTTGCTTCGCTACGGGATCCCCGACTTCAAGATGGAAAAGCACCACATTGATGCTCGGATGCGCCAGATGCGCGAGGAGGGCACCCGTTTTCGCGCGGGTGTGCACATTGGCGTCGATGTGACGTGGGAAGAACTGCGAACCCGCTACGACGCCGTCGTGGTGGCAACCGGCGCGACCGTCCCGCGCGATATCGCGATTCCGGGCCGCGACCTTGGTGGCGTGGAGTTCGCGATGGACTACCTCGTGGCGTCGAACAAGGCGGTCGCGGGCGACGACGTTCCAGACCAGGTCACGGCTGCGGGCAAGCACGTCGTGGTGATCGGTGGCGGCGACACCGGTGCCGACTGCATCGGCACGGCTCATCGCCAGGGTGCGCTGAGCGTGACCAACCTTGCGATCGGCACGCAGCCCGCGGCATCCCGAACCGACGCACAACCGTGGCCGACCATGCCGACGATCTTTGAGGTGCAGTCTGCGCACGAGGAGGGCGGCGAGCGCGTCTATCTCGCATCGACCGTCGAGTTTCTGGGTGACGACCAGGGTCGCGTGCGAGCCCTGCGGGTTGCCGAGACCGAGTATGTCGATGGCCGGCGCGTGCCCAAGGGCGGTACGGAGCGTGAAATTCCCGCAGATCTCGTACTCATCGCCATGGGGTTCACGGGTCCGGAACGCCACAACCTCGAGACGCAGCTGGGGGTGCGGTTCACGTCGAGCGGTCTCATCGAGCGCGACGATCACTATGCTGCGACCGAGCCGAGCGTCTACGCGGCAGGCGATGCTGGTCGTGGCCAGTCGCTGATTGTGTGGGCGATCGCCGAGGGTCGCGCGGCGGCCGCTCGGGTCGATGCGTTCCTGATGGGGGAGTCGGCGTTGCCCGTGCCGGTGGGGCCGAGGGACATCGCCATTGGCCTGCACCCGGCGTAGGCTACGGGTAGGCGTGTATGCGCTGTTTTTTCGCACCAGCATCCCCAATTAACCTCTGGAGCAACATTCAATGAGACGCGCGAAAATCGTCGCCACGCTTGGCCCGGCGACCTCGACATATGCCACGGTGCGGGCGATCATCGACGCGGGCGTCGACGTGGCACGGCTCAACCTCAGCCACGGCGATCATGCCGTGCACGAGATCAGTTACGCGAACGTGCGAAAGGCTGCGGATGACGCGGGTCGTGCTGTTGCGGTACTGGTTGACCTGCAGGGCCCGAAGATCCGTCTGGGCAAGTTCGAGGCCGGTCCCCACTTCCTCGAGGTGGGCGACACGTTCAAGATCACGACCGACGACATCCTTGGCACGAAAGATATCGTCTCGACGACGTTCAAGGGGCTCCCGAAGGACGTGCAGCCGGGGGACTTCCTCCTCATCGACGACGGCAAGGTACGCGTCGAGGTGACCGAGGCAAGCGACACCGTGGTCACCACGCGCGTCGTGGTAGCCGGCAACGTTTCAGACAACAAGGGCATCAACCTGCCGGGCGTTGCGGTGAATGTTCCGGCGCTGAGCGAAAAAGACGAAGATGACCTGCGCTGGGCGCTGCGCATCGGCGCGGACCTCATCGCGCTCTCGTTCGTGCGCGACGCGCAAGACGTGCAGCGCGTGCACTTCATCATGGACGAGGAGGGCCGCCGGGTTCCGGTGATCGCCAAGATCGAGAAGCCGCAGGCCGTCGAGCACCTTGAAGAGATCGTCGACGCGTTCGATGCCATCATGGTGGCGCGCGGCGACCTTGGTGTCGAGCTGCCGCTCGAAGCGGTGCCGATCGTGCAGAAGAAGGCCGTCGAGTTCGCGCGCCGCATGGCGAAGCCGGTGATCGTTGCGACGCAGATGCTCGAATCGATGATCGACAACCCTGTGCCGACCCGCGCCGAGACCAGCGACGTGGCGAACGCCGTGCTCGATGGCGCCGACGCGGTGATGCTCAGCGGTGAGACGAGCGTCGGAAAGTACCCGGTGCAGGTGGTCGAAACGATGGCCCGCATCGTGGATTCGACCGAAGAGCACGGGCTCGACCGTATTGCCCCACTCAACGTCACCCCGCGCACCCAGGGCGGCGCCATCACCATGGCGGCGGTCGAGGTCGCGAACTTCGTCCGCGCGAAGTACCTGTGTATCTTCACCGAATCCGGAGACTCGGCACGGCGCATGTCGCGCCTGCGTTCGAGCATTCCGATGCTTGCTTTCACGCCCGAGCCGGGTATTCGCCGGCGTCTCGCGCTGACCTGGGGCGTGCAGACGACCCTTGTCGAGCGGGTTGAGCACACCGACCTGATGTACCTGCAGATCGACGAGATTCTGCTTCGCGCTGGCAAGGCACAGGTCGGAGACAAGGTCGTCGTGATTTCGGGTTCGCCCCCAGGAATCGTGGGTTCGACGAACGACATTCGCGTGCACAAGGTCGGCGACGCCGTGCACGGAGCGGCTCCGGCCTACACGGCCGCGCGCACGTAGCGCACTCCTGCGCGGGGCCGTACTGGCCGCGCGCAGGAGCCGAATCAGAAGAAGGCCGCCCCATTGGGACGGCCTTCTTCTTGTTGTACCGGTGGTGGGACTCGAACCCACACGCCCTCACGAGCAAAGCATTTTGAGTGCTCCGCGTCTACCATTCCGCCACACCGGCTGGTACGTACCTGATAGACCATATCCTAAGATGGATACGTGACTGAGCCAGAATCCATTCCGCCCGCGGCACCTACCCCGCGTCGCGTTGTCGTCGCTGAAGACGAATCGTTGATCCGACTCGACATCGTTGAGATCCTCCGTGACAACGGCTTTGAGGTTGTCGGTGAAGCAGGCGACGGTGAGACGGCCGTGGCCCTTGCCACCGAGCTTCGTCCCGACCTTGTCATCATGGACGTCAAGATGCCGCAGCTAGACGGCATCAGCGCCGCCGAGCGAATCAATAAGGCACATATCGCCCCCGTGGTGCTCCTGACCGCGTTCAGCCAGAAAGAACTGGTCGAACGCGCGAGCGAGGCCGGTGCGCTGGCCTACGTGGTGAAGCCATTCACCCCCAACGACCTGCTGCCTGCGATCGAGATTGCACTCAGCCGCTACCAGCAGATCATCACGCTCGAGGCCGAGGTCGGTGACCTGGTCGAGCGTTTCGAGACTCGCAAGCTGGTCGATCGTGCCAAGGGCCTGCTCAACGAGAAGATGGGGCTCACCGAGCCCGAGGCCTTCCGTTGGATTCGGAAGGCATCGATGGATCGCCGCCTGACCATGCAAGATGTGGCGAAGGCGATCATCGAGCAGCTCGCTCCAAAGAAGGACTAGTACGAAAAAAGCGGCCCGCAGATGCGGGCCGCTTTTTTGTTTGCGCTCGGTGCGCGAAGAGCGATGGTGTGAGCTGCGCCCTCTCGTGGGCTACGCCTTCGGACGGTCGCGGAGCATGTTCGTGATGCGGATCGTCGAGCAGCGGCGCCCGGTTTCATCCGTGATCACGATCTCGTGCACGGTGATCGAGCGGCCGAGGTGCACGGGCGTGCAGACGCCGGTGACGAGACCGGAGGTGGCCGAGCCCGTGTGGGTGGCGTTGATGTCGACGCCCACCGCAAACCGGCCGGGGCCGGCGTGCAGACTGGCGCTCATCGATCCAAGCGATTCGCCGAGCACCACGTAGGCGCCGCCGTGCATGATGCCCATCGGCTGTGTATTGCCTTCGACAGGCATGGTGGCAACGGCGCGGTCTACGGTGAGCTCGAGCACTTCGAGGCCCATCTTGTCGCCGAGGCTGCCGCCGCTTCCGCGCTTCTTCACGGTGTCCGTCGCTTCGGGGCTCGACTGTGCTTCTGCAACGTGATTCGAAACATCGCTGATGATGTCGTTTGCCATGGGATGAACTCCTTAGGGGCGAGCGTCAGTGCCCGCCGGTAGGCTGGTGAGGTGTCGGATTCCGAAAAGCCTACCCTCCTGATCGTTGACGGTCATTCGCTTGCCTACCGTGCGTTTTTCGCGCTTCCGGTCGACAGTTTTCGCACGAGAGATGGCCAGCACACCAACGCGATCCATGGGTTTCTCGCCATGCTCATCAACCTCATCAAGGCGGAGAAGCCCACCCACATCGCGGTGGCGTTCGACATGTCGCGCCAATCGTTCCGCACGCGCGAATATCCCGAATACAAGGGCACCCGCAACGAGACGCCTGTCGAGTTCAAGGGGCAGATTCCGCTGCTGCAAGAAGCGCTTGCCGCAATGAGCATTGTCACGATTCAAAAAGAAGACTTCGAGGCCGACGACATTCTGGCAACCCTCGCCGCGCAGGCCGATGCGGCAGGGTTCACCGTGCTTGTTGTCTCGGGCGACCGCGACACGATCCAGCTTGTGAACGACGACGTCACCCTGCTCTATCCGTCGGTGCAGGGTGTCTCGCAACTCAAGCGCTACGACCCCGACGCTGTGTTCGAAAAATATGGCGTCCGGCCCGAACAATATCCCGAGATCGCGGCGCTCGTGGGTGAGACCAGCGATAATCTCCCCGGTATTCCCAAGGTCGGCGAGAAGACCGCGGTGAAATGGATCAACCAGTTCGGCTCGCTCGAAGAGATCCTCGCCCACGCCGACGAGATCAAGGGCGTCGTCGGCGCAAACCTGCGCGAGCACCGCGAGAATGCCGAGCGCAATCGCCGGCTCAACCGTCTCATCACCAATGTCGAACTGCCCGTCACACCCGCCGATCTCGCGATGCAACCGATGAACGCGGGCGAGGTCCGTGACATTTTTGCGCGCCTTGAGTTTCGGCAGATGTTGCAGCGAGTGCTCGACCTTGAGGGGATCGACGCGGCGTCGGTGCAGAGCGCCGGGGGCGGGGCATCCGTTACCGTGCCAAGCGTGCAACACCTGCTCGACGAAGAGCTTGAAGCTTGGCTCGCGCGGGCGATGGCGGCAAGCCCGCTCGGGGTGAGCGTCGAGGTCCGCTCGATCGGTGGCGCGATCGTGTCGGCCGGGCTTGCAACAGCGACGGAGGCCGTCGAACTGCCATGGACGATCGGCAGCGTCGACGTCGCGCCGTTCGAGGCGTGGCTTGCCTCCGATTCGCCAAAGATTTTTCATGACGCGAAGCCGCAGGTCCGTGCGCTCAGCCGCGCGGGAGTGCCCCTCGCCGGCCTCGCGTTCGACACTCTGATCGCCGGGTGGCTGCGAAGCCCCACGCTGCCTGACAAGACGCTCGCCGACCTCGTCGACCGTTTTCTTGGCGAGACCCTGCCGCAGGGCGACCCGAATCAACTGCTTCCCGAAACCGAAGAGGTCAGCCCGGCGCTCCACGCCTGGTACGCGCTCCGGGTGGCCGATGCGCTGCGTGACGAGCTCGATGAGGGCTCTCTCAGCGTGCTGGTCGACATCGAGATGCCGACGCTCATGGCGCTTGCCGAGATGGAGCTCGCCGGGGTTTCGGTCTCGCACGAGCAGCTCTCGACCTTTTCGGCCGAGCTCGGCGCCCGCGCCACCGACCTTGCCAGCCGGGCCTACGAGGTGATCGGCCGCGAGGTCAACCTCGGTTCGCCCAAGCAGCTGCAAGAGGTGCTGTTTGACCAGCTCGACATGCCCAAGACTCGTGCGACGAAGACTGGGCATTCGACGGATGCCGCCGAGCTCACCAAGCTGCAAGACACGAACCCGCACCCGTTCCTCGACCTGCTCCTGCAGCACCGCGAGGCGACGAAGCTGCGGCAGATTATTGAGACGCTCGATGCCGCTATCGGCAGCGACGGTCGCATCCACACGACCTATGTGCAGACCGGGAGCACGACGGGGCGTATTTCGAGCACCGATCCCAACCTGCAGAACATTCCGGTACGCACCGAAGAGAGCCGTCGCATTCGCGCGGCATTCCAGGTTGGCACCGGCTACGAGACACTGCTCACTGCCGACTACTCGCAGATCGAAATGCGAATCATGGCGCACCTCTCGGGCGACCCGGGGCTGATCGCGGCGTTCAACGCGGGCGAAGACCTCCACCGCTTTGTGGGTGCCCAGGTTTTCGGCGTCGACGCGGCCGACGTGACATCGGCCATGCGCACCAAGGTGAAGGCAATGTCGTATGGCCTGGTCTACGGCCTGAGCGCCTTCGGCCTCGCCAAGCAGCTGCGCATCGACCAATCCGAAGCAAAATCGCTGATGACCGGCTACTTCGAGCGCTTTGGTGCCGTGCGTGACTACCTGCGCGGTTCGGTCATGCAGGCGAAGGAAGACGGCTACACGACGACGATTTTTGGCCGTCGTCGTCCGTTCCCCGACATCAACAGCACCAACCGGGTGCAGCGCGAAAACGCCGAGCGTGCGGCGCTGAACGCGCCGATCCAGGGCAGCGCGGCCGACATCATGAAGATTGCGCTGCACCGAATCAGCACTGACATCAAAACCGAGGGGCTCCGCTCACGCGTACTCATGCAGATCCACGATGAGCTTGTCGTCGAGGTCGCACCGGGGGAGTGGGACGCGGCGGAACGGATCGTTCGCGAGCAGATGTCGGGCGCCGCGCAGCTCTCAGTGCCGCTCGACGTGCAGCTTGGCCGCGGGGTGAACTGGGACGAAGCGGGGCACTAACGCCACGCCCGGGTGGCGCGCACTGGCAGTGCCCGGTTCACGGTCGTAGGCTCGGACTATGACAGCTACGCAGCGCCCCGCGACCGCGATCGACCACGTCGCCGATGCATGGGTCGACACCTTCGTCCAGTTGATTCCCGAGGTCGGCACGTACATCGGCCGCACCGAACAGAACCACCGGCATAGCGACCAGACGCCCGCTGGCCACGACGCGATTGCCGCGGCGGCGCGGAACACCGTGGCGGCGCTTGCAGAGCTCGAACCGGTCGACGACATCGATGCGGTCACGAAGACCGACCTCACGGCCGAGCTCAACCTCATGCTCGAACAGTACGAAGCGAAGACGCACCTGCGCGACCTTAACGTCATCGAGTCGCCCGCACAGCAGATTCGTTCGGTCTACGACCTCATGCCGACCGACACCGAAGACGACTGGTCGATCATTTCGCGCCGTTTGAGCGCGGTGCCGGCAGCGATCGACGGGTACATCGAGACGCTTCGCGAAGGCATGCGCCAGGGCGTGGTGCCCGCTCGCCGCCAGGTGCTCGAGGTTGTCACGCAGATCGCCCGTTACACCGCCGACGATGGCTTCTTTGCCGCGTTTGCCGCCGAGGCGGCGCCAGCAGACGGTGAGCTTTCGGCCGCACTGCTGGGCGAGTTGGGCCAGCACGCAGACTTGGCGCGCGGCGCATACGACACGCTTGCCAGTTTCATGCAGAACGAGCTTGCGCCGGTCGCGACCGAACAAGACGGTGTGGGTCGCGAGCAGTACGCGCTGGCATCCCGCCGCTTTTTGGGCGCAACGATCGACCTCGATGAGACCTACGAGTGGGGCATTCAGGAGCTCGCCCGGATGGTCGCCGAACAGGAGGCGATTGCGAACGAGATCTTGCCCGGGGCATCCGTCGAAGAAGCAGTCGCGTTTCTCGAGAAAGACCCGTCCCGCAAATTGCAGGGCACCGAAGCGCTCCAGAAGTGGATGCAGGAGACGAGCGACCGCGCGGTCGCTGAGCTGGGTGCGACGCACTTCGACATTCCCGCCGAGATTCGCACGCTCGAGTGCATGATCGCGCCCACGCAGGAGGGCGGCATTTATTACACCGGCCCGAGCGATGACTTCTCGCGCCCCGGCCGCATGTGGTGGTCGGTGCCCGAGGGCGTGACCGAGTTCGACACGTGGCGCGAGCTGACGACGGTGTACCACGAGGGTGTTCCGGGCCACCACCTCCAGATCGGGCAGGGCGTCGCGAATCGCGCGCAGCTCAACAGTTGGCGTCGGCAGCTTGCGGGTTCGTCGGGCCACGCTGAGGGCTGGGCGCTCTACGCGGAGCGCCTGATGCAGCAGCTTGGCTACCTCGACGACCCGGCCGACCGGCTCGGGATGCTTGATGGCCAGCGCATGCGCGCGGCGCGCGTGGTGCTCGACATCGGTGTGCACCTCGGCAAGCCACGCCTCGACGGGCAGGGCATCTGGGACGCGGACTACGCGCTTGAGTTCATGATGCAGAACGTCAACATGCCCGAGGCGTTCGTGCGCTTTGAGGTCAACCGCTATCTCGGGTGGCCGGGCCAAGCACCTTCGTACAAGGTCGGTCAGCGTATTTGGGAGAACGTGCGCGACGAGGTCGAGGCCCGCGAGGGTGCCGACTTCGACATCAAGGCGTTCCACAAGCGCGCACTCGATCTCGGCGGAGTCGGGCTCGACACGCTACGCAGGGCACTGCTCGGATAACCGGCGCCTCACTCGGGAATGTGTGGGCGAGCCGTGCGGTTACATGCGAGTGAATAGAAAGGGGCGCCCCCGATGAGCACCCAGATCAACCCGGCCGACATCCAGCTCGGACTCGACACGTTCGGCGACGTGACTCGCGGAGCCGACGGCGAGTTGCTGTCAGACGCGCAGACGATCCGAAACGTGGTCGACGAAGCCGTGCTGGCCGATGAGGTCGGCCTGGCATTCTTCGGTGTGGGGGAGCACCACCGTCCCGACTTCGCGATCTCGAGCCCCGAGATCGTGTTGGCGGCGGCCGCCGGCCGTACCAAGAACATTCACCTCGGGACCGCGGTGACCGTGCTTTCGAGCGACGATCCGGTGCGCGTGTTCGAGCGTTTCGCGACGCTGGATGCCGTATCCAACGGTCGTGCCGAAGTGATTCTGGGTCGCGGCTCGTTCATCGAATCGTTCCCGCTGTTTGGCTACGATCTGCGTGATTACGAGGTGCTGTTCGAGGAGAAACTCGAGCTCTTCACCCAGTTGCTGACCGAGAAGCCGGTCACGTGGCAGGGGACGACGCGTGCGGCACTCGACGCGGCCGATGTCTACCCGAAGACAGAGCATGGGTTGAAGGCCTGGGTCGGCGTCGGAGGTAGCCCCGAGTCAGTCGTGCGTACCGCTCGGCATGGGCTCGGCCTGATGCTTGCGATCATCGGCGGCCCTTCGCACCGATTCCGGCAGTTTGTAGACCTCTACTACCGGGCGGTCGACTCGTATGAGCGCGAGCCGCTGCCCATCGGCGTGCACTCACCCGGGCACATCGCCGATACCGACGAGCAGGCTCGCGAAGAGGCCTACGCCGGGTTCGAGGCGCTCCACAACACCATCGGCCGAGAGCGGGGCTGGCCTGCGTACACGCGGGCATCGTTCGAGCGTGAGATTGGTCCCGATGGCTCAACGTATGTGGGATCGCCCGAAACCGTGGCGCAGAAAATCGCTGGCACGCTGCGCACGCTGGGCGCGGAGCGCTTCGACATGAAGTTCTCGACCGGCACCCTGTCGCACGAGCACATGATGCGCAGCATCGAGTTGTATGGCACCAAGGTCGCGCCGCGCGTGCGCGAGTTGCTCGGGGAGTAGTTCAGACGGTTTTGTGGCGCCGCCGAAAAAGTGGTGCAACGAATTCCGGTGCGGCGCCCGCAGGCCTCTAAAGTGGAGCGGTGCAAAAGATTCGCTTTGTCGCCATTGGCGACTCATTCACCGAGGGCGTCGGCGACGAGCTCCCGGATGGCCGTCCCCGTGGGTGGGCGGATCTTGTCGCGCAGGGCTGGGCGAACGCCAGCGACGAGCCCATTGACTACGCAAACCTTGCGATTCGCGGGAAGTTGGTGTGGCCCATCGTTAACGAGCAGCTTGAGCGGGCGCTCTCGCTGCAGCCCACACACCTCTCGTTCAATGGCGGTGGCAATGATGTTTTGCGTCCGCGCACGAAGGTGGCGCACATCGTCGATGCATTCGAGCAGGTGATTCATCGGTGCGATGAAGCGGGCGTCAAGCTCATTTTGCTCTCCGGCGCGAACCCGGCACAGCAGCTACCAATGAAGAACATGATCCAGCGCAGGGGCGACGAGCTCTCCCAGGCCGTCGAAGATCACTTTGCCGACCGCGACGACGTGATTCGTGCCTTCAACTGGCCCGACCGCGAACTCGCGACACCGCCATACTGGTCGGAAGACCGCCTGCACATGAACTCACGAGGGCACCACCGTGTCGCGGCGCGCGTGCTGACCGCGCTGGGCTTCGAGCCTGAGCCCGAATGGTGGACGATGCCAGCGCTGCCTGCGGCGGGCCCCCGCGGCTGGGACTACTACCGCGAACACGTTGGCCCGTGGATGAAGCGCCGCATCACCCGCACCTCGTCGGGTGACGGGCTCGACCCGAAGTTCGGCACGTGGCATCGCATGGAGCCCCACGAAGGCGAGTAGGTGCCCGGCGTACGCCGTCTATGCGCCGGCCGGTGCCTCGGGTGGGGCGACGCGCGCGTACTCCGAACCGGTCGGCGTTCGTTCGAGGAGCTCATGGTCGACGAGATATCGGCGAAGTGCCGCGACATCGTTCGTGAACGGTGACAGCGCCGCACCGAGCGTTCGCTCATCGAGCACCGCGCCGAGCGGAACAGCTTTCGCAAGCACGAACTCGAGCAGCGCGACACGTTCGGCAAAGCCCGAGGGGTAGCGATCGATGCGGCCGTGGCGGTCGAGAAAACGTTCTGGGCCTCGTGCCCGAGGTGCTTGGGCGCCGCTCAGCGCGGCGCGGAGCGGTACGTCGGAGGGGCGCGGCTCGCCGGCCGCATCTCTCTCGATGAGCCCGAGTGCCTGGAGCTGCTGCAATGCGCGATCGCGACGGGCTGCGGGCACCGGCGCACTCGCGCTGATGACGGTCTCGGCAAAGATGCGTCGGGCGTCAGCGTTCAGCAGCGCCGCCAGGATTCGGCGCCAATCCGGTGATTCCGGTGGGCCGGCAGATGCTTCAGACGGCATCGCGTGCCTCCTCGGGCTGGTCGGGGCGCCGCACGGTGTAGACAAGCTCGGCGAACTGCCCGTTCTGGGCGATCGACTCGAGGTGTAGCCGATCGGAGGCGAGGTCGCGGGGGAGGAGAGGCCTGCCCGAAGCCAGCGTGACAGGGGCAATCTGCACTCGGAGCTCGTCGAGTAGGCCCGCATCGGCGAATTGTCCGACGAGGTCGCCACCGCCGACGACCCAGACGTCAAGGTCACCAGCGGCCGCCGCAATCTCGGGCCAAGCCTCTCGCACCGACCCTGACGCGAACCGCACCTCGGCGCCGGGAATCTGTGTCAGCCGCCGAGTCGTGAACACCCAGGTTGGCCGCGCGCCATAGAACGCAGGCCATTTTTCGGGATGCTCGGCCAGCCCTTCATGTGCAACGACCCACTCGAAGGTCGTCGAACCCTGCACGATCGCGCCGATATTCGCGATGAACGGCGCGAACGAGTCCTCATCCTGCTGGACGGCAAACAACCACTCGAGCGAGTCGTGGTCGTCGGCAAGAAATCCATTGAGCGTCGTCGCGGTGTAGAAGATGACTCTGGGCATAGAGAAAGGCTAACGCGCCGCTGCGACACTGCGCCGGGCGTCCCCAACGCGGTCTCGCATGCCGCAACTCGCGAAACTTGTTATGGTGCGAACATGTCGAAGATCAAAGAGACGATGAGCTCATGGTTCCGGCGGAGAAAGCCAAAGCCGGTCACGCGAGAAGAAGCCGCCGATATTTCGGACTGGGTCAATGAGGGCGGATCGTTCGACCCGCAAGGGCCCCCTCCCGTTCGCAAGTCCGAGTAGTCAGGCCAGTACTGAAGGAAGCGCGCATGCACGCACGGCCATCATCTGTCGCGCGGATTCGCCCATACGCGGCGGATGATGCCGAAGCGACGCTGGCGGTATTTGTCGCGGCAATTACCGTAACCGCCGCCCCCGATTACTCCGAAGCCCAGGTGCTCGCGTGGGCGCGGCCGGAGGATCGCGACACGGTGACGTGGCATGCGGCGATGATGCGACGCAACAGTTTCGTCGCCGAAGTTGACGGCAACGTGGTGGGCTTCTCCGATGTGCAGAGCGACGGATACATCGACATGATGTTCGTCTCCCCTGAACACGCGCGCCAAGGCGTCGCGGGCGCGCTGCTGCGTGAGGCGCAAGAGCGCGCGGCAGCGCTTGGTGCCACGCGGTTATGGGCGAACGTGAGCGTCACCGCGCGACCGTTCTTCGAAGCGCACGGATTCACGCTCGAGCAGGTGCAGTATCCGAGCATCGGGGGAGTGGTCCTGCGCAACTTCAGGATGAGCCGCGCACGTGCCTAACATGGGGCTATGGGTGTCATCTCCGGTTGGGTGACGATCGTACTCCTCGTCGCGGGTGTGATCGCGGTCGTCGCTGTCGCACTCTCCGTTCATCACCGCAAGCGCAACAGCGCGACGCGCATTGCGACGGCTGGGATGCTCGGCATGGACGACATCTTCCATCCGTCCGCCTCCGAAGCCCGAACAGTCTGGGAGGCCGAGCAAGAACTCCCGATCCCAGCGCCGACACCAGACAAGGGTCGAGGCGTCATCGAGGCGAGCGGGCGCATCGTCATTGAAGTGTCCGCGGACGACGAGCCAACGTAGGGTCGCCCGCCTCTGCGCGCGAGGTGGCGCGGCTCGCGGCGCGCGAGTTGCGCGCCACACCCATAGAGATTTTGCGGTTGCGCGCGTAGCTTTTCACCGCGGGTGTGCTTCGCTGGCCCGCGGCCGCGGCGATGGGAGAACGCAGATGTCCACTGACACACCTCAGCCGCCCAGCAATGTCAAGAGCGCGGCAGGCAAGCAGCACCGGCCCTGGTTCCGTCGCAATGGGGTGGGCGTGGGCTGGCACCCGGCGACTTGGCAGGGGTGGTCGATTCTGCTCCTTTCTGTCGCCGTGATCGTGACGGTCGTGGTGCTGCTCCGGATCGGCGCGCTGTGACGCGGGTTGCGGCATGAGCGCCTTCTTCGCGTGGGTGGCGGGCTCCGGCATTGTGCAAGGGCTGATCATGGGCCTGGCGTTTGGGTACTTGACCGCGGTCGTGGTGTTGAACGCTGTCGCACGCAGCCAGACCACGACGGTTAACGGCTGGAGCTCGATCCGCGGGGCCGGGCAACCCGGCAACGGGATTGTCGTGCGCGCCGCGCTGCAAAAGGCTCTCCCCGTTGTGAACGTCTTCGAAGAGGCCGCCTATTGGACGGCGACCCGCGATGCGGCAGGGGAGTTGTTGCGGGGCGCCCACACCTACTGCCTGCACTTTCCGCCCGGCCAGCTGCCACCACACAGTGCCTTCTGGTCGCTCACCGCGACGGACACCGCCGGTTACATCGTTGCTGGAGCGTCTGGCCGTGCGAGCGTAGACAGCCGCGCCGGCTTGGTGCCGAATGCCGACGGCTCCGTCGACATCCTGCTGCAGGCGTATGAAACAGTGGAGCTGGGCACGAACTGGCTGCCCACACCATCCGGCCGGTTCAAGCTGATGCTGCGTGCCTACCTGCCGGGCCCGGCCATCCTCGATGGTTCCTACCAGCTGCCTTCGGTTGTTGAGCGGCGGCCGTGAACCGTCTCATCCTCAAGCACGGCGTGCTGGTCACCATCGTGATCATGATGATTTTCGCCTGGGTGATCGTCCAGCGACTCGCAAGCGGCGGACCCTCGTCGATCATCCTGCTCGTGTCGGTGGCCGTGCCCGTGTGGGTAGTTGGCACCGCAATCTTCATCTTCTTCTGGCCGCGAATCACCGTCGGTGGGTTCAAACGCATTTTTACGAAGCGGGGGATGGGCGGCGGTCCCATTCCGGTGAACACGCTCTACGCTGTTCCCCTGAGTTCGTCCCAGTCTGCGACTTCTGGCAGCGTGCTGGCTACCGGCACCGATGATGTGCTCTACCTCTGTGGCTGGCTTGATGTGAAGCCCGGCCCGCGGGTGCTGCATGTGCCGGCAATGGAGCATCGCTACTACAGCATTCAGTTCACCGATCCGCGGAGCGGCGCAAACTTTGCCTATGTCGGCACGCGCACCACAGGAAGCGCCGCCGGTGCGTTCTTTCTCAGCGCGCAGGGATGGAACGGCGATACGCCCGCAGGCATGATCCGGATTGATGTACCGCATCACGCGGCACTGCTCATCGGCCGGGTATTCGTCGTCGATGAACGAGATCGGGGCGCGGCGTACGCACTTGCGCGGCAGTTCGAGCTCTCGCCGCCTGACCTCAAAGGCGGAGGGCCGCGGGCCGAGGCATCCTGATCAAACGCGATAATCTCGAACGATGACGGTATTCGGTGGGCTCACGGCACTGCTCGGGATGCTGCTATTCCAACGCGCCCTCGGTATGACGCTGCGTGCAAACCCGTCGACCAAGATCCCGTATTGGCGGAACGCCCAGGTGCGCCCGCTGGGCTCGACTTCGCTGAGAGCGCTCGGTGCGGCGCTGCTGGTGATTGGCGCCGTTCTGCTTGGTACGACCGGCTGGTACTGGCCCTTTTTGCTCGTGCTTGCGGGTCCGGGGGCGGCACTGTTGTCAATCGCGACGCACAACCGGCGGGTCGCGCGAAACGGCTGAGACGAGATTCGCCTCCGCGTCTGAGGTTGGGCGTACGCTGACGATCAAATGGTTCCTGGCAATGAAGCAGGGGGGGACATCATGGCCAAAATCACCCGTAGCGAACGACGGCTCGCACGCGACACGTTGGTGGTCACGGTCTCGACGGTCGTCAGCGTTCTGACACTCGGGGCGGTGATGGCGGCGGAGGCCTTGATCGCTCGCGAGCGGCTGGTGCCCACCCGAATGAGATCGGTGTTTCCGCACAGCGGGGTGTACGGCGCCGAGCGAGCGGGCGCACCGATTCGGTTTGGGGTGATGGGGGACTCGCTCGCTGTCGGTTACGGCGCAAAAGACCCTGACTTCGCACCCGGCGTGCTCTTGGCGAAAGAGTTGTCTGAGGCATCCGGTCGCCCCGTCGACCTGACGAATGTGGCCGAAGTGGGGGCCGAGAGCACCGGCCTGATCACCCAGCTGGTGCGGCTGCACACACTGAGCACGCCAGATGTTGTGCTCATCATCATCGGTGTCAACGACGTCATGCACGGGCGTCGCCTCACAGACTCGCTGATTCCGTTGATGGAGGTGGTGCGCGAGCTGCGGGGGAGAGGCTCCCAAGTCATTGTCGCGACGTGTGCCGACCTGGGTGCCGTGCATCCAATTTTTGAACCGCTGCGGTTTTTCTTGCACTGGTGGTGCCGGCTGCTCGCGACGAGCCAAGCATTCGTGGTGCTCCGCGAAGGCGGCAGATCTGTTTCGCTCGCAGACACGCTCGGCACACTGTTTCGAAAGACCCCAGAGCTGTTCTCCGAGCGTGACCACCTGCATCCATCTGATGAGGGGTACGCAGAGGCGGCGCGCGCCATCTTGCCCAGCTTGTGTGCCGCGGTCGGTGTGGCCGGCGGCAAAGGTCGACCGGCACCGCATCGCGTGTACCACCGGGGCAACCGGCATCCACTTGCGTGGTGGGCATTTCGCGCGTCGCGCATTGCGGGCGCCCGGCTCACCGCGGCAGAAAGCGCAACCGCGATGGACCCACCGGTCGGACGGCTCCGTAGCAAGCCGCCGCACGAACGCCATTCTGCCTAACCTGAAGTATGCAAGAACTCAGTGAGCCGGACGCGAAACGACAGGCAGCTCGCGGGCCGGCGCTGAGAGCCGAAATCGAGCACCTCTCGCCCGGCTATTTTGCGCTCGTCATGGCCACCGGAATCGTCTCGATCGGGCTCGATCTCGGGGGTATCGTCGTGCTGTCTAGGGTGCTGCTTTGGCTCACAGCGGCCTCGTTCGTGGTGCTCTGGGTGCTGTACATCTGGCGGGCGGTCACGCATCGAAGCGCCATGCTGCACGACTTCCGCGATCCCGAAACGGCATTCGCGTACTTCACGGTCGTTGCGGGTACCGATGTGCTCGCGGTCCGGCTGCTGCAAGAAGGCCTGGGGAGCATTGCGGTGCCGCTGCTGTTTTTTGGTGCGGTGTTGTGGTTTGTGTTCGGCTACCTGCTGCCATGGCAGGTATTCATGACTCGCGACGGCAGACCGATCCTGGCGCGCACGAACGGTACCTGGTTCGTCTGGGCAGTGGCGAGCCAGTCGCTCGCAATTGGCATGGCGCAGGTGCAACCCCTTTTTGCTGAGGATGCGGAGTGGATCAGCATCCTCGCCGTGCTGTCGTGGACGGTCGGGGTCGCCATCTATGCCGGCGTCGCGTTGCTCGTCCTGCTGCGCATCATCCACTTCGGCATCACGCCGCGTGAGTTCGAGCCCCCATTTTGGGTGGCGATGGGCGCGATGGCGATCGCGGTGGTCGCCGGCACCAACATCGTCGACATGCAGTCGACCCCGATGATCGATGCGACGCGCACGCTGATCGGCGGGACCATCGTCGTCTTCTGGAGTTTCTGCGTGTGGCTTATTCCGCTGCTCATCGGCGCGGGCGTGTGGCGACACGTGATGCACAAGATTCCGTTGGGCTACGTGGCGGCGCTCTGGTCCATCGTTTTTCCGATCGGGATGTTCGCGGTCGCGTCAATCAACCTCGGGCGGGTCGAATCGTTGCCGCTCGTCGAATCGATCGGCAACATCACGCTCATCATCGCGGTTGTGGTGTGGGCGATTGTGTTTCTCGGGATGCTTCGGCACATCGTCGGCGTGCTGTCACGGACGATTCGCGGGCTGCGTTCATAAGGCGACAGAGTCGGGGAAGCGTTCCGCAATTCTGAACTGACATAATGTGCATTATCAGCAAGCGGTAAGACGCCAGAATCCGCGGCTGTAAACACGGGTTCGGGCGCCGCGCGGATGAAGTGCCGGGTGAATTTCTGGAAACACCGTCGGTGCGACCCGCGGGGTGGCTTCTGCGCGCCGCAAATGTGCCCTAACCTTAGACCGCAACTTCACAGTTGATTCTCAGAAGGGTGAATCATGTCCACTACAAACGCTCCCACTGCGAGCCCCGTCACAAACGGGATTCGCACCGCACTCGGTGTCGGCGGCGTTATCGCCCTCATCGTTGGAATTCTCGTTCTCGTTTGGCCCAACAAGACCGCAATGGTCGTCGCGGCAATCATCGCGATCTACGCCGTCGTCGGCGGACTCGTGTATGCCGGTCTCGGCATCTTCGCCAAGGCAATGGGCGGATGGGCGCGCGTCGGCCACATCGTCCTCGGCCTCGTGTTCATCATCGCCGGCATCCTGGCGTTCACAAACCTCGTCCTCACGACCGCCTGGCTCGCCGTCTTCCTCGGCGTGATGGTGGGAATCATGTGGATCATCGAAGGCATCGTGGCGCTGACCACACTGGGCGACTCGTCATCCAAGGGCTTCTCGATCTTCTTCGCGATCATCAGCATCATCGCCGGTGGCGTCCTCTGCTTCTCCCCGCTCCTGGGCGCCGTTGCGCTCTGGTGGTTGCTGGGAATCGCGCTGGTCGTGCTCGGCATCTTGCAGATCATTCGCGCATTCAGTTTCGGCAAGAAGGCGTAGCCGAAGGCGCGTTATCACCGCGTAAAAACCGCAGGTCAACCCCTGATTTCATAAGAATCTACGGGTTGGCCTGCGGTTTTTTGTGCGGCGTGCGGCAGCTAACCTAGTGCACGGGCAGTCGCCGAGCCCACCAATCGAGCACCGCGGCAAACCGCTGCACGCGGTGGCGTGGCTGTCCGCCCCTGCTGAGCTCGTGGTTCTCCCCCGGAAAAATCAGCATCTCGGCATCGACATCCGCGCGCTTGAGCGCCGTGTAATACCGCGTCGCCTGCTCGAGGGGGCAGCGGAAATCAAGCTCCGAGTGCATCACGAGCGTGGGCGTCGTGACGCTTCCGGCGTGGGCCATCGGGCTCTGGGCGGCCATCGCCTCGGGCGACGTCCCCGCATATTCGTCGCCGAAGAACGAGCCGATGTCGCTCGTGCCCTGAAACGACACGGGGTCGAGGAATCCACGTTCAACAATCGCGCCGGCGAACCGGTGATCGTGCGCGATCACCCATGCGGTCATGAAGCCGCCGTATGAACCGCCCATGATGCCGAGGCGCCCAGCGTCAAGCGTCACATCGCTCGCAAGCGCACCCTCAAGAAAATCCAACACGTCGGTGTAATCGACGGTGCCCATAGCGCCGCGGATGCTTCGCCCATGCTCCCGCCCATAGCCGGCAGAGCCGCGCGGGTTGCAGTACACGACGGCGTAGCCGGCATCCACAAGCACCTGCGTCTCATCGAAGACGTGCACGCTGTACTGCGCGAACGGCCCACCGTGAATGTTAAGGATCACCGGGTGCGGCCCCTCCCCTGCGGGCGTCGCGATCCAGCCGTGCACCTCGGCGCCGTCGCGCGCGGTGACGGTGATTTCTCGCGGCGCGACCAAGCCGGTCTCGCGAAGCGCTGCGCCAAAGTTGGTCAGTGTTCGCGGTTCGCTGCCGGCGCCGCCCTCGATGACAACGATCTCGCCAAAGGTCTCGGCATTGGCGATGGTGGCGACGATACGATCGCCCGCAACGCCGTGCCCAAGTACCTCCACGTCGCCACCGAGCACTTCGGTCACCCCTCCGGCACGTGTAACGCGCAAGAGTCGCAGGCATCCGCGGGTGCGGTCCTGCACGAGCACGTCGTCGCCGATCGCACCGATGTGACTCCCAACCTCGCCGAGGTCATAGAGCTCGGGGTCGGTGATCTGGACGGGTACGCCATCACGCAGCAAGAACAGCGCGACGCCCGGCGCGATGAAGTCGATGCCACCGGCGCCGGCATCCGAGGCCAGCAGCGCAATCGTGCCATCAGGCAGCACGGCAATCTCGTTGACGCTGAGACCCGCGTCGACCGAGAGCACTTCGCGCTCCGCTCCCCCGTCGACCGAAATCGCCACGAGGCGCGCGCGCAAATCGCGCGTACGTGCTTCGATCTCGTCGACGCCCGCGAGCACCTCGGTGCCATCGGCCGTGAAGACGACGCCGCCATAGCTGGCGGTTCCGTGCGTCAGTTGAGTGGATGCCGCCGGCACCCCCTGCGACTCACCGTCGGTGCCCCACTCCCCTGGCAACGCGGGCGCCGCAGCGTACAGCGGCTCTGCGTTCACATCGGGCGCGGGCACCACAAAGACGTGGGCAGGACGGTCGCCGATGTAGCCGACGCCGTTCGCATGCCAGCGGATGCCTGTGATGTGGCGCGGCGCTTCGGCTGCGGCATCCAAACCCTCAATCGAACCGTACCGACCCGGCTCGGGCACGCGAGCGACGTAGGCAAGGCGTTCGCTGTCGGGCGACCACGCAAACTCGCTCACACCGAGCGGCTGGTCGGTGACCTGCACGGGCTCGCTGCCGCCGGCCGCGATCACATGGATCTGCGGCTTATTGGATGTATCACCGCGAAGGAATGCGATCAGCGCACCGTCGGGCGAGAGCGCGGGCGCGCGATCGGCAACGCCACGCGTGAGCCTGCGCGCCGGTGCCCTGCCCTCGAGGTCGAAACGCCAGAGCTGGCCAACGTCAAGGTTTGCCCGCAGATCGGGGCGAGAGACGGCAGCGATCGCAAACGTTCCGTCTGGCGCGACCGCCGGACGAGAGACAGAAACGAGCTTCTCAATATCGGCGGCGCGCATGTTGCTCCTAGCTCGCGAAGTCGGTGATGTCGCCGACGAGGCGGGTGTTGTCTTCGGGAACTGGGTCGACCGCGGCCGCGGCGATTTCGGCTGCGAACTCTGAGACGTTGTAAAGCTTGCCGGCGGCGTCTTTGCGGGCCGAGATGGCACCCGGATTTGCCCGCTCGAGCAGCGTTGCCGTGATCGTGCCCTCGATCATGTCGCCCGAGACGACGGTGAAGCCGATGCCGCGCTCTGCAAGACCCGGGATCCGCTCGCGCAGCGCGTCTTCGCCGGCGCGCTTGCTGAGCGCAACCGGCTCGTACTCGGGCATCGTTGGCGTGGTGCGAATGAAGTGGGCCTGGTGGCTCGTCACAAACACGACGCGCGACCCCTCGCCGAGCAGGGGCAATGCCGCATCGAGCACGTTCAATTGTGCGTCGCGGTTGAGCGTGAGGGCGTAGTCCTCAGCCATGCCGGCTTCCATGCCTCCGGAGGCATTCAAGACAAGAATGTCGAGGCCGCCGTACTCGCCAGCGATGGTGTCGAACATGCCCTTTACAGAGGCGGGGTCGGTGAGATCGGCGCCGGCGACGATCACGCGGCCGCCGAGCTCACGGAGGGTCGTGCCGAGTTTCTCGGCACGCGCGCCCTTGTTGCGGTAGTTCACCACGATGTCTGCGCCGGCTTCGGCGAAGTAGCGGACGGTGTCTGCACCGATGCCGCGGGACGAGCCCGTGACGAGCACGCGCTTGCCGTTGAGTGAGCCGGGGGCGAGGGGGTTTGACACGATAGTGCTCCTGCTTCTGGGTGACTCGCGGTGGCCCGCGACGGCCGCTCGCGCGACCCTTCGAGCCTACCAATTCCGGCGCGGATGGCGTGCCTCGACACCGCGTTGCGGCACACCCTGCGTGCTAGGTTTGGCCCAACAGGAGGTGCACTGTGGAGTTCATCCAAACCATCGAACAGTTCGCATGGATCGGCTGGTTGGTGCTGATCCTGCTCTTTTTCACGATCGAAGCATTGACCCTCGAGTTCACGTTTTTGATGCTCGGTATCGGTGGCATTGCCGGGCTCATCGCAGACCTCTCGGGTGCTCCCATCTGGCTTCAGGCGATCATCGCGGCGCTCACCGCCGCGGTGCTCATCCTGTTCCTCCGACCACCGTTGCTGCGGCGACTTCGCCGCGGTGCAGACCCGGCAAAGTCCAACGTCGCGGCGCTGATCGGCCTCCGCGGGCAGGTGACCAGCACGGTCACCCACCTAGCCGGTCAGGTCAAGCTCAGCAATGGCGACATCTGGACCGCGCGCTCGCGCGAGGCCGACATCGATCCAGGAACACTCATCGCGGTTGCCGCGATCGACGGGGCGACCGCATACGTCACCCCGGTGCAACATCCCTCAAAGGAAGCCGAAACATCATGAATGACAGTTTCATCCCCACGGCGATCGGATGGGTGCTCGCGCTTGCGGTCTTCATCTTCGTGGTGGTCGTTATCGTTCGGTCGATCCGCATCATTCCGCAGGCTGCTGCCGGCGTGGTTGAGCGGCTCGGCCGCTATCACAAGACGCTCGAGCCGGGCCTGAACCTGCTCGTGCCGTTCATCGACCGGGTGCGCCCGCTGATCGACATGCGTGAGCAGGTTGTCTCGTTCCCGCCGCAGCCGGTGATCACCGAAGACAACCTCGTCGTCTCGATCGACACGGTTGTCTACTTTCAGGTGACCGACGCGCGCGCCGCGACCTACGAGATCCGCAACTATCTCGGCGCCGTCGAACAGCTCACCACCACCACGCTTCGCAACGTCGTGGGTGGCCTCAACCTTGAAGAGGCGCTCACGAGCCGCGACGAGATCAACGGACAGCTCCGCATCGTGCTCGATGAGGCGACCGGCAAGTGGGGCATCCGTGTCGGCCGTGTGGAGCTCAAGGCGATTGACCCGCCGCTGTCGATTCAAGACTCAATGGAGAAGCAGATGCGCGCCGAGCGTGACCGTCGTGCACTGATTCTCACCGCCGAGGGCACGAAGCAGTCCGCGATTCTCACGGCGGAGGGCGCCCGACAGGCCGAGATCCTCCGTGCCGAGGGTGACAAGCAGGCCGCTGTCCTGCGCGCCCAGGGTGAAGCAGAAGCGATCGAGACCGTGTTCAACGCGATCCACGTGGGTGGCGTTGACGACAAGCTCCTCGCCTACCAGTACCTCCAGACGCTCCCGAAGATCGCCGACAGCCCCTCCAGCAAGCTCTGGATCGTGCCGAGCGAGCTCACCGAGGCGCTCAAGGGCATCGGCGGGGCGTTCGCCGGGCGGGGCGGACCCGATTTCGGGATCCCGCGCGCACCGGTTGCGACTGGCGCGGCGTCGCCCGTCACGCGCCGTCCGCGTGATGCGTCGGCAGCGGCTGCATCGGCAAGCGCAGCCAGCGCCGAGGCCGAGGCAGCCGCGCGCGCGGCAGCAGGCCTCGCCGAGCAGGCCGGGTCAGCGACGTCGACCCCGCCCGCTCCCCCGCAGCCCGACGCGCCGTAGGCGCGTCACCGGGCATCGAACGTGGTGGGTCAGCAGCATCCATATTTCGTAGGCACGCGGCATCCGCGAGTCCTTGCCCATCGAGGGTTGGTGACAGCGGATGCCGCAGCCCGCGGCATCGCCGAAAACTCCGCGCAAGCGGTGGCCGACGCGGTCGCGGCCGGCGCGGAGTTCGTCGAGTCTGACTGCCACCTCACCCGCGACGGTGTCGTCGTGCTCTTTCACGACGACAACCTGCAGCGCGTGCTCGGCGACCCGCGCACACTTTTGCAGGTCGACGCGTCTGAACTGCGGGCATTGATGGAATCGCGCGGCGGCCTCATCACGCTCGAGGAGGCGCTCGTGCGCTTTCCAAACACGCGCTTCAACATCGATGTGAAGGCCGACACGGCCGTGCAGGCGGTGGGCCCAATCGTCGCTTCACACGCCGAGCGCGTGCTGCTCACGGCATTTTCTGATGCGCGGCGCCGCACGGCGATGGCGGCGATCATGCGGGCGGGCGCGAATCAACGACCCGCGGCATCCCCCGGCACGTTCACCGTCGTGAAGCTGGTGATCGCCGTCTGGCTTCGCGCCCGGTGGCTTGCCGCCCGTACCCTTCGTGGGATCGATGCAGTGCAGATTCCCGAGCGCCAGGGTCGCCTACGGGTGCTGTCGCCACGGCTGATCGCAATGGCACACGAGCTCGGCATCGAGGTGCACGTATGGACCGTGAACGAGAGCGATGACATGCGCCGTCTTCTCGATGCCGGAGTCGACGGCATCGTCACCGATCGTGCCGATGTTGCACTTCAGGTCGTCGCGGAACGCAAATAACGACATATACATCACGGAATTAGCACCGCGCCTGAGTATTGCCTGAGAGTTCAAGCGCTGGGTGCACCTTTCGGATGATCCACACAGGCGGCAACGTTATACCTGGATACGACTGAGAGGAGCCATAACATGGCAGATCGCAGCCTTCGAGGTATGCGACTCGGCGCCCAGAGCCTACAGAGCGAAGATGGCGTCGTGTTTAGTGAGCGTGCAGAGCACCAGTACACCTGCACCGTGTGTGATCGAGTGACGACGGTGACGTTTGCCGCCGACGCCGAGGCACCGGAAGCATGGGAATGCCGCACCTGCGGCGAGGAATCCGCGCTCACGATTAACAACGCTCCCGTGGTCATTGACCACAGTGGCGACAAGGTTGCCCGCACGCACTGGGACATGCTCCTTGAGCGTCGCACCCGTGAAGAGCTCCAGGAGCTCCTCGATGAGCGACTTGAATTCTTGCGCGCCCGTCGTGGCACCTCAACGAAGCAGAAGATCGGGGCCTAAGCACCCTTTCTCTGAACGTCGACAACCGATCTGGTTGTCGACGTTCGTTGTTTCTGGGAGCGGGTGAGCGCGGGCAGTGCTGGCTCAGGGTCGCTTGGCCCGCCGGGCCACCACGCCCGCCCGCAGGCCCCCCACCAGCAGGCCACCGAGCGCGCCGAGTGCCAGCACCCCCGGAACCCATCCCCCGAGCACCACGGCCGGCGTGAGCCCCTCCCGGAGCTCGACCTCGGTGACCATCGAACCCGCAACATCGGCTGCAAGTGCGTCGAGCGTCGAGCCATCAGGTGCGATCACCTGGCTCGCGCCCACCGTCGAGCTGTTGACGACCGAGCGGCCCGTCTCGATTGCGCGCATGCGCGCGATGGCGAGTTGCTGCTGATTCTCATCCGTGCCGCGGAAGTCGGCGTTGTTGGTCTGGAAGAGGAACACCTGCGCCCCCTCGCGGGCGCCCTCCCACACGAGGTCGTCGTAGATCACGTCGAAGCAGATGGCGAGGCCAGCGAGGGTGCCGTTGATGTCGAACACCGGCGTATTGGTGCCGGGCGTGTAGTCGCGCCCGATCATGCCAATCAGCTCTGGGGCAAGCGCCGCGAAGAAGTCGCGGTTTGGCACGTACTCGCCAAATGGCACGGGGTTGCGCTTGTCGTAGATCGGCACCGTGTCGGCGGTCGTGCCGTCGTCCCACAGCATTGACGTGTTGAAGTACTCGTCGCCGCGGTTGGTGATGGCGTTCAGGAGGATGGGCGCATCCAGCTGCCGCGAAAGCGAATCGAGGGCACGCGCCACCGAGGCGTCGCGGAGCGGATCGATGTCGACGCTCCCCTCGGGCCACACCAGCACGTCAATGCCCTTCGTCTCGCGCAGAGGCGCGGTGGCGGCAAGCTGTGCAAGCAGCACGTCGCCGGGCCGGCGCTGATCGAAATAGCCGGCTGGGCCGTTGCCCTGCACCGTGGCGACCGTGAAGCTGCCGGCGGGGGTCGTAGCCCACTGCGGGATGAGGAGGGCGACGACCAGCGCACCCAGCGCGGGCATCGCCGAGAGTGCGCCCACGCGCAAGCTTCGCCATGCCCGCATACGGGCCCACTCGATCGCCGAGGCGATGATCGCCACGATCACGAATGAGAGCCCGGAGACCCCGATCCACGACGCGAGTTCGGCAAGCGGGCTCTCCGACTGGCTGAGGCCCACGCGACCCCAGGGGAACCCGCCATACGGAAACATGCCGGCGATGGTTTCGCGGGTCACCCAAATGGCCGCGACGAGGGCGGGCAGGGCGATGAGGCGCACCGCGGGGGTGGGGCGAGGCATCCATCGATACGCCAGCGCGATCCCCACCGCACCGAACGCGAAAATGAGTGCTTCGAGTACCCCGAGCGCGACCCAAGGGACGGGCCCGAGGTAGCGGGCAACGAACGCGAGGTGAATCAAGAAGAACGAGAGGCCCCCGGCGACGCCGACAAGGACGCTCCCCCAGACGCTCCGGCCGATGAGGGCGAGCAGCATGAGCGCGACCCCCGGAAAGATCAGGGGCCAGACGCCGATATCAGGAAACGCGAGGTCGCTGATCAGACCGGATGCCACGGCCGCAAGCAGCGCGAACGACATCGGCATGAACGGCCGGCGTCGCCGCGACGCGCCGGGGCTCGGCGTGTGAGGCGCGGGCTCGGGCGCCGGCTCGTCGGGCGCGCCAGCCGCGCGCACCGCACCAGCCGGCAGGTCGGTCATGCCGTGGAGTACGCCACGATGCCGCGGCGTACCGATTCGAGCGCCTGGCGCGCGGTGCGGCCGAGTTCGCCGTCGCCGACGATCGAGAGCTGATCGAGCAGGTCGATCGTCTGCTTCGTCACGCGCACGAAGTCGCCGGCAGCCATGTCTGCCTCGCTCAGCACCCGATCGAGCGTGGCGCCGCGAGACCACGACTGCATTGCCCGGGCGAGCCCGGGTGCGAGTGGTTCGGAGCCGGGGAGTCGGCTGTCACGTTCGAGGTCGTCGAGACGCGCCCACAGGTCTCCGGTTGCTTCGAGCGCCGCGCGGAACTTGCCGCGGGGAATGCCGTGCTCGCCGACGCCATCGTCACGGCGGGGTTCGTAGACCATGCAGCTTGCGAGGGCGGCGAGGCTGGCGGCATCCAAATCGTCCCAGAGTCCGAGGCGCAGCGACTCGGCAACGAGCAGGTCGCGTTCGCCGTAGATACGGCGCATCGTGCGGCCGGCGTCGGTGAGCGTTGCCTCGCCATGTTCGTCGACGCGCACGTAGTCGAGCGAGCGCAAGACATCGAGTACGCGGTCGAAGATGCGCGCGACCGTGCCGGTACGCGTGTCGATCTGGCGGCGGAGCTTGTCGGTTTCGCGGCGTAGCTTCCAGTACCGCTCGGCCCAGCGAGCGTGCTGTTCGCGGTCGGGGCATTTGTCGCACGCGTGGCGCGAGAGGCGCTTGCGAAGCGAGGTGATCTGCGCGAGGCGCGCGTCATGCGTGGCCCGGGAGGCCGTCACGTCGCGCCGGTTCAGCTTCTCGAGGTCGCTGAGCTCGCGGCGCATGCCCGAGTACTCGGCAAAGTCGCCGAGATGGCAGGTCATCGACTTGGTGTAGCCCTCGAGCGAGGTCTCTTGCTCGTGCACGCGCCGCGCGAGGCCAACAACCGCGCGATCGGCCTGAAATTGCGCAAACGACGACTCGAGAATCTGGCGTGCCCGCGCCCTGCCGAACTGGTCAATGAGGTTGACCGCCATGTTGTACGTGGGCCGAAAGCTCGAGTTGAGCGGGTACGTGCGCTTTGAGGCGAGGGATGCCACGGCCTCGGCGTCGAGCGAATCGTGCCAAAGAATGACGGCATGGCCCTCAACGTCGATGCCGCGCCGGCCTGCGCGCCCGGTGAGCTGGGTGTACTCCCCCGGCGTGATCGGAACGCGGGCCTCGCCATTGAACTTTTCGAGCTTCTCCAGCACGACGGTGCGCGCTGGCATGTTGATGCCGAGCGCGAGCGTCTCGGTCGCGAACACGGCCTTGACGAGCTTGCGCTGGAAGAGCTCTTCGACGACCTCTTTGAACGCGGGCAGCATGCCCGCGTGGTGTGCGGCGATGCCCCGTTCGAGGTTGTCGCGCCACTCCCAATAACCAAGCACGGCGAGGTCTTCGTCGCGCAGTGTGCGGCACCGGTCGTCGACGATGGCACGAATCTCGTCGCGTTCTTCGGCCGTGGTCAGGCGAAGACCCGAGCGGCGCACCTGTTGCACCGCCGCCTCGCACCCGACGCGCGAAAAGATAAAGAAGATCGCGGGCAACAGGTTGTTGCGGTCGAGCAGGTCGACAACGTGGGCGCGATCGACGCGGGCCGGTCGCGAGGCCGGCGGGCGATGCCCGTATTGCCCGCCACCGCGGCCACCGCGGCCACCTGAACGGCCGCCGTGCCCGCCCCGGTCGCCGCCTCCGCCGCCTTGTCGCTGTCGCAACAGGTCACGGTTGACTGTCGAGGTCTTGTGCGAGTCGAAGAGCGGCACCAGCTCGCCGCGGAGGTACACGTGCTGGTCGAGCGGCACGGGCCGCACCTCAGAAACCACGACTTCGGTGTCGCCGCGCACCTCCTGGAGCCAATCGCCGAACTCTTCGGCGTTCGACACGGTCGCGCTCAGCGACACGAGCTTCACGCTCGACGGCAGGTGAATCAGCACCTCTTCCCACACCGCACCGCGGAAGCGGTCGGCGAGGTAGTGCACCTCGTCCATGATCACAAAGCGCAACTCGTTCAGCGCGGGTGAGTCGGCGTAGAGCATGTTGCGCAGCACCTCGGTCGTCATGACCACGATGCGGGCGTTGCCGTTGATGTTCGTGTCACCGGTCAGCAGCCCCACCTGATCGGCGCCGTAGACCTCGCCGAGCTCGTGAAACTTCTGATTGCTCAGCGCCTTGATCGGCGTCGTATAGAACACCTTGTCGCGGGTCGTCGTCATCGCGAGGTGGACGGCGAACTCCCCCACAATCGTCTTGCCGGCACCCGTGGGCGCGGCGACCAGAACGCTGCGGCCCTCTTCGAGCGCGTGGCATCCCTCGATCTGAAACGGGTCGAGATCAAACCGTTGCATCGCCGAAAAGGCGACGGTCTTGGGATGCCGCTGCACCGCGCGCGCGGCGGCAAACCGCTCTGCGGGGGTCGCTGCATCAGCCTCGGTCACGCCAGCCCTCCAAGCACGGGGTCTTTCGCGCGCCGCTTCGCGACCTGCCGGTCGTGCAGTATTGCGACGAGTACGGCGGCGAAATAGAGCACGATCATCGGGACCGCGAGCATGAACATCGACACGACGTCGGCGGCCGGGGTGGCCATCGCCGTGAAGAGCGTGATCGTGAGGATCGCCCAGCGCCAGGCCTTGAGGATCGCCTTGCCCGTCATCATGCCCGCAAAATTGAGCAGCACGAGCGCGACGGGCAACACGAACGCCACGCCAAGCACCAGGAGGAGCTTGAAGATGAAGTCGTAGTACTCCTTGTAATTGAAAAAGTTCACGCCGCCCTCTGGCACAAACCTCGACATCAACTCAATGATGTTGGGCATGACGAACCAGCCGGCAGCACAGCCCGCAAAAAACAGCGGAATCGCGGCGCAGAGAAAGCCGACCGTGTACTTGACCTCTTTGCGCGTGAGGCCAGGCATGATGAATGCCCACACCTGGTACAACAGCATCGGCGCGGCGATGAACACGCCGATCGAGAAGGCCATGCGCAGGCGGAAGTCGAATCCTGCCGTGATCGTGCCGAAGTTGAGCAGCGCGCTGTTCGGGATGCCGCGGCGATCCGCGATCTCACGGATGGGCTCAGTCAGCAGATGGATGATCGGGTCGGCGATGAAAAACGCGATGATCATGCCGACAACAAGTGCGGCAGCCGAAATCAGAAATCTTCGGCGGAGTTCAAGGAGGTGAGCGCCGAGCGACATGCGCCGCTCGCGACTCTTGCCACTCCGGACGGTTACCCGGTTGGCATCGGCGGTGGTCACCGCTTGCTATGCCGAAGGATCGGTGGTGCGCCGTACCGGCGCGGCGTCTGCAGACGGGCCGCTCTCAGCGCCAGGCTCGACGGCGGTCGAGGAAGCGACACCGTTTGCCGCGGCATCCGTCGTGTCGTCGTTCTTCATTGCCTTCATCTCGCCCTTGAAGACACGAGCCGACTGGCCCATGCTCTTCGCGAGCGCGGGCAACTTGGCTGCGCCGAACAAGAGGAGGATGACGACGAGGATGATCAGCAGGTGCCATCCTTGGAATGCGTTGCCAAACATTTTCTCTCCGTCGTGTCGCGGTCTGAGCTTCTAGTGTAACCCGCAATGATCGCGCCCACCTGTATGTCAGGTGTAACGGGCAAGACCCGCCTCGGCCCACTCGGCGATCACCCTCCGCGCTTCGGCAGGCGTGTCAACCACGAGCTGCCCGCCCAGGCGTGCCGCAAGGCGCTTGAGACTGTGCAGGTGCGCCACGCGCACGATCGCGGTGGCGGTGGCCTTGTTCGTCGTCACTGTGGCGCCATCGAGATACGCGCCAAGCAGCGGCGCGAGGCTCTCGTTGTAGTGCACGGTCACTGTGACATCGTGATCGGAGGGCTGGAACATCGTGACCGCCGCCTGCTCGTGGGTGGCCGAGGGCGCGTCGGTGACCAGGAGGTTTGTGATGCGATCGAAGAGGAACGTGCGCTCGGCCTGGCGGTTGTGGCACCAGGCCCGCAGGTACCACGCGGTGTCATTCGAGAACACGCGCACCGGGTCGACAGTACGGCGCTCAACCTGACCGTCGAGGGGGCGGTAATCGAACGTCAGCGTCACGCCGCGCTCGAGCGCATCGGCGATGCTCGCCTGCAGTGCATCGACCTGCCCGACCGTGATCGCAAGCTCGGCCGGCGCGGCGGACGCCCCCTGCGCGAGCTTCTCGACCAGATTGGCGACCTTGCTCCGTTCGCTGACACCCGGGATCCCGCTCGACGCGAGGAGCCCAGCGATGAGCGCCGACGCCTCGCGCGAGGTGAACTTCGGTGTGCGGTCGATTGCCACATGGCTCAGCAACACGATCTCTTCGCGTTGCTCCAGGGCATCCCAATCGATGTCGAAGAGGTCGTTGTGCATGTAGAAGCCGCCGTCGCCGGGCACGCCCGAGACCGCAATGACCTCGACGCTGCGGCGCATCTCGGCCGGTGAGACGCCGAAGTCGGCGGCCGCATCGGTGATCGAGACCTCACCCTTTTCGATGAGGTACGGAACAAGGGTCAGCATCAGCACGAGGCGATCGCCCGCGAGAAGTGGACGCCTGCTGACGCTCATGCCCGCGCCTCCTCGGTGTGGGCCGCGCGAACACGGGTGAGCCGGGCGATGACGAGGTCGCGCAGGTGCTCGGGGCTTCGCACCACGACCTCGGGCCCAAAAGATGCGAGTTCATCGGCCAGCACGTGCGCGTCAACGAACGGCAATCGTAGGGCGTCACCGTTGATCGTGCCGCGGCGCGCGAGCCGCAGCGCCGCTTCTGTTCCCGGCGTCACTTCAATGAGCGCAATCTGCCGCGCCGCGAGCTCATCGAGGGCAGCGCGTGCACGGGATGCCGCACCCTCGCGTCGCTCTGCAGGAAAAGGTGTGTCGGTGATCGTGACCGCACCGGCGATGCGAGAAAGCAAGAATGTGCGCTCGCCATCGCGGGTGTGGTCATAGCCAAACAGGTGCCAGCGGCCCTCGTATTCGAGCAGGGCATGCGGTTCGACGGTACGCAGGCGCGCACGGTCTTCACCGGGGCGGAGGTAATTGAAGGTCACCACGAGTGCCTTCTCGTTTGCGACCTGGAGTGCGGGAAATGCGAGATCCCGAAGGTTGATACGCGGCGCGTACCCCAGGATCGGCTCGTCGACGTCGATACCGAGCGAACGAATTTTCATCAGGGCGCTCTGCGCGGCACCCGAGAGCGAGCCCTGGCTCCACACGGCTGCCGCAACGTTGAGCATTGCGATTTCGGCTGGTGAGAAGGTGATGTCGTCGGGGAGCTCGTACTCGGTTTTCGGAATCGTGTAGCGCGACTCGTGGTTGTTGTCGGGATCGTCGATTGCCCCGAGCGTGAGAATCGGGATGCCCGCTTCACGGAGGTCTTGTTTGTCGCGCTCGAACATCTTCTCGAGCGCACGGCGGTCACCACCGGCTCGCTCGGCATAACCCTGGACGCTCCCAAGGATCTGTTCTTTGCTGAGCCCATTGGGCGTTGCGACAAGCGCGAGCACCAGATTGAGTTGGCGCTCTTCTGGGCGCACGATCACTGCAGACACGCGCCCATCCTAGAGGCCGATTCAGCCGATCCCGAGGATGTCGACCACGAACACGAGCGTTGCGCCGGCCGGAATCTTGCCGCTCGCCTGGTCGCCGTACCCGAGCTCGGGGGGAATGACGGCAAGCACCTGCGAGCCAACGGTCTGCCCCTCGAGCGCCTGCGCGAAGCCGGGAATGATGCCATCGAGCGACATGGCGCGCGCGGGACCACCCCAGGACGAGTCGAAGACCTCTTTCTCGTTCCAGGTCAGGCCCGTGTACTGCACGAAGACGGTGTCGCCCGTCTGCACGACATCGCCGTCGCCACGCTTCAGCGTCTCGACCACCAAATCGGCAGGCGGCTCGCCAAACGGAACCGTCACGCCGGGCTGGCCATCCTCGGCGCGCACCACGCTCGGCAGGCCGTGGCCCGTCACGAGCTGATCTTTACCGTCGGCCTTCGAGCGCATGACGGTGCGAACGTCGACCACCGCCACGACGGTCTCTCCGGGTGCGATGCCGAGCCCTGCCATGCCCTGGCCGAACGCGATGTCGTCAGACGCCATCGCCACGATCACTCGCGAGCCCTCGGTTGCACACATCAGGCCCTTTTCAAGGCCCTGGAAGGTCTGGCCCCAGGTCGAGAGCGCGATCGGCTCGGCCGCATTCTCGTCACCGAACGCGGTGGTCACGAGCCGCTCGCCGCTGCTCCCGCTGTAGAGCGCCATGTCGAGCTGCGTCAGTTGGTTCGCGTCGTCAAGCACGCGACCGGTGCCCGGAGTCACCACGCTGTGGGCCGTTTCGGCTGTGAACAGCGGGCTGTACATCGTCACGTCAGGTGCCGTACCCGGCTCTCCTTCGACGGTGATGAGCTCTGTGACGTCGGGATTCGTGACCGCGAGGCTCTCGCAGCCGGCACCGAATGGGACGGGCGTAGCACCCGAGCAACCAGAGAGGACAAGGGCCGAGGTGCCGAGGACGGCAAAAAGAAGTGGGAGCTTGCGCACGATTGTCAGTCTATGGCACCGGATGCATCGGCCCCGGTGTTCCCCGCCGAGTCGGCCTCGTTCGTCGCCCACTTGGCGGCCTTCTGCGCGTCGCGCACCCGCTTGCGAAGGTTCTTGTCGCTGATGGTGCGATCGCCCACGGCACCCGGCGTCCAGAGTTCGACATCCTGATCGCCATAGCTCGTCTTCGACGCCCGGCGCTTCACCTCGGGCAGCACTGCGCCCGGAGCGAGCCGGCGCGCGGTGATGAGAAAGCCCGTGTGCGCGATCATGCGGTGGTCGGGGCGCACAGCGAGGCCCTCGACGTGCCAGCCGCGCACCATCGTCTCGTTCGAGATGGGATTCGTGAACAACCCCGTGCCGCGAATGAACTCGGCGACGCGCGAGAGCTGCGTGACGGTCGCAACGTAGCAAAGCACCACGCCACCCGGCTTCAACGCGTCTGCGACCGCCTCGATGCAGTCCCACGGCGCGAGCATGTCGAGCACCACCCGGTCGACCGAACCAGGGGCCACGGCATCCGGCAATGACTCGACCAGGTCGCCAACCGTCACGCTCCAGGTATCGGGCGCATGCCCGAAGAACGTTGAGATATTTGCCTGCGCAACGTCGGCGAATTCGGCGCGCCGCTCGAATGAGTGCAGGCGCCCGGCCGGACCGATTGCGCGAAGCAGCCAGAGCGAGAGCGCACCCGAGCCGACGCCGGCCTCGACGACGACCGCGCCGGGGAAGATGTCGGCCTGCGCCACGATCTGCGCGGCGTCTTTCGGGTAAATGATTGCCGCGCCGCGGGGCATCGACATCACGAAGTCGTTGAGCAGCGGCCGGAGCGCCAGGTAGTCGTGCCCTGCGCTGTTCTGCACCACCGAGCCGTCGGGCAGACCGATGAGCGCATCGTGCGCGAGCACTCCATTGTGGGTGTGCAACTCTTTGCCGGGCAGGAGCGTGACCGTGTGCATCTTGCCCTTCGGGCCGGTCAGCTGCGCGCGGTCGCCGATGCGAAATGGCCCGCTCGGCTGCGGATCGATGGATGCCTCGGGTGCGGGCGTGGATTCGGGCACGGTACTCACTTCTGTTCGTCGTTCTTCGCGTCGTCCGCGGGGTGTGCGGCGCTGGCGCGCGTCTGGGTTTCGGCCCGCTTCGCCGTGAAATCGGCGAGGAGCTCGGATAGATCCGCAGCCGTGCGGCCCGCAAGCGTCGGCCACTGCGCGTGGGCGTGGGTGCCCTCGAGCGACACCATGTGCGAGACGCCGAGCGTCGCGGCGCCGGAGGCGACGGCAGAACGCATGCCGTTCGGGGAATCTTCGATCGCGACGCACTGCGCGATGTCGACGTTCAGCAGCTCTGCCGCACGCAGATACGGGTCTGGAAACGGCTTCGGCCGCGGCACGTCATCGCCGCCCAGCACGAGGTCAAAAGCGTCGAAATCGATCAGATCGACGATTCCGACGGCCATCGTGCGCATTGACATCGTGACAAGTGCGGTGGGGATGCCGGCATCCCGAACCGATCGCAACAACTCGAGCGCGCCCGGGCGAAAGATTGGCCCCTCTTCGGCGACGCGACTCATGACGCCCTCGGTCAGATGGTCGATGATCTCGCGCACACCCATGCGGACGCCAGCTTCTTGAAACACGCGCGCCGCGTCTTCGAGCCCGCTCCCGACCAGTTGCATCGCCTGCTCGTGGCTCCAAGAGCCACCAAACTCGGTGACGAGCGCGGCCTCGGCCGCCAGCCAATACGGCTCGGTGTCGACGATCGTGCCGTCCATGTCCCAAAGAACCGCCTGTGGCGCAAGTAAAGTCACTCGCCCAGCCTACCGACGCCGGCGCGCGTCACTCAGGTGACGGTGTCGGTAGGACGGCCTATTCTTGATGGAACGCCACGAGTGGGCAGGATAGGGGCGAGATGGACGGGTTGGGTCGCAGGGTTCTGGTCGTCGCATTTGACGGTTGGAACGACGCAGGAGAAGCGGCATCCGCGGCACTGCGCGTGATTCGTGACGCGCAACCGTACGAGCCGGTCTTTTCTGTCGACCCCGAACTCTATTTCGATTACCAGTACAACCGGCCAACAATTGGCATGGATGCCGAGGGTCAGCGGGTGCTCACGTGGCCCGAGGCGACCGTCCTCCGCCCGCAGCGACGCGTGCGTGGCACCCAGCTCTGGCAGCTGATGGGCGCAGAGCCCTCACGTGCATGGAAGTCGTTTGCCCACGAACTGATTGACGTGGCGCTGCGTGAAGACATCACGGGCATCGTGTCGCTCGGTTCGATGCTCGCCGACGCGCCGCACACCAGGCCGATTCGGGTCCAAGCGGGGAGCGAGAATGAGGTGCTTCGCGACGCGATGGACTTCGAGCGCAGCACCTACGAGGGCCCGGTGGGCATCCTCAGCGTATTGAACGCTGCGGCCGAAAAGGTTGGGATCCCGACGGCGTCGCTCTGGGCGAGCGTGCCCCACTACGTGGCAGGCCACTCCCCCTCGCCGAAGGCAACCCTCGCGCTCCTCGATCGTCTCGAAGACCTCACCGGCGCGCAGCTTCCGCGTGGCGACCTCGCCACTGAATCGACCGCGTGGGAAGCAACGATTAACGCTGCCGCCGAAGACGACGACGAGATGTCTGAGTACATTCGGCAGCTCGAACGCACCCGCGACATGGTCGACTCTCCCGAGGCATCCGGCGACGGCATTGCGCAGGCCTTCGAACGCTACCTGCGCCGCGACGGCGACGGGCCCGGCAAACCGGGCCGCGACGGCACTCCCAGGCGCTAAGCGCGTCGTCGCAGGGCGCTCAGCGTCATCGCCGAACCGGTGGGTACGCTGGGCGGGCGCTTCAGCCCGGTGGGTGCTCTACCGCGCGTCCTACGGCTGGAGCACGCCAACCGCCAGCAGCACGATGAGCACGATGCCGAGGGCGATGCGGTAGACCACGAACGGCATGAAGCTGCGCTTCTTGATGTATTCCATCAGGAAGGCAATGACCGCGAGGCCGACGCCGAATGCGACCACGGTCGCCACGCCAGTTTCGAACAGGCTGTAGACGCCCGGCTCTTTGAAGCTCGTGAGCAGTTCGTAGAACCCGCTGCCGAAGACCGCGGGTACCGCGAGCAAGAACGCGTATTCAGCGGCGGCGGGCCGGCGATAGCCGAGCGCGAGGCCCACCGTCGTCGTCGCGCCGGAACGCGAGACGCCCGGAATGAGTGCGAGTGCCTGAGCAAAGCCGAGGGTGATGCCGTGCGGGTACGTGAGCTGGGTCAGCTCACGATTGCGCTTACCGAACCTGTCAGCGAGGCCGAGGAGGATGCCGAACACGATGAGCATGATCGCGACGACCCAGAGGCTGCGGAACGTGGTGCGGATCACGTCTTGCAGCAAGAAGCCGAGTATGCCGATCGGGATCGTCCCCACAATAATGAGCCAGCCCATGCGGGCATCCGGATCGTTGCGGGGCACCCGGCCAAAGAGCGAACGCCACCACTGCGCGATGACCCGCCCGATCGTCTTCGCAAAATAGACCAGCACTGCAAGCTCGGTGCCGATCTGCGTGATCGCGGTGAATGTCGCCCCGGGGTCTGTTGCCGACGGGAGAAACTCACCCAGGATGCGGAGGTGGGCGCTCGATGAGATCGGCAAGAACTCGGTGAGCCCCTGCACCAAGCCGAGGATGATCGCTTCGATCAAGTGCATTCGGGCATCCTTCGTTCGTCAGACTTGCAGCATCCAATGATGCCGGAAATTTGATCAGTACGTGCGCAGGAGGTCGGTGAGCACCTTTTGCCCGAAGACGAGCGCATCAACGGGCACACGCTCGTCGACACCGTGGAACATCCCCGTGAAGTCGAGGTCGGCGGGGAGCCGGAGCGGTGCGAAGCCGTAGCCCGCGATGCCCAATCGGCTGAGGGCCTTGTTATCGGTGCCGCCGCCCATCAGGTACGGGATGACCGGCACGCCCGGGTCGTGCGCACCGAGCGCGCCGACCATTGCCTGCACAAGCTCGCCCGCGAACGGCACCTCGAGCCCGATGTCTTGGTGCACGATTTCGATCGTGATGTCGTCGCCGACGATGCCCTGGATGTCGGCGAGGGCTACGTCTTCGGTGCCCGGGATCACGCGCACATCGATCAGCGCTTCGGCCGTGTCGGGGATGACGTTGTGCTTGTAGCCCGCGGCGAGGACCGTGGGGTTCGTCGTCGTGCGCAGTGTCGAGCGGATGAATCCCTCGGCGGCGCCGGTGTGGCCAGCAATCTCGTCTGGGTCGGTGCTGTCGGTCTCGGCGAGGGCCGACAAGCCCTCGAGGAGCTCGCGCGTTGTGTCGGTCAGGGCGATGGGCCACTCGGTGCGTCCGAGCGCGACGACGGCTTCTGCCAGCCGCGTCACTGCGTTGTTGGGCTGCAGACGCGAGCCATGGCCCGCGGGCCCGGTGGCGCGCAGGCGGATCCACAGCAGTGCCTTCTCGCCTACCTGCAAGAGGTAGGCCCGCCGGTCGTCGACCATGATCGAATACCCGCCGACCTCACTGATCGCCTCGGTCGCGCCGGCGAACCACTCGGGGCGGTGCGTGACTACGAGCTGCGATCCCTCGCTGCCTCCCGCCTCCTCGTCGGCGAACATCACGACGATGATGTCGCGCTCAGGCTGCTCGCCCGCGCGAAGCAACTCGGCAATCGACGTCAAAATCATCGCGTTCATGTTTTTCATGTCAACCGCGCCGCGACCCCACAGCACACCGTCTTTGATGATCCCGGCGAACGGGTCTACGCTCCATGCTTCGGCAATGGCGGGCACGACGTCGAGATGGCCATGCAACACGAGCGCCGGCTTATCGGGATTGCGTCCCGGTACGCGGGCCATGACGTTGGTGCGGCGCGGGATCGGCTCGTAGAACTCGGGCGTGAGCCCCAATGATGTGAGGTACTCCCCCACATACTCCGCGGCCTCGCGTTCACCGTTCGCTTTGCCCTCCCCATAGTTGGAGGTGTCAAAGCGAATCAGGTCGGCGGCAACGCGCGCAACCTCGGGCAGATTCTCGTCGGCAGTGTTGGGCATGACAGTCACGCTACCCGGTACGCAGACACCAATGTTGGCTGACGGCATACCCGTCGCGCGTACTTCACGAAGGCGATTCCGGATGCCGCCACGCGGCGTCATTCCCAACTCCGGGATGACCGAACACGCCGCGACCGGCTCGGTTTTTAGGTGGCGATTAAACGTGGTAACGTCTTACCTCGGCAGGGAAACAAACTGCCAAGCGAGTGAAAACTCAAAACCTGCGCGGGTGGCGGAATTGGTAGACGCGCTAGCTTGAGGTGCTAGTGCCCTTATTGGGCGTGGGGGTTCAAGTCCCCCTTCGCGCACAGGTAAGAAAGGCCCTGATCAGAGCAATCTGATCAGGGCCTTTCGCATTCCGGGCACCGGTGCGCACCTGCGTGTCGCGCCTCCGGCCCTACCCGGCGCTCTAGCCCGGCGAGAGGGTTCCGCGGCGAAGTCATGCACAAACAATGAGTTGCGATCGCGCACGATATCCTTATTCAATGCCCCCAAGACCTTCCCTTTCTCGGGCGCAATCTCCGTGGTTTCTGACCTCGGCTCCCCCGGCATTAGACGGACTGACGCCAAGGCCACGCCTTCTGGCACGGCTTGACGAGATGACCGCTCGCACAGGGGTCGCGATCGTCGCCGGCCCTGCGGGCTATGGCAAGACAGTGCTGCTCAGCGCCTGGGCGCGTGCACGCGAAGACGCGACCGCGTGGCTCGCGCTCACGCCCCACGACGATGAGCTGCGCGTGCTGCACGGCATCCTCGCCGCCCTCGAGCTGCTCTCGGATGCGGTCTCGGATGCGGGCTCGGGTGACGCCGCTCCCGGCACCTTGATTGAATTCGAGCCGTCGCTCGGCGCGCGAGACACCATCGCCCACATCGTGACGGTGGTTGCCGGCTTCCTGCGGCCGGTCGTGATCGTCATCGACGACGCGCACCACGCCGGTGCGCTCCTTGGTGCACGCGTCATCGATCCCCTCATCGCGCTCACACGCGGTCGACTGCAGTTCGTCGTCGCCGGACGACCCGAAATTCTCGGGTGGCACGCGAAGCTCGCCGCCGCGCATCCGCACGCCGTGCTCATGCCTCACGAACTCGCGCTCACCCTTGAAGAACTGACGGCGGATGCCGCGGCGCGAGGACTCACGCTTCATCCTGACGTCGCGGCGGAGCGGTGGTCGGCGACCGGCGGTTGGCCCCTCGCGCTGCACCTTCACGAATTTGCCGCGCGAGGCGGGCATGGCGATGCAATGCTGCAGGAAAGACTGCTCGTCGACTTTGTGGCTGCGCACGTGTTGCCACCGCTGTCGTCGTCGCTCCGCGAGTTTGTGCTTGCAGCGACCACGGTTGACCGCCTCGACCCGGGGATCGCCGCCGCGCTGAGTGGCCGCGACGATGCTGAGGCGCTGCTCGAAGAATGCGTGCGGTCGGGGTTATTTCTTGTGCCCGGCGACGCGCGCTCGAACACCACGTATCGGTGGCACCCGGTGTTTGCCCGGGCATGCCGAAAGATCGTTTCGCGGGCGAGCGTCAGCAAGACTCGCAACCTCAACGCCATCGCCGCACGCGAGCTCGCATCGGACTGCCCGACCGAAGCGCTGGCGCATGCCGTGCTTGCGGGCGACGCCGAGCTCACACATTCCCTGATCCAATCGACCTGGATCCGCGTCATCATCGACTCCGGGGCCGGTCCGCTGCTGATGAGCTGCCTGTCGTTGCCCGAGGCGTCGGCCCAAGACCCCGAGGTGCTGCTGATTCGTGCGGCCTGCCTCAATCTTCTCGGTGACCGCTCGGGTGCCCGGCTCTTGTTCGAAAACGCGCTGACCCTCGGCGGAAGCGATGCGGGCTTCGAGTCGACGCGCGCATTCGCGGCGCTCTTTGTCTTGGACGAACCCGATCAGCTCGCCCGAGCTGCCGACGACGCAGCGCACTGCCTGTCGCTGGGCGTTGGCAGTCAAGCAACCTACGCCTACCGGTTCTTTCTGCTCGGGTGGACCCGGCTCCGGCTCCGCCGGGACTTCACCGAGGCATCCCGCCTCTTGCGCACCGCGTGGGACGAAGCGCGCCTCTGGCGTCGCGAAACCCTCAGACACCGCGCCGGTTCGAACCTCCTATTCGCGCTAACCTATGCCGGGCGATTCGCCGAGGCCGAACGGTTGCTCGATGACGAGCTCGTGGCCAACGCCGCTGACGGAGAGTGGGGGCACTACGACGGGGGTATCGGGCTGTTTGCGCTCGGCGTCGCCGCATTCTGGCAGGGCCGCTTTGACGAGGCATCCGACGCGTTCAACGCGCTGGTCGCCACCGGCGGGCACCCGGAATCGTATTCAGCGCTCGGGCGGGTGTATCTCACGTTCATGGCGGCCATACGAGGCAACCCGCGCGAGCTCTACGACGCCCGCGCGCACCTCGACGGCATCGGTCACGCCGACACCCACGGCGTGCCCTGGCCCGCCTACCGCGGCCTCGTCCATGCCACGCTCCTGCTCGCTGACGGCGATCGTGAGCGGACGCTCGCTGTCGTTCGGCAATTTCGAACGACAGCGAACGTGCCAACCCTCCGCGTCGTGGGCGCCGAACTCGCGCGGCGCGCTGGCGATTCTGCGCTTGCGATGGAACTGCTCGCGCAATTGAGCATCGATGAGCGCGCCGTCTCGTATGTCGCGCTAGCCGCGGAGACGACCGCGGCGCTTGTCGCCCACGCACACGGTGATTCACAGCGCGCCCATCGGCACATCGGTCGTGCGCTCGACGCCGCAACGTCGGAGGGAGTGATCCTGCCGTTCATCTCGTCCGAGCCGGCTTTGCATGCACTGCTCGCCGATCATGCGGTCGCAGGCTCCCCGCACGCGGTGTTCATCGCCGCGCGCCTCGCCGAACATGAAACCAGCGCGGGTGGCGATGCCGTCGGTGCCGGCTTGTCGAGCCGCGAACGCGAGGTACTCGGCTATCTGCGAACGGCCCTGACGGCGGGCGAGATTGCCGCTGCCCTGTTTGTTTCGGTCAACACTGTGCGCACCCACCAGCGATCGATCTATCGCAAGCTCGGTGTCGGCACGCGGCGTGCCGCCGTGCAAACACGCCGGTAGCGGTGGGCCAATCGGTACCAAGCTGGCGGCGCGCTTAGTCCCGCCATGGCACTCGTACGTCGCCGCCAGCCTCTTCCGAGAGCCGCTCCCCCATCTGTACGAAGCTGGGCTGCTTCACGAAACCACCCGCAAACAGAGCCTGGCCTTGGGCGAAGTCTTGCGCATGACGGATCGACTCTTCCGGCGCGAAACCGAAGACAGCGGCGAGCTCAGCGAGATCTCGTGGCGCATTCACTCGCATAAGACCCAGGTTGTCGCACTGCGAGAGCACATTGGGATGGATCTTGGTCGGGCGTTGCGTTGAGAGAAACAGCCACATGCCAAACTTGCGGCCCTCCGCGGCGATCTGAATCAACCGCTCGGTCAGGGCGCGTTCGACGGCGGTGGCAGGCTCCGGCGAACAAAGGTTGTGGGCTTCGTCGATCACAACCAGAATCGGGAATCGCTCTTCGCGGCGCGCCCACAGGTGATCCAGCGTCGCAAGTGCGGCCACCCGGGACTCGGCGGGAATCGCGAATCCACCGAGGTCGAGGACCGTTGCCCGTGGACGCTCGTCAATGACATCGAGCACCGAGGATGTACCCCACGACCAGACATCCCAGTCGAGCACCTGGAGATTCTCCATGCGGCCCCCTCAGCGCCACCCGAGCGAAACACGCGCAAGTCGAGTTCAGCCCAGCGCGCGGCATCCGCTTCGCTCGCGTTCGGACGCATCTCGGGGAGCCGCACAAAATCGGCGTTGGGGTCGAGAACCAGGATCGGGAGTTCGGTGTGCAGGAGCAATTGTTCGGGCACGACCCCGAGTGCGTACGTCTTGCCACTGCCGCTTTGCCCGCACCAGAATGTGTGCCGGTTGAACTTGGTGGCGTCGAGCACGGCCGGTACTCCGGGCGATCCGAGCATCTCGCCAATGATCAGTTCCGCCATTGCATCCCTCCGCGCATGTGTCCGCCTCGCCAGCCTGCCCGCTTCATACCCAAAGGCAAACGCGAATCATCCGTCGAGGATGATGCGGAACACGCACGATTTCCAGGATGATGATGTCATGACCACTCTGCCTGCTCTAGTCACGTTCGAGAATTTTGCACGCGTTGAGAGCGAGCGGATGTTTGCTGGAATCGCGGCCGCGGCCGGTTCGTCGAACGTCTGGAACCACTTCCGTGGCCCCACCCCGGTCGAAGAGCAAACCGTCATCCGCATGAACCGCGACACGCTGTACAGCGCGGCAATCATCGACGTATCGCAGGGCGCGACGGTCACGATTCCTGAAGCCAGCGGCCGGTATATCTCAATGATGCTGGTCAACCAGGATCACTACATCAACCGAGTGCTCCACGCCGCGGGCACGTACGAGCTGACCGCCGAAGAGCTCGGCAGCGACTTCGTCCTCGCGGCGGCGCGCATCCTTGTCGATCCCGAGAATGCCGACGACGTTGCGGTGGTCAACGCCCTGCAGGACGGGCTCAGCCTGACGTCGGCCGCGGCGGGCCAATTTGCACCGGCGCCCTTCGACGTCGAGTCGTTCACTGAGACGCGCGATGCGGTGCTCACACTTTCGAAGGGACTGAGTGGGCTCGAAGGCTGTTTCGGGCCCCGCGAAGCGGTTGACCCGCTTCGTCACCTGCTCGGAACCGCATCGGGCTGGGGCGGGCTCCCCGAGGCTGAGGCGTCGTACATCAACGTTGAGCCGGGACTTCCCGTTGGTGAATACACGCTCACCGTTGGGGACGTTCCGGTAGACGGCTTCTGGTCGATCTCGCTCTACAACGCCGATGGATACTTCGAACCGAACGAGTTTGGTATCTACAGCGTCAACAGCGTGACGGGCATCCGCGACGCGGATGGCTCGATCACGGTTCGATTTGGTGGAGATCCCGCGGCCCCGAACTTCCTCCCGCTGACCGAGGGCTGGAACTATCTCGTGCGGTTGTACCGCCCGCGCGCTGAAATCCTTGAGGGACGCTGGTCGTTCCCCGCGATCAACGCCTAGTCATTTCGCACGACCCACATCCATGCCCCAGATCGCCAGACGCCCTTTCGGCGGCGACGGGTTTTGAAAGAGGAACACAGCATTGTTTGACGTCATCGGTTCGACTCTGACCAACGCGGTCGCCATCGCGATTAGCCCCATCCCGATCATTGCCGTGATCCTCATGCTGATGTCGCCACGGGCGCTCCGTTTGGGCTTCGGATTCCTTGTGGGCTGGCTCGTCGGGATCCTCGTGGCGACCACGGTGTTCTCGCTGCTCGCCGATGCGGTTACCGCTGCTGACCCGACCGCGTCGAAGCCGATCCTGGGCGTTGTCCAGATCGTGCTCGGTGCGGGCCTACTCTTTCTCGGCTGGCGGCAGTGGCGCTCACGGCCGGCCCCGGGTGTCACGCCAGAGCTGCCGGCCTGGATGTCAAAAATCGACAGCATGGGCGTGTTGGCGGCCGTCGGACTCGCGTTCGCCCTGGCGGCGCTCAATCCAAAAAACCTCCTCGTTGAGGCGGCCGCCGGCACAACCATCGGACGCGCATCGCTTGACACGGGCGCGCTCGTCGTCGCGATCATCGTGTTTAGCGTGATCGCCGCGCTGACCGTGCTCATCCCCGTCCTCTTTGCTGCATTTGCGCCGCAGACCGCAGCCAAGGCACTGACAAGTGTGCGTGCGTGGCTTACCGCGAACAACGCGGTCATCATGACCGTGCTCTTCGTCGTGCTCGGCGCGAACGTCATCGGCAAGGGCATCGGCGCGTTCTAGCCCCGAAGCCCGATTTCACCCCCTTCACCCCTCTCAAAGGACCACCACGCGCATGACCACCACACCAGACGATCTCGTCACCGCCTACATGTTCGGCTTCCCGCTCGTGTTCAACCTCGATCAGGTGACGCGTTACGAAACGACCGGTGTTGGCAAGAACCCCGCGGCGGCTTGGAATACGTTCAGCCACGCGCGCACCCTCGCCGACCACAACGACACGTTCGTCACGATCAACAACGACACGCTCTATTCGATGGCGCAGCTTGACCTGAGCGTGGGACCGATCCTGCTCTCGGTACCAGCCACGGCCGGCCGCTACTTCGTCTTGCAGTTCGTCAGCGCCTGGACCGACAACTTCGCATACATCGGGCACCGCGCCACGGGAAGCGACGCCGCGCAGTTCCTGCTCGTTCCTCACGACTGGGCTGGCGATGCGCCGGCCGCGACCACTGTGGTGCGCGTGCCGACCCGGATCGCATCAATTGTCGGACGCTGGGCGGTGTCGGGCGATGACGATCTGCCCGAGGTCCACGCGCTTCAGGATGCGACCACGCTCGCGCCGCTCGATGCGACGGCGGTTCCGAAGGGGCTCCCCCATCCCGCCGAAGAAGCAAGCGAAGCCGGGGACTTCTGGGCGAAGTACCTTACCTGGAGCCGCGAGTTCCCGCCGGCGCCCCGCGACGAGGCTCTGCAGGCGGCCAACGTCGCGGCATTGAGCGCTGACACGCCGGAGGGCGCTGCGACGCGCGAGAGCGGCTACCTTGCAGCAAAGGCCACGCTCGAGGGCGTGCTCGCCTCCGGCGGTGGAAACGCGATCGTCAACGGCTGGAACCTCGCGTATCACTCGTTCGACTACAACCTCGACTACTTCGAAGTCGGGTCAGAGAACGACCCAGAATTCATCATCGCCGACCCGCAGCGCCGCCTCGTGCAGCGTGCGGGGGCGGCGCTTGGGGGTCTCTGGGGCAATCAGTCGTTCGAAGCGGCCTACACGGCCACGTATGTCGACGAACTGGGCGAACCCATTTCGGGTGCCCACACGTACACGTTGCACCTTGACCCCACCCCCACTGTGGGTGCCTTCTGGTCGTTGACGATGTATGACGTGCCCAACTACTACCTCGTTGCGAACCCGATCAAGCGCTACTCGATCGGCGACCGCACACCCGGAATCCAATACGAGGCAGACGGCTCCCTCGTCATCACGATGTCGCGGGAAGAACCGGCCGACCCGCGCGCCCGTGCCAACTGGCTCCCAACCCCGGAGGGTGATTTCCGACCCGTGCTGCGCATGTACGAGCCGGCGCGCGAGGTCATCGACCAGTCGTACGTCATCCCGGCCATCACGCGAACTGATCGCTAGCAGGCTCTACGCGCATTGCCGCGTGCGTTGTGCACGCGGCAATGCGGCTCACGGCGCGAACTGACCCAAGAAATCGGCGAGGTGCCCCTCGTAGGTTTCGGGGTCAACGTTCCAGCTCTGGATGTGCCCTGCGTCGGCGACAGGGACATAACGCGCACCCGGGAGGGCATTCGCGAACGATTCGCTCTCCGCCGGCGGGACCAGCGGATCGGCGAGTCCCTGAAAAAGCAGGATCGGCAGGTGCTCGAATGCCGCGGTCTGGTCGAGTTCGTCGAGCATCGCGAGGCTGATGTCTCCGCGCCATTCGACCGCGGCCTGCAGCGGGGTTGTCAAGAAGCCGAGATGCAGGCGTTCCGCCTGCCCTTGCAAGACGCCAGCCCAGTTGAGGACCGGGGCATCCAACACCATCCCGACGACGCGCTCTGCGTGCGGTGACTGGTGCATGAACTGCGTCACGATGCTGCCGCCCATCGAATCGCCGTACAGCACGAACGAGGTTGCACCCTGCGTGAGTGCATAGTCGGCGGCGGCCTCGAGGTCGCGCCATTCGGTCTGGCCGAGCGCGATGAGGCCGCTCGGGCTTGCTGGCGCGCCCACGTCGTTTCGGTACGTGATGAGCAATGTGGGCAGTTCGGCGTCGACGATGGTCGGCAGCGGGCGAAGGCCGCTCTCGCGCTGCCCGTCGATGCCATGCACGAACAAGACCCAGGTAGAGCCGGTGCCGGGGACCTGCCATGCGGGCATCGCGCCGAGCTCGCCGTCGACGGCGACGTTGCTGAAGTCGATGCCCAGCGACACCTTCGGGTCACGCGTGTGAATGTTGGGGTTCAGTTGTACCTCAGTGCCCGCGCTCAGCCGACCGATCACGTTCGAGATGGGTCGCGTCACGGTCTTGGCTGTGCTTGTGAGCACCGGGCCAATAACCGCTGATCCGGTCTGTTCACCGTCGGCACCATCCCACACCAGGCCATACGTGCCAACGCGGGTAGCGGCATCCGTTCGCGAAAGCGTGATCTCGTTGTCGTCGACGGCGATCACCTTGCCGAGCGCGGTCACCATGCCGTGGTGCGGCGTCAGCAACACCTGCGTGCCGCCGAAGACGATGCCGCCCGTGGCTAAGACCAGGACAAGGGCGACCGAGCCCAGCACGATCCAGGGCCAGCGGCGACGACGTTTACGCGTGGAAGCATGCATCCATCGACAGTATCGAGACGGCCATGCCGGCGCCGAATGTGACGGACGGGCGGACTGTTAGCCCATCGACACGCCGAAGAGCAGGCCGAGTGCATAGGTCACCGCGGCGGCGCCGAACCCGATTGCAAGCTGGCGCAGCGCCCGGCGGAGCGGCGGCCCGCCCGAAAGGAGGCCGACCGTGGCGCCCGTGGCAAGGAGCGCGATTCCGACGAGGATGAGCGCGATGATGACGGCGGTGACGCCGGTGAGTCCGAAGATCCACGGCAAGACGGGAATGATCGCGCCGCACGCGAAGAACATGAAGCTCGAAAGCGCGGCGCCCCACGCGCTGCCGACGACCTCACCATGGTCACCGCGCTGGCCTGAAATGACGGCGCCCGAGCCGGGCACCTGCGCCGATGCCAGCACGTCGCGGGCCTGTGCGAGCGCCTCGTCTGGGGCGACACCGCGGCTGCGATAGACCAGGGCGAGCTCGTTGGCATCGAGGTTGAGGTCGGGCAAGACGTCGTCGGCGAAGGCGCTGGGCTCAGTGGCATCCAAAAGCTCGCGTTGTGAACGCACTGAGACGAACTCGCCGGCGCCCATCGAAAGCGCACCGGCAAGCAGGCCCGCAATGCCGCTGAACAGCACGAACTGTGGTGCGACGCCGGTCGCGCCAACGCCCATCACAAGTGCGAGGTTGCTGACAAGGCCGTCATTCGCGCCAAAGACTGCGGCGCGAAACGTGCCGGAAAGACGACGGCGCCCGCGCGCCGCAATGCCGCGGACGACCTCGTGGTGGATCCGTTCGTCGGCCGCCATAGCCGGGGTCGCCGCGGGATCGCTGCTGTAGGGCGAGCGCGCCTCGGCGTTCTGGGCGAGGGCGAGCACGAAGATCGAGCCAAAGTTGCGCGCCAAGAACCCGAGCATGCGACTGCGGGCCGACGCACGTGGCAAGCGCGCGGGCTCACCGCCAAGCAGTTCGAGCCAGTGTGCTTCGTGGCGCTGCTCCGCCTCGGCGAGGGCAAGCAAAATCTCGCGCTCCTCGCCGTCGCGCCGCTTCGCGAGCGAACGGTAGACATCGGCTTCGGCGCGTTCGCTGACGAGATAGCGCGCCCACTGGCGACGTTCGGCGTGCGTGCCCACGGGCATGTTCGGCTGCGCGGGCGCAGATGACGTACTCAGGGTGTCCTCCGGAATTGTCGTGCGGCGAATATTCGCGGCAAGATACGGGGTGGATGCTTCCGCCCACCGCACTCGCAATTTCAACCGTAGTGACGGGCCCGAACTGAATCACCGTGGGGGCTCGGATTGGCAGGTTTTCGGCTGTCCGAAGGGTGCGGCGTGCCGCGGTGTCGCCCTACTGCCGGACGCGCGCGCGAAGGACTTCGATGCGCGACTGCAACTGCGCCACCGTCGCGTGCGACACCGCCGGCCCGCCGCACACGCGGCGCAACTCGGCGTGCACCAGGCCGTGCGCCTCGCCGCTCTGGCGCGAATACAGGCCGACCAGGCTGTTGAGCAGCTGGCGCTGCTCCTTGAGCGTGCGGTGCAGGGGGGCCGGCAGCGTCGAGGCGGGCTCGCCCGTGCCGGGCGCAGCGGTCGCTTGCGCCTCGCGCGAGTGCCGGTGGCGCGTCTGGCGTGCCTGGCGCTGCATCAGCAACTCGTGCACGTGCTCGGGTTCGAGCAGACCCGGGATCCCAATAAACTCGTGCTCTTCTTCGGTGCCAGGCTGGGCCAGCTCGCCAAACTCTTTGCCGTCGAACAGCACGCGATCGAAGTGGGCGACCGACCCGAGCGCTTGGTAGGTGAACTCCTGCGTGAGCGCGTCGGAGGCCTTGTCTTCGCGCTCCGCGGCATCCATCGCGTCTTCGTCAAGCGACCATTCGTCTTCGCCCGTTGGGTCGCGATCGAGGGCGTGATCGCGCTCACGCTCCATCTCGTTGGCGAGGGCGAGCAGCTGCGGCACGTTGGGCACGAAAATGCTTGCCGTCTCGCCACGACGTCGGGCCCGCACAAAGCGACCGATCGCCTGCGCAAAAAACAATGGGGTCGACGCCGACGTTGCATAGACGCCCACCGAGAGACGCGGCACGTCAACGCCCTCCGACACCATGCGCACCGCCACCATCCACCGGCTGGTGCTGTTCGCGAAGGTTTCAATGCGACCGGATGCCTCAGCCTCATCCGAAAGCACCACGGTCGGCATCTCACCGGTCAGGCCCTCGAGAATCGTCGCGTAGGCCCGAGCCGCCGTCTGGTCGGTCGCGATCACCAGCCCGCCCGCATCGGGAATCTGCTGGCGCACCTCTTCGAGGCGGCGATCCGCGGAGCGCAGCACCGCCGGAATCCAGTCGCCCTCGGGGTTCAGGGCGGTGCGCCACGCCTGCGCGTTGACGTCTTTTGTGTTGTCTTGGCCAAGATGCGCTTCCATCTCGTCGCCGGTCGTCGTGCGCCAGCGCATGTGCCCCGCGTAGACCATGAAGATGACGGGCCGCACGACGCCATCGGCGAGGGCGCGGCCATAGCCGTAGTTGTAGTCGGTGCGCGAGAGGCGGATGCCCTTGTCGTCGGGCAGGTATTCGACGAACGGAATCGGCGCGGTGTCGCTCCGAAACGGCGTGCCCGAGAGCAACAGCCGGCGCGTGGCGCGGCCATACGAATCGCGAATCGCGTCACCCCAGCTGAGCGCATCGCCGCCGTGGTGCACCTCGTCGAGAACCACGAGGGTGCGCGCCTCTTCGGTGATCCGTTGGTGCACTGAAGCCTTCGCGGCGACCTGCGCATAGGTCACGACGACCCCGTGGTACTGCCGGGAGGGCGCCCAGTGCTTGTTCGTGAAGTTCGGGTCGAGCCGGATCGAGACGCGCGCAGCGGCATCAGCCCACTGCGTCTTCAGGTGCTCGGTGGGCGCAACGACCACGATCCGATCGATCACGCCGCGACGGATGAGCTCGGTCGCGAGCCGGAGCGCGAACGTGGTCTTGCCCGCGCCCGGGGTCGCGGAAGCGAGGAAGTCGCGGGGGCCGGTGCCCTCGCCCTCGGCGAAGTACACATCGAGCGCTTCTGCCTGCCAGGCGCGCAGGCGTTGCGCGGTGCCCCATGGGGCTCGCTGAGGGTACGACGGCGAGAGTTGCTCGGCCGCGAAGCTGCCCAGGTGCGGGCCCGGGGGTGCGGTCGGTTCGGTGTCGGGAGTCTCGTTTGCCAACCCATTCACCGCCGACTCACCCATTTCGTACACGATGGTCAAGCCTAACCGAGGCCCCTGACATTGCCGTGCCCGCTCTTGCTAGCCTCGAGGGGCGTCACAAGCGCAAACGAAAGGATCCCTCGCATGTCGAGTCCCCATGACGAAGAAACAGCAGATCAGAAGATGGATGCCCCACCCCCGGCATCCCCAGATCTGCACCCATGGCGGCGCTACGTCGCGCTCGGTGATTCGTTTACTGAGGGTGTCGGCGATCCTGAGCCCTCGCTGCCCGGCGGCAATCGGGGCTGGGCAGACCGTGTAGCCGAGGTGCTGAGTCAAAGTGCGCCCGACTTTGCGTACGCGAACCTCGCAGTGCGCGGCAAGCTCATCGAGCAGATCATGGCCGAGCAGCTCGACACGGCCGTTGCGCTCAAGCCGGATCTGGTGACGATCTCGGCCGGTGGCAACGACGTGATCCGGCCCGGGACCGATCCCGACGCGATCGCGTTGCGATTTGAGGATGCGATCGCGCGGCTCAGCGGGTCGGGGGCCACGGTGGTCGTATTCACCGGTGTCGATGTCGGATTCTCGCCGGTGTTTCGACGCCTGCGCGGCAAAGTCGCGATTTACAACGAAAACGTGCGGGCGATCGCCGAGAAATATGATGCGATCGTCGCCGACATGTGGGCGCTCAAAGAGGTGCAGGACTCGAGGTTCTGGGCCGATGACCGGCTGCACCCCAACGCGCTCGGGCACCACGAGATCGCGCGAATGGTTTTGCGCGGCCTCAACGTCGATGCCGGGCTTCGCCCGTTGCAACCAGGGCCGCTCCCCCTCACCACCTGGCGTCAGGCTCGCACCGAAGACCTCGTCTGGGCGCGCGAGTTTCTCGTGCCCTGGGTGCTGCGGCGCATCCGTCATGAGTCGTCTGGCGACGCGATCACGGCGAAGCGGCCCGAGCCGGGCCCCTTCGGGGTGTTGCCCGGGACCACGTCCGGGGACGCGGGGTAGCGACGACCTGTCCGAAGAATTTCTGGAGCCTGTGCAACACTTCGGGGCGTGCCGGCCATTTCCTCTGTGAAGGCGCAACACCCGCCTTCGGTGAAGAATTGGAGGCACCATGCAGAAGCCAACCGTTGACGAGCTGCTCAAAGGCAGCGCACGCGGTTACGAAGCGTCTCCCTCGACGGTCGCCGCGCTCCACGCGGTCGTTACGGACGCGCGCCGCCCCGCGAGCCGGGTGCGCAAACCACGGCGAGCACTTTGGCTTATCCCGGGGGCAATGCTGGCCGTCGGTGCGCTCACGGCTGGCGCGGTGTTCGTCGACGATCTGCTTCGCGCAGACCTACCGATCGCGGTCGAGTACACCACCGACACGGGTGTCGCCGTTTCGTGCACAGCCCAGATCGAAGGCGGCTCACTCTTCGCACCCCGATCGGCCACGGTGGTCGAGTACTACGAAACCCATAACTTCGACGACGTCGGCCAGCGCATCTACAACTACGCACAGGTACTCACCGGCGAACAGGCGGCCGGTCCAGACACGCTGCCGGCCTCCTCAGAGTGGATCCCAGAAGGCGAGTTTCTGGCCGACCACGACGCGTTCAACTTCTCCCTCGTGTCGTTCCTTCTCACAGACACGCTCGTCGAGCTCAACATCAGCGGGAGCGGCGGCGCAGAGTTGACGAGCGACTGCACTGGGCAGCTCCGGTGACCACGATCGTGCCGCAGAGGCCGCTCACGGAAGGCACTGCCGACATAGCGCAGGCATTCAAGGATGCGGCGCCCGCGTTGCTCGGCTTTTTCATCAGGCGGGTGACTCCGGAGGAGGACGCCGCGGATCTCGTCAGCGAGACGTTCCTTGCAGCGTGGAAAAGCTCGAAGCGCGAAGGTATCGCTCCAGAGTCAATCAAACCGTGGCTGTTCGGAATCGCCCGGAATGTGCTTTCGCAGCACCGCCGCGGCGGGCGTCGCCGCGTGGCTCTCGGCGACCGGCTGCGGGCGAACATCACCACAGACCTGACCGCTGACCTCGACGGTGCCGCCTCGGGGCTCGCTCCAGACCTGGCAGCACACGTCCGCCAGCTCATCTCAGCGCTGCCTGCAGTAGACCAGGAGATCATCACGCTCGTCTACTGGGAAGGCTTCACCCAGGAAGAAGTCGCGACCATCCTCGGCAAGCGGGCAGCGACCGTGCGCAGCCGGCTCTCGCGCGCACGATCGGTGCTGGCCGGCCAGCTCTCCGAATAGCTTCACCGTCTGCGTCGGTCATTGTCCGAGCGCTTGATGGCGACTCGACGTGCGACCTTCCAACTTCTTCGACGTGCTGCGGCTCGTCGCCGCGGCGATGGTCGTGGTCGGACACTCGTGGTCGCTGCTCGGCATCCCCGGCGTGCCGACGCTGGGCGGCGTCACGATTCACCACCTCGGGGTCTACATCTTCTTCTCGATCAGTGGATATCTCCTCAGCGTGAGCTGGGCTCGCTCCCCCAGACCTGCCGTCTTCATGATCCGGAGGTGCCTGAGGATTTTCCCGGCGCTGATCCTGGTTGTGCTGGTGACGGTGTTCGTTGTTGGCCCGCTGCTGACGGTGTTTCCCGCAGCCGGCTACTGGGGCTCGGGCCAGACGTGGCAATACCTGTTGAACATGACGCTGTTCGCGCAGTACGACCTACCGGGACTGTTCTTAGAGAATGACCAGCGGGCTGTGAACGGCTCGCTGTGGAGCCTGGGGCCCGAGTTCTGTTGCTACCTCGTGATCGTGTTGCTCGGCATCGTGGGCGCACGTTTCAGTTTCATCACCCGAGCAGTGCTGGCAGCGGGGCTGCTGAGCACCACGATCTTGCTGCCGATCGAGCGCCCGCTCCGGATTACCGCGATCGCCGTGGTGTTCTTATTAGTGGGGTCACTGCTCGCGAAGGTGCGGGCGCCCGAGCGCTTGCCCTGTGGCCGGGGCTGGCCGGAATGGCCGCCCTGCTCTTCATCGACGGCGACCAAGGCTTGATCGCCGCGAGCCTTGTCGTGCCGTACTCGGTGGTCGCCGTGGGATCGCGCACCAATGGCGTGGCAAGGATGGTGCGTCGAGCGGGTGATCCGTCGTACGGAATGTACTTGTGGGCGTTCCCGATCCAGCAGGCGCTGATCGCACTGTGGGGGCCATTACCCCTGGGCTGGAACATCATCGTCGTGCTGGTGCTGTCGACCGCGGCGGGCTACGCCTCGTGGCATCTGCTGGAGAAGCACGCGATCGAGTTGGGCGGACGACTCTCAGCGGCGCTGCCCCGCGCTAGCGCCGTAGCGCCCACAACGCGACGGCGCTGGCAGAGGCAACGTTGAGCGAGTCGACGCCGTGCAGCATCGGGATCGAGACGATACTGTCGGCGGCCGCAAGGGCTCGCTTGCTGAGGCCATCGCCCTCGGCGCCCATGAGCAGGGCGACCCGCTCGGGTGGGTCCGCGGCGAACACATCGAGCGAGACGGCGTCATTGGCAAGCGCGAACGCGGCGATGTGGAATCCCGCCTCTTCAAAAATGGGGCGCGCCTCGTGCCATTCGGGCAGGCGGGTCCACGGCACCTGCAACACGGTGCCCATGCTCACCCGCACGCTACGGCGATAGAGCGGATCGGCACAGCGTGGCGTCACGAAGACGGCGTCGGCGCCGAGCCCCGCGACCGAACGGAAGATTGCACCCACGTTGGTGTGGTCGACGATGTCTTCGAGCACGACCACGCGCCGGGCAGTATGCAGCAACTCGCGCGGGTCTGCGAGCACCGGTCGCTGCATCGAGGCGAGCGCGCCGCGGTGCACGTCGAACCCTGTGATCGCCTCGATACTCTCGGCCGGCGCGACGTAGACGGGCACGTCGGGATGCGCTTCGAGGAGCGGTTCGATATCGCCGAGCCAGCGCTCCTGCAGCAGCACCGAGCGCGGCACGTGGCCCGCGGCGATGGCCCTCGCGATCACCTTCGCCGACTCCGCGATGTAGAGCCCCTCCGCGGGTTCCGTCACGCGCCGCAACGCCACATCGGTGAGGTCGCGGTAGTCGGTAAGGGCCGCGGCGAGGGTGTCGCCGTCGGCCGCAGAGAGGCGAATTACTCGCATGGGGGTCCTTTCGGGTGCGCGGTGGGCGCAGCATCCACTTTGCCACCCCTCGGCGCTCGCCGCGCACCGGTGCGTAGACTCGCATCGATGCGAAGGAGACGCGCGTGACACAGCAGGTCGGTGAGTTGGATGCCGCGGCCGAGCAGTCGCTTGCACGTGCCGTTGAGGTGTTGTCGGGGCGGCGGCTCGCGTTCCTCACCGGTGCAGGCGTCTCTACCGACAGCGGGATTCCCGACTATCGCGGGGTGGGGACGCCGCCTCGAAACGCGCCCATGACCGGTCCACAATTCTTGGCGGATGCCGCAGCCCGGCGTCGCTACTGGATCGGCAGTCACCTCGGCTGGCACCGGTTTTCGACGATCCAGCCAAACGCGGGCCACCGCGCAGTCGCAGAGCTTGAACAGCGGGGCATCGCGACCGGCGTCGTCACGCAAAACGTCGACGGCCTGCACGTGCGGGCCGGGAGCGCGCGCGTGGTCGACCTGCACGGCACGATGAACCGGGTGAATTGCCTGCGGTGCGGTCAGAGTTTTGCGCGCGAGGACGTCTCGGAGCAGCTCGAGCGACAAAACCCCTGGATCGCGGTTTCGCCGGAGGTTGCACTTGGCCCGGATGGCGACGTGCGCCCCGAGTCGGCCGATGGATTCATCGTTCCTGATTGCACCGTGTGTGGGGGCGTGCTCAAACCCGACGTCGTCTTCTTTGGCGAGTTTGTGCCGGCCGAGCGCTTTCGCGAGGCCGAGGCGATCGTGCACAGCAGCGAGGCGCTCGTGGTCGCCGGGTCGTCGTTGGTGGTGAACTCGGGCATTCGGCTCGTCGAGCGTGCGCGCAGGCGCGAGCTGCCGGTGGTGATTGTGAACCGTGGCGAAACCCGTGCCGATGCCCGCGCGGCCGTCAAGATCGATGCCGGCACGAGCGAAGTGCTGACCGCGCTCGCCGCAGAGTTGCCGCAGCTCTAACGCGTTGGCCCCAGCACTCCCGCCCGCCGCAGGGTCGCCTCCGCGTGCCGCAGGAGCGGGCTGTCGACCATGAGCCCATCGAACACGAACACCCCGGTGCCCGCTCTGGCGGCGGCATCCAGGAGTCTTGATGCCCGAGCGATCGCATCGGGACTCGGCGCGAAGGCTGCCCGGATCGTCTCGACCTGCGATGGGTGGATGCACGCGGTCGCGGTGAATCCTGAGGCTGCGGCATCCATCGCCTCGTCTTGCAACCCTGCACGGTCGGCAATGTCGAGGTAGACGGCGTCGATCGCCGCGCGGTCGTGCGCCGCCGCGGCAAGGAGCACCCGCGCGCGGGCGTGGCGGGCGACGTCGCGGTACTGCCCCTTCGCGTCGCGGCTCGAGGTGCCACCCATAGACGCAACGAGGTCTTCGGCGCCCCACATCAGGGCGACGACGCTGGGGTGTGCGGCAAGCGCCTCTGCCGCCGCGACGCCTCGCGCCGTCTCACACAGCGCGATCACCTCGAAGCCGTCGAGCGCGTCGAGCCCGCGCGGATCTTCGGCCTTCGCAACCATCACGCGCCGGTACGAGGTCTTCGCGAGCGCTTCGAGATCGAGGTCGCACGTTGTCGTGCCCGCCGGGTTCACACGCACGATCACGCGCGCCGGGTCGAGCGCGGTCGCGCGATCTGCCAGCGCTTCCCGCGCGGCTGCCTTCGCACCGGGCGCGACGGCATCTTCGAGGTCGAGAATCACTGCGTCCGCGCGCTCGAGGGCCTTCGCGTAGCGATCGGGCCGGTCGGCCGGACAAAACAGGAGCGCGGGGCCGAGTGCGAATGTCATGTGGATGCCCCGCCCCGCCCAATGCACCACACCAACGCTGTACGGCTCGCCCTTGCGACCACCTCGCCACGCTGGTTTCGGCCCGTGTGAGCCAGCACGACGATGCCCTGGCCCGGTCGTGAGGCAGAGAGCCGGGCCGTGAGCGGGGTCGTCTCGGTATAGAGGGTGTCGCCCGCGAAGAGCGGGTGCGGGAATGAGATTTCTCGCATGCCGAGCTGGGCCACCAGCGTGCCCTGGGTGAGCTGGGCGACCGAGGCGCCGACCATCGTCGAAAGGGTCCACATCGAGTTGATGAGGGGCCGCCCGAACGGCTGGGTCGCCGCAAACGCGGCGTCGAGGTGCAGTGCTTGGGTGTTCATCGTCAGGGTGGTGAACAGCACGTTGTCGGCCTCGGTGGCGGTGCGTCCGGGGTTGTGCAGGTAACGCGCGCCGAGCTCGAATTCCTCAAAATAGAGCCCCCGCTGCTCGATCGCGCGGCCTCCGGGCTCATCCACGATCTTCCCCCAACCCCAGTTCGCGTGAAATCACCATCAGCTGCACCTCCGTCGTGCCCTCACCGATCTCGAGAATCTTCGAATCCCGGTAGTGCCGGGCAACAACGAACTCGTTCATGAACCCGTTGCCGCCAAAGATCTGGGTGGCCTCTCGGGCATTCGCCATGGCAGCGTCGCCGGCCACGAGTTTCGCGATCGCCGCCTCAACTTTGAACGGATGCCCACCATCTCGCAGCCGCGCCGCGTGCTGCCACGCGAGCTGCGCGGTGTGCACCCGGGCTTGCATGCCCGCGATCATGAACGCGATGTGCTGGCGGGTGCCGAGCGGCGAACCAAAGACCGTGCGGGCGCCCGCGTAGGAGATCGCCTGTTCGAGGCATCCGATCGCCGCGCCCGTCGCGAGGGCCGCCACCGCGATCCGCCCCTCATCGAGAGTCTCAAGAAAGCCGGCGAACCCCCGGCCCCGCTCGCCCAGCAGGTTGGTCGCGGGCACCCTCGCATCAATGAACGTGAGCGGATGCGTGTCGCTCGCGTGCCACCCGACCTTGTCGTATGCGGGCTCCACCGTGAACCCGGGCGTGCCCGACGGCACGATAATCGTCGAGAGCTCTTTGCCGACGCTGCCATCGGCGCGCGTGCGCTCCCCCGTCACGGCGGTCACGGTGACGAGACTCGTGATCGCGGTGCCCGAGTTGGTGATGAACTGCTTGCTGCCGTTAATCACCCAGTCGTCGCCGTCGAGGCGAGCTCGCGTGCGCGTCGCGCCAGCGTCGGAACCCGCCTCAGCCTCGGTCAGGCCAAAGCCCGCGAGTGCGCGGCCCGCGATGAGATCCGGCAACCATCGCTGCTGCTGGGCCTGGTTACCGAAACGAAACAGTGGCATTGCGCCCAGGCCCACGCCCGCCTCGAGCGTGATCGCCATCGATTGATCAACCCGGGCGATCGCCTCGATCGCAAGACAGAGCGAGAAGTAGCCCCCGCCCTGCCCGCCCACCTCCTCGGGGAACGGAAGACCAAACAGCCCGAGCTCGCCCATTTGCCGAACAATCGGTAGCGAGAGGGTGTGCGTGCGATCGGCCTCATACGACTGCGGTGCGATGACCTCGTCGGCGAACGCGGTCACGACCGCGCGCAGTTGCCGTTCCTCGTCGCCGAGCAACGCATCGCTCTGCAGTGGCACCCCGGCCCCCTCGTGCGTGCTGTGGCTCATGGGATGTCTCCTTCGGCTGGTGCTGCGACAACGTGTGCAACGACTTGATCGCGTGCCACGAGGTCGCCGACAGCAACGCCCAGATGCACGACACCGGCGTGCGGGGCGGTCGCGGGGTGCTCCATCTTCATCGCCTCGATCGTCACGAGCGTGTCGCCCGCCGCAACAAGATCGCCGGTCGCGACAGCGATGGCAACGACGGTTCCCGGCATGGGGGCACGAACGTCTGGCACGGTGGATGCCTCGGCCCGAACGCGCCCGGCGAGTTGCCGTTCGAGCAACTCGCGCCGACTCCACGGGCGAAGCTCGTACGTCTCCCCCGCCGCGTGCACCCAGATGTTGCCATCTTCGGCGCGGGCCGTGGAGATGCCCTCCTCGCCAGGTGCCACGGCGACCTCGACGGGCGGCTCGCCATCGCCGACCAAGAACGTGAAGGTTCGCGGCTGCGCGCCGCCGATCCGCCACGCATCGGCGCGCAACCACGTCGGCGAGGCAGCGGATGCAACTCTGTCGTCCAGCGCCTCGTCGAGCGCGAGCGCCGCCGCCAACGTCGACGCCGCGGCCCCGAGCACCGCGGCGGGTGCGGTCGTACGTGGCAGCAGCTGCGGCATCCGCGCAATGAGGCCAGTATCGAGCTCGCCTGCCAGCACCGCGTCTTCCGCGAGCAGCACCCGGAGGAAGCGAATGTTGGTGTCGAGCCCGAGCACCACGGTGTCGGCGAGGGCCGCATCGAGCCGTGCGAGCGCTTGTTCGCGGTCGTCGCCGTGCGCGATCACCTTGGCGATCATCGGGTCGTAGTCGGCGGTGATGCTGTCGCCGGTGCGGGCCGCGGCATCCACCCGCACTCCCTCACCGTGCGGCTCATGCCAGCACAACATGCGGCCCGTTGCTGGCAAAAATCCGCGCTCGGGGCTCTCGGCATAGACCCGCGCCTCGATCGCGTGCCCGTCGATGTGTACGTCGTCTTGCCCGAGACCGAGCCGTTCACCGGCCGCGATGCGGAGCTGCTGTTCGACCAGGTCGATGCCGGTCACCAGCTCGGTCACGGCGTGCTCGACCTGGAGCCGGGTATTCATCTCGATGAAGGCGAATTCGTCGGGCGCTTCGGCGGAAACGAGAAACTCGACCGTGCCGGCGCCCACGTAATCGACGCTGCGCGCAGCGGCGCAGGCCGCCTCGCCAAGGCGCTGCCGGGTGACGGAATCGATCATCGGTGACGGCGCCTCTTCGACCACCTTCTGGTGCCGCCGCTGCAGGGTGCACTCGCGCTCACCGAGCGAGATGACGGTGCCGTGCCCGTCGGCCAGCACCTGCACCTCAATGTGCCGCGGGCGTTCGATCAGCCGCTCGAGCAGGAGCGTGTCGTCGCCAAACGCCGCGGCGGCGATCCTCCGTGCGGCGGCGAGGGCCGCCGGAAGCTCAGTCGCCGAGCGCACCTCCTGCATGCCTTTGCCGCCGCCGCCGGCCGAGGGCTTCACAAGCAACGGAAAACCGAGAGCGGATGCCGCAGCCACAAGCTCCGCCTCCCCGCCCGCACCGGGTTCGAGCTCCGCCGCCCCCGCGATCACCGGCACGCCGAAGGCCGCGACGTGCGCCTTCGCCCGAATCTTGTCGCCCATGATCTCGAGCGCCTCGACCCCGGGCCCGACGAACACCAGCCCTGCCTCGGCGCAGGCGCGCGCAAAGTCGGCGTTTTCGGCGAGGAATCCATACCCCGGGTGCACGGCCTCCGCGCCCGTGTCACGCGCGGCCGCGATGATCGCGTCGGCGCGAAGATACGAGGCGGTGGCGGGCGCGGGGCCGAGCCGCACGGCAATGTCGGCTTCTTGCACATGGGCGGCCGTGGCATCCGCATCGCTATATACGGCGACCGAGCGGATGCCGAGACGCCGCAGCGTGCGGATGATCCGCCGCGCAATCTCGCCTCGGTTGGCGACGAGCACGGTGTGAAATGGCGGTTTCGAGAGCGTTGATTTCGGCATGGCGATCACATCCGGAACAGGCCGAAGCGAGGTTCGGGCAGCGGCGTGCGGCTGCACACATCGAGGGCCAGGCTCAGCAGGCGCCGGGTGTCGGCGGGGTCGATGATGCCGTCGTCCCAGAGCCGCGCGGTCGAATAGTAGGGGCTCCCCTGCGCTTCGTACTGGTCGCGAATGGGTGCCTGAACTGCTGCGTCGGCCGCGGCATCCCACTGCTCGCCACGCGCTTCGTACTGTTCGCGTTTCACCGTCGCGAGCACCGAAGCGGCCTGCGCGCCGCCCATCACCGATATGCGGGCCGCCGGCCACATCCACAGAAAGCGCGGGGAGGAGGCGCGTCCACTCATCGAGTAGTTGCCGGCGCCGAACGAGCCGCCGATGATGACGGTCAGTTTTGGCACGCGGGTTGTCGCCACGGCCGTGACCATCTTGGCGCCGTGCTTGGCAATGCCGCCGGCCTCGGCCTCGCGCCCCACCATGAAGCCCGAGATGTTCTGCAGAAACAACAGCGGTGTGCCGCGTTGGTCACACAGCTCGATGAAGTGGGCCCCCTTCTGGGCGCCCTCACTGAAGAGCACGCCGTTGTTCGCGATGATGCCCACCGGATGCCCGTCGATGCGCGCGAACCCCGTCACCAGCGTCTCGCCGAATTCGCGCTTGAACTCGTGAAACGCGCTCGCATCGACGAGCCGGGCGATCACCTCGCGCACGTCATAGGGCTGGTTGACATCGACGGGCACGACACCGAGGAGTTCGTCGGCGGACACCAGCGGATCGGCGCTTGGCCACACGGTCCACGCGGGCGCGGCGGGCGGCGGGAGCGTCCCAATGATGTCGCGCACGATCTCAAGCGCGTGGTCATCGTTCTCGGCCAGGTGATCGACGACCCCCGAGACGCGGGCGTGCAGTTCGCCCCCGCCGAGCGCCTCGGGCGTGACGACCTCGCCGATCGCAGCTTTCACGAGGGGTGGGCCACCGAGAAAAATCGTGCCCTGCCCGCGCACGATCACGGTCTCGTCGCTCATCGCGGGCACGTAGGCGCCGCCGGCGGTGCACGAGCCGAGCACCGCCGCGATCTGCGGGATGCGCTCGGCCGACATTTGCGCCTGGTTGTAGAAGATGCGCCCAAAGTGATCGCGATCAGGAAATACCTCGTCTTGCGCGGGCAGAAACGCGCC